>NZ_JABFVK010000108.1 GCF_013362815.1 Hamadaea sp. | reverse complement strand
ACTGGAAAACCCCAGCCGAGGCCCTCAACGACCTACTCTTGAACCCCTACCCGAAACCCGGTGTTGCAACGACCCCTTGAACCCGAGCGCGCGGGAGGCCGCGCTATCCGGCATAACGCGGCCTCGCGGCGGAAATGAGTGGCCTCGAACCGAAAATGATCAGCCCGTGAGCCGTCGGCGAGCCTTGTCCCGGAACCCCTCGGTGACTCCGTCGGCGGTCAGCAGCCGGGTCAGCAACGCCGGTTCGAGGGTGACCGCGCGGAACGCCTCGCCCATCGTGACCCCGTCGTCGGGCCGGTGGACGACCTCGATCGGGTCACCGGCCCGGATCGTCCCAGGCGACAGGACGCGCAGGTACGCACCCGGCCGGGCCGTCCGCGTGAACGTCTTCACCCAGCCCTGCTCGGCCATCCAAGCGGCGAAGGTGCCACAGGGGATGCGGGGATCGGTGACCTCCAGCAGGAGTTCGTCGCCGACGCGCCAGCGCTCGCCCATGAGGGCGCCCGTCAGGTCGATCCCCGAAGTGGTCAGGTTCTCCCCGAAGCAGCCGCCCGGCAGCTCCCGGCCCAGTTCACCGGACCACCAGTCGAGGTCCTCCCGGGCGTACGCGTAAACCGCCTGGATGTCACCGCCGTGGTGGCGGCGGTCGCAGACGACGTCGCCGGTGAGCCCGCTGCCCAGCCCGGTGTCCCGAGGACCCGGGTCCTGTACGTACACCGGTTCGGCTACCGGCCGTTTGTCGATGCCGGTGACGCCGACCTCCGACGCCTCCGTCTCCCGCCGTACGCCCAGATTCACCGAGATCACATACGCCACCCCCAGATCCTAGCTAACCTGAAGTCATGCGCCGCTTGCTCGCAGTGGCCGCCAGTTCGCTGGTCACGGGGCTACTGATAGCGACACCCGCGTTCGCCGCGGCTGGCACCGCGTTTTCTGCGGCTGGTACAGCCACTGCGACCGTGACGGTTTCTCCGGAGACCGTCCGACCCGGTGGCACCACCACCGTCATCGCAGGTTGTGGCACTGACGCGACCGGCGCGACGCTCAGCGCGGAATCGATCGGCGGTTCGTCGCAGATCGGCATGAAGCGCGCACCCGACTCGTCCGGCCCCGGCGCGTACGCCGCCGAGGTCACCGTCCCCGACTCGACCCTGCCCGGCACCTACCAGCTCAAGGTGTGGTGCAGTACCGGGGAGGCCGGCACCGGAAACCTCGTCGTGGCGCCCAACGGCGCTCCGACCACAGGCGACGGTTCCACGGCTTCCGGCGGTACGCAGCGGGGTGTCGCCCTCGCCGGTGTCGTCCTGGCCGTGAGCGCCGCGGCCGGTCTGGTGCTGACAAGGCGGCGAGGAGATGCGCGTCAAGCTCCCTAAATTCCTGGGAAGACTCGGGAAGATCAGGATTCCCGAGCCCATCCTGATCACGGCCGGCATCGCCGGAATCGTGCTGCTCGGCTGGGCCACCTTGGGACCCGAACCACCGGTGTCGGTGACACACGGCCTGATCGGCGGCGTCCAGGGCGCAGACGGCGGACTCGACCGCTCCGAGCCGGTCAAGCTCGCCATCCCGGCCATCTCGGTGGACGCCGACGTGACCCCGGTCGGGGTCGACGACGCCGGCGAAGTCCAGGTCCCGCCGCTCTCCGCGCCCATGGTCGTCGGCTGGTACAACCACGGGCCCGCTCCCGGCGAGGTGGGCGCGGCAGTCCTGCTCGGCCACGTCGACGCCGCCCCGGCCGGTCCCGCCGTCTTCTACGACCTCGGCCGGCTGCCCGTCGGCGCAGAAGTCACCGTCGACCGGGCCGATCGGCGTACCGCCGTGTTCACCGTGGAGGCCGTCCGCGCATACCATAAGGACGCCTTCCCGAGCGGCGACATCTATGGCCTGGCCCGGCGCGCGGAGCTGAGGTTGGTGACCTGTGGCGGGCCGTTCGCGGGCGGCGAGTATCAAGACAACGTGGTGGTCTTCGCCGTCCTGACCGCGGTCCGATAACTTCGCTTCATGCGGATCAGGATCATCGACGCCTTCACCGAGAAGGCGTTCCGGGGCAACCAGGCGGGCGTGTGTGTGCTGCCCGTCGGCGACTGGCCGGACGAAGGCTGGATGCAGCGGGTCGCGGCCGAGCTGAACTGCGCGGAGACGGCCTTCACCCGGCCGCTCGGCGAGCAGTGGGGACTGCGCTGGTTCACCCCGGCCACCGAGGTCGCGATGTGCGGGCACGCCACGCTGGCGACCGCACACGCGCTCCACCAGGACGGCCTGGCCGACGAGGCGCAATTCGACACGCTGAGCGGTTCACTTCTGACGAGCGTAAGCGGGGACGGCCTGATCACCATGGACTTCCCGGCCAGTCCCACGACCGTCACCGAACCGCCACCGTCGCTTGTAGACTCGCTTGGCGTCGCGCCGCTTGGCGTCTACCACACCGGCGACCTCGGCGACCTGCTGGTCGAGCTGCCATCCGCCCTCACCGTCCGCGAACTGCGCCCGAATCTCGCCGGCCTCGCCGAGCTCGGCGCCCGCTGCGTCATCGTCACCGCCCCGGCCGAACCCGGCTCCGGCCAGGACTTCGTCTCGCGCGTCTTCTGCCCCGGCGTGGGCATCCCGGAAGATCCGGTCACCGGCAGCGCGCATACCGCACTCGGGCCGTTCTGGGGCGCGCGATTCGGCGCGACCTCGCTGGTCGGCCTCCAAGCCTCGCCACGCTCCGGCCAGGTCCGCGTCGAGCTCCGCGGTTCGCGCGTGATTCTTCAGGGGTACGCCGTAACGGTGCTGGACGGAGTCCTGACAGAGCAGGCGGTGAACCCGTGATCCGCCCGGCAAACCCAGCCGACGTCCCGGCGATCCACGCGATGATCGCCGAGTTGGCTCTCTTTGAGAAGGCTCCTGCGGAAGCCGTCGCCACTGTCGCTCAGCTTTCCGCCGCTCTGTTCGGTCCTTCGCCGGCCGTGTACGCGCACGTCGCAGTTTCTCCCGCCGGTGACGTCGTCGGCTACGCGATCTGGTTCCTGAACTTCTCCACGTGGCGCGGCGTGCACGGCATCTACCTCGAAGACCTCTACGTACGCCCAACCGCCCGCGGCGGCGGCTACGGCAAGGCGCTGCTCCGCGAGCTCGCGCGCCTCTGCGTCGAGCGCGGGTACGCCCGCCTCGAATGGTGGGTGCTCGACTGGAACCCCGCTCGTTCCTTCTACGAGTCGCTCGGCGCTACTGCGTTGACCGAGTGGGTGCCCTATCGGGTGACGGGTGACGCGTTGGCGGCGCTCGCGTCGTCCTCGCCCTCCTCGGTGGGCGACCAGTCGATCTAGGCGAGAAATGGCTGCCCCGGCGACCGTTTCTCGCCTAGATCAACAGGGAAGGAGGAGTACATGAACGCGAACAAGATCATGTACAAGCCGGTGGGCCTGATCGGCGGTGCGCTGGCGGGCGTACTCGCCGGTATTGCGTTCAAGCAGGTCTGGAAACTGGCCTCCGGCGAACCGGACGCGCCGCGGGCGACCGACGAACGCAGTGAATGGCCGGAGATCCTGATCGCGGCCGCGCTTCAGGGCGCGATTTTCGCCGTCGTCAAGGCGGCCGTCGACCGGGGTGGCGCGCAGAGCTTCCGGGCGGTCACCGGCAAGTGGCCCGGCTGAGCGCCTCGAAGTCCCGGGCGGAACGCAATAGCACAATCGTCCGATATACGCCGGGTGAGCGCACCGTTACCTTCGTGTCCATGAAGGAGGGTGCGGTCGTCTTCGTCGCGTTGGGTCTCGGCCTCGGTCTGCTGATGGGTGCTCGCTGGGTGCGTATGGGCGCGGCGAAGAACACCTGGAAGGGGGCCAAGGGTGGCGTGCCGAAGGCGAAGGCCGCCCGGAAAGCGGCCTTCGGGCTCTACATCTCCCACTCGCGGCAGGCGTTCATCATGCTGCTCGTGATCGTCGCCGTCTTCTTCGTGTTGATGAAGATCGCGCAGAGCGGCAACTAGTCCCGCCAGCCGGCGATCTCGACACCCTTCGCTGCCTCGACCCGTACGCCGAGCCGGATCTTCGCCGCTCCCTGGGCAGCCAGGGCCAGTTTCCAGGTGAGGACGCCCAGTTCGGAGCGCTCGGCCGGAGCGGGTTCGGCGATCGTGTCCTTCACTGTGATCGCGCCGTCCCGGGAGATGGGGACCTGGTCGAGGACGGTGACCGTGATCGGGCGGTCGGTGTGGTTGGCCACCCGGATCTCGTACTCCGTCTCGGTCCGTCGGCTGCTGCCCAGGGTGGCCTTCGAGGCGCTGCGCTTGGTGAGCTCCCGCTCCACGCGTACGCGGTCGTCGACGCCCAGGGCGAGTTCGCGCTCCTCCTCCGGGGCCCACGGTTCCAGAGAAGTCGCGCCGACGAAGTCCCCGTCGTGGAACAGCGAGGCCCGGCCGGGTGGCAGCGTATGCGTCGTCGAGTTGACGACGGTCGCGCGGAGCACTGCTTCCTCCGCCGTCACCGGGGCGGTCACGTAGTCGAGGCGGGCCTGCATCTCGAAGGTGCCGATGACGGTCCGGTGGCCGGTTCCGTCGGCGGGCACTGCGATCGGCCTTTGTGGACGGTAGGTGGCCGCGACCGGACCCTGCTCGACCGAGGCGTACGCCTCCATCATGGGCGGAGCTGCTGCCCGCTTGGCCATCACCTGCGCCGCCGGAGCGGCGGCCGGGGAACGCGGCATGGCGGCGCCCACTGCCATGTCGCTCATTTCGGCGGCCATGGCGTAGGCACCGGGGGCCGCCACCGGCCGAGGCCGCAGGACGTCGACGTACCAGGGATCAAGCTCGGGCACCGCGAGCGCACCAGCCGGTCGGGCGGTCGACAGGCGCAGGTCGCACTCCGGCCAGTCCTCGCCGGTCTGCTGGGTGACCAGGGCGTACCAGCTCAGGTCGAGCCGTTCGCCGGTCAGCCGCAGGTCGAAGCTGCTGGTCCAACTCGCGCCGTGCACGACGTAGCTCAGGTCGAGGTCGGCTTCGCCTTCCTCGTCGGCGGTCAGCGTGACGACGGCCAGCAGGCGGTCGGGCTGACGGCGGCCGCGTAGATCGCTCAGCCGGCGCTCCACGGCCGCCCGGCGCTTGAGCAGATCCTCGCGCTGCCGCTCGCGCTCGCGCCGCGCCTTCAGGACCTCGGTGTGCTGCGCGTCCAGCCCGTCCGCGAAGGTGCCCACGCGCTCCATCTCCGCGGTGGACAACGCGCTGGCCGTACGCATCGCCAGCCGCTCGAGGAAGGCGACCCGCGCGGTGGCGACCTGATCGGCGTCGGCGAGCGCCGCGATCTGCCCGTCGATCTCCCGCATCTGGTCGGTCAACGCCGTGACGAGTTCGTCGTCGGGTTCGGCGGCCCGCCGGGTGACGAGGTCGACCCCGAGAACGGTCGCCGGGCCGCGTCCGGTCACCCGGATCGAGTCCCGGAGCAGTCCGAGCGGCAGCGGCCCGATCGAGACCTGCTGCTCACCGGTACGCAGGGCGGTGGAGCCCGACCGGGTGATCCGGGCCTGGTCGGGGAAGACGGTGACGGCGGTGATCGGGGCGGCGATCTCGACGGCGCTCATCCCGTGCACTGTAGCCGCCCGGGCAAGCCGTCAGTGGCAGGTTCCGGTGCCGGAGTCGGTGAACGTCTTGCCGGCCACCGGCACGAACTCGAAGGCGTACGCGTCGGAACGCAGGGTCAGCTTCAGTACGCCGTAGGTGTCGTCGTTCTGCACGAGCGAGTGCGGGCGTACGCGGCCGAAGCCGTAGTGCGAAGCGCCGCCGGTGCCCACCACGATCGGCAGCACACCCCGGTCGAGGTCGACGTTCCCGTCCCCGTCCAGCGGCTGGAACCGCTCGTAGTTGTGGTTGTGGCCGCTCAGGTTCAGCTCGACGCCGTGTGCGTACAGGGTCTCGAAGAACGGGCGCATCCACTTGGCGGGATGGTGGTCCAGTCCCGAGGTGTAGAGCGGGTGGTGCCACATCGAGACGGTGCACTTCGCCTTGCTCGCGGTGAGATCGGCGTCCAGCCAGCGCAGCTGGGCGTCGCAGTCGACCTGGTCGCAGTTGGAGTTGACCACGACGACGTGCCAGCTGCCGAGGTCGTAGGAGTAGTAGCCGAGGTCGGGATCGCCCGCGCTCGCGCCGAAGTACGCGAAGTACGGCCACGCGCCGTCGGTGCGGTAGTCGTGGTTGCCGACGGTCGGCCGGGTCCGGTCGCGATGGCGGCCCCAGGTCGGGTCGTAGCAGCGGTCGAAGTTGCGCGCGCTGCCGTCCGGGTAGACGTTGTCGCCCAGGGTGAACACCGTGCCCGGGATGGCGTCCAGGAGTTTCGCCGTACGCACGGAGCCGCTCCCGCAGGCGGCGATGTCACCCGCGCCGACGAGGACGGGGTCGGCCGATTCCGCCTGAGCCGGCGTGGCGAGGCCGATGAGCAGCCAGGTGCAGGCGAGCAGGCTCAAGCGCTTCACGGAGTTCATCCTGCCGCCAATTCCGGCATATCACCAGAATCAGGACGTCCGTGTCGCACGGAGAGGTGGAGCGCTACTGAGCGGCGACCGGCGTACGCGGCATCGCCACCACCGCAGCGCCCATGAGGATCGCGATCACGGCGACCGAGATGAAGACGTGGCTGGACGCGCGGGCGAGATCCGGCAGCGCGAAGTTGGCGATCGCGCCGAACAACGCAACACCGACCGCGCCGCCGACCGAGCGGGAGAACATGTTGGCGGCGGTCACCACCCCGCGCTCCGACCAGCCGACGGTCGCCTGCGCGGCGATGAGCGTCGGGGCGGCCGTCCAGCCCATGCCGAGGCCGACGACGAAGCAGACCGCCCCCACGACCCACACCGGGGTATGCGTACCGAGAAAGGTGGTCAGCAGGCACCCGGCGATCGCCACCGAACTGCCGATGATCGCCGTCGTGCGGAACCCGAACCGCATGTACGCCCGCCCGGACTGCGACGCGGCGAGCGGCCAGCCGAGGGTGAACGTGGCCAGCGCGAAGCCCGCGACGAGCGGCCCTGTCCCGAGCACGCCCTGCACGTAGGCGGGCACGTAGGAGGTCAGTCCGAAGAGGACCATGCCGACTCCGGCCGAGACGAGACTGCCGGTCAGGAGAATCCGCCGCCGGAACACCCACAGCGGCACCACCGGTTCGGCCGCCCGGCGTTCGACCAGCACGAACGCGATGAGCAGCGCCAACCCGGCCGCTGGTACGCCGATCCCGGCCCAGGACGTCCAGGACCAGGCCTCGCCGCCTTCGAGCAGGCCGAGAATCAGCAGCGTGACGCCGGTGGTGAGGAGGACTGCGCCCCGATAGTCGAGGACGGGCTTGCGGCGTACCACGTCTTCGCGGAGGTTGCGCATGAGCATGAAGGCGGCGAGCAGGCACAGCGGGATGTTGATGAAGAAGATCCACCGCCAGGTGGCGAACTGGGAGAAGACGCCGCCGAGGGTCGGCCCGACCACCGAGGAAACGGCCCACACGCTGGCGATGTAGCCCTGGACCTTGCCGCGCTCGGCGGTCGTGTAGACGTCGCCGACGATCGTCATGCTCATCGGCTGGATCGCGCCGGCGCCCAGACCCTGCACGGCGCGGAAGACGATCAACGCGAGCATGGACCAGGCGAAGCCGCAGAGGATCGAGCCGGCCAGGAAGAACCCGATGCCGAGCAGCATCATGGGCTTGCGGCCGAACAGGTCGGCGAGCTTGCCGTAGATGGGCACGGTGACGGCCTGCGCGAGCAGGTAGACCGAGAACAGCCAGGGGAATTGGTGGAACCCGCCGAGGCTCTCGACGACCGAGGGCACGGCGGTGGCGATGACGGTGGAGTCGATCGCCACCAGGCCGATGGACAGCATCAGGGAGATGAGCAGCGGGCCGCGGTCCGATCGGAAGCCGACGTCGGCTCGGGTAATGGGCGCTTGGTCGGTCTGCTCCATACTCCGCACCTTGAGATCCTATGCCCGGACCGGTCGGTGACTGGCTGATGTCGCATCGGTGCGCGATGCTGGCGAACGTGACGACTCCTCAAGATCTCGACGAGCGGTTCCGGAAGACGGTCGCGACCCTGCCCGTTCCGGCGGAGCCCACGGCCGGCTGGGGCGACCTGGCGCCGGATCGGGCGCTGCGGCTGTTCGACGCGCAGATGACCAGCCGGCACCTGGATCTGGCCGCCCGCTGGCTGCGGGGATTCGGCGAGGGGTACTACACGATCGGATCGTCCGGCCACGAGGGCAACGCCGCGGTCGCCGAGGCGCTGCGCTACAGCGACCCGGCGCTGCTGCACTACCGGTCCGGCGCGTTCTACTGCGTACGCGCGGGGCAGCCGGAGGATTCCGGCGTCGACCCAGTCCGGGACGTTCTGCGGGGGATCGTCGCCTCTTCGGCCGAACCCATCGCGGGCGGGCGGCACAAGGTGTTCGGCAACCGCGGGCTCAACGTCGTCCCGACAACTTCCACGATCGCGTCGCATCTGCCGAGAGCGGTCGGCATCGGGTACGCGATCGAGCGCGCCCGCGCTGCGTCGGCCACTCAGCGGAAGAAGACCGCTGCGGCTCGCGTACCAGTCGGATCATCGGAGCTGGAACCGCACGTGGCGGGCAGTCTCGGCGCCTGGCCGACCGACGCGGTGGTGGTGTGTTCGTTCGGCGACGCGTCGGTGAACCACGCGTCGGCGCAGACCGCGTTCAACGCGGCCGGCTGGTGTGACCACAGTGGCCTGAAGCTGCCGGTGCTGTTCGTCTGCGAGGACAACGGGATCGGGATCAGCGTGAAGTCGCCGCTGGGCTGGGTCGAGGCGAGCCTGCGGTCGAAGCCGGGCCTGCGGTACTCCCAAGCCGACGGCACCGACCTGGCCGAGGCCTACGCTGCGGCGCGCGAGGCGGCCGACTGGGTACGCCGCCACCGGCGACCGGCGTTGCTCCACCTGCGCACGGTACGCCTCATGGGCCACGCGGGCGCGGACGCGGAGCTCGGCTATCGGACGGCGCGCGAGATCGAGGCGGACGCCGACCGCGATCCGTTGCTGCTGACCGCGGCCCGATTGGTGGCCTCGGGCCTGGCCACCCCGGAGGAGCTGCTGGCCCGCTACGACGAGATCGGCTGGCAGGTACGCAAAACGGCCGAGGAGGTCATGGTCGAGCCGAAGCTGGGGACGGCGGCCGAGGTGAGCGCGCCGCTGGCTCCGCGCCGGCCGTTGCGAGTGGCGCGGGTGGTGTCCGAGTCCGGCGAGCGCGCGGCGGGGCCGCTGTCGGTCAAACGCGGGCCCGGACCGAACGGCCCGGTGACGCTGGCCCAGGCCATCAATGCGACGCTCGCGGACGCCCTGGTCACCAACCCCTCGGTCGTCCTGTTCGGCGAGGACGTGGCGGCCAAGGGCGGCGTCTACGGGGTCACCAAGGGCCTGCGCGAGAAGTTCGGCCCGAGTCGGGTTTTCGACACGCTCCTCGACGAGACCACCATCCTCGGGCTCGCCAACGGCGCGGGGCTCGGCGGCCTGCTGCCCGTTCCCGAGATCCAGTACCTGGCGTACCTGCACAACGCGGAGGACCAGCTGCGCGGCGAGGCAGCGAGCATGTCGTTCTTCTCGACCGGTCGCTATCGCAATCCGATGGTCGTCCGCATCGCCGGGCTCGCGTACCAGGAGGGGTTCGGCGGGCACTTCCACAACGACAACTCACTGGCTGTCCTGCGCGACATCCCGGGCCTGGTCGTGGCCTGCCCGGCTCGCGCCGACGACGCCGCCGCGATGCTGCGTACCTGCCTCGCTGCTGCGCAGGCGGACGGCACGGTCAGCGCCTTCGTCGAGCCCATCGCGCTCTATCACACGCGCGATCTCTACGAGTCCGGTGACGGTCAGTGGCTCGCCGACTACCCGCCGCCCAACCGCTGGGGCGCGACGCACGTTCCGATCGGCCGCGCCCGGACCTACGGGGTCGGCGACGCCGACGCGCTCACGATCATCACGTTCGGCAACGGCCTGCGCATGTCGCTGCGGGTCGCGGCCCAGCTCGCGGCCCAGGGGGTGGGCACGCGGGTGGTCGACCTGCGCTGGTTGTCGCCTCTTCCCGAAGCAGATGTGGTACGCGAAGCGGCGGCGACCGGCCGAGTCCTGATCGTCGACGAGACCCGTCGTTCGGGGGGCGTGGCGGAGGGCGTCCTCGCTGCCCTGGTCGACGCCGGATACGTCGGCGCAGTACGCCGGGTGGCCGCCGCCGACACCTACATCCCGCTCGGACCGGCCGCGAAGACCGTCCTGGTGAACGAAGACATGATCATGTCAGCCGCGCGTAGCCTGCTCGCCGTGTGAGTTTGTCCCCGCCCCGATCGGTGCGCCACTTGCGCAAGGAGCTAGAACTGTGTGAACTACCCGTTGACCGGTGCATTGCCGGTCGGCCCGTCAGAATGGACAGGCGAAGTCGAAAGGGAGGCACTCTAACGTGAGCGCGACCGCTGGTCAGGCCGCTGATGGCGTACGCAGCCTGGCGGACCGGTTCGGTGTGGAGCCGGACATGGTGGTCATGGAGATGGGTTACGACGAAGACGTCGACCACGATCTCCGTGACGCGCTGATTGACCGCTGCGGGGAGCTGGTCGACGAGGACACCGACGAGGTGGTCGACGCGGTGCTGCTGTGGTACCGCGACGGCGACGGGGATCTGGTCGACCTGCTGGTCGACGCCCTGACTCCGCTGGCCGACAACGGGGTGGTCTGGTTGCTGACCCCGAAGGCCGGCCGAGACGGTCACGTCGAACCCAGTGACATCAGTGAGTCCGCGCCGACCGCCGGACTCGCCCAGACCACGACGCTGAGCGCCGGCAAGGACTGGGGCGCGGCCCGTCTCGTCGCGCCGAAGGCGGCGCGCTCGAAGCGTTAGGTCTTCCGTGTGGGTTTCCCTGCCTTGTGAGGAGTTGCCATGGCGGGTCCGCTGGACGTGGGCTCGGTAGCGCCCGATTTCATCCTGAAAGACCAGAATAACGAGGAAGTGCAGTTGTCCACGTTCCGTGGGCACCGCACCGTTCTGCTGGTCTTCTACCCGCTCGCCTTCAGCGGCCACTGCCAAGGCGAACTCGGCGCGCTCCGGGATCGCCTCGACGACTTCACCGAACTCGCCGAGGTGCTGACGGTGAGCGTCGACTCGGCGTACGCCCACAAAGTCTGGGCCACCGAGCAAGGCTACGAATTCCCGCTGCTGGCCGACTTCTGGCCACACGGTGCGGTGGCCCAGGCGTACGGGGTGTTCAACTCCGCCAAGGGGTACGCCGACCGCGGCACCTTCGTGGTCGACATCGACGGCATCATCCGGTACGCCGCCGTCAACGAACCCGGTACGCCTCGCGACCCTGAGGAGTGGCTCAAGGCGCTCGCTGCGCTTTAGCGCTCGGCGGACGAACGTTGATCCACATCCCGGTTCGTGTCAAATTCGGGCTCCCCAGCGACACGGATCGGGATGTGAATCAACGCAACCCGCCCGCCCGTGCGAACGGCGTTCGCGCAAGATCACGCCGATCGGTTAGACTTCCCAGGTTCCTCGGGCGAGCGCGCCTGCGGACGGGCGCGTAGCTCAGCGGAAGAGCATCCGCCTTACAAGCGGAGGGTCGCTGGTTCGAACCCAGCCGTGCCCACACATCTCACCTCGCCGGATTCCGTACACGCGTGTGGCGCCCGGCGTCAGCCGGGCGCCACACGCGTGAGCGGAGCGTCAGGACTTACCGTCGTACGCGTCCTGCAGCGCCTGAACATCGAGCTTCTGCATACCGAACATCGCCTGGGTGGCGCGCTGGGCTCCGGCCGGATCCGGGCCGTTGACCAGGCTCGCGAACTGCTGCGGAATGATCTGCCACGAGACGCCGAACTTGTCCTTGAGCCAGCCGCACTGGCTTTCCTCGCCGCCGTCGGCCGTCATGGCGTACCAGTAGTAGTCGACTTCCTTCTGGTCGGCGCAGTCCACGACGAACGAGACCGCTTCGGTGAACTTGAACTCGGGTCCGCCGTTGAGCGCCTGGTAGCGCTGGCCGGCGATCTCGAAGTTGACCACCATCGCGGTTCCGGCCGGCTTCGGCATACCTTCGCCGTAGCGGGAGACCTCCAGGATGCGCGAGTCGGGGAACAGGCCGACGTAGAACTCGGCTGCTTCCTCGGCGTCGTTGTCGAACCAGAGCATCGGAGTGATCTTCTGCGTCATCGTCTTCTCCTCTAGCGAGTTACGCGGTGAAGTGCGCTTACACCCATGCGTCGAACGAGTGCGGGCGGATACGACACCCGGCGAAGAAAATTTCTAGGAGATCGTCGTCGTGACCGGAGAGCCCAGCTCGACAGTGCGTGAGACCGTGCAGAGCCGGTCGTGCGACATCTGCACGAGGCGGGGCAGCATCTGCCGGGCGGCGTCGCCTTCGGGGCCTTCCGGGAAGCGTACGGAGAACTCCACGGCGAGGTTCGTCATCCGGTTGCCGCCCGTCTCGTCACGGATCTTGTCCCCAGTCCCGCGTACGCGAAACTCGACGGGCTCGCCGCGGCGGCTCACCACGAGGTCGACGTCGATCGCCGTGCACCCGGCGATGGCGGTGAGCAGCAGCTCGACCGGGGTGAAGTCGGGGTCGTCGCCACCGTGGCCGACGCTGATCTCGCCGCCCCGGACGTTGCGAGCGGTGTACTTGCCCAAGCTGGTGCGCTCGATCTCGATCGAGCGGAAGGTCTCTTCTGCCACGATCTCGACGCTACTTCACGCGGGCGGCGGCCACGGCCTCGTAGCGCATTCCCAGGCGGTGGTAGAGCGCGACGGCTGCGGTGTTCCAGCCGTCGACGATGAGGGCTACGGCTTCATGGTCGCGAAGCAGATCGTTGATGATGAGAGCGCAGGCGGCGGCCGCGTGCCCTCGTCCCCGGTACGCCGGATCGGTGGCGACTCCGGCGACGAACCCGATGCGCTCGGAGGACCAGGCGTCGGCTGCGACGGCGGCCAGCGTTCCCTCGGCCGACCGCGAACCCGCCCAACGGGCGACGCCCGGTACGCCGGGCTGCGCGTACGAGTCGGGAAAGTGGGCGTTGAGCAGACCGGAGACCTCGGAGAAAGACGAGGGCGCGAGCCAGCCGCCCCCAAAACGAGACACCGGGGTAGAGGTCCACATCCAGCCGAACTCGGTGATCAGCTCGAGCGAGGGGATCGCGTCCACCAGCGCTGCGATCAGCGAAGCGGTCCCGATCGGACGATAGGTGGGGCCCAACTCGGCCAGCGCTGTGCGTACCACTTGGGCCGCGTCGGCCGGGGGCCCGGAGACCGCGAGTCGATCGCGGCGCGAGAGGCCTGGAGCCGCCACCGCGCGGGCCTGGCCGTGGACGAAGGTACGGGCCCCGGGTCGCTCGGCCCACGCGGTGATCACGAGGCAAAGGTACCCGGGGCCCGAGCCGGTCAGGTGTGCGCTGCCGACGTCCCGGCGAGCTTGGTCGTGGCCAGGTCGTTGGCGAGGATCGCCGTCTCGACCGTGGCGACCGAGGAGGACGAGTCCACCCCGGGGAGGGTTGTCACGTTGAGGGCGTAGAGCCGGAACTCATAGGTGTGGCTGGTCCCGCCGGGACAAGGCCCGAAGTATTGCAGCGCCTTGTCGCCGGTGCTCATGCCCTTCTGCTTGGCGCCCGAGATCCCCGGGACGTTGAAGCCCAAGCCGAGCCCTTCGGGCAGGAAGGTACGCGTTGCCGGGATGTCCCAGATCACCCAGTGCTTGTTGCTGTTGGCCGTGTCGACCAGGATGATCGCGTAGCTCTTGGGGACGTTCGTCCCCGGTCCCCACGACATCGGTGGTGAGATGTCGTTGCCGGAGACCCCGTCCTGCTGGCACGTGTACTTCGTCGGTATCCCGCCGTTGTTCGCGAACGCTGTGCTCGTCAAGGTGAACGGCGGTGTCGCGAATTTCAGGCGCACGATGACGTTGTCGAGCGTGCTCGGCGTACCGCCGTCCTTGTCGTTGTTCGTGGACGTCAGCCACAGCCCGCCATCGGGTGTCTTGACGACGGTACGCAGCCGGCCCCAGGTGCCGTTGAAGAACGCCCGCGGCGTGTCCGTCGTGGACCCGGTGATGTGCATGACCCACAGTCGTCCACCTCGGACGGCCGCCATGTAGATCCAGTCGTTGACGATCTCGATGCCACTGGGCGACGCCGAGGCGACGTCCCAGGTGCGTACGGGATTGATCATGCCGCTGGTGCTGCACGTGCCTTCGCAGGTGGGCCAGCCGTAGTTGCCGCCCGCCTGGATCAGGTTCAGCTCGTCCCACGTGCTGTCGCCGAACTCCGATTCCCAGAGCCGCCCGGCCGAGTCCCAGGCCAGGCCCTGCGGGTTGCGGTGGCCGTAGCTGTAGACGCGGGTGCCGAACGGGTTGCCCGGTGCGGCCGCGCCGGTCGTGGTGACGCGCAGGATCTTGCCGTTGAGCGAGCTGAGGTTCTGCGCTTTGGTGCCGTCCTGGGCGTCGCCGGTGGTGATGTAGAGGTAGCCGTCCGGCCCGAACTTGATCCGGCCGCCGTTGTGGAAGCGGTTCTTCGCGATGCCGGTCACCAGCGGTTCCCGGGCGCCGATCGCACCGTTCTCGTACTTGAACCGCACGACCCGGTTGTCCGACGACGCGGTGTGCATGACGTAGACGTAGTGGTCGGTGGCGAAGGTGGGGGAGATGGCCAGCCCGAGCAGGCCGCCTTCACCGGTCGTCGTGACCGCTTCGGTGATCTTGCCGACGACCGTCCGCTGTCCGGCCGGCGTCACCAGCACGATCTCGAACCGGTCGCGCTCGGCGACCAGCGCGTTGCCGTCGGGCAGGAATCCGATGCCCCACGGCAGGTCCATCGCCGTGTTCACGTTGCGGTCGAAGACCGGGTCACCGCCCGTGCCTCCGGTGCCGCCCGCGGTGGTCGTGACCGACAGCCCCGCGCTCCGCGTCGACACGTTGCCGTTCGCGTCGAAGGCCTCGACCGAGAACACGTACGTCGTGCTCGGGGTCAGCGAATCGGCGGTCGCTGTCAGGTCCGGCACCGTCGCGAACTGCACGCCGTCTTTGAAGACGTGATAACCAGCGACGCCGATGTTGTCGGTCGACGCGGTCCAGGCCAGGCTCACGCTGGTCGCGGCGACATTAGTGGTACGCACACCGCTGGGCTGGCTCGGGGGAGTGGTGTCGTCGCTGGGCGGCGTGGTGATCGGCACGTTGTTGCTCGCCTGGGAGGCGTTGCCGACCGCGTCGTAGGCGAGCACCGTGATGACGTAGGTCGTGTTGGGGGTCAGGGTGAGCGTGGCGGTCGTGATGTTGCCGCCGACCACCTGGACGACGTTGCCGCCGTTGTAGATCTTGTACTGCGCGACGCCGACGTTGTCGGTCGACGCGTCCCAGGCCAGATCCACTCCGTACGGGCGTACTTCGCCGACGACACGCAGGTTCGCCGGCGCGGTTGGCGGCTGCGTGTCGGCGGGTGCGGTCACCCGGAGGCGGTCGAGGTTGGGCCCGCCGTTGACGGTCGTCGAGATCGCCTTGATCTTGTTGGTGCCGGCGGCCAGGCTGAGGCTGATCGTGCGATCGGCCCAGGTGTCCCAGTTCGTCGTGCTCGGGAAGCTGATGCCGGGGGCGGCGACGGTGCCGTTGACGCTGACGTCCATCGGGCGGTCGATGGTGGTCCCGTTGGAGTACCGCAACGTCACCGGATAGATCCCGGCCGACGGTACGCCGACCGTCCACTCCACAGACGAGCCGACGACGTTGTCGCCGTTGACGAAGCCGGTGCCGGTGTAGCCGGTGTGGTTGGCCTCTACGACGCCCTGCACGATGGCGGCGTCTTCGGCCTGGTAGTCGGTGAAGCTCGGCGGTGGGTCGAACTCCAGGTAATCGATGTTGGCGTCGCCGTTGGCGGTGGTGGCCGCCAGCTTGATCGTGTTGGACCCGGCGACGACGGGCACGCTGACGGTCTTGGTGACCCAGGTGGTCCAGGCGCCGGTGCCCGCGAAGGACACGGTGGACCCGGCCGCCGTCCCGTTGACGAGGACGTTCGCCGGCCGGTCCGTGGTGGTGCCGTTGGCGTACCGGATGGCCAGGGTGGCGGTGCCCGCGTTCGGGGAGGTCACCGTCCAGGTCACCGAGCCGCCGACGGCGTTGGTGGTGTTGCAGAACCCGGTCCCGGAGAAGCCGGTCCAGTTCGAGTCGATCGTGCCGTCGCAGACGGCGGGGGCGTCCTCCGCCTCGAAGCGGGTCGGGGCGGCCGAAGCCGTTCCCGCCGGGACCATCGTCACCAGTGCGGTGGCACCGAGTAGTCCGGCGGCCAGGGTGCTGCACACGCGCCGCGCTCTTCCGCGCATGCCTCCACTCCCTTCATTAGATAGGCAAACTTACTAACTTTTTGACTCCTGGATCAGAACGCATGGATACGAGGCATGTCAATAGGTCGCGGCGGAACCGTTGACGCGCCGGTAGCACGTCTGTAACGTTTGGACTCAACCAGTGCAAGATTCTTGCATTGGTCGGTTCAATTTCTCGCTCATCTCCGCAACTTCAGCAGCGTCCCGTGTGGAACACTGCTGCGCTCCCACCCCCATCACGGAGAGGTTCCCCAGTGAGGAAGAGTTCCCTGAGAGCCCGCCTGGCGGCGCTGACGGCGGTGGCCGTCGCGTTGTCCTGGGCCGGGCCGGTCACCCCGGCCGCGGCCGCGGGCGGTCCCAACCTGTCGTTGGGCAAGTCCGCCTCGGCGAGCAGCACCAATCAGACCTATGTGGCGGCCAATCTGAACGACGGCAACCAGGCGACCTATTGGGAGAGCGCGAACAACGCCTTCCCGCAGTGGGGCCAGATCGACCTCGGCACCGCGACCAGCGTCGACCAGATCAAGCTGAAGCTTCCGACGGGGTGGGGAGCGCGTACGCAGACGCTTTCGGTGCAGGGGAGCACCGACGGTTCGTCGTTCAGCACGATCGTCGCCTCCGCCGGGTACGCGTTCGACCCGGCGTCGGGCAACACGGTGACGATCAACTTCGGGGCGACGTCCACCCGCTACGTCCGGGTGAACATCACCGCGAACTCCGGCTGGTCCGCCGGTCAGCTGTCCGAGCTGGAGGTCTACGGCGTCGCGTCCAGCTCGTCGAACCTGGCGGCGGGCAAGACGATGACGGAGAGCAGCCACAATCAGACGTACGCCGCCGGCAACGCCAACGACGGGAACCAGTCGACGTACTGGGAGAGCGCGAACAGCGCCTTCCCGCAGTGGCTGCAGGTGGACCTCGGTTCGGCCGTCAGCGTCAACAAGGTCGTCCTGAAGCTGCCCTCCGCCTGGGAGGCGCGTACGCAGACGATCGAGGTGCAGTCGGGGACCGTTTCCGGCAGCCTGAGCAGCCTCGTCGCGGCGATGGCGTACGCCTTCACCCCGAGCGGCAACACGGTGACGATCAACTTCAACGCCACGACCGCCCGCTACCTGCGTCTCGTGGTCACGGCGAACAACGTGTGGCCGGCAGCGCAGATCGCGGAGTTCGAGGTCTACGGTCCGTCCACCGGGGACACCCAAGCGCCGACCGCTCCGTCGAACTTGGCGTACACCGAACCGGCCACCGGGCAGATCAAGCTGACCTGGTCGGCGTCGACGGACAACGTCGGAGTCACGGCGTACGACGTGTTCTTGAACGGCACACTGCTGACGAGCGTCAGTGGGACCACGCTCACCTACACGGACACCCAGCCGGCCGGCGCCACCGTCAGCTACTTCGTCCGGGCCCGGGACGCCGCCGGGAACCAGTCCGGCAACAGCAACACGGTTACGCGTACGGGGCAGAGCGGGGACACGACGCCGCCGAGCGCGCCGACGAATCTCGCGTACACCCAGCCGGCCTCCGGCCAGATCAAGCTGACCTGGTCGGCGTCGACCGACAACGTCGGGGTGACCGGGTACGACGTCTACCGGAACGGTTCGCTGGCGACGAGTGTCGGCGGCACCACGCTGACCTACACCGACAATCAGCCGGACACGGCGACCGTGACCTACTTCGTCAAGGCCAAGGACGCGGCGGGCAACCAGTCGCCGGAGAGCAACTCGGTGACCCGCACCGGCACCGGCTCCGGGTCCAACCTGGCGGCGGGCAAGCCGATCAGCGCCTCCAGCACGGTGTTCACGTTCGTCGCCGCCAACGCGAACGACAACGACGTCACCACGTACTGGGAGGGCGCCGGTGGGGCGTACCCGAGCACGCTGACCGTCCAGCTCGGCGCGAACGCCTCGGTCAGCTCGATCGTCGTGAAGCTGAACCCCGATTCGGCCTGGTCCACGCGTACGCAGACGTTCGAGGTGCTCGGCCGCGAGCAGAATGCGAGCGGGTTCAGCACGATCAAGGCGTCGGCGGCGTACACGTTCAACCCGTCGTCCGGTGCGAACACGGTGACGATCCCGGTCTCCGCGACCGTCGCCGACGTACAGCTCAAGTTCACGGCCAACACCGGCGCGCCGAACGGACAGGTGGCCGAGTTCCAGGTCATCGGCACTCCGGCGCCGAACCCGGACCTCACGGTCACCGGGGTCTCCTGGACTCCGGCGTCGCCGATCGAGACCGACGCGGTCACCTTGTCGGCGACGGTGAAGAACATCGGGACGGCGGCCTCCCCGGCGTCGAACGTGAACTTCTACCTCGGCACCACGAAGGTCGGCACGGCGACCGTCGGCGCGCTGGCGGTCAACGGGACGGCCACCGTGACCGCGAACATCGGGGCCAAGGACGCCGGCACGTACGCCGTCTCCGCCAAGGTGGACGAGGCCAACACGGTCGTCGAGCTGAATGACGCGAACAACTCGTTCTCGTCGTCGACCAACCTCGTCGTCGCCCCGGTCGCGACGTCGGACCTGTTGCCGGGAGCGGTCTCCTGGTCGCCGGGCAACCCGTCGGCCGGCAACACCGTGACCTTCTCGGTGTCGATCAAGAACCAGGGCAGCGTCGCCTCGGCGAGCGGGTCGCACGGCATCACGCTGACCGTCAAGGACGCGAGCGGCGCGACGATCACGACCAAGACCGGGGCGTACTCGGGCACGATCGCGGCCGGGGCCACCACCAGTCCGGTGAACCTAGGAACTTGGACGGCGGTGAACGGCAAGTACACCGTGACCACCACGATCGCGGTGGACGCCAACGAGCTGGCCGTCAAGCAGGGCAACAACACCAGCACGACGTCGTTCTTCGTCGGCCGGGGCGCGAACCTGCCCTACGACATGTACGAGGCCGAGGACGGGACGACCGGCGGTGGCGCGACGGTCATCGGCCCGAACCGGACCATCGGCGACCTCGCCGGTGAGGCGTCCGGCCGCAAGGCCGTGACCCTCGGGAGCACCGGATCCTACGTGCAGTGGACCACCAAGAACCCGACGAACACCCTGGTGACCCGGTTCTCGATGCCGGACTCCTCGGGTGGCGGCGGGCAGACGTCGTCGCTGAGCATCTACGTCGACGGGGTGTTCCACAAGTCGATCCCGCTGACCTCGCGTTACGCCTGGTTGTACGGGGCCGAGGCCGGACCGGGCAACTCGCCGGGCTCGGGCAGCCCGCGCCACATCTATGACGAGGCCAACATCATGTTGGACACGACGGTGGCGGCCGGGCACACGATCCGGCTTCAGAAGGACTCAGGCAACCCGCTGACCTACACGATCGACTTCGTGAACCTCGAGCAGGTCAGCGCATTGGCGAACCCCGACCCGGCCAAGTACGCCGTCCCGAACGGCTTCACCCACCAAGACGTGCAGAGCGCCTTGGACCGCGTACGCATGGACACCACCGGCACTCTCGTCGGCGTCTATCTGCCGGCCGGCACCTACGACACCGCGCAGAAGTTCCAGATCTACGGCAAGGCCGTCCAGGTCGTGGGCGCGGGCGTCTGGTACACGCGGTTCCAGACACCGCAAGGGCAGGAGAACACCGACGCCGGCTTCGCGGTGCAGAGCACGGCCAACGGCTCGTCCTTCAAGCACCTGGCGTTCTTCGGGAACTACACGTCACGGATCGACGGTCCGGGCAAGGTCTGGGGCGAGCTCAAGGACGTCTCGAACCTGACCATCGACGACGTCTGGGTGGAGCACACCGTCTGCATGTACTGGGGCGTCCACAACGACCATGTCACCATCAAGAACGCGCGCATCCGCGACACCTTCGCCGACGGCGTCAACTTCACCAGCGACAGCACCGGACTCTCGGTGAGCAACAGTGAGGGCCGGTCCAACGGGGACGACGCGTTCGCGCTCTTCTCCGCGATCGACGGCGGCGGCAGCGTCGGCAACCACGGCAACGTCTTCGAGAACCTCTCGGCGACGCTGACCTGGCGGGCGGCGGGTCTGGCCGTCTACGGCGGCTACGACAACATCTTCCGCAACCTCTACATCGCCGACATGCTGACCTACTCCGGCATCACGGTCAGCTCGCTCGACTTCGGCTACCCGTTCGTCGGGTTCGGCTCGTCGCCGCCCACTCAGTTCCAGAGCATCAGTCTGGTACGCGCGGGCGGGCACTTCTGGGGCGCACAGACGTTCGGGGCGATCTGGTGCTTCGCGGCGTCGAAGGAGTTCCGCGGCATCCGGTTCAGCGACGTCGACATCGTGGATCCGACCTACTCGGGGATCATGTTCCAGTCGAAGTACCCGGAGGCTCAGCCGATCACGGACACGACCTTCACCAACGTCTCCATCAGCGGCGCGCAGCGCAGCGGAGACGCGTACGACGCGAAGTCGGGCTTCGGGATCTGGGTGAACGAGATGCCGGAGTCCGGTCAGGGTCCGGCGGTCGGTTCGGCCACCTTCACGAACCTGACGTTCAGCAACAACTACCAGAACATCAAGAACACGACGACCACGTTCACCCTCACGATCAACTGAGTGACCCGCCGGGGCCTGTCGTCAGGCAGGCTCCGGCGATGGGTCGGTGATGTCGGCGTACGCGCCGTCGAGGGCTTCGACCGTCGCGTCGGCTCCCACGGCCACGGCGACGCCGTGCTCACCTGCGCCCAACGTGACGGTCCGCCCGCGCAGCCGTTCGTCGGCGATGACCGGCCAGGGTTTCACCGAGCCGAACGGGGTGATCGTCCCGCGTTCGTAGCCGGTGGCCTCCTTGGCGGTCGCCGCGTCCGGCATGGACAGCCGGCTGACCCCGAGCAACGCCCGC
Organism: Hamadaea sp.; assembly: GCF_013362815.1. Taxonomy (GTDB): domain Bacteria; phylum Actinomycetota; class Actinomycetes; order Mycobacteriales; family Micromonosporaceae; genus Hamadaea. The sequence continues at coordinate 18,629 of NZ_JABFVK010000108.1, read as the reverse complement.
AACTTCGGCCAGGAGATCACTCGGTCGCCGGGAACCAAGGCGAACAGGTAGTCGTCGTCGCCACGGCGTACCACGATCGTCTTGACGACGTCCGGAATCTCGACACCGCGCGCGGCGGCCGCTTCCGCCAGGCTCCGAACGGGACCGTGCTGGATCACGCGATGTTCCAGACCTGCCGCGGTGAGCGCGTCGAGCGCGGGATTGTTCATGCTCCCAATTTAGCGAGGAAGTCGTCCGCCAGGCGGGTTTGCTGCTCGGCCGGGAAGCGGTCCGGATCGAACAGCACCTGGACGACCAGCCCGTGGGTGAAGGCGAGCGCGGTGGCGGCGACCTCGTCGGGATCGCCGGCGGGCAGCTCACCCTGCTTCTGGGCCACCACGATCGCCGCCCGGAACGCTGCCCGGATGCGTTCGTAGCGCTGAGTCTGCGCGGTGAACAAATCGGGGTCGGCCAGCGCGACGTCCCACGAGGACACCCAGATCCGGTTCATCGCCAGCCCGTCCGGAGTCAACGGCAGGATGTTCAAGATGTGGGTACGCAAGGCGGGCAGCCCCGGTGCAGGCGCTGCCAACCTGGTGCGCTGCGCTGTGCGTATCTCCAAGATGTCGAGAGCATGCGCCACGAGCTCGCGCTTGCCCCCGAAATAGTGGGTGACGAGCCCGGTCGACGCCCCCAGAGCCGCCGCCACCGCGCGGAGGGTGAGGCCGGGGAAGCCGTGTTCGGCGAGGACCTGCCAGACGGCGGCCGAGACGTCTTCGCGGCGGGCGTCATGATCGGCGCGGGCGGGGGGCATGGCCTCAGTTTACATACCCAACGTTTGTTATGTACTCTGCGATCATGTTCGCCATCAATCTTGACGGTCACGCTGAGTTGCGCCCGTTGCAGCCCTGGCACGCGGCCGAGTTCGCCGAGCATCGGGAGCGCGCCTACGAGCACATCGTTCCGTGGGTCGGCGCGGGCTTCGCCAAGGACGACGCGAGCCTGGTTCTCCAGCGATACGCGGACAAGTACGCCAAGGACGCGGGCGGGATCTGGGGCATCTGGCTCGAGGGGAAGCTCGTCGGCGGGGTGTTGCTCGTGTCGTTCGACCTGCGGTCGGGCGTGAGCGAGGCGGGGTGCTGGCTGGAGCCGGCGGCGGTCGGCCGGGGCCTGATCACCCGCGCTGCAACCGTCCTGCTCGACTGGGTGATCCTCGAGCGCGGCATCGAGCGCGTCGAATGGCACACCAACGCGCGCAACGCACCCAGCATCGCCGTCGCGAAGCGGCTGGGGATGAGCCTCGACGGGACCATGCGATCGGCCTTCCCATCGGCTTCGGGTGAGCGCGGGGACATGGAAGTGTGGTCGGTGCTCGCCCCGGAGTGGCGTGCGTTGCGATCGGCGGCCTCCGACGCGGACAAGGCGGCGGTGGATGCGCTGGCCACGGGGTTCCTGTCGCTGTTCACCAACGTCGGCGGCGTGGTGCCGGACCTGAGCCGCATCCACGAGCTGTTCGTGCCGGACGGGGTCATCGCCAACGGCGGTCCCCGGGCCGGGCTGTTCAGCCTCGACGCGTTCATCGCACCCCGGCAGGAACTACTCACCTCGGGCGAACTCACCGAGTTCTCCGAGTGGGAGACCTGGGAGCGGACCGAGTTCTTCGGCGACGTGGCCCATCGGCTCACCCGCTATCGCAAGCAGGGTGTGCTGCGCGGTGAGCCGTTCACCGGGTCGGGCACCAAGAGCATGCAGTTCCTGCGTACGAAGGACGGCTGGCGGGTGACCGCGGTCAGCTGGGACGACGACCGCTTCGCTTCGTAAGGGACTCCGCCAAGAGCGTCCGGGCTTCGGCCAGGCTGGGGCCGTACCAGGTCAGATGCCGCCCGGAGATGAGCACCGACTCCGTCGGGGCGAAGTACTCCGGGCCGTCGTCCGCGGTGAACGAATACGGCTCGTCCGGGAGGATCACCAGCTCCGGCTCGCGTTTTCGGATCGTCTCCAGCGACGGGCGCGGGTAACGCCCGGGATCGTCGCCGAACACATTGACGATCCCCAACCGCCGCAACAGGTCCCCGGCGAAGGTCCCGCCGCCGAGGACTATCCAGGGCTTGCGCCACACCGGAATCACTGCGGTCACGCGGCGGTCCGGGGTCGGCGCGGTCCACGCGACCTCGGCGTCCGCCAGCCACGTCGGCCGGTCCGCACCCAGCGCGGCCAGCAGGCGGGTCAGGGAGGCGAAGGCGGCGTCGAGGTCGCGCGGATAAGTCGTCCACACTTGTACGCCGGCCGCGGCGAGCTGGTCGACGTCCTCCTTGCGGTTCTCCTCGACATTGGCCAGCACCAGATCGGGCCGCAGGTCGAGAATGCGCTCGACGTCGGGATACTTCGACCCGCCGATCCGGGGGACATCGAGTCCGGCCGGATGAGTGCAGTAGTCGGTCGCGCCCGCCAAGATGCCCGGCACGGTCACCGCCACGGCCTCGGTCAGCGACGGGACGAGGGAGACCACCCGTCGAGGCGTACGCGGCAGGTCGACCTCGCGGCCGACATCGTCCTTCACGCCGTCAGTGTTTCACCCCATTTGCGCACGGGTACGCGCGCCTCATGCAGACCACGATCACCGCGAACGACATCCGAGTGCTCGCCCGGTCGGGGGACGAGGATCCGGTGCTGGCACTGGTCGACGGCCAGCCCGTCGTCCTGCCCGCCGCCGAGCTCGCCGACCATGATCATGTGGTCTGCACCCAGGTCGCTCTCGTCCAGGCGCTCGGCCTGGAGATCACCGACGCCGAAGCGGAGATCTTCGCCGGGCGGCTGACGGCCGACCTACCCGAATAAAGCCCTGGGCCGTTCCACGGCCCACGAGGGAGGGCGAAATGGTCACCGTCACGCATCATCACCGCAATTTCGGGGTCATGCACTGGAACAGCGCCCTGCAGACCGTGGCCGGACTCATCGGCGCAGTATTCCTGCTGGTCGGCGTACTGGGGTTCATCCCCGGCATCACGACGAACTACGGGGACATGACCTTCGCCGGGCACGACTCGGGTGCTCAACTGCTCGGGATCTTCCAGGTCTCGGTGCTGCACAACATCGTGCACCTGCTGTTCGGCATCGCCGGCCTCGCGTTGGCGCGTACGCTCGGCGGCGCTCGCATCTTCCTGGTCGGCGGCGGCGCGATCTACCTGATCCTGTGGATCTACGGCCTTGTCGTCGACATGGGGAGTAGTGCGAACTTCGTCCCGATGAACACCGCGGACAACTGGCTGCACTTCGGGCTCGGCGTCGCCATGGTCGCCCTGGGGCTGGCGCTGACTCCTCGGTCGGCCTCCTCGACCATGGGTCGGCACTCCGCCTGACGCTCCCTCGCTGTTTTGAGCGCCGGGATCAGGGTTCTCGGTCGAATCTTGGGCACGATTCGACCGAGAACCCTGATCCGGCGATGTGGTCTCGAGAGCGGCTGTGGCCCCTGGCCCCTGGGCGCTGGGCGGGGCGGCAGGCTGGTCTCGGCTGGGCGAGGTCGCGCCCGTCCGGTCATGATCGTCGGCTTCCGACATTCTTGGGGTTTCGACTTCCATGATCGTCGGCTGCCGACATTCGAGAGCGTTTTCGTGCACTGATCGTCGGCAGCCGACGATCAAGGCGGGTCAGCGCGCGGATCCCCGCTCGGGTCGGCGTGGCATACTCGCTGGTCGTGGTCATCACGCGTGGTTGGTCGGCGTTCCTCATCGCAGTCGGCGTCTGGACCTGGGTCATCTGGCCCCGCTTCGGCATCGCCATCTGGAAGGACCCGCGCGCCTGGTCGACCGGCCACGTCGCCGAAGGCTCGCCGACCAGCTTCCTCTGGGTCCACGCTCTGCTGATCGCTGCGTCCCTCGTCATCGGGACGATCGTCGGCGTACTCGGGATTCGCGCCTGGCGGCGCGCTCCTCGCTGACGCTCGCTGACCGCCGGGCCAGCGCGTTATCCCGGGAAAACGCGGCTTAGCGAGCGCGAATAGCAGCGTTATCCCGCATAACGCGAACAGCACCGGGCCGGCGAGCGACAGCGGAAGCAAAAAGCCCCCCGAGTTGTTGCAAGCAACGAGGGAAGGAGCGCAAGTGACGTTGTGGCCGGAGTTGGACCTGGCGGAGCGCTACCGCAAGGCACAGGTGTTCTTCGACGCGCAGGACTACCGTACGGCGGAGAACCTGCTGGTCGAGGTGGTGGCGGCGGAGCCCACTCATCAGGCGTCGCGGTTGCTGCTGGCTCGGACCTATTACGCCACCGCTCAGCTACGCCGGGCCGAGGAAACCCTCCGCGTGATCATCGAGCGGGAGCCGACGGAGGCGTACGCCCATCTCATGCTCGGCCGGACGTTGCAGCGCGCCGGTCGGCACTCGGAGGCCGTACCGCATCTGCGGATGGCGGCGATCATGCTGGACGACCGCGTCTGACCTGCGCGATGTTTGGCCATTGAGGACCGTTGGGCATCGATGGAGCATGCCTTTCCTGTTCCGCAAGATGACCAAGCTCGGACCGCTGCGGTTCCATTTCACCCAGCACGGGTTCTCGTCCTGGGGACTGAAGATCGGCCGCTGGTCCTGGAACTCCAAGACCCGGTCGCATCGGGTCGATCTGCCGGGCCCCTTGTCCTGGAAGCAGAAGCGCTCGCAGTAGCGGACTGGGCGCTCGCCGGGTGAAGCGGTGCGTTGCCTCACCCGGCGAGCCGGCCCGCGCGCCCCCGGCCGAGCGCCCGCGGACCTGCCGGGCCCGAGGTCTGCCTCATCCGCTGGACAGACCCGGGCGGGTGGGACCGCACCCCATCGCGACGGCACGGAGAGAAGCCAGTCCCGTGCTACGCGACGCCGGCGGCCAGCCGGATGCGGTGTGCGACCGGCATCCGCGGCCGGGGACGGACTCGCCGATCCGTCGACCCGGCCGAGGCTCCACCGGGTGCTGGGCAGCCCGGCGGAGTCCACCGTTGACGCAGGTTAGCGGGGTGGACGTTGCAGGAACGTTGCACCGTTGGGGGCCAGCCCGTACTCGGCGCGGAGACGGCGTACTTGCGTTCGGGCGAGCGTCTGCTGAGCCGGTGCGGCCCGCCGGGAAGTGGCCAGCCGTTCCCAGATCTCCAGGTCCTCGCCGCCGTGTTTGGTGGCCCAGGCTTCCAGGAGCGCGGGGTCCTCACTGGACAACACCGCGCATCGCATACGCGCGTCGAGCAGGTCCCGTAGTTCGGCGACGCCGCGCGCCTCCGACATCGGCAGCAGTGGTCCGGCGTACGCCGTCGCCGCGGCTGCCGTGTCTCCGCGCTCCAGGGCGTCCCGGACGTCGGCGTAGTCGGCTTCGAGTTCTTCGGCCAGCCGATAGGGCCGGGATCGGACGAGTTCGCCGACGGAGCGCCGCAGCCGGTTGATCTCCACTCGCAGGGTGGTCGGGTTGGCGAAGTCGTAGAGCGCGTCGGCGAGCTGATCGCCGGTCATCCCTTCGGGGTGCTCCCGCAGCAGGATCAGGATCTCGGTATGCCGGCGGCTGAGGCGTACGCGTCGGCCACCCGCGTGCAGGATGCCCTCGGACCGGTTCAGTGCCGCCAGCCGGGCGGTGGCACGCTGTTCGGGCAGCCAGAGCCCGGCTTCCGGATTACGCCGCCAGGACAGTTCAGCCTCCGCCGCCCGAGCGGCCGCCTTGACGAGGGCCAGACTGTGCGGGTGGGCCACGACGTCGCCGCCGGTGACGTCGATGATCCCGAGGATCTCCCCGGTCGCGGGGTCGTGGATCGGGGCGGCAGCGCAGGTCCATGGATGCACCGGCACGCTGTAGTGCTCGGTGGCGAAGATCTGCACCGCCTCGTCCAGGGCGAGCGCGGTGCCGGGTGCGTTGGTCCCGGCGAACCGCTCGTCCCAGATCGCGCCCTCGACGAAGTGGATCTGCTCGCCGATGTCGCGGACGATCTTGTGCCCGTCGACCCAGAGCAGCCGGCCCTGGGCGTCGGAGATGGACATCAGGTGGCGGTCGGCCTCGGCCACCCGCCCGACGAGCTCCCGCAGCACCGGCAGGACGGAAGACAGCAGATGGTCGTCCCGGTACGCCTGAAGCTCGGCGTCGGCGAGCACGATCGGCGGTGTCCGATCGGGATTGACCTGCGCCCGTTGTGATCGTTGCCAGGACTGGGCGACGACCGGTCGCACGCCGAGCTCGTCCGGGGTCGCCCCGGACAGGAACGCCTCGTGCGCGCGGGCGATCTCGCCCGCCCGCTCCTTGTGCTCGGTCCCCGGATCGGCCAGGTACGGACTGTGCATCTCACCGCCACAGAGAGCTGATGGAACTGAGACTGACATCGCAGTTCCACTCGTGCAACATCCAACCTCGACATGGCCGACTGGGTGACGCCTCGACCGGGCGACCGATGGAGGATATATTTGCACTCCCAATGCATATAAGGGAGTCTCCGAGATGAGCCCGACGCCCATGACCCCCGCCGACGTGCGCACGAGCGTGGCGGCCTTCCTGGCGAGCCACCCACCGGAAGATCGGACCGGGTTCCTCCGGGCCCGGTTCGACGCCGGGCTCGCCTGGCTGCACTATCCGGTGGGGTTGGGTGGGCTGGGCGCGTCCCGGGCACTGCAACCGGTCGCCGACGAGGCGTTCGCCGGTACGCCGGACAACGAGCCGCGCCGGATCGCCGTCGGCCTCGGCATGGCCGCGCCCACGCTGCTCAAGCACGGCACGGCCGAGCAGCGGCAGCGCTACTTGCGGCCACTCTGGACGGGTGAGGAGGTCTGGTGCCAGCTCTTCAGCGAACCCGGGGCCGGCTCGGATCTGGCCGGGCTCGCCTGTGCCGCTCGTAAGGACCGCGACGACTGGGTGATCACCGGGCAGAAGGTGTGGACCTCGCAGGCTCACTACGCGCGATGGGGCATCCTGCTCGCCCGGACCGATCCCGACGTGCCGAAACACCAGGGCCTTACCTTCTTCATCTGCGACATGCGCGCGCCCGGTGTCACGGTACGCCCGCTGCGTCAGTTGACCGGAGAAGCCGAGTTCAACGAGGTCTTCCTCGACGAAGTACGCCTGGAGGACACTCTGCGACTCGGGGAGGTCGGCGAGGGCTGGAGCGTTGCGCGTACAACTCTGATGAATGAAAGGGTGAGCATCGGCGGCGACGCGCTGCCCCGCGAGGGCGGTGCGATCGGCGCTCTGGCTCGAATGTGGCGTGAGCAGCCGGAACTGCGCCGCGCGGGCCTGCACGACGCGGTGCTGCGCGCCTGGGTCCGCGCGGAGGCCGTGCGGCTCACCGGGCTGCGGCTGCGGCAACAGCTTGCGGCGGGCGAACCCGGACCGGAGGGTTCGGCGGTCAAGCTGGCCTTCGCCGGTCTGTTGCAGGAGATCACGAGCCTGGAGCTGGAGCTGGGGTCGACCCTGCGGCACGACGATTGGCGAGTCGATCGCGGCCCACAGCCGGAATTCCCGTCACGCACCCCGACGCATCGATATCTTCGCGCGCGCGGCTCGTCGATCGAGGGCGGGACCTCGGAGATCTTGCGGACGATCATCGGCGAACGAGTCCTCGGGCTGCCCGCCGAACCGCGCTCCGATCTGGCCGTCGCGTGGCGGGAGCTGCCGCGATGACCGGGCTGCTGTATTCCGATGTGGAATCCGAGCTTCGTTCGGAGCTGCGGGCGATGTTGCGCGACCACTGTGATCCGGCGGCCCGGATCGAGCGGGACGATGCGGTGGACGTCGATCTCTGGCGGCGGCTCGCGCGCGACATGGGCCTGGCCGGGCTGCTCGTCCCGGAACACCTGGGCGGTGCGGGCGCCGGTCCGCGCGAGGCCGCCGTGGTCTGCGAGGAACTGGGTAGGGCGGTCGCGCCCGTGCCCTTTCTGGGCTGCGCCGTGGTTGCGGGCACGGCGCTGCTCTCCTGCGGCGAGCCGGACCTCGTCGCCGGTCTCGCCGCAGGAGAGCGCCCGGTCGCGCTCGCGGTGCCGTTCGCGACGCCGCCTGCGCACGCCTGGTCACCGACGGTCACGGTCGCTGGGGACCGGCTCACCGGCTCGGTCCGGGCCGTCGCCGACGCGACCATCGCGGACGTCCTGCTGGTCCCGGCGGGTCGAGGTCTGTTCGCCGTCGACAACTCAGGGGTACGCCGAGAGCAGTGCACGTCATTGGATGAGACGCGCCGGCTGTGCGACCTGAGTTTCGAGGGCGCGCCGGGACGGCTGCTGGCCGAAGGGGCCGACGCCGAGGCGGCGGTCCGCTCCGCGGTCCTCGCCGGAGCCGCGCTGCTGGCCAGCGAGCAGGTCGGCGTGGCCGAGTGGTGTCTGGACACGACGGTCGAGCACGTTCGCGGGCGGTATCAGTTCGGCCGCCCGATCGGTTCGTTCCAGGCGGTCAAGCATCGGCTGGCCGACGTGTGGGTCGCGGTGACCCAGGCGCGGGCGGTCGCCCGGTACGCCGCGTCGGCGCTGGCAACGCAGTCGGAGGTGGACCTCGCCGCCGCCCTCGCGCAGGCGCACTGCTCTCCGGTCGCCGTCGAGGCGGCTGAGGCGTGTGTGCAGCTGCACGGCGGGATCGGCATGACCTGGGAACACCGGGCACACCTCTACCTGAAGCGGGCTCGCTCGGCGGCGGTGGCGTACGGGCCGGCCGACGTGCACCGGGCGCGCCTGGCGGAACTCGTCGATCTGCCGCCCGCTCTTTGACCCCTTGACCGCGCGGTGGAGAAACGTACACTCCGAGTGTAAATACTTGCCGGTAACTCATCGAGGAGAGGCGGTGATCGGCGCGTGGAATCGCAGGGCCTCACCCTCGACGGCGTCACCGTCCAGTTCGGCGGGCTGACCGCGCTGGAGGACGTCCGGCTGACCGTGCCGCCCGGCAAGGTGGTCGGAGTCATCGGCCCGAACGGGGCGGGCAAGACCACCTTGTTCAACGTGATCTGCGGTTTCGTCCGGCCCACCCGCGGTGATCTGCGGTTCGACGGGCGTACGCTGCGGCCGCGTGCGCATCGGCTGGCGAAGCTCGGCATCGGCCGCACCCTGCAAGGGGTGGGTTTGTTCGCCGGGCTCTCCGTCGTCGAGAACGTGATGGCCGGCGCTACGCATACGGCGCGAGCGGGGTTCACCTCCGCGTTGTTCGGGCTCCCGCCGAGCGACCGGGACGAACGGCGGCTCCGGGACGAGGCGATGGAGCTGCTGACGCAGTTCGGGATCGCCGAGCACGCGTCGGCCGAACCAGGTTCGCTGCCTTACCCCGTACGCAAGAAGGTGGCGCTCGCTCGCGCGCTCGCCGCGCGCCCACGCCTGCTGTTGCTGGACGAACCGGCGGGCGGACTCGGCGCGGAGGACATCACCGAACTGGCCGAACTGGTGGCCACGTTGCCCGGCCGGGACGGCGGCGGGCGCTCGGTGATGCTCGTCGAGCACCACATGGACTTCGTGATGTCGGTCTGCGACGAGGTCGCCGTGCTCGACTTCGGCCGCCTCATCGCCGTCGGCTCGCCCGAGAAGGTCCGCGACGACCCCGCGGTCGCGGAGGCGTACCTGGGCCCGGCGCTGGAAGGCAGGACGGCATGACGTTGCTCCAGGTGGACGGCCTCGTCGTCGGCTACAGCGCGGCTCCGGTGCTCCACGGCGTCGACCTCACGGTGCCGCCCGCCACCATCGTGACGGTGCTGGGGGCGAACGGCGCGGGCAAGACGACCCTCCTGCGTACGCTGTCCGGGCTGCTCCGCCCGGCCGAAGGCGGCATCAGGTTCGACGGGCGATCGCTGGTCGGCGTACCCGTCGAACGAGTGGTCCGCCTCGGCCTGGCCCACGTCCCGGAGGGCCGGGGTGTCGTGGCCGAGCTGACCGTCGAGGAGAACCTGCGGCTCGGCGGAGTCTGGCGGGCCGACCGCCGCGACGTCCGGCTGGCCCAGGACGAGGTCTACGAGCTGTTCCCGGCGTTGGCCGCCCGCCGCAAGCACGCCGGCCATCAGTTGTCCGGCGGCGAACGGCAGATGCTCGCCCTCGGCCGGGCCCTGGTCGCCCGGCCCCGGCTGCTGCTGCTCGACGAGCCCTCGCTCGGGCTCGCGCCGCGGATCACCGGCCAGATCATGGCGCTGCTTCGGCGGCTGTGCGACGAGACCGGCCTGGCCGTGCTCCTCGTCGAGCAGAACGTCCGCAGCGCGCTGTCCGTCGCCGACCAGGGGGTCGTCTTGTCCCTCGGCCGGGTGGTCGCCGCAGCCGACGCCGCTCAGCTGCGCGACGACGCCGGTCTGCGGCACGCGTACCTGGGGTTCTGACATGGATCGTTTCCTGTTCCTCACCGTCGACGGGCTCGCCAAGGGCGCCGTGTACGCCGCGTTCGCGCTGGCGGTGGTGCTGATCTGGCGGGCCGCCCGGATCGTCAACTTCGCCCAAGGCGCGATGGCGGTCGCCACGGTGTACGCCGCCTACAGCGTGACCCAGGCGACCGGTTCGTACTGGCTGGGCTTCGCCGCCGCGCTCGCCGCCGGTCTGCTGCTCGGCGCCGGGATCGAACGGGCGGTGATGCGGTTCGTTCCGCATACCTCCCCGCTGAACTCGGTGATCGTGGCGCTCGGCCTGGTCCTGCTGTTGCAAGCCGTCCTCGGCGCGATCTACGGCAACGAGTTCCGCCCAGTCGAGACCCCGTTCAGCCGGACCGGGATCACCGTCGGCGGGATCGCCCTGCTCTCCCGGTACGACCTGTTCGTGCTGGGTGCGGTCCTCGTCCTGGTCGTGCTGCTGGCGCTGCTGTTCACCCGCACCTCGACCGGCTTGCGGATGCGGTCGGCGGCGTTCGCCCCCGAAGTCTCGCGGCTACTCGGCGTCAACGTCGCCGGATTGCTGACCTTCGGCTGGGCGCTGGCCGCCGCGGTCGGCGCGCTCGCCGGGATGCTGGTCGTCCCGACCGAGCTCGGCCTGCATCCGAACACCATGGACCTCGTCTTCGTCTCGTCGTTCACCGCCGCCGTCGTGGGCGGTCTCGACAGCCCGATCGGCGCGGTCGTCGGCGGCCTGGCCGTCGGGCTCGTCCTGTCCTACGCCGCCGGTTACCTGGGCAGCGACGTCACTCCACTGGCGACGCTCGCGCTGCTGCTGGTGGTGCTCCTGATCCGTCCCGGCGGCCTGTTCGCCGGCGTTCGAACGAGGGCCGTATGACCACCGGACTCCGTCATCTGCTGTGGACGGCGGCTGCGGCGGCGGCCCTGCTCGCCGTCACGTACGCAATACCACCGTTCCGCAACTACCAGCTCGCCACGGCGGCGGCGTACTTGTGTGCCACTGCAGGGCTGACCGTCCTCGTGGGACTGAGTGGGCAGCTGTCGCTCGGGCACGGCGCGGTGATGGCCGTCGGGGCGTACGCCGTCGCCCTGAGCCAGAACCGGTTCGCCGACGCCGGACTCACCGGCAACGGCGTTCTCGCCGCGTCGTTGGCGCTCGGAGTGCTTGCCGCCTTGGTCGCGGGCCTGATCGTGGGGCTGGCCGCCGCTCGGTTGCGCGGACCCTACCTGGCCGGCGTGACGCTGGCCGTCGCCGTCGCACTGCCCGCCGTCACCACCGTCTGGGCCGGCGTCTTCCACAGCGACCAAGGCTTGAGCGTCTACCTCGAACCGCCGCCCGCCGGGCTGGGGTACGACTTCCCGCTCGAACGCTGGCAAGCCTGGCTGGCACTGGCCGGTGCCCTGCTGGTCATGCTGCTCCTGGCGAACCTGGTCCGCAGCCGGTTCGGGCGCTCACTGCGGGCAGTCCGAGACGACGAGGTGGCCGCCCGGCTGGCCGGGATCGACGTCGCGCGTACGCAGGTGCTCGCGTTCGTGGTGAGCGCGGGCTGCGCCGGACTCGGCGGCGGGCTGATGGCGGTCCTCACGCAGAGCGTCTCGCCCGGGGCGTACTCCCTGACGCTGTCGTTGTTCCTGCTCATGGCGGTGGTGGTCGGCGGACTCGGCCGGCTCGCCGGTGCGGTCTGGGGCGCGCTGCTCCTCGTCGTGCTGCCCGACCTGACCCACACGATCGTCGCGAGCCTGACCCTCAGCCCGGCCGCCGCCCAGCGGCTGGAGGGCAACCTTCCCCTGGCCGTGTTCGGCCTGACCTTGATCGTCGTCATGATCGCCGCGCCCGGCGGGATCTCCGGCGTAGTCCGGCGGCTGACGCCGGCAAGTCCCCTCCGAAGATGAAAGGTCGGTGCCTCATGCATCGGATAGCACAGCGCGGTATCGCCCTCGCCGCATGCGTCACGCTGTTCGCCGCCACGGTCGGCTGTAGTTCCGACGACAACGGCGGCGGGGGCAAGGCGGCCGTCCCCGGCGTGACCGACACCGAGATCGTCATCGGTACGCACATGCCGCTCACCGGGCCCGCCTCGGCGGGTTACTCGAAGATCGCACCGGCGAGCAAGGCGTACTTCGACTTCGTCAACGCAAACGGCGGGGTGAACGGCCGGAAGATCACCTACAAGGTCATGGACGACGGATACAACCCGGCCAACACTCAGCAGGTCGTCCGGCAGCTCGTCCTGCAGGACAAGGTGTTCGCCGTGCTCAACGGCCTCGGTACGCCGACCCACTCGGGCGTGCTCGACTTCTTGAAGACCAACCGCGTACCGGACTTGTTCGTGGCGTCCGGCAGCCGCAGCTGGGACCAGCCCGACAAGTATCCGGGCACGTTCGGCTTCAACCCGGACTACACCGTCGAGGGCAAGATCCTGGCGAACTATGTGAAGACCAACCTCGCCGGGCAGAAGGTCTGCTTCCTCGGGCAGAGCGACGACTTCGGGACCGACAGCCTGGCCGGCGTCGAGCAGGTGCTCGGCAAGGACGGCGTCACGGCGAAGGACACCTACGTCGTCACCAACACCAACGTCGGCCCGCAGATCGGCAAGTTCAAGGCGGCCGGCTGCCAGGTCGTCGTCCTCGCCACCGTGCCGGGCTTCACCGCGCTCGCCCTCGGCACCGCCGCCCGGCTGTCCTACAAGCCGCAGTTCGTCGTCTCCAACGTGGGCGGGGACCTGCCGACCCTGGCCAAGCTGCTCGGCGACGCCAAGGGCCTGACCGAGGGCCTGCTCGGGGCGAACTACCTGCCGCTGATGTTCGACGCCAACGACCCCTGGATCCAGCTGTTCCAGAAGGTCAATAAGGACTACAACGGCGGAGCCGAGTTCGATGGCAACGTCATCTACGGCATGTCCGTGGCGTACCTGTTCGTGCAGGTGTTGCTGGCCGCCGGGAAGGACCTCAGCCGCGACTCCCTGATCGCGGCGGTGGAGAAGGGCGGCTACACCGGCCCCGGCCTCGCTCCGCTCCGGTACGCCAAGAGCGACCACTCCGGCTACGGCGGCGAGCGGATGGTGAAGGTGTCCGGGGGAGTGCAACAGTTCTTCGGCCCGACCTACGAGACCGACGACGCCGACGGCCCGGTGAAGGAGTACGCCGGCACTCCGGCGACGCCGCCTGCCAACGGCGTACCCACCGCCTGACCGGTGCGCGCCGGGATCCGGGCGCTGCCCCGGGTCCCGGCCGAACCCGATCTAGACTGCTCGGATGACCGGCGTCGGCACCACCAGCGGCCGGGTCGACGGCCGGACCCTGCGGGCCGAGCGGACCCGGGCCGCCATCGTGGCCGCCCACCTGGCCCTGATCGGCGAAGGCGACCTGCGCCCGACCGGGGAACGCATCGCCGAGCGGGCCGGGATCTCGCTGCGGGCGCTGTGGACGAACTTCAAGGACATGGAGGCGCTGTTCGCAGCCTCCGGAGAGAAGCTCGCCGAACAGCAGGCCGCCGCGCATCGGCCGATCGATCCCACGTTGCCGCTGCCGCAACGCATCGACGCGTACTGCGAGCAGCGGGCCCGGATGCTCGAGATGCTCGCCCCCTGCGCCCGGGCGGCGGCCCTGCGCGAGCCGTTCTCCGCTCAGCTGAAGGAGAACCGCGTCAAGGCGATCGCGCTGGTCCGGGCCGAGATCGAGGAGGTCTTCGCGACCGAACTCGCGTTGGCCGGTTCCGGCGGCGGTCAGCTGTTGCAGGCCATGGTGGTCGCGAGCACCTGGGCGTCCTGGTCGATGGTGCGCGACGAGTTGGGCCTCGGGGTCACCGCCGCCCGGGGCGTGCTGACGCGGACGGTGTCGGCCCTGCTCGCCGCTGCGATCACCAGCAGCCTCCGCTAGCTCCCCGCCCTGTTGATCATGAACCTATGGTTCCGCTAAGGACCAGAGCGGAACCATAGGTTCATGATCAACGGGGCGGCACGGGGTCAGAAGAGGACGACGGAGCGGGCGCCTTCGCCGCGAGCCAGCCGGTCGAGCGCGTCGGGGACGTCGTCGAGGCTGATCCGATGGCTGATGAGCGGAGTGAGGTCGAGCGCCCCGGACAGCACGGCGTCTGCCAGTGCAGGCAGGTCCCGATCGGGATCGGCCGAACCGTAGACCGACGATCGCAGCGTCCGGGCCGAGTGGAAGATGTCCAATGCGGACAGTCCGACGACGTCGTCCCGCTTGCCGATGCCGACCACCGTCACCCGGCCACCTCGCCGCGCGCTCTTCCAGGCCGCGGTGATGCTTGCCGACCGGCCGACGCACTCGAACGCGTGGTCCGCGCCCCGGCCGCCGGTGCGTACGCGGATCGCCTTGACGAGGGCGTCATCGCTCAGCAGGAAATCCGTCGCTCCAGCGGCGAGGGCGAGCGGCCGCTTGGCCTCGGTGAGGTCGACGGCGATCACCGGATCGGCGCCCGCCGCCCTGGCCGCCAAGACGACCGACAATCCGACGCCGCCCAGCCCCAGCACGACCACCGAATCCCCGGTACGCACTCCAGCGGTGTTCTGCACCGCGCCGACTCCGGTCAGCGCCGCACAGCCGAGCAACGCCGCCTGCTCCGCCGGCAATCCCTTCGGTATCCCGATCAGCGCCTCTTCGCGTACCACCACCTGCTCGGCGAGGGACCCGAGACCGAGCGTGAGATTGAGCGGGGAGCCGTCGCCCGCGAAGCCGCCGGGAAACGACGGTATGCCCGAGGTCTCGCAGATCCACGGCTCGCCGTGGGCGCAGTACCAGCAGGTGCGGCAGGCGGGCGACCAGTTGAGCGCGACGTGATCGCCGGGCCGTGCGCGAGTGACGCCGGGACCGACCTCCTCGACCACGCCCGCGGCCTCGTGGCCGAGCACGAGCGGGAAACTCGGCGCGAGCGTGCCGTTGATCATCGAGAGGTCGGTGTGGCAGACGCCGGCCGCGGTGACGCGGACCCGGGCCAGGCCGGGGCCGACCTCGGCGAGCGTGATGTCCTCGACCGTGACATCGTCGCGGAAGACGACCGCCCGGGTCATCGCTGCACCGCCTTGACCTGCTGGAACTCTTCCAAGCCGAACACGCCGAGCTCGCGGCCCAGACCGGACTGCTTGTATCCGCCGAACGGCGCGAGCGGGTTGAACGAGCCGCCGTTCACGTCGACCGCACCGGTCCGCAGCCGCTTCGCGACGGCCATCGCGCGGTCCGGATCGCCCGACCACACCGCGCCGGCCAGGCCGTAGCGTGAGTCGTTGGCGATCGCGACCGCCTCGTCGTCGTCGGCGAACGGGATCACCGCCAGCACCGGGCCGAAGATCTCCTCCTGCGCGACCGTCGACTTCGGAGTGACGTCGGCCAGCACGGTCGGCGCGACGAAATACCCGCGATCAGGCACGTCGTCCGGCGTCAGCACCGTCGCGCCTTCCGCGCGGCCCTGTCGGACGAAGCCCTGCACGCGGTCCCGTTGCGCCGCGCTGACCAGCGGCCCCAGCCGCGTCGTCTCCTCGAACGGATCACCCATCTGGTACGCCTCGACGGACTGCACGGCCAGCTCACAGGCTTGGTCGTAGTGCACCGCCGGGACAAGCATCCGGGTCCAGGCGGTGCAGGTCTGCCCGGAGTTGAGGAACGCGTTGGCCACCCCGACCTTGACCGCCCGAGCGAGGTCGGCGTCGTCGAGGATCACGTTGGCGGACTTGCCGCCCAGTTCCAGGGACACCTTGGCGATCCGATCGGCAGCGAGGTGACTGATCCTTCGGCCGGTCGCGGTCG
Source organism: Hamadaea sp. (assembly GCF_013362815.1). Lineage (GTDB taxonomy): Bacteria > Actinomycetota > Actinomycetes > Mycobacteriales > Micromonosporaceae > Hamadaea. The sequence continues at coordinate 2,614 of NZ_JABFVK010000108.1, read as the reverse complement.
AGCCGGTGAACGACACCATGTCCACATCGGAGTGACTCGCGATCGCCTCGCCCACCACCGGGCCGGTACCCGGGACGAGGTTGACCACACCCGGGGGCAGTTCGGCCTCGTGAACCGCGTCGAACAACGCGTACGCCACGAGCGGGGTGAGCTCGCTCGGCTTGAGGACGACGGTGCACCCGGCGGCGAGGGCGGCGGCCAGCTTGGCCATGACCTGGTGCAGCGGATAGTTCCACGGGGTGATCGCGCCGACTACGCCTACGGGTTCGCGGAGGATCAGGGAGTTGCCGATTTCTCGTTTCTCGGCTTCTTGGGCGGCCATTCGGACATATCCGTCGAGGACGGTCAGGGGTAGGCCGGTCTGCACTCGCTGGGAGATCTTGAGTGGGGTACCCAGCTCTCCCGTCACCGTCGTGGCGATCTCGTCGGCCCTCTTCGCCAGGCTGTCGTGCAGCCTTTGAAGGTGGTCGGAGCGCTGCTGCGGGGTCAGTGCGGCCCACGGCTCGAACGCGCTCTTGGCTGCCGCCACCGCTTCGTCCACGTCGGCTCGCGTACCGGCGGGGACGTGCGCGACGACCTGCTCCGTGAACGGGTCCTCGACGGGGATGGTCTCGGCACCCGTCGCGGGTCGCCACCGTCCGCCGATGTACAGCTCGCCGCGATCGGCCGGGATGAAGTCCGCGCGCGCCATCTCGTCCCTCTTAACTATCAGTGGAAGTTTTACCGTAGCGGCGGTTGGCGCTGGGCGCTAGGCGCTAGGCGCTGGATCAGGGTTCTGGGTCGTATTTCGCTCAAGATTCGACCCAGAACCCTGATCCAGCGCGGGGACGTCGCGCTCAGGGGTACGCGGGGAGCGGCGGCAGCGGCCCGATGATCCGCTCGTACTCCGCGCTGAGTCCGACGATCAGCGCATCCATCCCGAGTGCGAAAGCGCCCTCGTCGACGCTCTTCTGCCGTTCGGCGAGCAGGTGCGCCTGACCGAGGTGGGGGTAGCGGCCGTCGTAGAACTCCGGGTCCTCGACGAAGCCGCGGGCGAACGAGCCGAGCGTGGAACCGGCCACGAGATAGCGCATGAGCGCGCCGATGTGGGTCGCGCGGGCGTGCGGCCACCCGGCGTCGACGAGGCCGCCGTACACGGCGTCGGCCATCGCCAAGGCGGCCGGTCGGCGGCCGGGGCCCTGGGCGAGGAACGGAACGATGTTGGGATGTGCCGCGAGGGCATCCCGGTACGACCGGCCCCACAGCCGCAGCGCGATCCGCCAGTCGTACTGGCCGAAGTAGGAGGTGTCGACCTGCTCGATCACCGCGTCGGCCGCCGCGTCGAGGATCTCGTCCTTGGTGGGGAAGTGGTTGTAGAGCGACGGGCCGCGTACGCCCAGCTCGGTTGCGAGCCGGCGAGTGGAGAGCGCGTCGAGCCCCTCCGCGTCGACGATCGCCAGCGCGGTGGCCACGATGCGTTCCCGGCTCAGCAGTGCCGTGCGCGGCCTCGCCATGGTGGTCCTCCCGTGATCCGTTGGCTGAACTGTATCGGGCCGGGGTCTGGACGGCGTAAAACTTCCAGCGCTAGTTTAGCGTCATGGATTTCCGGCTCACCGCGGACCACGTCGATCTCCGGGATCTCGCCGCCCGGTTCGTCGACCGCGAGATCATCCCGAACGCCCGTGACTGGGACCGGCGTGAGGCCGTCGACCTCGCCATCGTCGGCGAGCTGGGCAAACTCGGCTTCCTCGGGCTGACCGTCGGCGCGGAGCACGGCGGATCGGGCGGCGACCACTTGGCGTACTGCCTGGTCATGGAGGAGTTGGGCCGGGGTGACTCGTCGGTCCGGGGGATCGTCTCGGTGTCGCTCGGCCTCGTCGCCAAGACCGTCGACGCGTACGGGACGGCCGAGCAGAAGGCGCAGTGGCTGCCCCGGCTGTGTTCCGGCGAGGCCATCGGCTGCTTCGGGCTGACCGAGCCGGACACCGGCTCCGACGCCGGATCGCTGACCACCCGGGCGGTACGCGACGGCGGCGACTGGCTGCTGACCGGGGGCAAGACGTTCATCACCAACGGCACCTGGGCCGACGTCGCCCTGGTGTTCGCCCGCACCGGCGAGCCCGGCCGCAAGGGCGTCACCGCCTTCCTCGTGGAGACCGGCCTGACCGGGTTCGCCCGGCGGGAGATCCACGGCAAGCTCGGTCTGCGGGGCCAGGCCACTGCGGAGCTGACCTTCGACGGCGTACGCGTCCCGGATTCGGCTCGCCTGGGCGAGGTGGGCAAGGGCTTCACGATCGCGATGGCCGCCCTGGCCAAAGGCCGGATGTCGTTGGGGGCCGGCTGCGTCGGCATCGCCCGCGGCTGTCTGGAGGCCGCCGTCGCGTACGCCCGCGACCGGCGCCAGTTCGGCCGGCCGATCGCCGCCCACCAGCTCGTCCAGCAGTTGCTCGCGCAGATCTCGATCGACGCCGACGCGGCCCGGCTGCTCGTCTGGCGGGTCGCCGACCTGATCGACCGCGGCGAGCCGTTCGAGACCGAGGCTTCGGTCGCGAAGCTGTTCGCGAGCGAGGCCGCCGTCCGGGCCGCCAACAACGCCCTGCAGGTCTTCGGCGGCTACGGCTACATCGACGAGTAC
>NZ_JABFVK010000030.1 GCF_013362815.1 Hamadaea sp. | reverse complement strand
CGGGGTGGCCGCCGGGATCGGCCTGGTGCTCTACTTCGCGCTGGCGGTCGGGGCGCACGTCCGCTTCCGCGATCTCGCCCACATCGGCACGCCGATCGTCCTGCTCGTGCTCGCAGTAGCCGCCGTCGTCCTGCGACTTCTCACGGACTAGGGGTTTACCAGCTCGGCTGCGCCGGAATATGGGATCTTCAAAGGTGCCGGTGAAGGGAGTTGCACGGTGCCGTTGTCGATCGCGGCCGTCGGCGCGGCCGTGGCCGCGCTCATCGTCGTGGAGATCATCCATCGGGCGGTACGCCGGGCCGGGCGCCGTTCGCTGACCATGGCCGAGCTGGCCGACCACGCGCACCGGGCGTTCCAGGTCTTCGCGGTGCTCTTCGCCGTCCGGGCCGTGGTCCTCGTCTCACCCCGTACCTTCGAGCTCAAACACGGGGTCCTCCACACGATGGGCATCGGCCTGATCGTCGCCGGGGCCTGGCTGGTCGCGACGATCCTGCTGGCGCTGGAGGACGTCGCCGAGGCGCGGTTCCGCATCGACGTGCCCGACAATCGCTCGGCGCGGCGCATCCGCACCCAGATCGTGGTGGTACGCCGGGTCACCATCGCCGCGATCGTGCTGCTCACCGTCGGCGTCGTGCTGATGACCTTTCCCGAGGTACGCACCATCGGGGCCAGCCTGCTCGCCTCGGCCGGCATCATCGGCATCATCGCCGCATTGGCGGCGCAGAGCGTACTGGGGAACGTGATCGCCGGGCTGCAACTGGCGTTCAGCGACGCCATCCGGATCGACGACGTGATCGTGGTGGAGAACGAATGGGCCCGGGTCGAGGAGATCACCCTCAGCCACGTCGTCCTCCAAGTCTGGGACGACCGCCGGCTCATGCTGCCGACGTCATACTTCACCACCAAGCCGTTCCAGAACTGGACGCGTACGCGGTCGGAGATCCTCGGCTCGGTCGAGTTCGACGTCGACTGGGCGGTGCAGGTGCAGCCCATCCGCGACGAGCTGCGACGACTGCTCGAAGGCAGCGATCTCTGGGACGGGCGGGTCTGCGTACTGCAGGTGACGGACGCGATCGAGGGCCGGGTGCGGCTGCGGGCGCTGTGCAGTGCGCGCGATGCTCCGTCGCTGTGGGACCTGCGCTGCCTCGTTCGCGAGCACCTCGTCGGCTGGGTACGCGACCAGCAGCCGTCGGCCTTTGCGCGTACCAGGACGGAAATGGCCTGGATCGACGCGCGCCGGGAGTGGGCCTGGGTGGCCGCCACCCCCGCAGTCTTCCCGGCCGTGGGCCCCGAGCCCGCGCCGGAGGAGGACGCGCGAGTCTTCAGCGGCAGTCCGGACGGTGAGGCGCGCGGGCAGGCGTTCGGCGGACCGGAAGCGCCGCTGCACGACATCGTGCTGCACGAGCAGGCCGCGCTCGACGAGTTGGATGATCCTCCCGAGAGTCACTGAGCCCGCGGGCCGGATTGTCGGGGGCGTGCGGTAGAACTGTCGCGTTCACGGAACGTCCGTTTCCGCGAGCGTCCACTGTGGCGCGCGCGTTTTGCCTGGGGAGGTCGATGGCGTGCCGCCTGCTGAGTCGCCGGAACTGGATTGGGAGGCGCGCAGCGCCGCAGTGGTGGTTCCGCCCGCCCGGCCCCGCAAACTCGCGAAGGTGCCCTTCGTCGAGCTCGCCGAGGGGCGGCTGCAAGGGGTCGTCTCGTCGGGGTCGGACATCGACCGGGTCTACGTCTCGCAGTTCACCGCGGGCGACCACACGCTGAGCTGCTCGACCAACAACAACCGGCCGTGCGGCGGCCTATACGGCGACTACACCTGCAAGCACCTCGACTTGCTGATCGACGAGGCCGCCGTGCAGTTCGGGGCCGCGCGGGTCGCCCGGTACCTGCGTATCGAGGCCGAGGGCACGATCCTCCACGGCACCGATCTGGTCCGGATGACGACCTGGCGGGTCGAGCGCTCGTCGGCGGCCGGAGTCTTCGCCCGCTTCCTGCGGCACTTGTCCTATCTGGAGCTTCCGGGCACGGCCGAACCGTTGCCTGAGTTGCATTGGTTCCCGGCGACGCAATTGCCGTCGGCGAAGGCGGTGAGCTGATGCTCGGTGAATTCCTGGCGCAGACCCCCACGGGTGTCGCGGAGACGCTGGAGACGGTGGCGGCCTTCGACGAGGCGCTGACGCACGGCTTCGGCCGGTTGAGCGAAGCGCGGCAGGCAGCGCTGACCGGGCTGGCCGGAGCGTTCGGCGCGACTCCGCTGGGCGAGCGGCTCGCCGAGGCGGCGGCCAAGATCGTGGCCGGATCGCCCGGCGACGATCACGTCGCTGCGCTGGCCGGTGGCCGGTCGGCAGCGCTCGGTGCGGTGCACGACGCGCTGCTCACGGGACTCGACACCGCTCTCGGTCGGGACCGGGCGCAGTGGGAGCCGTCGCCGGCCCCTGACGCGGCGGGCGAGAACCTGCTCAGCGGCGTACGCACCTGGCTCGTCGAGCTGGCCGTGGCCGGGTGGCGCGGTGTCACCGAAGACCTCGTGAGCTCGGCCGATCCGCTGATCGAGGGCCTGCTGGCCGAGCCCGGCCGGCGTCGGCTCGCCGTGCTGCTCGACGGGTTCGCCGCCGAACTCCGCGCGTCGAGTCCACTGCTGACACTGCCGCAGTTGCCGGTCCGGCGCTGGGCCGACCTCTGGTCCCGGGCGATGCTGCTGGCCCAGCCCGGCCTCCCGGCTCACGCCGCGGGGCAACCGGTCTCCGGGCGGTTCCTGCCGCTCGGCGTCGACCTCCACGAGCATCCGACCGCGCTGCAAGCTCAGGTGCACGGCGTACTGGAGACCGGGGGAGCGGCCCGGCTGGTCCGGGTCTCGGTGAGCGCCGCGAAGGTCGACACCATCACCGGGGCCGCCGTCTGGCGGCTGCTGCGCGGCCATACGCAGCTGCTGGCAGCACTGGCCGAACGGCGCAGCCTCGACCTGACCGGCATGACGCTGCTCGGCTCGGGCGACCTGATCTGGGACGAGGCACATGCGACCGCCGGCGGACCGGCCGACCCGTTCGCCACCGCCCGGGTCCAGCTCCGGCAGGCGTCGGCGGCCCCGGTTCCGCCGCTGGAGCGGCATCCGGTGCGACTGGCCGAGCCGGTGTTCCTGGAGGCATACCAGTTCGCCGCCGACGGGCCGCTGACCGTCGACACCGACCGGATCAGCGCGGCGAGCCCGATCACGGCCGAACTGGCCGCGTCGGCGTCGGCGATGATCGGCCTGCTGCGCTGGGACGCCGGCCGGTGGCTGGTGCAGCCGCTGGCGGTGGAGACGACGGTGAAGAAGAAGCCGGTCGCGGTGCACAGCGGCGACTGGGCGATGGGACCGTCCGATCCGAAAGCCGCCAAAGCCGAGGCCGCGGCGGGCGACGCTGTCGGCGTACTGCGCGAGCGCGCGGGAAGGCTGCTGCGCAAATGACCGAGATGGACGCGCGACGGCAGGTGCTTTATTGGCGGCTGCTGGCCCGGATCTTCGACGGCGGTGAGGAGCAACCCGCGCTGGAGTCGGCGAGCATGGCGGCGGTGCAGGCGGCGGGGTTGCCCGCAGCGGTGCTCGACCCGTCGGTCTCGGTCGACACCGTGGTGCAGCGGTTCCCGGAGCTCGCCGCCGAGCTCGAAGGCCTCATGGTGCCGCCGGAAGACGACCAGGCCACCGGGGAGACCCGAGTACGCCGGGCCGCCCTCGCCTCGAAGGTGCTGCTCAACGTGTTCGCCACCGGGTCGGGCAACGTCAGCGCCACCCAGCTGGCCCAATGGCAGTCCGATGCGGGGTGGTTCGAGAAGGCGCTGGGCTGCGAGCCGGGGCAGCTGCGATCCCGGCCGGGTGCGGCCGGTGAGCTGGGCGGCGTACTGACCGGCCTCGAAGGCGACCTCGTCAAGCGGATGCAACTGCGGGAGGTGCTGGCCGATCCGAAACTGGCCAAGCAGCTCACCCCGAGCATGTCGCTCATCGAGCAGTTGCTGCGCGACAAGGACAACCTCTCTGGTGTGGCGCTGGCCAACGCCAAGGCGCTCATCCGGCGCTTCGTGGACGAGGTCGCCGAGGTTCTGCGTACGCAGGTGCAGCAGACCAGCGCCGGGACGCTGGACCGGTCGGTGCCGCCGAAGCGGGTGTTCCGCAACCTCGACCTCGACCGCACCATCTGGAAGAACCTGACCAACTGGAACCCCGAGGACGAGCGGCTCTACGTCGACAAGCTGTTCTATCGGCAGACCGCCAAGCGGACCACCCCGGCGCGGCTGATCGTCGTCGTCGACCAGTCCGGGTCCATGGTGGACTCGATGGTCAACTGCACCATCCTCGCCTCGATCTTCGCCGGGCTGCCCAAGGTCGATGTGCACCTGATCGCGTACGACACGCGGGTGATCGACCTGACGCCGTGGGTGCACGACCCGTTCGAGGTGCTGTTGCGGACCAATCTCGGCGGCGGCAACGACGGCCCCATCGCGATGGCGATGGCCCGGCCGAAGATCGCCGACCCACGTAACACCGTGATGGTGTGGATCTCCGACTTCTACGAGTTCGACCGGTCGCAACCGCTGTTCGACGGCATCGAGGCCGTGCACCGGTCCGGAGTGAAGTTCATCCCGGTCGGCTCGGTCAACAGCTCCGGCCAGCAGAGCGTCAACCCCTGGTTCCGGGACCGCTTCAAGCGCCTGGGCACGCCCGTGATCTCCGGGCACATCCGCAAACTCGTCACCGAGCTCAAGAACTTCCTCGATTAGGAGAGAACCGCTGATGACTGAAAACTTGCTGCGCGCTCCCGCCGAGGTGAAGTACGCCGAGGAGCTGGACTACCTGGAGTCGATCGACACCGGTGCCAAGCCGTTCACCTGGCGGTTGAGCCCGCGCATGGTCCGGATGTTCGTGCTCGGCTCGGAGCGGGCCGACGGCATCGACCGCCAGATCCCGCAGAAATGGTTCGGCGACCGCAGTTTCGTCGAGCGCGCCATCGTGACGCTGGCGTCGGACCGGGGCCTGTTGCTGATCGGCGACCCGGGGACGGGCAAGAGCTGGCTGGCCGAGCTGCTGGCGGCCGCGATCTGCCGCAACTCGACGCTCGTCGTGCAGGGGACCGCGGGCACCACTGAGGACCACATCAAGTACTCGTGGAACGTCGCGATGGTGATCGCCCGTGGCCAGTCGCGCGACTCGCTGATCCCGTCGCCCATCATGACCGCGATGGAGCAGGGCGTGGTCGGCCGGTTCGAGGAGCTGACCCGCTCGACCAGCGACGTGCAGGACGCGCTGATCTCGATCCTGTCCGAGAAGTACGTCTCCATCCCGGAGCTGGACGACGACAACATCGTCTTCGCCAAGCCCGGCTTCTCGATCATCGCCACCGCGAACAGCCGTGACCGGGGCGTCAACGACCTGTCGTCGGCCCTCAAGCGCCGGTTCAACTTCGTCCGCATCCCGGTCGTGACGAACAAGGCGAGTGAGGCGGAGATCGTCCGCTTCCGCACGGTCGAGCTGCTCAAGCGGCACCAGATCGAGCTGGACGTCCCGCCGACCCTGCTCGACATCCTGCTGCAGAGCTTCGCCGATCTGCGTACGGCGGCCGCCTCGGCCACCAGCGACGACGAGAAGCTGGAATCGGCGCTGTCGACGGCCGAGCAGATCGGTGTGCTGGAGGACGCCATTCTGCACAGCCAGTTCTTCGGCGACGCCCAGCTGCGGGCGCACACGCTGGCCGGTTCGCTGGTCGGATCGCTGGCCCGGCGCAGCCCGGAGGATCTGGCCATCCTCAACAAGTACTGGCACGGCGTGGTCGAGCCGCGCAGCAAGGCCGACGGCGGCGAGTGGCCGGAGTTCCTCGCGGGCGGCCGTGAGGCGATCGCCACTCTGTCATGACCGTCTTCGATCCCCTGAGGGACCAGCTGCTGGAGGCGGCGGCCGAGTTCGCGGGCGGCCCGGGCGATCTCGACGGCATCCTCGCCGGGATGGTCACCGACGTCGACCGGGCGCTGCGGGAGCCGCTGGAGATCTTCCCGGTCTGCCACCACTCGCCGGCCTCCGCGCTCGCCATGGCCCGCCGCCTGCGCGAGAAGCGGCCGCACGTCATCTACCTCGAACTGTGCGAGGATCTGCGGCCGCTGCTGGACGAGCTGCGCAACTGCCGGCTGCCGGTCGCGGTGCAGGCATTCGCGTCCGATGTGGACGGTTTCCCGCCGGACTGGTCGCCGCTGAGTGTGGTCGCGCCGATCACCGAGGCCTCGGCCGAGTACCAGGCGATCGCGTACGCCCTGGACACGCCCGGTGTCGAACTGGTCTGCGTCGACCGGTCGACCGACCACGTGTTCCAGTGGTCGCCGCGCGGTTCCTCCGCGGCTGACGCCGACGCCGACGCCGACGCCGAAGAGGACGCCGAAGGCAAGGACCTGCACGGCGACGCGGTCGGCGTCGAGATCGGCGACCTGCGCCCGCGGTTCAGCCAGCTGGAGGCGTACCTGCTGCACCATGGCAAGGTGCGGCACTGGTCGGAGTGGTGGGACCAGTACGTCGAGCAGCCGCTCGCCTCGGCCGACGCGGACTACGAGACGTATCGGCAGGTCATGGTGCTCATCGGCAGCCTGTTCCGGCGGCTCGCCCCCGGCGATCCCAGCCGGGTCACCGTCGACGAGGACCGCGAGCGGTTCATGTGGACGCGGATGCGCCAGCACCTCGCGGCGTCCGGGGCCGACGCCTCGCAGGCGCTCTACGTCTGCGGAGCGTTCCATGCGGCGAGCTACGTGCCGGAGTTCGGGCTCGCAGGCTCGGACTGGGAGATCAGCCCCCGGACCGGCACCCGCTGGCTCTACGGGCTCATCCCGTCCAGCCACTCGGCCATCGAGGCGCAGTTCGGCCTGGCCTCGGGCTCGGTCTCGATCGCGGCCGCGACCTGGGCCAAGGCCGTGACGCGGACCGGCGTCAAGCCGTTCCAGCTGCAAGGTCAGGCGGGTACGCGGAAACGGGCGGTGGTCAAGGCGACAGTGGCGCCGCCGGTGGCCGTCGCCGAACCGGTGACCGACAAGCTCACGAAGTTCCTGGCCAGCCCGCCCCGGCTGGACGGCATCGACGAGGCGGAGCTGCTCGGCTGGTCGGTGGAGATCGTGCGGCTGGCCCGTCGGCACGGATACCTGTCGAGCACGGCCGACGCGATCGCGGTGTTCGAGACGTCGATCCTGCTGGCCGGGATGCGGAACCGGGCCCGGCCGACCCCCTACGACTTCGCCGACGCCGCGGTGACCTGCATCGAGAAGGACACCGTGCCGGGTCGCCGGGACATCCGCCGGCTGTGCGAGATCATGCTCGGCGGCGACCGGATCGGCCAGGTGGGCTACAACGCGCTGCCACCGCTGGCCCGCGACGTCTACGACCGGCTGCAGCCGCTCGGCGTCAACGTCGAGGCCCGGACGATTCAGCGAGCGCTGCTGGATCTGAAGGCGCAGCCCGAGCTCGGGCCGTGCTCGGACCTGCTGTGGGTGCTCCGCCGCCTGATGCCGCCCGACGTCGTACGCCCGATCATGGGCGAGCGCACGCTGGGCCGGAAGTCCATTCAGGAGAGTTGGGACCTCGCGATCGGGCGCAGCCAGCGCTACCTGATCGAGCTGGGCTACGAAGGCGTCACCGTCGAGCAGGTGCTGGAGCAACGCCTGCGCCGGGAGGTGTGGACGCCGACGGCGACGGCGGCGGCCGCCCTGGCGGCGGTCGAGGATTCGCTGCTCTACCTGCGCAGCCGCCGATTCACCGACGAACTCGGCGCGCGGGCGGTCGAGCTGCTGGCCGCCGAGCGTACAGTCGACGAGGCTCCCGAGGTGTTGCAGCGGATCCGGCGGCTGCTCGCCTACTACCGGTCGGGGGAGCGCGGCGGGCTGCCCGCCTGGTGCGAGGACTTCGTCCGGACCGGATACGCCCACTACTGCACGCTGTTGCCGACGGCGTTCGTGGAGGACGAGTCCGGCGTACGCCAAGTGGCGGCGATGCTGGGCTTCCTGTTCGGGATGGAGAACCTGGCCCTGTCGCTGGGCTGCGACCGCGCGCAGCTCGAAATCGCCGTCCAGCAGTCGCATCCGGAGTCTCCGGCGAAGGTCGCCCTGCTGTGGGCGGCGCACCACCAGCTGGGTCTGCTGCCCATCGCCCGCCTGCGTGAGCGGGTGGACGAGTTGCTCGGCAACCCGATGGTGCTGCCCGCGATGCCGCAGTACATCAGCGGCTTCCTCCAGGCCCTGGTGCCGGTGCCGTCGCTGACCTCCTTCGTGGTCGAGATCCTGTCGAAGGCGTTCGCGCAGCTGCCCGACCCGGTACTGCTGCCGTGGCTGCCACAGCTGATCACGACGCTGAAGGATCAGGCCCCCGAGCTCGTCCCCGTCCTCGTACGCGAAGCGGGCCGGACCTTCCCCGGCACCTTGGCGGCCTTGGACACCTGGACGCCGCCGTGGTCGCCGGCCGAGGCCGCCCCGACGACGTCGGCTACCGGGCCGAGGGCCGGCGGGCCGATGGCGGAACTGCTCGTCGGCCATCCGGATGCGACAGACGCGGTCGCCGCGCTGCTCGGGGTGACCGGTTCGTGGAGCGCGCTCGGCACCGACGGCACCGACGACATCGGTTCACCGGTCGCGGATCTGATCGGTCGACATCCCGATACGGCCGAGGCGGTGGCGGACCTGCTGTCGGTCTGACAAGCGGGCCCCTACGGCACCGGCCTACGGGACGACGGTCACCGGCCAGCGCCCGGCGCGGACGAGCCGGGCGGCGACCGAGCCGATGAACCGATGCCCGGCCTGCTCGGACGCGCCGACGACCACCATGTCGGCGCGCAGTTCGATTGCGGCGTCGCGCAGCTCGGTGAACGCGTCGCCGCGGCGTACGAGGAACGTGGTGGAGATGCCGAACTCGGCGGCCCGATCCCGGATCTGCGTCCGCAGTTCCTGGATCTGGTCGTCGAACAACTGCTCCTGCGCGGCGGCAGCGGTGGCGGCCATCGCCGTCCACACCGACGGGGTCGCGACGTAGACGATGACGAGCCGGGATCGCTGACGGCGGGCCAGCCCACCGGCGTACGCCCCGGCGCGCATGCCGGTCGGTGAGCCGTCGACCCCGGCGAGGATGACCCGCGGGCCGTCGGTGCCTCGTTCGAAGGGCCCCGGATGCCACGCCGGTCCGTAATCCTCGATCAGTCCGCCGTCCGGCCAGCCGTCGCTCACCCCTTCATTATCGCCGTCGGGGTAAGAAATGGCGGCCTGGGAACACCTCCTGATGACGAAACGGAGTCATGCTGCGATCCAGTAGTCGTGGGGATCACGGCCAGGGCGGAATCCGTGCGCCTGCACCATGTCCACCGCGGTTGCGAAGCCGCGGGCGAGTTCGTCCGGTTCGTGTGCGTCGCTGCCGAAGGTGATCGCGGAGCCGCCTTCCTCGCGCCACCAGCGTACGATCTCCGGGTGCAGAGGCACGCAGGTGTTGACCTCCAGCGCACGGCCGCTGTCGGCCAGCAGCCGCAGTGCATGCCGGAACTCTTCCTCGAAGGCGTACGGGTCGAACGGCCCGGCGTGCGCGGGCCAGTAGCGAACCGGGAAGTCGATGTGCGCCAGCACCGTGAACACGTCACTCCCGGCGATCAGCGCGGCCACTTCGGCCAGGTACTGCCGAACGACCTCGGCTGGCGCCCGATGCCGGAACAGGTCGGGCGGCTCGGCGTAACCACCGTTGTCCGGCAGGCAGTGCAGAGAGCCGAGGACACGGTCGAACGGTCCGGCAGCGAGTATCTTCCCGATGGCAGGGGCGTGCCAGTGGGGTTCACCCGCCTCCAGACCGCTGAGGATCCGCAGGCCCGGAAACCGCTCGCGGCAGTCCTCGATCGATTCCAGGTACCCGGCTGCGTCAAACGGCGGCGGCGTCAGCCGCCCGTCCGGCCCGGCCACTGTGGCCAGGAAGCTGCCCTCGTCCAACTCGTCCCTGTCGACGGTCCAGACCGTGTGGTCGACGTGTTCGGTGAAGGCGATCGCAGGCAGCCCGAGGTCGACCGCCCGCGCGCATACGCCCTGCATCGTGCCCGCGAACGCGTCCCAAGACCACTGACTATGCACGTGGCTGTCCGCCGGAAGCCCCATCACGTCCAGTACTCCCCAACCAGATCATTGCCTGCCCGTGCGAGCACCGCCCCGACGGCGTACTCGCAGAAGGCGGCCGGGTCGTCGACCGGCCCGCCGAGCAAGCGCACCGCGGCCAGCACCAGCTGAGGCTGCCGCTTACGAGGCGGACGCCATGATTCCACCACATTCTTCACCGCAGGGGGCGTTCTTGTTCCGTGCGAAGGCGCCTGGCCGTTCATCCTTCGCAGGACCACCCATTGCGGTTCCGGTTCGCTACCCCTGCTCGACAATCAGCTTGCGAGCCAGGCTCGGGATCCCTCGGATGCTTTCCATCTCGTAGTTGGACATGATCACTGTCACGTACCCGCTGTCCGGGTAGAACACCAGCTCGACCACGCCGCCGATGCTCGAACCGCCGTTGTGTCCGTAGGACCACCTGTCGCCGGCGAGCGTGGCGCCCGGGCCATAGCCCGTGAACACCGCCGGCGGGTTTGGGCCGGGCGACGGCAGCATGGGCATCTTCGGGCTGAGCGTCAGCCAGGTGTAGGCGGGGTTCAGCAGCTTCTCCTCCCACAGCGCGTGGGCGAACCGCTCCATTTCGGCGCAGGTCGCGAACGCGCCGGGGGCGAAGATCTGTTCGTCGATGTTGTCGATACGGTCCGCCGACCCCTCCGGGCGATAGTAGCCACGGGCGATCCGGCGGTCCTCGCGCATCTGCGGCAGGGTGTAGAAGCCGGCGCTGTCCATCCCGGCGGCGCGGAAGATGTGCTCGCGGACGTAGTCGTGGTATTCCTGCCCGGACACCCGCGCGACGATCTCCCCGAGCAGGTGGTACGCCGAGTTGCTGTACTGGGTGCCCGCACCCGGAGGGAAGGCCAGCGTCTCCTTCCGGACGAACTCGCCGATGCCCTCCGTCACCTGCTGCACGCTGGTCCATGTGGGGGCCACCTCCCAGAACCCCGGGTCGCCGAATGGGTCGCCCAGGCCCGACGTGTGGGTTAGCAGGTGGTGGATCGTCACTCGGTCGGCGATCTCGGCCGGGAACCCTGCTAGGTGCCGGCCAACCGTGTCGTAGTAGTGCAGCTTGGTGCGCTGTGCCAACTGGGCCACCGACACGGCGGTGAACAGCTTGGCGACCGAGGCCAGGCCGAAGAGCGTATCGGGTCCGTTGGGCACCGACTGCGCCTTGTCGGCCATGCCGTGCGACCGGGAAGGGACAGTGCGGCCGCGATGTGTGATCAGCACGCTGCCGGAGAACACGTCCCTCGCCGCCATGTCTGCGATCAGCCGATCGAGTTCGCCGCCGGGCCGCAGGCCCTTCGGCACCCGCGCCGAAGGGGAGCCTGTCTGCGCGGCGGCGGGTTGCAAGCCCGTGGTCTGGACAGCCAGCCCCGCAGTGGCGGCGACCGAGGTGGCACCCAGCAGCCTGAGCGCCGTCCGGCGAGTCGTAGTCATGGTCGATCACCTTTCCTTCGTTGACTTTGACGGTGATCACATCTACCGGCCGGCGGCTATCGGCGGCCGATCGACGATCCATATGCGTTCCATATGTGGGCGTTGCGATACTGCGTGGATGCGTGTGCTCCTGGTCGAAGACGAGCAGCCCCTCGCCGGCTACATCGCGGCTGGGCTGCGCAAGCACGGCTTCGCCGTCGACCTCGCCGCTGACGGCCGGACCGCCCTGGACAAGTGCGACATCACCCCGTACGACGTAGTGGTGCTGGACCGGGACCTGCCAGTCGTGCACGGCGACACCGTCTGCCGCCGGCTCGCCGAACAGGGTGCGTCGCGGGTATTGATGCTGACCGCGTCCGACGCCGTCGAGGACCGGGTGGGCGGGCTGATGTTGGGTGCGGACGACTACCTGGGCAAACCGTTCGCGTTCTCCGAGCTGGTCGCGCGGGTCCATGCCCTGGTCCGGCGCAGCACCCCCGCCCGCCCACCGGTGCTGCGCTTCGCCGGTGTCACGCTGGATCAGCCGCGGCGTACGGCCGAACGCGACGGGCGGTTGCTGCACCTGACACCTAAGGAGTTCGGCCTACTCGAACAGCTGCTCGCCGCCGGAGGCGACGTGGTCAGCGCGGAAACCCTGCTGGACAAGGTGTGGGACGAACACGCGGACCCGTTCACCAACGCGATTCGGATCACCGTCGGCACGCTGCGCCGCAAACTCGGCGAACCGCCGCTGATCGAGACCGTGACCAGTGCCGGCTACCGGATCGCCGGATGAGGCTGACCGCCCGAGCACGTCTGACGCTGCTGCTGACAATGCTTGTGCTGGCCGCCGGAGGGGTGCTGACCACTCTGACCTATCTGCTGATGCGACAGAACCTGCGGCACCGGTCGTTCTTCAGCGAACTGGACCCGACCGGGAGCCCGTCCCCGGGCACACCCCAGCCGACGCCACCACCGGCACAGCAACTGCACGATCTTGCCGCCAGGGTGGCGGCCGACACCCTGTCTGCGCTGCTCACGCAGGCTGGTCTGGCGCTCATCGTGGTGACCGGGCTGGCCGCCGCACTTGGGTGGCTCGTCGCCGGAAGAGTGCTGCGCCCGATCCGGGCGATCTCGTCAACCGCGAGACGACTGTCCGCCGAGAACCTCACCGAGCGAGTGCCGGTCACAGCGCCCGCCGACGAGCTGTCCGCGCTGGCGGGCACGGTCAACGACATGCTCGACCGCATCCAGCGCGACGTCGCCGAGCGGGACCGGATCCTCGACAGCCAGCGGCTGTTCACCGCGAATGCCGCCCACGAGCTGCGTACGCCGCTGACCACCGCCCGCACCGCGATCGACGTCACCCTCGACGGCGACCCCGACCGCGACGAGCTGCTCACGATGGCCGACGACGTCCGCGACGCCGTCGAGCACGTGCAGCGCGTACTGGACGGGTTGCTGTTGCTGGCCCGCAGCCAGGCCGGCATCAGCGCGCGCGAACCGGCCGACCTCGCCGGCATCGTGGCCGCCGCCCTCGAATCCGCCGCACAGCGGTCGCCCGATCTGGTCATACGCGCGGATCTGCGACCGGCGCCGGTCCTCGGCGTACCCGTTCTGCTGGAACGGATGATCGGCAACCTTGTCGACAACGCAGTCCGCTACAACCGGCCGGACGGGCACCTCGCGATCTCGGCCGGCCCGGCGGATGGGCGAATCGTCTTGCGAATCTCCAACACCGGCCGGGAGATCCCTCCCGGCGAGGTGCAGACATTGCTGGAACCGTTCGTGCACGGGCAGGGAGCTCGGGTTCGAAGCGAGGGCCTCGGGCTAGGACTGTCCATTGTGCACGCCGTGACGCTCGCCCACCGAGGACGGCTCGCGGTCATCGCCAGGCCCGGCGGCGGCCTCGACGTCACCGTCGAGCTCCCAGGACACCCGGTGTGATGTATCCCGCCCGGGGGCACCATTTGTACCATTGTCAGGGCGAAGCAGAATGGGGCGGTGAGCCTCCGTGATCTTCCGCCCGTTGCCCGGTCGATGGCGGCGGCGAGCGCCGCCGTGACGGCGGCGCTCGCCGCCGACCCCGACGAGCTGCGAACCGCAGCTGCCGACCTCGCCGCGTTCGACCCGTCGCTGACCGGGCCGCTGCTCGGCGACGTGCTGCGGATGCTGCTGGAGGAGAGCCATCCCGACGGGCTCGACGCAGACGATCTCCGCTCGGTGCTGGAGACGACCACCAAGGCCGCGCTCGCTTGGCTGCCCGAGGCCGACCCCGAAGTGCTTCTCGTGATCCTGGCCGGTGCGTTGGGCGTACACCCGGAAGAAGCTGATGGGATCGCGCGGCCGCCGGCCCGCGCCGTGGCTCTGCATGCCCCGCTGCTGATCGCGGGTCTTCTGCCCGTGACCCGCCGTGGCCTGGAGTTTTATCTGGAGGCCGCGTTCCGTGAGATGGCGCGGTCGCAGACGATGGAAGCGCCGTAGAGTTCGCCGTCTGTGACCGGATCAGTCCGGTCCGAGGCATGATGGTGTCTGACGCCGACCGGCGTCCGGCGGCAGGATTTGAGGCATGAAGAAGCGAGCACTCATCGTCATCGACGTTCAGGAGTCGTTCCGGCAGCGCCCGATCTGGGCGGCGAGTTCCAACCCGGAGATCGCCAAGCAGGTCTCGCGGCTGGCCGAAACGTTCCGGGCGAACGACGAGAAGATCTTCTGGATCCTGCATGTCGAACCCGGCACCGGCGGCGTGTTCGATCCCGCGCTCGGTTTCGTGCGGCTGATCGACGGACTGGTTCCGGCCGACGGCGAGCCGGTCATCACGAAGACCTCGCACAACGCGTTCACCACCACGAACCTGCAACAGCAGCTGGTCGAGGCCGGGATCGGCGAGGTCGTCGTCTGCGGCATCCGGACCGAGCAGTGCGTCGAGACGACCGCCCGAGTCGCCAGCGACCTCGGTTACGCCGTCACTTTCGTGATCGACGCGACCGCCACCAACCCGATCGAGCACCGGGACGCCCCCGAAAGCCGGTCGCTGGACGAGATCCTCGCCGACCCGCGCACCCTCGGCGTCGAGGAGATCCTGGAGCGCACCGCGTATGCCCTGAGCGGCCGGTTCGCCACGATCGCGACGGTCGAGGAGCTGACCGGCAAGTGACCACCGTCGTCTTCCTGCTCGCTCCGGGGGTTCACCTGCTGGACCTGGCCGGGCCGGCCCAGACGTTCTCGTCGGCCGCCGATTTCGGCGCGGAATACCGGCTGGCGTACGTGGGTGAGCAGGAAGACGTGGCCGCCAACCAGGGGCTGCCGCTCCGGGCGGGCGTCGAATGGCCGTCGCTGACGGCTGACGACCTACTGGTGGTGCCCGGCTGGAAGGCGGCGTCGGCGTACAACCGCCACAAGTTCGGCGCGCAAACGCTGGAGCGGCTGCGTGACCACCACCGTCGAGGTGGGACAGTCGCGTCTGTGTGCGCGGGCGCGTTCGCCCTGGGCGAGGCCGGCCTCCTCGACGGCCGTCGCTGCACCACGCACCACGATCTGCAAGACGAACTCGCCGCGGTTTACGGCCGCGCGAGTGTGGTCCGCGACGTGCTCTACGTCGTCGACGGCCGAGTCGTCACCTCGGCCGGGATCGCCAGCGGCATCGACTTGGCGTTGCATTTGGTCGCCCAGCGCCACGGGCCGGCCTTGGCCGCGCGGGTCGCCCGCGAGATGGTCGTGTACGCCCGCCGCAACGGCGACGAACGCCAGGAAAGCGCGATGCTGCGCCATCGGGCGCACGTCAACGACGCGGTGCACCGAGTGCAGGACGTCATCGACACCCGGTACGCCGACCGCCTGCCGCTGGCGGAACTGGCCGCCTCCGGCGGGGTCAGCGAGCGTACGCTCACCCGGCTGTTCGACCGGGTGCTCGGGCTGACCCCGTTGCGCTATCAGCAACTGCTGCGACTGGAACGGGCCGAACACCTGATCGGGCACGGCGCCACGGTCGAGGCCGCCGCTCGGGCCGTCGGGTTCGAAGACGCCCGCATGCTTCGGCGGTTGCGCTCCCGTGCCGCTTAGCCCGTTTTACGCCGGCGCTATCTGCGCGATCATGAACCTTCGGTCATGCTCGGCCGGTGTGTCGTGTCCACAACGCCCTGATCGTTCCCGCGTCGGCATGATCGACGTGGCCGGGCCGAGGGGTCAGCCCCGGGTGCTTTCGCGTACGACGAGCTCGACTGGAAACCGCTGCCGGTGTGCGCTCGCGGGGATGCCTTCGAGGAGCAACCGAGTCGCAGCGGCGGCCATCTCCTCGACCGGCAGTCGCATCGTGGTGAGCGGCGGATTGGTGCAGACGGCGGCGATGCTGTCGTCGAAGCCGATGACGCTGACGTCGTCCGGTACGCGGCGGCCGCCTGCCGTGATGGCCTGGATCGCCCCGGCCGCCATGTAGTCGCAGGCGACGAAGATGCCGTCGATCTCGGGATGCCGGTCGAGCAGCTGCTGGGCGGCGCGGTAGCCGCCCTGGAGGTCGAAGTCGCCGTCGGCGGCGACCTCGGCGAGCCCGAGTTCGCGGATCGCCTGCCGGAACCCGGTACGCCGCTCGATCGCACAGGGATTGACGGCGGGACCGTGAATGGCGGCGATCCGGCGGCAGCCGAGCCGGTGCAGTTCCCGGACGGCCGCGTACGCACCACCGGTGTTGTCGGCCGCCATCCCCGGAACCATCGGAGCGGTCGGCACCAGGGAGACGACGCGGCGGCATCGGCGGTGGAACCGAGCGGCCAGCTCCGGGGTCGCGTCGGCGAGCACCGCACCCAGTGACGCGTTCGCCGCGATCTCGTCGATCGCCTCGGCGGTGTCGTCCCGGCCGATGGCGTGCAGCCGCAGTTGGGTGCTCGCCTCTTCGAGCACCGGCATCATGCCGGCGATGACCCGGCCGAAGTAGGGATGCGCGCCGAGCCAGCCTTTGGTGGAGTCGCAACCGGACACGACGACGTCGACGGCTCGCGTACGCCCGGAGGCCAGCGCCCGCGCGTGCTCGTCCGGCCGGTAGCCCAGGGCCGCCACCGCCGCCTCGACCCGCGCGCGCAGCGGAGCCGACGCCCCGGGCGCGTGGTTGATGACGCGAGACGCCGTGGCCCGCGATACTCCGGCCGCACGGGCGACGTCTTCGATGGTCGGTTTGAACTTGCTCATCGGATCGGCCTCCCCCAGCTCGGCGACTCCATCGTCACCGCAGTCGCAACGGTAGACCAGAGAGCGCTCTCAGCAGAAGGATCAGCCGCGCAGCATCTCCAGCGCCTTCTCGATGCGGCGGGCCCGGGTCTCCGGCTTCTTCGCGCCTTCGATCGCCAGCACGTGCTCGCGTTTGTGGGTGAACGCCAGGGCGTCGTACGCCGCCCGCGCAGCCGGATCGGCGTCGAGCGCGCGAGCGAAGTCCTCCGGCTCGACGATGACGCGGGGCTCGGTGTCGAGTTCGAGGGTCACCTCGACCTCCTCGCCGACGTCGACTCCCGCGGCCTGCCGGTTGGCGTTGCTCAGGCCGAGCAGGTAGCGGCCGCGCATGATGGCGACCCGGCTCTTCCAGGTATGCCCGTTCACCGTGATGACGACCGGTGGGCGCTTACCGCCGCCGAGGGAGTCGACCACCTCGGGCGGCACCTCCAGCCCGTGCATCCGTTCCGGCGGCTCGACCAGGGTGCGAAACTTCATGCCCCCATCCTTCCCGGTCCGGTCGTGTTGTGCTGCATGAACGCTTCCAGGCCGTCGAGCATCCGGCCCAACCCGAACTCGAACAGCTTGTCGAGGTCGAAGTCGAAGTCGGCGATCTTGGTGAATTCGAGGAACCGCTTCAGATGCCCCGCGCTGACGAAGTCGTGGAAGGACTGTTCCTGAGTCTGCATCCACTCGTCCTCGGTGAGCCCGGTCTCGCGCCGGGCCTCCTGCTCCGGCTCGAAGGCGGTGGCGATGCCGCGGACGAAGCTGAACATCAGGAGGTGGATGAGCATGGGGGTCACCAGGTCGAGGTTCTCGTCGTCGAACGCGCCGAGTATCCACTCCGTGTGCTGCAACGCGTTCGGAGCCATTTGCGGGCGGGTCAACGACAGCACCGGGGCGAGCCAGTGGTGCCGGTGGAACAGCCGCCATTGCAGACGGGCGGCCAACTCGAGCTGCGCGCGCCAGCCGGGCGGGCGTACGGGCGGAAAGTTGTCCTCGCCCATGACGAGATCGATCATGTGCAGGATCAGCTCGTCCTTGCTGGGCACGTAGCGATACAGCGACATCGTGGCCGCACCCAGTTCGGCCGCGATGCGGCGCATCGAGACCTCGCTCATCCCCTCGGCGTCGGCGATCTCGACCGCCTTGCGGATGATCTTCTCGCGGGTGAGCTCCCCCTCGGCGCGCCGGACCACACTCGCCGCGGGTCGGGCCGCCGTCGAGGGCGCCGACCGGGGTTCGGCGACGATCGTGCCGATGCCGGGCACGACGGTGACGACGCCGTCCTGCTGCAAAGCAGCGAGCACCTTCGTCGCGGTGGCGAGGGCGACTCCCCATTCGCGGGTGATCGCGCGGGCCGACGGCACTCGCTGGCCCGGCTGCAGGTCGCCGGTGGCGATGCGCCGCCGGATCTGGTCGGCGATGCGCTGGTAGGGCGGGACGCTCACGGCTCCTCCGTCACGAGTGCTGGCCGTACTAGTACACCACTGTCCGCGACCTGACTTTTGTAGGCCGGTTGTCGGGTCCCGGCAGCCCGCCGCGTACCGAGGTGTACTAGCACAGTACGCTGCGGAAAACCCGGGTGTTCTAGGCGCTTGCGCTGTTCTAAGCGGCGAACGTATGGTGTACGCATCATGATGTACAGCGTACATGAAGTAGCGGAAACTGGGGGAGTCATGAGCAAGACGGTCCTGATCTCCGGCGCAAGCATCGCCGGGCCGGCCCTCGCGTTGTGGCTGAAGCGGTACGGCTTCACACCGACCGTGGTCGAGATCGCGCCGACGTTCCGGCCCGGCGGCCAGGCCGTCGACCTGCGCGGCGCGGGCAAGGAAGTGGCCGAGCGGATGGGCATCCTGCCCCGCGTACGCGAACTGAGCGTCGACGAGCGCGGCATCGCCGGAGTGGACGCGCAGGGGCGGCGTACCTATGCGATGCCGGCCGACATGTTCGGCGGCGAGGGGATCGTCGCCGAGATCGAGATCATGCGCGGCGACCTGACGCAGGTTCTGGCCGAGGCGACGACCGACGTCGAGTACCTGTTCGACGACCGGATCGCCGAGCTGACCGAGGTCGCCGACGGCGTACGGGTCACCTTCGCCAGCGGGCTCGTGCGCCGATTCGACTTCGTCGTCGGGGCCGACGGCGTGCACTCCGGCGTACGCCGGTTGGCCTTCGGCCCGGAAGACCGATACGTCACGCCACTGGGTGCGTACACGGCCTATTTCACCGTGCCGGATCCCGGCGACCTGGACCACTGGTTCCTGATGTACAACGAGCCCGGCGGTTTGTGCGTGGGTATCCGCCCGGAGCGCGGCGGGACCGCGAAGGCGATGCTGACGTTCCTGTCGCCGCCGCTGGAGTTCGATCGCCGCGACCTGCGGGCGCAGCAGGAGATCCTGCGGCGCAAGTTCGGCCGGGCGGTGTGGAAGGTGCCGGAGATCCTGGCCGCGATGCCCGCGGCCGACGACTTCTACTTCGACACCATGTGCCAGGTGCATGTGGACCGATGGTGGCAGGGCCGCACGGTGCTGCTGGGCGACGCGGGCTACTGCGCCTCCCCGCTCGCCGGGCTGGGCACCAGCCTGTCGCTGGTCGGCGCGTACGTGCTCGCCGGTGAGCTGGCGGCGACGCCGGACGACCACGAGGCCGCATTCGCCCGCTACCAGCAGGAGATGGCCGCCTATGTGAAGCAGGCCCAGGAACTGCCGCCGGGCGGCGCGAAGGGCATGGCGCCGGAGTCGGCGTTCATGATCTCGATGCGAAACCTGTCCATGCGCATGAGCACCCACTGGCCGATGAAGAACGTGATGGCGAGGTTCATGTCCAAGGCGGACGCGATCACTCTGAAGGACTACAGCCCCGCGTTGACACCGGTCCGCTGAACGCAATCGATCGCAAGGGGGTACGACGCTGTCGTATCCTCTTGCGACAATCGGGGGCGATGGAGCTTTTCGCGTATGCCGAACTCGGCGTCGACGGCCATGACCTGCGGCGCGGCCCCTACGTCGTCATCGACCTGGAGACCACCGGGCTCTTCCCGGCGGAGGACCGGATCGTCGAGATCGCCATGGCCCGGGTGGAAGACGACCGGATCGTGGAGGAGTGGGCGACCCTCATCGATCCCGGTCGTGATCCCGGGCCGACCTTCCTGCATCACATCAGCCAAGACATGGTGACCGGCGCGCCGACGTTCCGCGAGATCGCCGGGGACATCCTCGCCCGGCTCGACGGCGCCATCGTGGTCGCCCACAACGCCGCGTTCGAGGAGGGCTTCCTCGCCGCCGAGCTGGCCCGGCTTCCGATTCAGGTGCCACCGATTCCGGCGTTCTGCACGCTGCGGGTCGCTCGGGAGGTGCTGGCCTCACCGAACTACCGGCTCGCCACCTGTTGCGAGGTCTGCGGCATCGACCTTCGCGACGCGCATACGGCGCTCGGCGATGTGCGGGCGACCGCCGAGTTGCTGCCTCGCCTGGTCGCCGCCGCGCCGAGCCTGCGCTATCCGGTCGCTCCGGCGACGCTACCGCGGCTGCCGCGCCAAGCCGGTCCGCGTACGCGGGTCACCCGGCTGCGCAAAGGCCAGGACGGCTGGATCCGGTCCATCGTCACCAAGCTTCCGATCTCGATGTCCGACCACGATCCGATCGGCGCGCAGCCCTACCTCGACTACCTGACCGAGGCGCTGGCCGACGGCAAGCTCACCGGCGACAAGGCCCGGCGGCTCGGTCGCCTCGCCGGGCGGGCCGGTCTCGGGGCCGACCAGGTCCGCGAGCTTCACCTGCGATTTCTTGATGGCGTACGCGATGCGGCGCTGGGCGACGGCGTGCTGACCCGACAGGAGCAACTGCGGCTCACCACGATCGCGCGACTGCTCGATGTGCCCGACTACTTCGCCGACGTCACGCCCGACCTGCCGGCGCAGCCGACCGGCACGGGCCCCCGTGTCTGGTGCAGTCCCCACGTTCCCCGTCAGACTCGCGTACGCCTGGAGGACGCGGGTTATCAGCTCGCCACGAACCTCACCCGTACCGTGGCCGCCGCCGTGCTCGCCGACACCGACGTACGCCTCCCGCAAGCCCGCCGAGCGGGCGAGCTCGGGGCACGCCTGGTGCCACTGGACACTGTGGACGCGTTCCTCGACGGTGGCCTCGAAGTCATCCCCGAACGGGACCGGCTGCCCGCGCCGGTCGCGCCGTCCGGCTGGTATCCCGACCCCACCGGCCGGCACGTCTACCGGTTCTGGAACGGTTCGGCGTGGACCGATCGGGTCAGCCCCGGCGGGACGGCGATCTTCACCGATCCCCTCCGCTGACGCGCCCCGCGTCGTCGGGGACCGCGTCGACCCCGCTCCGCTGACTCGCTGAGTGGAACGTTTGGGGGCTCGCAGGGCTCCTCCGACCCCTCAAACGTTCCACCCGCGAGATCGCCTCATCTTTCTGAACACCGCCGCGCCAGCCAGCACGACGAGACCCACCGCCACGTACGCCCAGTTCTGCGCTTGCCACGGAGACGGCTCCAGCGGCGGGCCGTCAAGCGTCCACTGTTCGAGCGCGTCGCGCGGATAGCTCGGGCAGCCGTGCGCAGCCGCTCGCAGCGGCAGGGTCTCCGGGTTCGGATCTTCCGGGAGACGCACGATGGCGCAGGAATCGTCGTCCGTCACCGAGAAGATCGGAGCACCCTGCCGCCACGCGATGAGCTTCGGCTGACCGGGCCGGCCACGGGCCGCCTCGTCCGTGATCGTTCCCGTCGCGACATCGAGCTGCTGCAGGTGATACCGCTGCTGGGCTGATTCCTCGCTGACCGTCAGGACGACCTGCCTGCCGTCCGGCGTCCAAGCGGCGCTGCCCGCGATCTGCTGCCGTTCGCCGAGCGAAACCGTGCGTTGCACGACTCCGGTCGCAACGTCGAGGATGAGCAACTCCTTGGTCTGCGTGTCGCTGCCGACGGTGATCGCGAGCCGGGTCCCGTCCGGTGAGAAAGCCGCCCGGAAGAGTTCGGCCGCAGCGACGTGCACGACGCGTACGCCGCCGTCCGGAACGCTGACGATGACGATGTTCTCCAAGCGAATCGGATCGTTGATCCGCTCGCCGTTCGGGCCGGTGGTGGGCACCACGTCGTCGCGTCCGACAACGGCGACGGCACTTCGGCTGTCTGGCGACCAAACGGCCGGCCAGTTCGACGAAAGGGCTGGACTGAGTCTGCGGGATCGGCCGGTGACCAGGTCGACGAGGTTGTCGCCCAGCAGGTAACGGCCATCCGGCGACAACGTGCCCAGCCAATCGCCGGGGTCTTCGTAGATGAGCCGGAAGGAGCCGTCCTGGCCCACGACCACCAGCGACGACTCCAGGTCGAGGCTGTGCCCCGTCTCGAACACGAGTTTTGCCGGGCCGTTCGGATCCTCGCCGAAGGTCCGCTGCCACAGATACGGCTGGGCGACCCAGGACGGAAGAATGCGGTCGTCGGCGCCGGCGACGTGTTCCCCGGTGGCGCCCGGCATCGGAAGCCACAACGCGGTCACGCTCACTATGAGGCAGGCGAGAACCGCAGCGACCCGCCGACTCCGGCGCCGGCGACGACCGCGTCGCCAAAGGTCCTCCGGCACGCGTACGCCGGGAGCTTCGTCCGCCAGCTCGGCCAGGGCTTGCCGCAGCGCTGTGGTCATCTCGACGCCTCCTGCAGATCGGCCAGTTCCGGCGCGACGGTACGCAGACGGGCCAGCGCGTCACGGGTCTGGCTCTTGACGGTGCCAGTCGACACGCCGAGAACCTGTGCTGTCTGTGTTTCGGTCAAGTCCTCGAAGTAGCGCAGCACCAGCACAGCCCGCTGTTTCGGAGTCAGTCTGGCCAGCGCCTGGCGGACGGCGATCGCCGTCGCCGTCAGCGCATGAGGATCGGCCCCGGCGACCTCCGGCACGGCGGCCACCGGCACCGGCTCTCGTCGCCACCTTCGCCACCAGGAGACGTGCTGGTGATACAGGACTCGGCGTACGTAGGGGTCCGGGTTCCCCGCCGCGACGATCTGTTCCCACCGCGCGGCGACCTTGGTCAACGTCTGCTGGACCAGGTCCTCCGCCAAGTGCCAGTCGCCGGTCAGCAGGAACGCCGTACGCGCGAGCGCCCCCACGCGGGCGTGCACGTAATCCCGGAACGAGTCCGCAGGAGTGGCTGTCGTCGCTGGCACACCTAAGTACACGCGAAGAAGCCCTCCGTTGGAGGGGTGCCCCCGGCTGGACTCGAACCAGCGACCCCCGAGTTCGGAACCCGGTGCTCTCTCCGCTGAGCTACGAAGGCTTGGAACCAGTACGCCTGGCAGGACTCGAACCTGCCACCTCCCGCTTCGTAGGCGGGCGCTCTATCCCGATGAGCTACAGGCGTTTACACGCGCCCGCCCCCCGACGGGTACGCCGTCGCGTACCCGCCCCCGTCGGGCGCGTTAGTCCGGAACCTCCGAGTCGAACGGAGTGTCTTGCGCTCCCAAAGCGCACGGGTTGCCGTCTCCCTCGTTCCGGTTGAATAAGACAGTCCACTATGGAGCGGCGGACTATGAGAATGACACCGATGAGGTCAGGAGAAAAGAAGAAAGCCGTCCGCCGGAGAGCCCGGGGACGGCGAAAGCCGAATGTGGCGCGCGCCTAGCGGCGTCGGCCATCCCGGGTGAGCGAGCCCCGTCGGGGGCACGGCAGTGCGGCGGCGAGTCGGGCTTCGCGCCAGCGTCGGCTTCGCATGTCTTTCCCCTTTCCGATCGGTCTCGCTTGACTGAACACAACGATAAGGCGTCCAAGCGAATAGTGCAACGAATTACAGCAAGCGGTATTCTGAACGCCGTGACGACCTTGGTGACTCTGGCCGACGTTCGAGCCGCTGCCGACCGCATCGCGGGAGTCGTCGTGCGTACGCCGCTGCTCCCGGTGCCGGCGGTCGGCCCGGATCTGTGGCTGAAGCCGGAGAGTCTGCAGCCGACGGGCGCGTTCAAGCTGCGGGGCGCGACGAACGCAGTACGCTCGCTGCCGCCGGAGGCGTTGGCCGCCGGGGTCGTGACGCATTCGTCCGGCAACCACGGCCAGGCCTTGGCGTACGCCGCCCGCGCGGCCGGGATCGCGTGCTGGGTGGTGGTTCCCGAAGGTGCGCCGAGCGTGAAGGTCGAGGCGATTCGCGCGCAGGGAGCGGAGATCGTGCTCGTCCCGCCCGCGCAGCGGCTGGCGGTCGCCGAGCAGATCTCCGCCGATCGCGGGGCCGCCCTCGTGCCGCCGTTCGACGATCCGGCCGTCATCGCCGGGCAGGGGACCATCGGTCTGGAGGTCGTCGCCGACCTGCCCGACGTCGACGTGGTCCTCGTGCAGGTCGGCGGCGGGGGACTGGTCTCCGGAGTGGCGACGGCGATCAAGGCGCTGCTCCCGTCGGTACGCGTCATCGGGGTCGAGCCGGAGCTGGCCGCCGAGACGGCCGAGGCGCTGCACGTCGGCACTCTCGTGCCCTGGCCGGTCGAGCAGACCTACCGGACCATCGCCGACGGCGTGCGTACCAGCCCGTCCGAGCTGACCTTCGCGCACATTCAGGCCTATGTGGACGACATCGTCACCGTCACGGAGGAGCAGATCCGGGCGGCTGTCGGCGTCCTCGCGTACCAGGCGAGGATCGTCGCGGAGCCGAGTGGCGCGCTCACCACCGCTGCATACCTGGCGGGGAAGGCGCCGTCCGGGCGTACCGTCGCGATCGTCTCGGGAGGAAACGCGGACCCGGCGCTGTTGCGCGACCTTCTGTCGCACCGAGCCGGATAATCGTGATCCGTGGGGTGGACAGCGGGGGCTGTGCGGATCGCGCGTGACGTCTTGCGCCGGATGGCGGAGGCCGAGTTGCTCGACCGCGTGTATGTGATCGCGGCGGGCACGTTCGTCTCGGCATTGCCGCTGTTGTTGCTGCTCACAGGGGCTTTGGGCACGTCGCGGCGCAGCGAGTCGGTGTTCGCGACCCAGCTCATCGGCCGGCTCGGCCTCGGCGGTTCCGCGGCCGACGCGGTGCGCACGCTACTGCCCGCGAGCCGGCTGCATTTCTACGCCGTCGGCATCGCGATCACGCTCTTCGGCGTCTACTCGCTGACCCGGCGGGTCGCGCGCGCGTACGCGGCGGTCTGGCAAATCCCGGAACTCCCGCGCAACCGGTGGTGGCGCGCGCTGGTCTGGCTGCTCGTGGAGCTAGCCGCGATCGTATCGGTCGCGGCCGTGCGCGACCTGGCCCGTGGGTCGGCCATGCACGCGCGGGTCTTGCTGTTCGTCGTCGCGATAATCATCTGGTACGCCGCGGAACTGGCCGGTCAGCGCTTGATCACCGACGGCCGTGTGCCGTGGCGAAGCCTCCACGTCTCCGCCGGACTGACAGCAGTCGGCCGCCTCGGCGTCGCGCTCTGGGCCGCGGTCTACCTCGGCACCTCCCTGGCCCGGCAGGCCGAGCTCTACGGCCCGATCGGGGTGGTCTTCGCCCTGTTCACGAGCCTGTTCGCGTCGATCGCGGCGACCCTGATCGCGACCCTGGTCGCAGCCACCGTCACCGGGTCCGGCCGCTGACTTGATCGCTTGTACGCTGGCGCAGTGGACATCTACGGGGCGGTCCTGACCAGGCAGTCGATTCGGAAGTTCACCGGCGAACCCGTACCGCGCGAGACTCTGGAACGCGTGCTGGCCGTAGCGGCCAACGCCCCTTCGGGCAGCAATCTTCAGCCGTGGCACGTCTACGTGCTCTCCGGCGAACCCCTGGCGGATCTCAAGAAACGGGTGGCGGTCCGGGTGACGGCGGGCGACACCGGCGATGATCGCGAGTTCGCCATCTACCCGCCGGAGCTGCGACCGGCATACCTCGAACGGATGGCGGCGCTCGGCGAAGGCCGCTACGGCGCGCTCGGCATCGCCCGCGACGACCTCGCCGGCCGGGCTCGCGTACGCGCAGAGAACTGGAACTGCTTCGGTGCGACCACCGCGTTGTTCTGTTATCTCGACCGGGACATGCCGCCCCCACGCTGGTCGGATGTGGGGATCTATCTGCAGACCGTGATGCTGCTGCTCCGTGGCGAGGGCCTGCACAGTTGTACGCAGGAGGCCTGGGCGGAATACCACCGCAGCGTCGCCGAAGTCATCGATCCACCGCCCGAGCGGATGCTGTTCTGCGGCATGTCGATCGGGTACGCCGACCCCACGACGACGCATCCGCGCATCCGTCGCGCGGCACTGTCGGAGACCGTCACCTTCGTCGGCTGAACCCGGACCCCTCCGGCGTAGCGCGCACGTACCCGTAGGAGTTCTTACAGTCCGAGGAAATCGTGGCCGTGGATCTCCTGAGTGGACGCACGCGCGCCTACGGTCGAGGCTGTGAAGGCTTCCAAGCTGTTGATCCCGGCGGTTCTCGCCGCCCAAGTATGCGTGCTGACCGTCGCGACGCCTGCCATGGCCGGGCGTACGCAGTGCCAGCAGCGGCTCACCACCTTGACCCTGTCGAGCTCCACGGTGCCGGCCGGCGCTGCGATCACCGGGCAGGTCGGCCTGGCGTGCAAGGCCGCCCGATCGGGCGTGGCGGTTGCGCTGGCCGCCGATAGCGCTGCTGCCGGCGTACCGGCGTCGGTCGTGGTGCCGTATGGCTCTCGCGCGGCATCGTTCACCCTCACCGGCGGGAACGTGACGGCGGATGTGGTCGCGACTGTTACGGCTACCTATGGCGCCGACTCGCTCGGTGCCTCGGTGACGGTTGTGGCGGCGACGCCGCCCTCCGTCCAGCTGCGGTCGCTGACAGTGACGCCCACTTCGGTCACCGCAGGCGGCGTGGCGGCCGCGACCGTGACGTTGTCCGGCGCTGCTCCGAGCGGCGGAGTGGTGATCAACCTCGGTAGCGACAACCCAGTCGCGGTCGTCCCGGCAACCGTTGCCGTCCCTGCCGGTGCCACGTCGGCCGGCTTCACCATCGCCACGGTGGCTGACGCGGCACAGGCGTACACCCAGACCGTGGGGTTGCGGGCCGGGTATGCGGGTGGGCAGGCGTCGGCAGTGCTGTTCGTGTTCCCGCCCGCGCCGCCGACGGGGATCGCCGTGCGCGCGGTGAACCTGAGCGCTGCCACGGTGGCCGGCGGAGGTGACCCGGTCACCGCGTCCGTGACGCTGACGTCGCCGGCTCCGGCGGACACGCGGATCTATTTCTACGGTTCGGCTTACAGCCCGGTACGCATGTCGGCGCAGACGGTGCTGATCCCGGCGGGCCAGCAGTCCGGCGCGATCCAGCTCTTCCCGGGCTCGGTGGACGCCGACTACACCTACACGCTGACCGCCGAGGTGCAGGGCACGACGCCGGCGGCGGCGTACCTTGTGATCACGCCGTAGACGTCCATTGAGGACGGACGTGACACGGTTGCGTCGCCGAACGGGCCGTACGGCGGGTGCTAGGCCCCGAACTGTCTGTTAGTTCGGGGCCTTTCGATATTTAGATGCTATTTCGTGATCTTCCCGTCACGTGATCGTCGCTTGTGGATCAAAGACTCGGGTCTCCCATGGCGATCACTAGACACGAGGGAGCACGAAGCCATGCGAAATCCCCTTAGACGCCTGCTGTTCGCGGCGCTCGCCGTCACGCTCGCCGCCACCGGAGCCGTGGCCACCGCCGCACCGGCTCAGGCGGCGCCGATCGGCGACCACGTCCTCTACTGGAACGACGTCCTGCTGAAGGCGTACCGCACCGCAGGCGGCGCGCCCGGACCGCTGGCCCGCGCCGGAGCGATGATGCACCTGGCGATGTTCGAATCGGTCAACACCATCAACTGCTACAAGACCGGCAGCTACGACGTGTTCAACTGCCTGGCGATCGACTACACCGGCAGCAACACGATCAGCACCTGGAACAACCCGGACGTCGAGACTGCCATCGACTACGCGGCGTACACCGTTCTGGCGAGCGTTTATCCCGGTATCGACTTCTCCGCCGACCTGACCGCGGCGCAGAGCGGCATTCCGGTGGACGCGTCCCAGCAGCAGGGCCAGAGCGTCGGCGTCAAGGCCGGTCAGAACATGATCAGCTACCGGACCAACGACAACTCCGGCGACGCCACCGTCTATACGCCGAGCACCGCCCCCGGCTTCTGGCGGCCCACCGGATCCGGTGACGCCGCCACCCCGAACTGGGGCAAGGTCACGCCGTTCTCCCGGTTCACCGACAGCTACAAGACCAGCCAGCTGCGTCCCCAGTTGCCGGCGGCTACAGCACGATGTCGGCCCTGCTGGCCAGTTCCGCGTACGCGTCACAGGTCAACGAGGTCAAGAGTCTGGGCCGGTCGACGGGGTCCACCCGGACCGCCACCCAGACTCAGATCGCGTGGTTCTGGGCCAACGATCTCGACGGCACCTACAAGCCGCCGGGTCAGCTGTTCACCTTCACCCGCATCGTCTCGGCGCAGCGCGGTCTCGACCAGATGGCCAACCTGCGTCTGTTCGCCCTGGTCGGCTCGGCGATGGCAGATGCCGGCATTCTCGCCTGGGACGCCAAGTACCTGACGCCGATCGACTTGTGGCGACCGGAGTCGGCGATCCAGCTCGCGGACACCGACGGCAATAGCGCCACCGCCGCCGACACTGCTTGGCGGCCATTGTCGGCCGACCGTAACGGGGTGAACTTCAGCCCGCCGTTCCCGGCGTACGTCTCCGGTCACGCGACCTTCGGCGGGGCGTGGGCCAAGGCGATGGCCCGTTACTTCGGCACCGACACCATCACCTTCACGGGCACGACCGAGGATCCGCATTCCGTGGGCGTCACCCGGACGTTCACCAGCTTCAGCGCCGCCGCCACCGAGAACGCCCGCAGCCGGGTCTATCTCGGTGTCCATTACCAATGGGACGGCGACTACGGCGTGTCGACCGGCACCAAGGTCGGCGACTACGTGTCGAGCAAGTTGCTGCAGCAGGTCGCCAACGGCGGGACTTACGGAACGTTCCAGTCCTGCGACGACAGCGGGGCCGAAGAGACCTACCACTACCAGAACTACAGCGCTTTCGACTGCCGCCAGGACTCGCCCACACAGTGGACCCTGGTGCTTTACCCGTGGTCCTGACGATCCTCTGAAGCACCGAGCAGCCGGCCCGCGCTCGCGCGGGCCGGCAGGCTCAGCGAGTTCGCTGGCCGGCTCGGTTGTAGGGCCACTTCGGCGTACTGGCGGTCTCGGAGGGCTCGCAGTGACGTCACCGTCGCGATGTTGTCGCCGTGGGCGTCCCACTCGGTCGGCAGGGGATAGGCGATGCCGTGAAAGACAGGCGTCAGTTGGTGATCTTTCCGCCCGCCACGTCGACCGTCACACCGGTGATCCAGCCCGCCGCGTCCGATGCGAGGAACACCGCGGCCGACGCCACGTCGTGGGGCGTACCCAGACGGCGCAGCGGATGCGATCCGGCAATGCGGTCGGCCGTCTCCGCCGGCATCAGGCGCTCGATCCGTTCGGTGCGGATCGTCGACGGCGCGACGCAGTTCACGCGTACGCCGTGCGGCCCGGCCTCGTCGGCGAGCTGCCGGGTCAGCATCACGATGCCGGCCTTCGCCGCGGCGTACGCGATGTTGGCCGGGCTCGGCTGACGGCCGGCCGCCGACGACATCGTGACGATCGCGCCCCGTCCCCGGTCGATCATGCCGGGCAGGAACGCCCGGATCGTCAGGAACACCGACGTCAGGTCGGCGTCGATCACGTCGCGCCACCGCGCCGGATCCAACTGCCAGCTCGGTGCCGGGGCGCCCTGCCCACCCGCGAACGCGGCGAGCACGTCGACCGGACCCAGTTCCTGCTCTATGCGTATCCTCGCCTGATCGATCTGGGCGAAGTCCGTGACATCCGCGCGGACCGCGAGCCCGGCGGGCAGCGCAGATGCGACCTCGCCGAGTGCGGACTCGTCGCGGCCGATCACCGCGACCCGCGCGCCCTGAGCCGCGAACGCCCGCGCGGTCTCCGCGCCGATGCCGCGCGAACCGCCGGTGACGACGACCGTCTTGCCGGAGAGATCCGGATAGCTAGCCATGCGACCAAACTATCGCCGGAATCCGGCTGCGCATTATTTCTGCGGCGCGTGTGTCGGATCGGGGGCGAGCCGTTCGTGGTAAGGGTGAAAGCTGACCACGAACGGAAGGAAATGTCATGACTGCGCTCTACACCTGGGACGTCTTCGCCACGCTCGACGGCTACGGCTCGTTCGGCGAGGGCGCCGACTGGGGCGGCTACTGGAGTAAGCAGGGGCCTGAGCTGCTCGCGCACCGAGCCGCTCTGTTCGACACGGAGCAGCGGATGGTGTTCGGGGCCACCACCTTCCGGGAGACGGCGGCGATCATGTCCTCGGGCATCGATCCCAATGCGCTCGACGAGTGGAACGTGCGGACGATGCGTTCACCCGCGACCGTCATCTCCTCCACCCTGACCGACACGCTCGGCTGGCCCGACGCCACGATCGTCAGCGGCGACGCCGTCGAGATCGTCACGCGGCTCAAGGAGGAGTCGGACGTGCCACTGCGCTCGCAGGCGAGTCTGTCGCTGAACTGGGCGCTGATGGCGGCCGGTTTGGTCGATCGATTGCAGGTGACCGTTTTTCCCGTCATCTCCGGGCGTACGGGGACCAGCCCGATCCTGGGCGGAGCGGGGGACTTCGACCTCGAGCTGCTCGAGAGCCGGACGCTGGACGGCCGCACCCTGGAACTCGTCTATCGCCCCACCGTCCACTGACGGTTACTGCGCCCGGGCATGGAAGCTATCGGTACTGTGGGCGCCGAGTGCGGACCATCAGGGGAGGGACATGTCCCGCTGGCTCCTTCGGCGGCCGTTGGCCGGCGCGGTCATCCTGACCCTGTTGTGGCATGCGGTGGTGTTCGCCGCGGACGCGGCACTGCCGCCACTGTCGCCGGACTGGTTCCCGGCGCTGGGACCGACGCTGATCAACCTGCTCGCGGCCGTCGTGCCGATCGGCGTAGCGGTCATCTCCGGGTGGTGGGGAGCGGCGGGCTTCGGCTGGCGCGTACCGAGACGAGCTTGGTGGTACGCGCTGCCGGTGCTCGTCGCTTGTGGTGCGTACGCGGTGAGCCCACTGGCCGGTGATGCCGCCGCGCTGACGTCCACCGCCGTGATGTGCCTGGCCATCGGAGTGAGCGAGGAGAGCCTCAGCCGCGGCGTCAACCAGATGATGCTGGCGCGCCTCGGCCGGTTCCGCGCCGCCGTGTGGGTGGCGGTGCTCTTCGGTCTCGGTCATGCGTTGTCGGCAGCATGGTTCGGCCGCGACCTCGACGACACCGTGATGCAGGTGATCAGCACGACCGCCTTCGGATTCTGCTTCGCCGCTCTCCGGTTTCATCTCGGGGTGATCTGGCCCCTGGTGCTGCTGCATGCGCTCGACGACTTCTTGCAACTGACCAGCCCGGGGAAGACGCCGGATTGGCTGCAGGTGGCGGAGATCGTGTTCTTCGTCGGCTATGGCTGGTGGCTGCTGACCAGGCTGCCGCGATCGGGGCTTTCTCTGAAAGTGCCACGCACCGATTAGTTTTCCGCGCCGCCTCCGTCCTAGAAGCATCGACTACAAAGGAGGCATCATGGGAAAGATCGTCGGCGGCGGGCGCGTCACGTTGGACGGCATCGCGGGCGCACCAGAGCGCTGGAGCTTCGAGTACCTCAACGAGGAGGTCCAGCAGGTGATCTCCGGGAACGCCGTGAACACCA
Source organism: Hamadaea sp. (assembly GCF_013362815.1). Lineage (GTDB taxonomy): Bacteria > Actinomycetota > Actinomycetes > Mycobacteriales > Micromonosporaceae > Hamadaea. Next base: position 81,590 of record NZ_JABFVK010000030.1, on the reverse strand, counting down.
GCACCATCATCCTCGGCCGGACCACCTACGACGAGTTCGCCCGGGTCTGGCCGGCGCAGTCCGGCCCGCTCGCGGACTTCCTCAACAACACCCCGAAGATCGTCGTCTCGACGACCCTCGACGCTCCCGAGTGGAGCAACTCGACAGTGACCGGCCCGGACTTCGCCGAGCATCTCGCGAAGGCCAAGGAGAACACCGACGGAGTTCTGCGCGTGATCGGCAGCCTGTCCGTCGCCCGGGCCCTGCTCGCCGCCGACCTGCTCGACGAACTGGACCTGCTGATCTATCCGGTAGCCGTGGGCGAGGGCAAGCGGCTGTTCGACGGGCCCGGCGTGACCGGCAAGTTCTCCGTGAAGTCCATGAAGGTTTTCGGCAACGGCGTCGTGCACGCGGTCTACGCCCGAGTCTGAAGGCGCCCTCCTATTCAGGGGCGCTGACCGACGCGTCGCGCTGCGCGACTGCCGCGGCCACAGCTGCGGCGAGAGCGTCGAGTTCGGGGCGGCGAATCGGCTCGTACGCCATGCTCAAGTACGGGCCGACCGCACAGCGGATCTCCAACCGGGGTCGCTTGCCCGCCGGGAACTCCAGACGTGGGCGCTGCCAGACATGAAAGCGATGACTGTCGCTGTGCCCGAACAGTTCGAGCACGGTTCCGTCGAACACGAGCACGCAGCCGTCATCGGGTTGCGCCTCGATCTGGATGGTCATTCGCGTTCGCGTCCTTTCGAGGAGCTCGGGGGAGTCAGTCGGACGGGGCGACGTACTTGTCGTAGAGCTCCTGGAACTGCACGCCGTCGTCGAGGTCGACATGCGCCGACCCGGCGTGGTCGGTCAGCACGATCACCGGCGAGCCGAGGACGGGCACCCGTTCGGCGTCGGTACGCATGTGCAGCCACAGCTCGCGGGGTTCGCCCCGGTCGGCGTACGAGACTCGGGCTTTGAAGACCGGCATGTCAAAGAGCCACTCGTTGAGGAACACGAGCTCGGCGATCACTCCGTCGTAGCGGGCGCCGTTCTGGCGCAGCCGCTGGATGGTGAGCTGCCGCTCGCGTACGCCGCGGAGGGTGGTCCAGAGCCGGATCAGCATCCAGGCCGTCAGGGCCGCCATGAGCGCAGTCACTGATACGCCCAGCTCACGCGGGATCGTCGGCGAGGTGGCGATGCGCTCCAGATCGAACGCCGGCGCCAAATTCCGGGCGTAGCTCGCGGCTGTCCAGGCGAGACCGCCGACCGCGGATCCGCCGATCACGGTGATGCCGTTGAACAGACCCGACGTGCGGCTCTGCCGGAAGGCCGCTGCGGCTCGCACGTGGACGCTGCCGTTGATCCCTATCGCGACAAGGGCAGTCGCGATCGCCCCCGCCAACGCCCACGGGCTTCCCAGCGCCTGTTCCAGGCCGGCAGTCGGTGCCAGCCCGAGCAGCGCCGCGTACGGGACGGACGACGCGACAGCCCACGCCGCCATGCCGAGGAGCACGACCCGGATGAGGCCGCCGCTCACTTGGCCGATCGGCTCGCCCGGCAGCAGTTGCGTCATCCGCGTACCGCGCTCGGTCACCGACAGGATCGGCGTCGCCCGGTCGCTCATCGCCGCCGGGTCCGTACGATGCGGGAACCGGCCAGCGTGTGTCTGCCAAAGCTGTCGGGACGGGGCACGAGGCCATAGTAGATTCTCGGCGCGCCGTCGAGGGTCACGGTCACCTGGCCGTCGGCGACCGGCAGTTGACGGCTCTGCCCGATGGCGTTCAGCTCGGTGACGCTGTCCCGCGCGGCGACCGTGAGACTCACCTTCGTCGGCCACGGATCGGCCCAGACCTCCGGCGCGGGGAAGTGCCAATCCGTGCGCCGGCCGGTGGTGTTGAGCAGATAGCCGTCGGCTCGGTTCCACAGCACCGCGACCGGTCCGGACGGGGTGTCGAACCAGAGGCCGAAGGTGAGCGGGTCGGCGAAGGTCAGCCAATTCCGGAAGGTGGCCTGGTCGAGCACGCGCGCGGCGGTGGCGTACGCCAGCAGGGAGGGCTTCGGGCTCAAGTCGCGGTTCATCAGGCCGTAGTGGTATTCGACGTTGTCGGGATCGGCGACTTGCGGCATGCCGAGCACGCTGTCGTGGAATTGGTACCAGCAGACGCAGGTGACGCCCTCGGCCTTCGCCAACGCCAGAGTGAGCAGGACGTTTTCGGCAGCATGGCGATAGGTGTCGTGCCACCAGCTGTTCGGCTTGGTGGGCGCGTACGCCTCGGTCAGCCAGATCTCCTTCGCACCGTATTGCGCCATCAGCGCCTTCAGCTGCTTCAGACCGCCGTAGAAGTTCCAGTATGTGCCGTCGGCTCCGGTGCTCCAGTCGTCGCCGGGCGGGATGTAGTCCGGCGTGAAGTTGCCCCGGCCGGGGTGGTAGGCGAACGCGTCGATCAGGTCCCAGCCGCCGGCTGCGATGAAGTTCTGCACCCACGGCTTGTCCATCCCGGCCAGGCCGTTGTTCATCAGCTTGATCGCCGCGCCGGTCGCGGCCCGCCGATCGAAGACGGGTCGCAAGGCTTTGTCCAGGTACGCCTGCGCGGCGGTGCCGGTGTTGAACGGGCGATTCAGCTCGTTGCCGACTTCGAAGTACCCGGCTCCGGCCGCGACGGCCACCGAAAGTTTGTCGGCCGCCCACGTCGCGGCGTCGGCGTCGGTCGCCTCCAGCGACGGTTGCAGTTCGATGTTGTGCCGGATCGACCTCGCGTCGAAGGCGGCGGGGGGCAGACCCGGCCCGCCGTCGTACGCGATGCGTACGAGGCTGATGCCGGCCCGCTCCCACAGATCCAGCACGGCGTCGGCGCTCGGACGCTGGAGCCACGGATAGTTGGCGATGCCGAACATGCTGCCCGAACCGGCCTGGTAGTCGAACGCGGCGAGGGTGGCGAGGTTGGTGCGGGCGAAGGCCGAGTCGTCGCCGGACCGCACCGTGACTTCGGCGAACACTATTCCGGTGGCGGGCGCGGGCACGGTGAAGGCGTACTGCCAGATGCTGGCCGCGGAGATGTCGCCGGTGACCGTCGTGTCGGTCACGACGTTCCCGTCGAAGTCGCGTACCGTGAGCTGGAGTTCGGCTGACCGCGCCGCGCCGCCGTTCGCCACCAAGGCGGTGAGCTCCATCAGCTCCCCGGCGACGTCGAAGAGGTTGAACGGGCGGTTGCCGGTCAGTTCCAGCCCGAGTTCGCGCCCGCGGCCGATGGTCGCGGTGGCCGACGGCCGGGTCTCGGTGAAGAAGAAGTCGGCTCGGCTGGTCCAGCCTCCGGCGGACTCCGGTACGCCGGGCGCGTGGACCCAGGTGGCGTTCGTCCAGGCCTGACGAGACCGGTCCAGCAGGAACATGCCGTGCAGGCTGCCCCAGGTCGACGTATGCGCGACGCCCACGGTGTCCTCGTACGGAATCCCACCGCCCGAGTCGCGTACCCACTCGGTGATCGCGATGTAGTCGTCCGGCGCTGTCGGCGCCTGGATCGCGCGGCTGAACAGGAAGCCGTCCGGCACGAGGGTGTCCGGGCCGGTGACGTGCCACTCCAGCTGGGCGTGGTTGGTGGCGACGCTGAACCAGCCGACCACGGTGACCGGGCCGGTCGCCGCGCCGAAGACGTAGTCCATGCGGATGGCCGGAGTTCCGTCCGGGAGCTGAGCCAGCGTGGGAGTGCCGCCGGTGGACAGGTGAATGCCCGTGACCTGGTCTTTGATCTGGAACTTCGATCCGGCGGACCGGGTGACTCCGGCCGCGTCGCGGATGGCCAGGCGTCCGCCGACGCTCGCCAGCAGGCTGATCCCGCCCGCGGCGAGGGAGACGTCGCCCGCCGCCGCGTACGCGGTGACCGGGGTGGGTTCGGCGATGAGGACGACGCCCGCCGCGAGCGTCATACCGAGGAAGCCGCGACGGCTGAGCTGGGGTGTCATCGTCTGCTCCTGTCTGCCCGCGAACTCGTTTGATAATGCCTATCTTCTTCGCGGTGAAACGGACGATGCCAACCACACAACCCATCTGTCAAGGGGAGGTTGCGCTTTCGTTTCCGGCGGCTTATGGTCATCGGCGTTCGGAGAAGATAGGCATTATCAACGGAGGGCCGATGCCAACGAGACGTCGCCGGGTGACGCAGCGCGAGATCGCGGAGATCGCGGGCGTCAGTCAGACCACCGTGTCGGTGGTGCTGAACGATCGGGACGGCACGAACGTGCGCATCCCCGAGGAGACCCGGGCCCGGGTCAAGCGCGCACTCGAGCAGGCCACCTATGTCGCCGATCCGGCGGCTCGGCGGCTGGCCGGGCTGGACAGCCAGATCATTGGCGTCTTCACCTACGAGGCGGCCCTGTCGCCCGAGAGCATGGACTTCTACGGCCCGCTGCTGAACGGAATCGAGCGCGCCGCCGAAAGCATCGGCTGTGATCTGCTGTTCTTCACGTCATCACCGGTGGAGGACGGGACGCGCAGCCTGTTCCACCGCAAGACCCGGCTCCGGCTCGCCGACGGCTGCATCCTGCTCGGCCAGCAGATGGTCGGCTCCGAGCTGGAGCGGCTGGTCGCCGAGCAGTTCCCGTTCGTCGCGGTCGGCCGCCGGGACGAGACGACCGCCGCCGTGCCGTACGTGGGCATCGACTACGTCACCCCGACCGCCCAGCTGATCGACCAGGCCGCAGAGCTCGGACATCGGCAGGCTCTGTATGTGCATCGTGGCCGGGACACCCCGACCGCGCGCGACCGGCGAGGCGCGGTCGAGGCGGCCTCCGCTGCCGGGCGGCTGGCGTTCCTCCTGGTGGGCGACGAGCGGGTCGCGGAGTTGCCGCGGCTGGCCAGAGCCACCGAGGCGACGCTGATCATCGCCGAGGACGCCTTCCTCACCGAGGACGTCATCCACGCGTTGGTCGAAGCAGGCGTCGACGTGCCGGGCGAGATCTCGGTCGCCGCGCTCGGCGAAGTACGCGGTCACCGTGCCGCGAACCGCGAACTGTCGGGCTTGCATGTGCCGAGGATGCAGATCGCCGCCGAGGCGCTGGAGTTGTTGCAGCAGCTGATCACCACCGATCCACCGGAATGGGCCGGTCTGGAGACGCAGCGGCTGCTGATGGCCGAGGTCGCGACCGGCGGCACCATCGTCGCCCGATCGGCGGCGTCCTGATGCGCGCGATCGCCACGGAAGTGGCGATCATCGGCGGTGGGCTCGGTTCGGTGGCCGCCGCGCTCGCCCTGCTCCAGCGTGGCCGCCGCGTGGTGATGACCGAGGAGTACGCCTGGCTCGGCGGGCAACTGACGTCGCAGGCAGTGCCACCGGACGAGCACATCTGGGTCGAGCAGTTCGGCGTCACCGCCCGATACCGGGCACTTCGTGACAACATCCGGCGCTACTACCGCGATCACTATCCGCTGTCGGAAGCAGCCCGCGTCGAGCGGGAACTGAACCCGGGACGTGGCCGAGTCTCCCGGCTGTGCCATGAGCCGCGGGTGGCGCTCGCCGTCATCGAAGCCATGCTCGCGCCCTATCGGTCGAGCGGCCGGCTAACCGTCTTGCAGCGTGCCGTCCCGGTCGCGGCCGACGTCGTCGACGGCGTCGTCCGCTCTGTCACGGTGAAGGATCTGCCGACCGGGGCGGAGATCGTCGTCAAGGCGGAGTTCGTCCTCGACGGCACCGAGACCGGCGATCTGTTGCCGCTCACCGGAACCGAGTACGCCGTCGGCGCGGAGGCGCGGTCGGACACGGGCGAGCCGAGCGCGGCCGAGGTGGCCGACCCGGCCAACGTCCAGTCGATCGCGTGGTGCTTCGCCTTCGACCACGTCGCCGGTGACCACACCATCGAGCGGCCGGCCGACTACGACGAGTGGGGCTCGTTCGAGCTGCCGTTCTGGGGCGCTCCGATGCTCTCCTTCGTCGCGCCGAATCCGCGTACGCTGGTGCCGGAGCAGCGGACCATGATCGTCAACCCGGATCGGGACGACTCCGGTGATCCGCGGTTCGACGCGGGCGATCGGGATCTGTGGCAGTTCCGGCGGATCGCCGCCCGGCAGACCTTCGCCGACGGCCTCTACGACAGCGACATCGTGCTCGCCAACTGGCCGCAGCTGGACTACGTCGGCGGTTCGATCATCGACACCGACGACCGGGACCGCCATCTCGCGGCGGCGAAGGCGCAGTCCCGGGCGTACGCGTACTGGCTGCAAACCGAAGCGCCCCGGCCCGACGGTGGACGCGGCTGGCCGGGCCTCCGGCTGCGCGGTGATCTCGTCGGGACCGCCGACGGCTTCGCCCAGGCCCCCTACATCCGGGAATCCCGGCGGATCAAGGCTTTGACCACCATCCGCGAGCAGGACATCTCGATCAAGGCCCGGGGATACGACGGTCCGGCCCGCTTCGACGGCTCCGTCGGAGTCGGGATGTACCGGATCGATCTGCACCCGTCGACCGGCGGCGACAACTACATCGACGTCGAGTGCGCGCCGTTCGAGATCCCGCTGGGCGCGCTGGTCCCCGTACGCACCCAGAACCTGTTGCCGGCCGCCAAGAACATCGGCACCACCCACATCACCAACGGTGCGTACCGGCTGCATCCGGTCGAGTGGAACGTGGGGGAGTCCGCGGGGGAACTCGCCGCGTTCTGCCTCGACCGGGGTCTGAGCCCACGGCAGGTCGCCACCGACGCCGAACTCGTCGGCTTGTTCCAGCACCGTCTCGTCGAGGCCGGCGTCGAGCTGCACTGGCCCGAGGTCGTCGGCTACTGAGCCGCGCCGAACACTCCACATAAGAAGGACGCAACCATGATAAATGCACGAAAGGCGCTCGGCGCTCTCGCCTTGACGGCGATCGTCGGTCTCAGCGCGGCCTGTTCCGGGACGGCGGCCGAGACCTCGGGACCCGCCGAGCTCCGGATGACGGTGTGGACCTCGAACGAGGCTCAGCTGAAGCTGCTCAACTCGATCGGCGACGCGTACCGGGCCGACCACCCCGACGTCTCGAAGATCACCTTCGAGAGCCTGCCGTTCGCCGACTACAACACGACGCTCACCACTCAGATCGCCGGTGGCAACGCCCCGGATCTGGCCTGGATGGGCGACCTGTCGAAGGATCTGATCGCCTCCGACGCCCTCGTCGGGCTGACCGACAAACTCAAGGCCACCGACGGCTGGCAGTACGACGATCTGCTCGGCAGCGTCACCGCCGAGTACAGCCGGAACGGCACGCTGTACGCGTACCCGTTCTCCAATTCGCCGTTCGCCCTCTACGTGAACACCGACCTGCTCGCCAAGGCCGGGCAGAAGATCGACCCGGCCACGCTGACCTGGGATCAGGTCGCCGCCGCGGGCGCGGCCGTGCACGAGAAGACGGGCAAGGCCGGTTTCGTCATCCGCGACTTCGACTACAAGTCGTGGAACGTGCTGGCCACCGTCTGGACCGGCTTTGGTGCGGCGGCGTGGAGCCAGGACGGCAAGACCTGCACCTTCGCCAGTCCCGAGATGCAGAAGGCCTTCTCGTTCCTGCACGATGCGGCGTTCACATCCAAGGCGATGCCCAGCCCGGGCACCACCGCGGACTTCTTCGCCGGTGACGCCGCCTTCACCATCGCTCAGGTCTCCCGCGCCTCCCTGCTCACGGGCTCGTTCAAGTTCGGGCTCCACCCGCTGCCGACCGGGCCGGCCGGCAAGTATGCCGTCCTCGGGCAGGCCGGGGTGGGCGTACTGACCTCGAGCAAGCATCAGAGCCAGGCCCTGGACTTCCTCGCGTACCTGACGAACCCGTCGAACGCCGAGAAGCTCGCCCAGTTCTTCCCGCCGCCTCGCAAGTCGCTGCTGACCGGCGCCAAGCTCGCCGCGAACAACAAGACGCTGAGCGCCGAACAGCTGCAGTCCGTCGTCGTCGACCAGCTGCCGAACGCGGTCACCCTGCCCAACCACACCAGCCCCGCCGAGATCGCCCAGAAGGGCAAGACCGCGCTGGACGCCATGTGGAAGGCCGACGCCGACATCCCCGCCGTGTTGCGCTCGGTATGCGCAGCGATCGAACCCATCCTGGCCAAGTAGTGTCGGCCACCACGAAAAACCGTGTCGTGTCCCGGGCGTCTGCCAACGTCCGGGGCACGGCCCGGCCGCCTTTCTGGACCACCCGCCGCCGAGATGTGCTGACCGGATATCTCTTCATCGCACCGCAGCTCGCCGGGGTCCTGCTGTTCGTGCTGGTTCCGGTCGGCCTGGCGATCTGGTACAGCCTGAACGACTGGAACGTGTTCACCGGCAAGCAGACCTTCGTCGGAGCCGAGCACTACACCGCTCTGGCGTCCGATCCGCAGCTGCCGTCGGTGCTGCTCGCGACGGCGATCTTCTCCGGCGGCGTGGTGATCCTCAACATCACCCTCGGCCTGCTCATCGCCGTACTCCTCAACCGCCGGTTCCGTGGCGCGACCCTGTTCCGCACGCTGTTCTTCTCGCCGGTGGTCGTCTCCGTCGTCGCCTGGACGCTCGTCTGGGGTTTCCTGTTGCAGGACAACGGCGGCATCAACGGAATGCTCGCGACGATCGGGATCGAGGGGCCGAACTGGCTCCAGCACGGCGACACCGCCATGCTGTCGGTGATCATCACGCAGGTGGTCCGTAGCGTCGGCGTCAACATGGTGCTGTTCCTGTCGGCGCTCCAGGGCGTGCCGTCTCAGTTGTATGAGGCCGCCCGCATGGACGGCGCGGGCAGCCGGACCATCTTCACCCGGATCACGCTGCCGCTGATCTCGCCGACGCTGCTGCTGACCGCGATCATCACCATCGTGGGCGCGCTTCAGTCGTTCGCCCAGATCGCCGTCCTGACCGGCGGCGGCCCGGAACTCAGCACGACCGTGCTGGTCTATTACGTCTTCCAGCAGGCCTTCGAGTTCAACGACATCGGCTACGGCTCGACGCTGGCGTTGATGCTGCTGTCCTTCGTCATGCTGCTGACCTTGCTGCAGTGGCAGCTTCGCCGGAAGTGGGTCTTCCATGAGCAGTGAATCACTGAACTCGCTGGCACGACGCGTGCTGCTGGTGGTGGCGCTCGGCGTACTGGCGATCCCGTTCGTGGTGCCGACGATCTGGATGGTGGCCGCGTCGGTCAAACCGCTGCCGGAGATCTTCGCGTCGCCGCCTTCACTGTGGACCGACCATCCCACGCTTTCGGCGTACTCCGAGGCGTTCACCTTCCAGCCGTTCGCCCGGCAGTACTTCAACAGCGTCTACATCGCCCTGCTGGTCACGCTGATCACGCTGGTGGTCTCCAGCCTCGCCGGGTACGCCTTCGCCCGCATCCGGTTCCCCGGCGCGAACGCCCTCTTCGTGGTGGTGCTCATCGGCCTGCTGGTGCCGAGCGAGGTGACCATCGTGCCGCTGTTCCAGATGTTCAAACGAGCCGGGATGATCAACACGCATTGGCCGTTGATCCTGGTCACGGCGTTGGCTGCGCCCTGCGTGCTGGCGACGTTCATCATGCGGCAATTCTTCATCGCGCTCCCGGCCGAACTCGAGGAGGCGGGCCGGTTGGAGGGCCTCGGCCGCCCCGGCATCTGGTGGCGGATCTGCGTACCGCTGGCCAAGCCCGCGCTGTCGGCGGTGGCGATCCTGACCTTCCTCACGTCGTGGAATCTCTACCTCGAACCCACCGTCTACCTCACCTCACCGGAGTTGTTCACGCTGCCGCAGGCGCTCACCCGGTTCACCGACGCCTACGGCGGGGAGATGTGGAACACGCAGCTGGCGGCCGCCACGATGACGGTCCTGCCGGTGCTCATCGTCTTCATCGTCGCCCAGCGTCAGTTCGTCGAGGGCTTGGCCCACTCGGGGCTCAAATGAGACGGCTGGCCGACATCGCCAAGCACGCCGGCGTCAGCGAGGCGACGGTGAGCCGGGTGCTCAACGGCCGGGCGGGGATCTCCGACTCGACGCGTACCGCCGTGCTCACGACGTTGGACGTGTTCGGCTACGAGCGGCCGGTCAAGTTGCGCGGCGAACGCCCTCGTCTGGTCGGGTTGGTGCTGCCGGATCTGCTGAACCCGATCTTTCCGACGTTCGCCGAGGTCGTCGGGGCGGCGTTGGTCAAGAAGGGCTTCACCCCGGTGCTGTGTACGCGCACGAGCAGAGGCGTCTCCGAAGGCGACTACGTCACGATGCTGCTCAGCCAGCAAGTGTCCGGGGTGATCTTCGCCGGCGGCGCGTACGCCCAAGCCGATGCCGACCATGAGCACTACGACCGGCTGCTGCAACGCAAGTTGCCGGTGATCCTGATCAACGCAGCCGCCGACGGTCTGAGCTTCTCCCGAGTGTCCACCAACGACGCTGCGGCGGTCGGCAAGGCGTACCGGCATCTGCGGAGCCTCGGTCACGAGCGGATCGGCCTCGTCATCGGCCCGCTGGGCCACATCCCGTCACAGCGCAAGGCCGAGGCGTTCCCTGGTGATCCGATGCTGGTCGAACGCACGATCCTCGCGCTGGAGGGCGGCCACGTCGCGGCGGTCCAGCTGATCGAGCGGGGTGCGACCGGGCTGATCTGCGCCAGCGACGTGCTCGCCCTCGGTGCGATCCGTGGTGTCCGTAGCAACGGGCTGAGCGTCCCGGACGATGTGAGCGTCGTCGGATACGACGATTCCGCGCTCATGACCTGCGTCGATCCGCCGCTGACGACGATCCGCCAGCCGATCGAGGAGATCGGGCAGACCGCCGTGTCCCTGCTGGAGGCTCAAGTCGCCGGTAGCCCGCTCGTCAGCGACGAAGTCTTGTTCGACCCCGAACTAGTGCTTCGCCGCAGCACAGCATCGGCGACTCACAAGGTTTGACGCGCTCCTGCCCAGGCGTTCACCTCCGCGTACGCGGGAAGACCGGAGTCGACGGCCGACCCGTCGCGTACGGCGACCGCGGTGCGCGTCACCGCCGCCAGCGCTGAGCGGAACAGCAACGAGCCGGTGCTGATCCGGCGTACGCCGAGCTCCGTCAGCTCGGCGACGGTGAGCCGGCCGGGCAGGAAGAGGACGTTCACCGGGACGTCGACGGCTGCCACCACGGCTGCGATGTCGGCCGGCTCGGCGAGGCCGGGGACGAACACGCCGTCCGCGCCGGAGTCTGCGTACAAGTGGATTCTTCGAAGGGTTTCACTGAGATCGCCGGGCCGCAGCCAGTGCGTGTCGGTGCGGGCGTTGACGAACAGGCCGGGCGCTTCGCGCTTCACGGACCGGATGAGCGCGGCCTGCGTCTCGGCGGGGCCGAGCGCGTCCTCGAGGTTGACCCCGGCGGCCCCGGCCTCGGCTGCCGCAACCGCGGCGGCGACCGACCCCTGTTCGAGGTCGGCCGTGATGAAAGCCGGAAGCCCGGCCAGCCGGCGGACGAGATCGAGCGTCGCGGCCTCGGCCGCGCCCACCCCGTCGGGCAGCCCGGACGCGGCGGCGACCCCGAGGCTGGTCGTGCCCACGGCCGGGAAGCCCGCCTCGACCAGGCAGTACGCGGACGCGACGTCCCAGGCGTTCGGCAGCACCAGCGGATCGCCCGCGCGGTGAAGATCGGCGAAGGTGGTCACGACGTCGCCCCTTCCACCAAGGCGAGCGCGTGCGCCCGGCCCGGACAGCGCCGCGGCCCGGCGCCGAAGGCCAGCTCACCCCCGAGCGGAATCTGCACCACCTCACCGGCTTCGACGGTGAGGCCGCCGACCGTCGTCCGGGTGAGCGCCTGACGTTTCGTCGCGCGTACCGGCGGCTGGTCGCGCATCACCTCGTCCACGGACGCGCCATGTCGTACGCGGTCGATCAGTGTCGCCGTCGCGTCGCACGCCTGCACCAGTACGCCGATCCGGGCAGCCGTAGCCTCGTCGAACTCGCCGCCGAAGAGGATGACGAGGCGGTCGACGGCGGCATCGGCTCGCAGAGTGTCACCGGTGCCGGGCTGGTACGCCTGCGCGGCGTCGCGTACGAGGCCGACGATGTCCACGGTGCTGCCGAGTGCTTCGGCGAGCGTCGCGACCGGATGACGCGAGTTGTTGTGCCGCAACGACTCCAGCGGAATCGAGTCGATCACTGCGACGGACAGCGCTCGCCGTCGCACGTGGTCCGCGCCCGAGCTGAACCGGCCGACGGTCGCCCGCAACCAGGCGATACCGCGTACGCCGGACGGCACCGGCGGTACGCCGAAACCAGGATCGTTCAGCACGGCTTCGGCGTACGCCGTGGGTATCTGCTGCATACCTCGACGCTACGGCTACGAAAGTTCGGTGACCGCCGAACTGACGTCTCCGGGCGCCGAGATCAACGGAGAAAATGTGGGGTTATGGCACCGCGAATCTTCCGCTGATCATGGCCGCCCATGATCAGCGCTCGGCGGACACGCGAGGGTCAGATGCGGCCGAACAGCCAGCCGCCCGCCCTCCCGTCGCCGAGGCAGAAGTCGCGTACCGCCAGCTCGATCTCGTCGGCGGTGATCGTGCCCGACCCGTCGGCGTCCAGCTCCGTCATCGTGCGATCGATCTGCTCCGCCGTCAGGTTGCACGCACTCAGCAGCCGGGTCAGCTCGGCGCGGTCCAGCGCTCCGTCGCCGTCCGCGTCGACCAGCTCCACGACCGAGCGGGCCAAGGGGCGTACCGCGTCGTCGAAGAGCGAGGTCCGCGCGGCGGTCGCGGTCCACGCCAGGTACTCCTCGCGGCTGACTCGTCCGTCGCCGTCCGCGTCGGCCTCGGTGGCGATCGCCCGCCACAGTCGCGAGTAGCCCTCCCGCACCGCGTCGGCCTGCGGCGAGCGTGGCGCTTCGCCCAGCGCGAGGACCAGCCGCAACGCGAACCCGGTGTAGTCGTCCCGCGCCAGGAATCCGTCCCCGCTCGCGTCCAGCAGGCTGAATCGGCACTCCCGCGCCGGTCCCGGTGGGTGGTCCATCGATCGCGCGGCCCACTCCAGCGCATTCGGCAGGCCATCAGCGAGTACGCCGATGTGATCGGCCTCGGCGCAGTGCACGAGGTCGGCCTCGGTGCCCGCCGTTCGGAGCGCCTGGACGAAGGGTTCCATGACGGCGACGGGCACGATGGTGTCGCGTACGCCGGCGTGCACGAGCGTGGGCCGGTCCAGCGCCGTGACGGGCGCGTCGATCCGGTCGAGCAGGTCGGCGACCTGACGGCGTTGACCGAGGCCGGCGGTGCCGGCCGCGTCGTTGGTGACCTCGGCACACGCCCGGGCCATCTCCTTGAGCGTCGCCCGCTGCGCGAGCCGGGTCAGCCGCATGCCTTCGCCGGTGAGGAACTCCTCCGGCCGCAGCTGGGGATGGCTCACCTGCAGCCCGGCCAGGAAGATCGGGATCACCCAGGGGGTGGGCGCATCGCCGTCGGCGGTCAGCACGGTGAACATCTCGCGCAGCCCGATGGCCGGCCCGAAGGTGACCGAGCCCCGGAAGTCCAGCTCCGGGGCGTACGCCGTGGCGATCATCGCGGTGTAGTGAGCGGCGTGACCGCCCTGCGAGAACCCGGCGACGATCCAGCTCCGGCTCAGCGGGCGATCCAGCCCGTGTGCGGCGCGGACGGCGTCCACGATGTCGTCGGCGACCGCCTCGCCGTTGAAGTACGGATGTTCGCCCTGACCGGCGAGACCTTCGTAATCGGTTGCGGCGACGGCGTACCCGGCGGCCAGCCAGCCGTCGACGTGCGCTCGCTCCGGCTTCGACAGACCGGTACGCGACGGCGACGCCCGGTGGTGCAACCCGGTCGTCCCATGGGCGAACGCCACCACCGGCCATCCGTCGGCGGGTGGGGTCCCGTGCGGCAGGAAGGCCGAACCAGTGATCAGCTTCGGCAGCCCGTCATATCCGGTGCCCTGATAGAACAGCCGGTACGCAGCCGCCGCCCGATCGGGTCGCAGCGCCGGAGGCAGCGACTCGTGCTTGATCAGAGTTCCTGGTGAACGGCGCGTCGGCATACGCAAAACAGTACAAAACAGACTGTCGGCCTCAGCGGAGCCAGGGGCGTACGCGCCGAGCCGTGACCAGCACCGCGATCGCGATCGCCGTGATGACCGCTTGCGAGACGACCGCCATTCCGGACGCCATGTGCAGTCCGTAGGTGGCATACGCGTTAGCCGCCGCGTCGGTGACGAACACGAAAGCGCTGAGATACAGACCGGCCGCACGCCGCGACCACAACAGCGCTGCGGCCAGGGGATCGAGCAGGGTCAGCGACGTGAAGTACGCCGCGAGCCAGCCCGGCGCCCAGGCATACGGCGGCCAGCCGCCGGTCGCGAGCTGTACGACGTGGACGATGCCGCCGTAGCTCAGGACCACGATCTGCGCGCCCAAGATCCACCGAATCGGGCGGGGCACCTCTCGCCAACTCACCGGCTCAGTATCGGCAAGAGGAGCAACGGTGCCGAGCCTCCGGGACTTGTGTGCCCGTGGTGTGCGATTTCGAGGCGATTTTCATGATCGAGTACCGCTGGTATGCGCTGACGGGCCGATTTGCGCATATGAAGGGCGCTTGTTGCCCGCGATCGGCTCGAAAACGCATACCACCGGCACGGAACGTGCGACGGCCCGGAGCTGACTGCTCCGGGCCGTCGTCGGGAGGGGGTCAGACGGAGGTCGTCGTCCGCTGCTCGGCGGGCACGATCTCGGTCGATCCAGTGTGGACGGACGGACGCCGTAGGGTGAGCGCCGCCAGCACCGCACCGGCCAGCGCGACCAGCGCCGTGACGGTGAACGCGGTGGTGTAGCCGATGGTCAGCTCGACCGGGTCGGTGGTCTGCCCCGCGCCGTTGGCGACCGCGACGGCGGTCATCGCGGCGAGGCCGAGCGCCGAGCCGACCTGGTAGGTGGTGTTGACGATGCCGGATGCGAGGCCGCCCTCGGCCGGGGCGACGCCGCCGATCGCGGTCATCGTGGCCGGGATGAAGGCCAGCGCCATGCCGGCTGCCGCGACCAGGGAACCCGGCAGGACGTCGGCTGCGAAGGACCCGTGCGGGTCGGCCAGGGCCAGCAGCCCTAGTCCGGCCGCGAGGACGAGCAGTCCGGTGATGATCAGCGGGCGGGCGCCGAATCGGGCCAGCAACCGGCCGGTGACCCCGATCATGCCGATCATGATGAGGGCGGTCATCGGCAGCAGGGCCGCGCCGCTGGCGAACGATCCGAAGCCGAGAACCTGCTGGATGTACAGGTTCAGGAAGTACCACATCGGAATCCAGGCCGCGCCGAGCAGCGCCATCGAGATGTTGGCCGCCGCCAGTCCGGGCGTACGCCAGATGCGCAGGGGCATGAGCGGTGCGCGTACCAGTCGCTGAAGAAGCAGGAACCCGGCGATCAGCGCGACCGAAGCCGCGAGCTGGCCCAAGGTCGTGGCCGAGGTCCAGCCGTTGGCCGGCGCGGTGACCAGCGCCGCCACGGCGAGCGCGAGACCCGCGGTGACCGCGAGCGCGCCTGCGAGGTCGGTGCTGCTGCGGCGGCCGGGGACTGCGGGCAGGGTGGCCGGGGTGAATGCGAGGGTGAGCAGGCCGATGGGCACGTAGATGACGAACACCCACGGCCAGGTCAGCCACTCGGTGATGACGCCGCCGAGGAAGACGCCGGCGGTGCCACCGGCCGGGGCCGCCGCGCCGTAGAAGGACATGGCCTTGGGCAGCTCGGTCGGCTGACCGGCGAACAGCACCATGAGCAGTGTCATCGCAGCCGGGGCGAGCAAGGCCGCGCCGGCGCCCTGGACAGCGCGGCCGGCGATCTCGACGCCGGGCGTCGTGGCGGCCGCGGCGAGGACGGAACCGGCGATCAGGACGAGCCATCCGGTGGCGAACACGCGGCGCGCGCCGAACAGGTCGGACAGCCGGCCGCCGAGCAGCAGGAGCCCGCCGAACGCGACGGCGTAGCCGTTGAACACCCACTGCAAACCGCTGGGGCTGAAGCCCAGGTCTTGCTGCATGCGGGGGAGCGCGACGGCGATGATCGAGGTGTCCATGATGACCATGAACTGGGCGGTGGCGAGGACGGCGAGGGCCCACCAGCGCCGGGGATCGGGGTTCATGACTAGCCTTTCGAAGTTTCGAGGTGGTAGCCGGCCGCCGTGACGGCGGCGGCGATCGCTTGCTCGGACGCGGGGCCACCGACGGTGACTCGCCCGGCCCGGAGGTCCACGCTGACGCCGGTGACTCCCGGTACGCCGCTGACGGCGTCGGTCACCTTCGTCGCGCAGGACTGGCAGGTCATGCCCGCCACGCTGAACTCACGGCCGTCGACGACGGCGGGCGTGGCGGAATCGCTTGTCTGGCAACAGGTGCACATGGCTTGCCTCCTCGAAAGGATACCCCCCATGGGTATCCTGCCCGGAGACCGTAGCATACCCCCTGGGGGTACGCAAAGGGGCGGCCCGAGTGGGCCGCCCCGTCAGGGAAATGGCTGTCAAGCGGTCATATGCACCATGGTGTCGAGCAGGCGGTTGGCGAAGCCCGTCTCGTTGTCGTACCAGCCGTAGATCTTGGCCTGCGTACCGCCGACGACCTTGGTCAGGCTCGCGTCGAAGATGCAGGAGGCGGGGCTGCCGACGATGTCGCTCGAGACGATCGGATCCTCGGTGTACTCCAGGACTCCGCGCAGCGGACCTTCGGCGGCTGCCCGGAAAGCAGCATTGATCTCGTCCGGCGTGGTCTCCCGGCTGAGCTCCGCGGTCAGGTCGGTGAGCGAACCGACGGGCACCGGCACGCGGATCGAATAGCCGTCGAGCTTGCCGCTCAGCCGCGGCAGGACCAGGCCGATCGCCTTCGCCGCCCCGGTCGTGGTCGGGATCAGATTCAGCGCCGCGGCGCGCGCTCTCCGCGGGTCGCGATGCGGCCCGTCCTGCAAGTTCTGATCTTGCGTGTACGCGTGAATGGTGGTCATCGAGCCGCGCTCGATGCCGAAGACGTCGTCGAGCACCTTCGCCATCGGGGCGAGACAGTTCGTCGTGCACGACGCGTTCGACACGATCGTGTGGCGGTCCGGGTCGTACAGGTCGTCGTTGATGCCGATCGCCAGCGTGAGGTCCTCGTTCTTCGCGGGCGCGGAGATCAGCACCCGCTTCGCACCCGCGTCGAGATGCGCACGAGCCTGGTGTGCGTCGGTGAACCGGCCGGTCGACTCGACGACGAGGTCCACGCCCAGCTCTCGCCACGGCAGCCGGGCCGGATCCCGCTCGGCCAGTACGGCGATCTTGGTTCCGTCCACCTCGATGGCGTCGTCGCCACCCGAGACGCTGACGGGCAGGGTACCGGCGGTCGTGTCGTACTTGAGCAAGTGCGCGAGCGTACGCGCGTCGGTCAGGTCGTTCACGGCGACGACTTCGACGTCCTCGCGGCGGCGCAGCTGAGCCCGGAGCAGCGCCCGGCCGATGCGGCCGAACCCGTTGACGCCCACACGGACGGTCATGATGACCAACCCCCATCACGTAACCATTAGGTCCGGTTACATGATGGCCGTCTTCGCGAAACCAGTCAAGGTGGTTACACGCTGGCTACCATGAGGTGGTGGAATTCAACTTCTTCGGCGGCGACCTCGCGCTCGATCTGACCGGCACGCTGGGCCGGCGGCACGGTGGCACCCCCGTGGAGTTCCTGCCCGCCGCTGCCGACCTGGAGCGCTGGCTCATCGCGGCCGGCATCGGCGACCCCTCGGCGCGGGCCGACGACTCAGATCTCGCGTACGCCAAGACTCTCCGCGAAGCCGTTTACCGCCTCGCGTACGCGGCGATGACGGGAGCCGCCTTCGACCCAGGTGACCGCGACATCGTGAACGAGGCGGCGGCGGTCGCACCCCCGCTCGTGCAGATCGACGACGCCGGGGTGCTCGTCCGGTTGGGCTCGGTGCGGGCGTCGCTGTCGCTCGCCGCCCGGGCCGCCATCGCGCTCGTCACCGGCCCGTCGGCGACCCAGTTGCACGAATGCGAAGGGCCCGCCTGCACGCGGATGTTCCTCGACAACTCCGCCCGGGGAACCCGCCGCTGGTGCGACATGAGCCGGTGTGGCAACCGGGCCAAGGTCGCCAAGTTCCGCGCCCGTCATACCGCCGAATCGGCCGTCTCGGGCCAGGCAAAGTCTTGATCGGCGGCTGGCGTCACTCCCAGGGAGATGTGAAGTAGACACCGAACACCGACACGATGATGAGCGCCTGATTCTTGTAGCCTGCCGTGGCAGAGGCGCGATCGAGCGGTTCGCGACGGACGACATAGGGACCGCCCACGTCCGGCGATGGCCACACGAACGGCGATGCGTCGATGTGGCAATGCGTGGGTTTCGGTCGGCGGTCGTCGATCCAGTCGACGGCGATCGACCAGTCCCCGGCGGAACGCACCTCGGCGGGCGGCGACGGTCCGAGGTACGAGTAGACGAGTTGCGGGCAGGACATCAGCCGACCATCGGCGTCGATGCCGTTGCGCTGCAGGAAATTCTCAAGTCCGTCGAGGTTTCCGGCGCTGTAACTGCCGGCGTGCTTGGCCGCGGCGTCGACGCGACGCAGGATCGACACCAGGTCGGCCCTTCCGCCGGACAGTACCGTCTCAGTCCGTTGCGTGCATTTGACGCGGTATTCGGTGTGCCGGCCCGCCATCTCGCCTTTGCCACCGATGCACCAGTCTTCGGCTCCTGTGGCAACTTCGAGTAGCTCGGTGTCACGGGTGATGCTTCTGAGCAGGCCGGCGGCGTACGCCTCCGCGGCGGTTCGGGCCGCTTTCGTGGCGGTTTCCTCGGCGGTCGCTCGGATCTCGTCCGGAGTCGGCCCGCGGTCGTAGCGGAGGAGGCCGCAGCTGCCGACCATGACGGCGGCGAGGACCCACGCCGTGCCCCTGATGATCGACAATACCCGATGCATGATTCAGCTTAAGGCGGCCTGCATGGACGAAACATCCGTCGTGGAACTCATGGTTGTCTAAGCCGTGCAACTCACCCGCCACAGCGCCCGGCCGACGTGCAGCGGCTGCCTGCATGCTGTGGTCGTGCCGCCTGCGCGAATACTTCGCCATTCTCAGCCAGGTCCGCGACGAGCGGATCACCGGAGAACCGGCTCCGGTCGCCCGCGCCCAGCAGGAATTGGTCGACCGCCGGGCCGAGACCTCAAGATCGAATTCGGTGAGCAGCTTTAGGCGTCAGGCGCTTCGCCGCGGGATCGGCGCGGAACCACCAACCCGGCCTCGTACGCGAGGATCACCGCCTCGGCTCGGCTAGCCAGCCCGAGTTTCGCCAGCACCCGGTTGACGTGTGTCTTCACGGTGGCGTCCGTGATCTCCAGCCGATCACTGATGTCTCCGTTGGACAGTCCGTGGGCGATCAGCCGCAGGATCTCCGTCTCGCGGGAGGTCAGCGTACGCAGCTGAGCCGGGTTCTGCGACGGCGTTGGGGCGTACGCGTCGATGAGGCTCCGGACGACCGTGGGGTCGAAGAGCATGCCCCCGTACGCAACGGTGGTGATCGCATTGAGGAGGCGCTCCGGCGTAGTGTCCTTCAGCAGGTAACCACTCGCGCCCGCAAGCAGCGCTCGATAGACGTATTCGTCGTGGTCGTAGGTGGTCAGGACCAGTACGCGCGGCGGAGTCTCGCCGGCCGCCGCGAGGATGCGCCGAGTGGCCTCGATGCCGTCGACGCCCGGCATCCGTAGATCCATCAGCACCACGTCGGGGTTCGTGCTCGCGGCGAGCTCGACGGCCTGCTCGCCGTCACTGGCGTCGCCCACCACGCTGAGTTCGGGTGCGGTCTTGATCAGTGCCACCAGGCCGCCGCGGATGAGGACTTGGTCTTCCACGACGAGCACCCGGATCACCCGAGAAGGGTGCCGCACCGGCCCCGGACGGTCAAGCCTTCCCAGCTTCCGGCGCTATGGTGTCGCGTGCCCTTCTCCCAGCTGCGCCGCCACCACGGGCCGGTCATGCTCGACATCGGACTCGCGGTCGGCTGCACGACGGTGGCGATGCTGCTCGGCCGGGAGATCCACGAGGACTTCAAAGCGTTCGACGGCCCGGGGTATCTGCTCACCGTGGCGGCGAACATGCCGCTGTTGTTCCGTCGCCGGGCACCCCTGACCACCCTGATCTGCTGCGCCGCCGGTTGGCTGGCGTTCATCGTCGCGGGATACTGGCCGGCCCTCAACCCGTACGCCACCGAGGTCGCGTACTTCACCGTCGCGTCGGACCGGCCGCGGCGCGTCTCGATCCCGGCCGGTGCGATCGGCGCGAGCGTGTGGACCTACGCCGGACTCATCAGCCGCCATGCGTCGATGGCCAGCGTCGGCGCGCTCAGCATCGCCGTCACCGCCATCCTGTGGAAGTTCGGGGACAACGCCCGCCTGCTCGCCATCCGCAATCGGGAACTGGCCGAGGCGACCGAGCGGCTCCGCCGCGAGCAGGCCGAGCGCGCCCGCCGGGCCGTCGTCGACGAGCGGCTCCGCATCGCCGGAGAGCTGCACGACATCGTCGCGCACCACATGTCGGTCATCTCGATCCAGGCAGGTGTCGCCGGCCGGGTCCTGCCCGCCGACCCGCCCACCGCCCAGGACGCCGTCGAGGTGATCGCCACCTCCAGCCGCGAGGGCCAGCAGGAGCTGCGGCGCATGCTGGGACTTCTGCGTACGCCGACCGCCGTGGTCGAGGACGAGGACGCCGCGCTGCCCGCTCCCGGTCTCGCCCGGCTCGACGCGCTGCTCAGTCGCGTACGCGCCGCGGGGGTCGACGTCACGGTCGACGTGATCGGTGTACGCCGGGCGCTCCCACCGGGGCTGGATCTGTGTGCGTACCGCATCGTGCAGGAGTCCTTGACCAACGTCCTCAAACACGCCGGTCCGACAAGCGTGACCATCACGTTGGTCTTCGACACGGACCGGTTCACCGCGACCGTTCGCGACGAGGGCCGCCGTCCGGGTACGCCGTCCGTCATCGCGGAACCGGACGGTTCGGGACACGGCCTCATCGGCATGCGTGAACGGGCCGCCCTCTACGGCGGGACGCTCGACGCCGGACCGGACGGCCCGGGGTTCGCGGTGCGGCTGACCTTGCCGCTCTAGATCAGGCCACGCCGTTGACCACGAGGTTGATGATTCCGCTATTCGTGGTCACCGATGTCCCTCGAGCGAGTCGGCCCCTGCGATCCCGAATCGGCGTAGGCGCTGTGGCTTTTGTCCTAATCTGAGCGAGACGGAGGAGAAGGCCGGAGGCTGAGATGTGTACGCGTGTGTTGTGGGACAGCGGTCAGGGCATGCTCGTCGGGCGCAACATGGACTGGCGGGAGGACCTGGGCACGAACTTGTGGATGATGCCGAGGGGTGCGCAGCGGACCGGATTCACCGACGACCCTCATCCGCTGACGTGGCAGGCGGAGCAGGCGAGCGTCATTGCCGGGGTCTTCGACAAGGCCGCGACAGACGGCATCAACGAGGCGGGACTGGGCGCGCACCTGTTGTGGCTGGCCGAGTCCGACTTCGGCGACCGGGACCCGTCGTTGCCCGCGCTTCCGGTGTCGATGTGGACGCAGTTCTTCCTCGACCGGTTCGCGACCGTCGCCGAAGCCGTCGACTACCTGGAGCAAAACCCTTTCCAGGTACGCCCCCAGGGCGGACCGTCCGGCACGACCGCGACGGTGCACCTGGCGCTGGACGACGCGAGCGGAGACTCTGCGGTCTTGGAGTATCTCGGCGGTCGGCTGAAGGTCCACCACAGTCACGACTACGACGTGATGACGAACTCGCCGCCGTTCGAGGAGCAGCTGGAGCACCTCAAGCAGTACGAAGGGTTCGGTGGCGACCGCCCGCTGCCCGGCACCACGGAGGCGGCGGACCGTTTCGTCCGGGCGGCTTACTACGCCGAGCGGCTGCCGAAGGTGGACAACCCGCCCCGGGGATACGCTGCCTTGCTGAGCGTCATGCGTAACGCCGCTCAGCCGTTCGGCACCGCCGATCCGGCTCGGCCGAACATCTCGATGACCATCTGGCGTACGCTCGCCGACCTGTCGCGGCGGGTCTACGCCTTCGAGTCGTCGTTCAGCCCCGACATCGTCTGGGTGCACCTCGACCGGCTCGATCCGACGATCACGCAGCGTCTGGAGCTCGTCGGTCATGACCTCGCCGGCGACGTGACCGATCGCTTCGAGCCGGCCGAGTTCGCTTTCAAGGGGATCTAGCGCGTTACGTGCAGATCATGGTTACGCATGCCTCCAGTGCCCGGGAAGCATGCGTAACCGTGATCCGCAGCTCAGAAGCGGGTCAGGCCGTAGAGGACTCGTTTGCCGTAGTACTCCGCCACCGAGTACAGCCGATTGCTGGAGCCGTCATAGGACAGGTCTTCACATCCGATGGCGGTCGTTCTGCTCGATGTGGACAGAATCGTCCCGGCCGTACTGCTGTAGTCGAACCGATGCGTCGTTCCATAGCTGCCACCGTTGCTGGCGTTGAAGTAGTACGTGTTGCCGACGGTCACCACGCCCTGAACGCGTTCGAGGCCGTGGGCGTATGCGTCGGCGGGGGTGCCGTTGGTCAGGCCGCTCCCGCTGAGGTTCCAGCGAGCCACCCGGCTCGTCGTGTTGCCGGTCGGGCAGTACTCCGCGACGCTCAACCGCGCCGGGGAGGTGCTGCGGTCCAGACCTACATTGGAGAACCGCAGCGGGCCGTAGCCGAGGCAGGTGCTGCCGTTCCAGGTGGTGGCCTGACTCCAGCGGCCGATCTGCGGAAGCATGAAGCGGTAGCCGAAGCTGTAGAACGTGCCGCTCTGCCGGCCCATCTGCGTCTTGTCGCCATAGTCGGTGGGGTATCCGCTCTGCTGCTGCTTGCTCATGTCGAAGAACTGGTTCATGTTGAAGACCCGGAAGCCGTTGTCGGTGTCTGCGACGTACAGCAGGTTCCCGTACCAGGCGATCCCACCGGCGTGCACCGGCACGGCCTTGTAGGAGGCGTTGCCGTAGCTGTTGTAGAACGGCTCGACCAGGATCACGTTGCGGTAGTCGAGAGTGAGCGGGTCGAGCAGGCTGATGCGAGTGCCCTTGCTGCGATACATGTCCGTCGACACCTTGTTCGTGTCGGTGCATCCTTGCGTGCTGTCGGCGTCGTCGGTGCTGCTGCAGTTGTCGTACCAGCTGACGACGATGCGTGAGCCGCTCGCGCTCAGCGCCGTGCCGGACGAGTCGTAGCTGGTCGTCACGCCCTGGGGCACCCACTCGGGGGAGTTGTCGTCGCCGTCGGTGAAGCACACCGGGCTGAGGCCGGCGGGCAGCGCCTCGCTGCACGAGGACTGGTTGGCGGTGTCGGGCAGGCTGACACCGCTGCGGGTGACCGCGCCGACGAATCCGGTCAGCGCGTTGATCACGGTCTGCATGGAAGCGCCGGAACCGTTGAGGTTCTCCGCGGTCGTGGAATAGCTCAGCACGAAGTCCGAGGTGCTGACGGGACTGGCGACGGCAGCGGACGGGCTCACGATGATCGCCGCCAGCGAACTGGCGGCGATCATCGTGGTCACGGCGGAAATGCGTAACGATGTATGGAAAGACATGAAGATATAGTAAAGACTTCACGAATTCTCCGGTAGAACCGTGAAGACTTGACGGGTGCGGCCGGTCATCCGTCGAGCCGCCACAATGCCTGGTCGGCGCGGGCTGTCGCCGGAACGCGGTGCCGGACGAGGATCGCGAGGTTCTCGAAGTAGCGCTGCCACCGCTGGTCGTCGTAGGTCTGCGCGTGGCGGAGCGTACGCTCGGCGACGATCAGCGGTTCCAGCCGGTCCCACATCGACACGACCGACGAGCCCATGTACCCGGCGACCAGATCGAGATCGACGATACCGTGGGCGACCAGTGCTCCCAGGTTGTCGTAGTAGCACGACAATCGCCGGATGAGTTCGCGACCGTCGCCGGGGATGCCGCTGAGCCCATGATTCGTCTCGAACTCGGTGTACGAGGTATAGACGAACCGGCGGGCCTCGGCCAGGTCGCTGCCGCGATGCTCACGGAAGAGGTCGACGACCATATCGACCGAGTTCGCCTGCCGGGACAGGGTTATCGCGCGCCAGCCGACTACCGCCGACAGGGCCAGCGATAGCAGTGAAAGAACCAGCGCCGTGATCTCCATCGGTCCTCCCCGCGCCCTCGGCCTGATGATCACATACAGTGACAGGTGAGCTACGGCGAGCCTAGGCAGCGCCGCTGGCCTGGTGGAATGCGCCGGACAGTGGACTGTGGACGGGAATCGGGCGGCGGGATCGGCCCAGTTGGGCGGACTTCGTCCCACCGGTGCGGACTTCGACTTACCAGTCAGCGAGGATGGCGGGATGATCGGCGAACTGAAGACCATCGTGATCGACGCGCCCGACATCGCGGCGCTGTCGTCGTTCTACACGTCGCTCGTCGGCTGGACTCAGCGGTACGCCGACGCCGAGTGGATCACGCTCACCAGCGACGACGGCTGGCGGATCGGATTGCAGGCCGCTCCGGACCATCGCCCGCCGACCTGGCCGACGCAGGACCGGCCGCAGCAGGCGCACCTCGACTTCCGGGTGCCCGACGTCGCGGCGGCCACCGCGCAGGCGGTCGGGCTCGGGGCGACGCTGCTGCGCGAGAACGACACCTGGAACACCCTGGCCGACCCGGCCGGGCATCCGTTCGACCTGTGCCTCAACCGCGACGATCTGCGTACGACGATGCTCGGAATCATGCTGGACTGCCCGGACGCCAAGGCGCTCAGCACCTTCTACAGCGAACTGCTCGGCAAACCGATCACCTACGACGTCGACGGCATGGTGATGATCGGCGAAGAGGGTGCGCGCCCGGTCTGCTTCCAGCAGGTCGCGGAGTACGCACCACCGCGGTGGCCGGATCCGGCGTACCCGCAGCAGTTCCACCTGGACATCATGGTCGACGACATCGAGACCGGTGAGCAGCAGGCGCTCGCGATCGGAGCCACCCGGCTGCCCGGCGACGGCGAGAACTGGCGGGTCTACGCCGACCCGGCCGGCAAGCCGTTCTGCCTGCTGTGGAGCGTCGCCTAGGCGGCCAGCTTCGACCGGATCGCCGCCGCTTCGGGGTGCTCGATGTCGTCGAAGATGGCCAGCGCCGCCCGCCAGCTCCGGCGAGCGGTGTCATGCTCCCCGGCGCTCGCCTGGGTGTCGCCGAGCCGTGCGAGGTGCGACGCCTCATGGCGGCGGTCGCCCATCTCCCGGCTCTGCCGGACGGCCCGCTCGTAGTAGCCGATCGCTTCCGGGAAACGCCCAAGCTGGTGGTACGCGTGTCCGAGGCTGTCCCAGACGTCCGCCATGGTGGCCCGTTCGCCGAGTTCCTCCAAGATCGGCAGTGCCCGCTCGCAGTAGGCGATCGCAGTCTCGTGGTCGCCGACGAGGCTGTGCGTCCACCCGACACCGTTGTACGCGACGGCGAGGACGCCCCGGTTCCCGGACGCTTCGGCGAACTCAAGCCCCTTGAGCGCATGTCGTAGCGCGTCATGATGACGCCCCTGCTGCTCGAAGAACCACATCAGGCCGATGTGCGTACGCGCGCTGCCAGTGTGGTCGCCTGCTTCGGCGTACAAGTCGATGGCTTGCAGGCTGTGCTTGTGCGCCTGGTCGGTCTGACCGAGCATCATGTACGCGTAGACCAGCCGCCGGTGAATGTCGGCCTGACCGACCGCGTCGCCGAGCCGGGACGCGGCCCGCAGCGCCGCCTCCTGGACGCTGACCTGATGCGGCCAGTAACCGCGCCACAGGAGGAAGGTCGCCATCGACCAGCCCAGCTGCTGGATGTGCCGGTCGAAGCGGGGATCGGTGGTGCCGTCCATGACGGCCAGCAGGATGGCCAACTCGTCGGTGAGCCACTGCCGGGCGCCGGTGTTGTCGGTGAACGTCGTGACGACGACGTCGGCGGACGCCGGCACGGGCGTGATCGGATCGCGGGCCGCGGGCAGCCAGGCGTCGGTCGCGTGCGCGCTGAGCAAGTAATGGTCGAGCATGCGCCGCTGGGCGGCGTGCCGGTCGTCCGCACTGTCGTCGGTTCGGCCGAGTTCGGCGGCGTAGGCGCGGACCAGGTCGTGCAGGCTGTAGCGGCTGGGGACGTGCTCGGTCAGCAGGTGCGCGGCGCACAGCTCGTCGAGCTGCCGGCGGGCCCGCCCGACCGGGAGACCGGCGAGGCTGGCCGCCGCCGCCAGGCCTATGTCGGGACCCGGATGGAGGCCGAGCATCCGTAACAGCCTCGCCGTCTCCGGACTCAGCGCGTGAAAGGACCACGAGAAGACCGCCCGCAGGTCGGTGGCGGCGTCCGGCCCGGTGAGCGCGTCGAGCCGGTTGGCCGTGTCGGTCAGTTCCGCCGCCAGCGCCGACAGCGGCAAGGTGGGCCGGGTGGCCGCCCGGGCGGCGACGATCGCCAACGCCAGCGGGAGCCCCGCACACGCCGTGACGATGGTGTCGACCGCGTCCGGTTCGGCGGCGAGCCGATCCGGGTCGAGCCGGCGGGCCAGCAGGTGCCGGGAACGATCGCCGTCGAACCCCTCCAGCCACAACGGCCGGGCGCCTTCGGCGGCGACCAGGCTCGCGAGGTCACTACGGCTCGTGACCAGCACCATGCTGCCCGATGAGCCGGGCAGCAACGGCCGGATCTGCTCGGCGTCCCGGGCGTTGTCGAGCACCAGCAGCATCCGGGCGTCGGCGAGCCGTCCCCGGTAGAGGCCCATCTGAGCCTCCATTGTGGTCGGAAGCTTCGCGGGCGGCACGCCGAGCAGTTCGAGCAGCGTACGCAGGGCGTCGCCGGACGACATCGCCTGCCCGCCGGGATCGAATCCCCGCAGGTTGAGGTAGAGCTGACCATCCGGGAACCGATCGCGTACGCGGTGTGCCCAGTGCACGGCCAGCGCGGTCTTGCCGATGCCGCCGCCGCCCCCGATGGTCGCGATGACCGTCGCCGACGGGGGATCCCCGGCGCGATCCAGGATGTCGTTGAGCTGTTTGAGCCCGTCGTCTCGCCCCACGAATCCGGCGATGTCGGCGGGCAGCTGCGTCGGCGCGTCGATTCTCGATGCGGCGTTCGCCGGCGTCTTCTGCGCGGGCGCAGCGGCCGGCCGAGCACGCTCCGGCCCGCCGACGAGGTGCGGGTCTTGCTGTAGCACTCGGTTGTGGAGGTCGCGAAGCGCCGGACCGGGTTCGCTGCCGACATCGTCGACGAGGCGTTGCCGCAGCGTCCGGTAGTGCGCCAACGCATCCGCCTGGCGGCCTGACGCGTACAGGGCGAGCATGACCTGACCGGCGAGGCGCTCGTCGAACGGATGCCGGTCGAGCGCGGCGGTGAGCTGGGGGAGGAGCGCGGCGTGTTGCCCCGTACGCAGCAGCACGTCGTTGTGGTCGAGCACGGCCGCCCAGTGTTCCCGGTCGAGCCCGTCGGCGACCGTGTGCAGCCATTCGCTGTCGAGATCGTCGAACGGCGTACCGCGCCAGAGCGCGAGCGCGTCGCGCCAAAGCTCGGCGGCTTCGGCGTCGGCGGCGGCACGCGCCCGTCCGACGAGCCGGCGAAAGCGATGCAGGTCAACGGTTTGCGGATCGACGTCGAGCAGGTAGCCCCGGCCGCGCCGGACGAGGGCCGGCCCGCCCGCCGCCTCCAGCGCCGTACGCAACCGCGACAGGTAGGTGTGCAGGGTTTCCCGGGCTCGTTGCGGAGCCCGCTCACCCCAGACACGGTCGACGAGTTGCTCGGTGGTTATGGATGTGCCCGGTTCGACCAGCAGCACGGCCAGAACAGTACGTTGCCGGGTGGGCCCCAACTCGACAGTCCCGTCGAGTCCGTCGGCCACCACCGGTCCCAAGACGCAGAACCGCAAGACGCCCCCTTTCCGCCCGAGTGCGGGCGGTGTGTGCGGATAACACCGTAGGCGATAGCCGCCAGGGGATCTACGCGTACGCCGTGGTCAAACCGTCAGGCAGGGCACTCCGTTGAGGGTGAACGCGGTCGGGGCCGGGTTGGCGCCGCTCCAGGTGGCCTGGAAGCCGAAGGACTGCGAGCCGCCGCCCGCCGCGATGGAGGCGTTGTATGCGAGGTTGGTGACCGCGACCGCTGCGCCCGTTTGGGTGTGGCTTCCGTTCCACACCTGAGAGATCTGCTGGGTGCCCGGGTAGGTCCAGCCCAGGGTCCAGCCGGTGAGCGCGGCCGGGCCGGTGTTGGTGATCCGCACGTCGGCGTTGAAGGCGCCGTCCCATTGGCTGGTGACGCGGTACGCCACGGTGCAGGTGGGCGTCCCGACGTCGGTCGTCGTCACGGCGAGCGGAGGTTGCGGCATGAGCGGGGACTGGTTGCCCGCCGCGTCCAATGCTGCAACGGCGAAGCCGTAGGTGGTCGCCGGGCTGAGCCCGGTGACGACGATCGTGTGAGCCGTCGTGCTCGCGACGGGGATCAGCGGTCCACTGCCCTGCGATCGATAGATGCGGAAGAGCGCGGCCACATCCCACGCCGGGCCTTGCCAGGTCAGCCGGACGGAGGTGCCGGTGATCTCGGAGGCCGCGAGCCCGAAGATCGGCCCGGGTGGTTCCAGATCGCCCGGCAAGGTGGTGACAGTGAGCGCTCCAGAGGGTGTCGACCGGTTGCCCGCGGCGTCGAACGCGATGACGTAGAACGTGTTCACCGAGCCGCGCAGCAGGCCGGTCACGGTAGCGGTAGGCGCTGTCGGGGTGGCGACGCGCTGGATGTAGTCGGTGTGCTGCCGGAACAGCTCATAGTGGTCCACGCCGACGTCGTCGGTGGCCGGGGCCCAATTGAGGACGACGCTGGTCTCGGTGAGATCGGACGCGATCGGCGTTCCAGGCGCGGTGGGCGGTGCGGTGTCGGCGGCGTGAGCCGGCGCGGCGGACAGGAGAACGAGCGCACTCGCCATCGCTGCTAGTGAGACCAACCTGCGAATGCGCATGATCATCCTCCGGAACCGGGCGGGATAGGGCATCTTCGATGGAAGCGCTCCCAGTCTCGCCAGAACCGTGCCGTGTTGTCAACGCGACGCTTGCCGGCGCTGGTCGCGGGATGCAACCGACCCGGTGGTTGTGACGTCGAACGCCGGGTGATGATCGTTGGGAGCGTGCTCGTTCTACTCGCGTTGTCGGCCGGTTATGTCGCCGGTCGGCGGTCCCCGGATCTCGGCGGATCCGTTCGCCGGTGGATCCGGCGGCGGCCCGCTCCATCCGCGCCGACGCGAGCGTGGCGGGGACGGTCGCGGCTGGCGGTGGTCGCGGTCGCGTTCCTGGCGACGGCTCCGGTGTGGCCGCTGATTCAGCCCGGCCGGATGGGGGACGAACTGCTGGAGCTGGCTGAGGTCGCGGTGCTCGTTCCGATCGTGCTGCTGTTCCCCATCGCCTGGAGTCTGCTCGGCGGATCGTTGCCTTACGCCCGGCGCATCGCGCTGTTGCTCGCCGCGTCCGTCGCCGGATGGTCACTGTGGACGGTCACCTTCGGTACGTACGCCTCGCCGCCGACGGTCGACGACGGGCTGCGGTGGCACCTGCTCGGGACAGGCGTCGTCGTCGTGGCGGCCACCGTCTATGAGGCGCGTTGGCGGGGAATCCAGAACAGCCGCCGATGGCTGGCCGGCGTCGTGGTGGGGATGGCCGGACTGGCGGTGGCGGTGGTGGTCCCCGTCGTCGGCGCGGTGCGTACGCCGCCGCCGGCCGACGCGATCCTGCCGCTGCCCGCGGCGATGACCATTGTCCAGGAGGAAGTCGGGTGTGGTCTTCCCGAGCCGGGCGGCTTCGGCCCGTACACCTGCTCCCGGCGGTATACCGTTCGAGCCCCGTCCGCGCTGAGCAGCCAGGAGATGATGCGTACGCTCGCCGACCACCTGCGGCGGGCGAAGGGCTGGCCGATGGAGTCCGCCGGTTCGGGCACGTTCCAGTTCGCCTGTCGCCGGGTCGGCTGGCTCAACCCGTACGCGTCCTGCGTGGAACTTCGGGTCGGCCAAGAGCCGGCGACCGTGAAGATCGCGCTCAGTTATGACAACGTGCGCGACCACGTCGTCTACTGACGCTACTTCGCCGTGGGCAGGCCCCATTGGTCGAACTCCCGGCGCAGCCGCGCCGCAGCCTGCTTCCCGGCGGTCATCCGGACCATCAGCACGAAGTTCGCCCGCCACGCGTGATGGTGTCCTTTGCTGCTGCCGCGGCCGAGTCTGGGTTCGCGCAGCCGGCCGTCGGCCTCGACGTCCGAGGTGACGAGGTGGGCGAGTTCATGCAGGCACGCGTGTTCACACCGGCTGACGTCCCGCCGATCGGCCGCGGCGATCTTGATTCGGCGCTCGGCGGCGTCGGCGTGACTCCTTCCCCGGCCGCCCACCACGGTGACGGGTGCATCGTGGGCTGGAAACGCGGCGGTGAACCAGCCGAGCCGCTGAACGACGGCGAGGTAGCGAGCGCAGTCCTGGAGGGCTATCGCACCGTCCCTCGGGACGAGTAGTTCGAGGCCGAGCCGGCTGGCCGGCAAGCTCGCCGCCAGCTGTGCGTCGTACGCCGACTGCTGGAGCCTGGTCAAAGAGCTCTCTCACCCGTTCATGTCGAGATGGTGCCCGTGCGATAGGAAACGGTAGGCGATGCCGCGAGCGAACGGTGGCCATCGATTGACATGCGCTGCGAAGGCTGGCAACATGCCCAGAATGCTGGGAGCGCTCCCATTCTCTCAGCGCGACTTTCCGGGAAGGGACCGCCCCATGTCTCATGCCTTCCGGCGGATCGGTGGTGCGCTCGGCGCCGCCTTGCTCGCCATCATCTCGGCCAGCACCTCGGCAGCGCCCGCTCAGGCGGCGCCGGTCGAGCACATCTCGAACGGCTCGTTCGACACGGGCACCGACCCGTGGTGGGCGACCGCCAACACCGCCCTCACCGTCGACTCTGGACGGATGTGCGCGGACGTCCCGTCCGGCAGCGCCAACCCGTGGGATGTCAGCGTCGGCTACAACGGCGTACCGCTGATCGACGGGGCCGACTACACGCTGCGCTTCGCCGCCTCGGCCAGCGTCGCGACCACCGTCAAGGCCAACGTCCAGCTCAACGAAGCGCCGTACACGGCCGCACTGTCCCGCGACGTCGCGCTCACGCCCACGGCGCAGACGTTCACCTACACCTTCACGGCCGGGCTCGACTCGGCCAACGGCACGCTGACCTTCCAGCTCGGCGCGGCCACGGCGTACACCTTCTGCGTCGACGACGTCTCCCTGTCCAGTGTGGATGCCACTCCCGGCGGCGGCGGCGCCGAGCAGGTCGACAACGGCGACTTCGGCGACGGAACCTCCGGCTGGTACACCTACGGCACCACGGGAACCGGTGTCGTGGACGGACGCCTGTGCACCACCGTGCCGAGCGGGCTGGCCAATCCGTGGGACGCCGGGCTCGGCCAGAACGACGTGTCGCTGCTCGCCGGGCACGAATACGCGTTCTCCTTCGACGCCTCCGCCGATCCCGGTGCCACCGTGCGAGTCGTCGTCCAGCTCGGCGCTTCGCCGTACACCTCGTATTTCGCGCGCGACATCCCGATGACCGCGGCCGGTGGGCACTTCGCGTACACCTTCACCGCCACCGAGGACACCGACGCCGCGCAGGTCGCCTTCCAGGTGGGCGGCAACACCGCGGCCTACACGCTGTGCGTCGACAACGTCTCGCTGCTCGGCGGCGAGGAGGAGCCGCCCTACGTCCCGGACACCGGTCCGCGGGTGCGCGTCAACCAGGTGGGCTACCTGCCGACCGGCCCCAAGCACGCCACGCTGGTCACCGACGCGACCACCGCACTGCCGTGGGAACTGCGCAGCAGCGCGGGCTCCGTCGTCGCCTCCGGCCAGACCACGCCGCGCGGTCTCGACGCCGCTTCCGGGCAGAACGTCCACACGATCGACTTCAGCGGGTACGCCACGGCCGGAACCGGGTTCACGCTAGTGGCCGACGGGCAGACCAGTCATCCGTTCGACATCGGCGCGGTGTATCAGCAGCTGCGCTCGGATTCCCTGCAGTTCTTCTACATCCAGCGCAGTGGCATCGCCATCGACGGTTCGCTCGTCGGCGACCAGTACGCTCGCCCGGCCGGGCACGTCGGCGTGGCCCCCAACCAGGGGGATGTCGACGTGCCGTGCCAGACGGGTGTGTGCGACTACCGGCTCGACGTACGCGGTGGCTGGTACGACGCCGGTGACCACGGCAAGTACGTGGTCAACGGCGGCATCGCGACGGCGCAGCTGCTGAGTGCGTACGAGCGGACGAAGACCGGGGTGACCGGCCGGTTCGGTGCGGGACTCGGCGACTCGACGCTGCGCCTGCCCGAACGGGGCAACAAGGTGCCGGACGTGCTCGACGAGGCGCGCTGGGAGCTGGAGTTCCTGCTGCGTATGCAGGTCCCGGACGGTCAGGCGCTGGCCGGGATGGTCCACCACAAGGTCCACGACCGGAACTGGACCGGCCTGCCGTTGCAGCCGCAGGACGATCCGCAGCCGCGTGAGCTTCATCCGCCGTCCACGGCGGCCACTCTCAACCTCGCAGCGGTGGCCGCCCAGGGCGCTCGGCTGTTCGCCCCGTACGACAAGGCGTTCGCCGATCGCGCGTTGGCGGCGGCGAAGAAGGCGTACGCGGCGGCGAAGGCCCACCCGGCGATGTACGCCGACCCGAACGACGGCAACGGCGGCGGTACCTACAGCGACAACGACGTCAGCGACGAGTTCTACTGGGCTGCGGCCGAGCTGTACCTGAGCACCGGTGCGGCGGCATACCTCGCCGACGTCACCGCGTCGAGCCACCACACCGGCGACGTGTTCAGCGCGACCGGGTTCAGCTGGGGCAGCACCGCCGCCCTGGGCCGGCTCGACCTCGCCACCGTCCCGAGCGGTCTGCCGGCGGCGGACAAGTCCCGCGTACGCCAGTCGGTGCTGACCGCCGCCGACGCGTACCTCGCCACCCAGGCCGGTCAGGCCTACGGGCTGCCCATGCCCGGCTCGGCCGGATCGTACTTCTGGGGCGGCAACAGCAACGTCATCAACAACGCGATCGTCCTCGCGACCGCGTACGACCTGTCCGGCGTGGCCGCGTACCGCAACGGCGCGGTCGAGGCGATGGATTACATCCTCGGCCGCAACGCCCTCAACCAGTCCTATGTGACCGGCTGGGGTGAGCACGCGTCGGAGAACCAGCACACGCGCATCTACAGCCACCAGCTGAACGCGGCCCTGCCGCACCCGCCCGCCGGATCGCTCGCCGGTGGTGCGAACGCGGGCCTGGACGATCCGTTCGCGCAGAAGCTGCTGGCCGGGTGCAAGCCGATGTTCTGCTACGTCGACGACATCAACTCGTACGCGACCAACGAGGTGGCGATCAACTGGAACTCCTCGCTGGCGTGGCTGTCGTCGTTCCTCGCCGACCAAGGCGCAGCCCAGCCGACCGGGGGACCGGCCTGCCGGGTGACCTACGACAACTACGGTCCCTGGGCCGACGGCTCGGGCTTCACCGCCCAGCTGGCGGTCACCAACACGGGTACGACCACGGTCGACGGCTGGACGATCCGGTTCGCCTTCACCGGTGACCAGAAGATCCGGGAAGGCTGGATGGGCCGGGTGACCCAGTCCGGTGCCGTCGTCTCGGCCGCCAACGAGTCCTACAACGCCCGACTGCAGCCGGGTGCTACCGCTTACGTCGGCTTCAATGCGACAACGAGCGCTACGTACGCCAATCCGAAACCGGCGCTGGTGACCCTCAACGGAACACCCTGCACCGGACCGTGATCGGCTCCGCCTGAGTCATCGTGACTGGCGTAGCAGGATCGCAGCCAGCTCGGCCCCGTGCGGGCCGAGCTGGCTCACGAGCGGGAACCTCACGCCGGCGGCGCGGTGCTGCCCCGCACGACGAGGGTCGTGGCGAGTTCGACGCGGGTCTGTTTCGGGGTCTGCCCGGCGGCCAGGGCGACGGCGAACTCCGCGGCGGCGGCGCCCATCGCCGCGAACGGCTGGCGCACCGTGGTCAGCGGCGGCGCGCACCAGGCGGCCTGTTCGACGTCGTCGAACCCGACGACGCTGAGCTGCTCGGGTATGCGCAGCCCGGCCAGCCGGGCGGCCTCGTAGACGCCCAGCGCCTGAAGATCGTTGCCACAGACGACGGCAGTAGGCGGTTCGGAGCGGCGTAACAGTTGGAGCGCGAGGTCGCGGCCCTGCTCGAAGCTGAACAAGCCGTTTCGCAGCAGCTGCTTGTCGAACGGTACGCCCGCAGCATCCATCGCGGCACGCACGCCGTCCAGGCGAGCCCGGGCCGAGAGGTCCTTGGCCGGTCCGGAGAGCACGCCGATGCGCCGATGGCCGAGATCGAGCAGGTGCCGGGTGGCGTTGAGCGCGCCGCTCCAGTTCGTCGAACCGACGGAGACGGTGCTGAGCAGGTCGCTGGTGGGGTCGAGGGCGACCAGTGGGATGCCGTTCGCCATCAGGGTCTCGCGATGTTCGGCGGTGATGGCCGAGGAGACCGCGATCACCGCGGCAGGCTGCCGGATGAGCAGGGCGTCCACCCAGAGCGGGCCCGTTTTGGCTCGCCGGAGAACTTCCAGGTACCCGAAGGTCATCTCCTGCGCGGTGGCGACCACCTCGATGCCGCGCATGACCTCCATCGCGATCGAACTCAGCATGCCGTGGAACACGACTTCGAGATGGCGCGTCGACCGGGCGGGCGTCGACTTGCGGAAGCCGTGGTCCCGCAGCAGGGCTTCCACGCGGCGGCGGGTCTCCTCGCTGATGCCGGCCCGGCCATTGAGCACTTTGGACACAGTGGGTGCCGAGACGCCCGCGAGTTCGGCGATCGCCGTGACGGACAGGTCGCCACCGCGCCGTCGCCGGTAGGGTGCGGGGCTCTCCGACATGGCAGCGAGTGTACGCAGGAGCGCCTCCGCGCAGCGGTCGGCTGGAACGCCTACGGATTACCCCTCGCGTTATCCGGGACAAGGCGGTATTCCACGCGGGAATAGCCGCGATATCCCGGGATGATGCGCAAGCAGCAACCACCATCCGGCGGCGGCTGAGGGCCCGGATGGATAAGTCCTCGTTATGGCAGCCATCCAACAAACATCGTTGATCTTCGCCCGTGACTCCCAGAAGACTGGTCACAAGCGAATCCAGGCCTTCTCGCCTGCGTGTTCTCGCTTGTCCAACCCCCCTTCGCTAGGAGTAGAAGTGCGAAGTCATCGATCAAAGGCGGCCGTCGTCGCGGTCGCGCTCTCGGCGCTGGCCGTCACCGCCGCCACGGCGACGATGCCGGCGACCGCGCAGTCCAGCCGGCTCGCCACGACCGCCGCGCCCGCAACGACGGCCCTGTCGGCGACGTCAGCACCGGCGTTCCCGACGTTCGCCCAGCTGCCGGCCGACCAGGCCGCGCACCCGGACGCGCCGCAGGAGTGGTGGTACGTCGTGGGCCACCTCAACGCCCACGGCCACGAGTTCGGGTACGAGGTCCAGATCGTCGCCGGTGCGACGCCCCGGACCCTGATCGCCATCACCGACAAGACCACCGGCCAGTACTACACGCAGAGCCAGGTCTATCCGGTCGATCAGACGAGTTTCTCGGCCACCGAACTCGACGTGCGGGTGCCGTCGGCGACCCTGTCGGGTCCCACCGACGCCATGCGCCTGCACGCCACCCTGCCCGCCGGAACGGTCGACCTGACGCTGAGCGCGGCGGGCCCGGCGATGTACAACAACGGGACCGGCCTCATGCCGTTCCTCGGCGGCACCAGCTACTACTACTCGCTGCCTCGTCTCGTCTCCCGGGGAACCGTGACCGTCGGCGGTACGGCGTACCAGGTGACCGGGCAGTCCTGGTTGGACCGCCAGTGGGGCACGTGGGACTGGACCACCAACGACAAGTGGACGTGGATGGCACTCCAGTTGTCCAACGGAGACACGATCAACTTCTGGGACATCCTCGACCGCACGGGCGAGCACTCATACGCGACTGTGCTGCGGCCCAACGGTACGCACGAGATCGTCGCGGTCACGCCGCTCGCGGGCGGCACCGGCGACTGGTGGACCAGCCCCACGACCGGAAAGCGCTACGGAACCCGCTGGACCGTGACGATTCCCGGGCTGGACACCGCGCTCACCGTCGTCGCGATCCCGGGCCAGGAGATCCAGTCGTTCGGCGGGATCTTCGAGGGCGCGGCCGGCGTGACCGGCCGCTATCACGGCAAGCAGATCAGCGGACAGGCGTACGTCGAGCAGCTCGGCAATTGGTCGTAGACCGCGGTCCGGCACGACGAAAGGCATGCATGTGATGACCACTGCAATTTCGGAGACGCCGCCGGTCGCGGCGGCTGCGGCGAGTCTGGAGCGGGCGGCGGTGGCGCTGACCGCGCACGGGTTCACCGTCGAGATCCTCGAAGACGCTGCCGCGGCGCGTACGCGGGTGGGGGAACTGATCCCCGAGGGCGCGCTCGTGTTCACCGGGGCGAGCGAGACGCTGCGTCTGTCCGGCATCGACGACGACCTCAACGCCAGCGGCAGATACGAGTCGGTCAAGGCCCGCACGCGCACCATGGACCGCGGTACGCAGTTGACCGAGATCTGGCAGTTGCTCGCCTGCCCCGACGTCATCGTCGGCAGTGTCGCCGCCGTGACCGAGACCGGTTCGCTGGTGGCCGCCTCGATGACCGGCAGCCAGCTGGCCGGCTACTCAGGGGCGGCCGCGCGGGCGATCTGGATCGTCGGTGCGCAGAAGGTCGTGCCCGATCTCGCGAGCGCGCTACGGCGGGTCGAAGAGCACTGCCTTCCGCTGGAGAACGAGCGCGCGCTGAAGGCGTACGGGAAGCCCAGTGCGGTCAACCGGCTGCTCGTGCTGAACGCCGAGCCCCAGCCCGGGCGCGGCACCGTCCTGCTGCTGCGGGAAGCCATCGGCTTCTGACCGAGCGAGGCCCGGGGCGGCTCGCATTCCGGCGGAGACTTCGCCGGAGCGGGCCGCCCCGATCGGTGTTCAGGGTGTGACGACCACTCCGCCGAGCCCGGTCCGCCCGGCCGGCGTGCCCACGAATTCGATCAGGACACCGTCGCGGACGCGCTCACCGACTACGTCGGCGATGGCGTCGGTGACCCCGGAGACGAGGCGGGCCACGATCTCGTCGGCGTCAGGGCGATCGAACACGCCTTCCTTGATGCCGAAGGTGACGCTGGGCGACGGGGATTGCGCCGGTACGCCGCCGATGCCCCAACGGCCGGGCGGTAGGCCGATCAGCCGCACGTCTGCGATGCTCCGAGCCCACTCGCCGTAGACGGCGACGACCGCGACGGTCAGTTTCTCGATCAGGGCGGTCTCCCGGCCGGTCAGGCGGACGCCATGGTGGTGGCGTCGAGCGCGCCGGTGAGTCCGGCCAGCAGCTGCTCGAGCAGGCTTCGGTCCGTGTCGGAGAGCGGCAACGTGGACAAGTCGGCCTCGAGCCGGTCGCTTATGCGGTTGTGCAGCCGGCGTCCGCGGGGCGTCAGGTGGGCCCGGATCCGCCGTCGGTCCACGTCGTCGACGCGGCGATACACCACGTTGTCGTCCACGAGCCGATCGATCAGCTTCGTGAGCGTTGCCGGTGGCAGGAACGCCTGCTCGGAGAGGTCTGTCATCGGATGACCGGCACCGTCGGCGAGCAAGCTGATGACCCGCCAGCCCTCGGTGGTGACGTCCTCGGCGGCGAGAATCGGGAGCATCCGGCGGCTCACCAGCCGCTCAGCCCGGGTCAGCAGGCGGGCGAGGTCGGCAGGCTGATGCGGGGGCGGGACAGGCATGGCGCTCCTCAGGCTCGCGAGCAGAATCATGCTACAGAACGGCCGCAGTTGCCAGGAGGGCTCTGGAGATCATGCGTAGCAGCCGGAAGCATGTCGCTATGCGCGACGACTGGGCGGTCGGCGGTCCGGGGACGTCCGGACTGCCGGATCCGCCTGCTCGTCCACCGGCGGAGCTGTGGGACGTGACGAGCGCGACGATCGGTGTGGCCCTGGTCGTGCCACTACGAGGCCCAGCCGGAATCTTCGGGCCTAGCTGCGAGTTGTGCGCTGAACTGGCGGTTGAGCAGGTCAATCGGGCGGGCGGGGTGTTGGGCCGGGAACTGCGGCTCGTGACGGTCGACGGGGGCGCGCCGCCGAACCGAGTCGCCGCCGAAGTCGAGGCGTTGGTGTCCGTCGGCGCTGTGCACGGAGTGACGGGCTGGCACATCTCGTCGGTCCGGCAGTCGCTGGCTCCCCGCATCGCGCATCGGGTGCCTTACGTGTACACCGCGCTCTACGAAGGCGGTGAGCATACCGACGGTGTGTTCCTGACGAGCGAGACGCCGGACATCCAGCTGGCTCCGGCGATGTCGACACTGACCGGGGAACTGGGCTTACGCCGTTGGTTCATCGTCGGCAACGACTACGTCTGGCCCCGCCGAACAGCCGTGGCCGCGCGCGGCTACGCCGCTCGTGGTGAAGCGCGGATCTGCGGCGAGGCATATGTCCCGTTGGGAACACACGACTTCACCTCGGTCCTGCGGCGCGTCGAGGAGTCCGACGCCGACGCGGTGCTGATGCTCCTGGTGGGCAATGACGCCGTGCGGTTCAACCGGGCCTTCGCCCGGAGCGGCCTCGACGGGCGCTGCGTACGCCTGAGCACGCTCATGGACGAGAACATGTTGCTCGGCAGTGGAGTGACGGCGACCAGCGGGCTGTACAGCGCGGCCGGCTTCTTCGCGTCCCTGGTGACGGCCGAGAATCTCGACTTCCACGGTCTGTATGCGCGCCGTTTCGGGGTGGACGCTCCGCCACTCGGCAGTCTCGGCGAGTCCTGTTACGAGGGTGTCCTCCTGCTGTCGGCCCTCATCGAACAGGCGCGGTCGCTGGATGTGCAGGCGATCGGAGCCAGCGCGGGCGCGGTGTCCTACGAAGGTCCCCGCGGCTTGTTGAGATTACGCCGCAGGCACGTCGGCCAGCGAATTTATCTGGCTGAGGCGCGCGGTCTCGAGTTCGATGTGGTCGCTCAGCTCTGACCTTCCACGAGTCGCCTCTTGACAGGCGGTGTCCGACGTCGCAAAAATACTTCCTGCGTGAAGTATTCCGGCTGAGCGAGCCTGTCGTGGCAGGGATTCACATCGCCGCGATCATTGTTGCGCATTCTTTTCGCCGACCATTGGTCGGCTATTTGCATTTGCCCTTCCAATTGCTTTCGAATGAGTTGTCGGAAACGGTGAATTAAGAGCTGCGAAACAGGCTCGAAACGACCCTCTCGGACGCTGACTGTGCCCATTCGACGGTCCCGGCGACCGCAGGGCGCCGCTCCGCAACGAGGCGAGCACCCCTTCGGGCGACTATCGGGAATTGCGCTCCAGCCGGAGCAAGGAGGGTTTCATGACCAGGTTTCGCGGACGCCGCCTCGCGGCATGCGCGGCGATTCTCGTCGCCGCGGTAGCACTCGCGGCGTGCGGGAGCAAGACGGGGCAGAACACGTCCAGCGGCGGGGCGGTCGCCGACACGTCGGGCGACACCGTCAAGGTCGGCCTGCTCAACTCGCTGTCCGGAACCATGGCCATCAGCGAAGTCACCGTACGCGACTCGCTGCTGCTCGCCATCGAGGAGATCAACGCGGCGGGTGGCGTACTGGGCAAGAAGATCGCCCCGGTCAGCGAGGACGGCGCCTCCGACTGGCCCACCTTCGCGGAGAAGGCGGAGAAGCTCATCCAGCAGGACAAGGTGGCCGCTGTCTTCGGCTGCTGGACCTCGGCCAGCCGGAAGGCGGTCAAGCCGGTCTTCGAGAAGAACAAGTCGCTGCTGTTCTACCCCGTGCAGTATGAGGGTCTGGAGCAGTCGCCCTACATCTTCTACACCGGCGCGACCACCAACCAGCAGATCGTGCCGGCTCTGGATTATCTGAAGAGCCAGGGCAAGACCACGATCTACCTGGTCGGCAGTGACTACGTGTTCCCGCGGACGGCGAACAAGATCATCAAGGCGTACGCCGCGGCCAACGGGATGAAGGTGCTCGGCGAGGACTACGCGCCGCTCGGCTCGACCGAGTTCGGCACGATCGTCAACAAGGTCAAGGCGTCCAAGGCCGCCGCCGTGTTCAACACCCTCAACGGCGACAGCAACGTGGCCTTCTTCAAGGAGTACAAGTCGGCCGGGCTGACCGCGGCGAGCATGCCGGTGGTCTCGGTCTCCATCGCCGAGGAGGAGGTCAAGAGCATCGGCACGCAGTACCTCGACGGCCAGCTCACCGCCTGGAACTACTACCAGACCACGGCGGGCGCGGCCAACGACAAGTTCGTCAAGGCGTACAAGGCCAAGTATGGGGCCGACAAGCCCACCAGCGACCCCATGGAGGCCGCTTACGTGGCGGTCTACCTGTGGAAGGCGATGGTCGAGAAGGCCGGCTCGTTCGACGTGGAGAAGGTGAAGGCCGCCGCTGACGGCATCACCTTCGACGCCCCCGAGGGCAAGGTCACCGTGGACGGGGCGACGCAGCACATCTCCAAGACCGCCCGGATCGGCAAGGTCGGCTCGGACGGCCTGATCACCGAGGTGTGGAACTCGGGATCTCCGGTGAAGCCGGACCCGTACCTCAAGGGCTATCCCTGGGCGACCGGGCTGTCCTGATCGAAACCGGCGGCGCGGCCCGGCCGCGCCGCCGGGACCTCGTGTCCTCGTCCCCGCCTGAACGGACCCTCTCCCATGGTCATCCTCAGCCAGCTGTTCACCGGTGTCAGCATCGGCGCGGTACTGCTGCTGATCGCGCTCGGACTGTCCCTGACCTTCGGCCAGATGAACGTCATCAACATGGCGCACGGCGAATTCATCATGGCCGGCGCGTACACCGTCTACGTCTTGCAGCAGAGCATCACCGATGCGGGTCTGTCGTTGCTCGTCGCCCTCCCGGTGGCGTTCGGCGTCACCGGCGTACTCGGGGTGATCCTCGAATTCCTCCTCATCCGCCGGCTGTACACCCGTCCGCTCGACACACTGCTGGTCACGTGGGGCGTCTCGCTGGTTCTCCAGCAGGCCGCCCGCGACGTCTTCGGCGCACCCAACGTCCAGACGCGGGCGCCCGACCTGCTGACCGGCAACGTCCACATCGTCGGTGACCTCGTGCTCGCCACCAACCGGCTGTTCATCCTCGGCCTCGCGCTGGCCGCCGTCGTCGTGCTGTCCGGCGTACTGCGCTTCAGCTCGCTCGGCCGGCGGATCCGGGCGGTGGTTCAGAACCGCGATCTCGCCGCAGTCTCCGGAATTCCGACCGGCCGGGTCGACCGGCTGACCTTCTTCATCGGCTCCGGCGTGGCCGGAGTGGCGGGCGTCGCCCTCACTCTGCTCGGCCCGATCGGCCCGACCATGGGCACGAACATCATCATCGACGCGTTCCTGGTCGTCGTGGTCGGCGGCATCGGCCACCTCAAGGGCAGTGTGATCGTGGCGTTCGTGCTCGGCGTCCTGCAGTCGATGATCGAGTACTCCACGACGGTGAGCGTCGCCAAGGTCGGCGTCTTCATCGCCATCGTGGCCTTCCTGCAGTGGCGGCCCCAGGGGCTGTTCACTCTCCGCACCCGGAGCCTGGCATGATCCGATCGACGTTTTCCAGCGCCTCGTTGCGCGTCTCCGCCGGGTTCGCGGCTGGGGCGGTGCTGCTGTTCGCGGTCGCGCCCGCCGCCTTGTCCGACTTCCGGCTCGGTCTGCTCGCCAAGTATCTGTGCATCGCGATGGTCGCGGTCGGCATCGGCCTGGCCTGGGGCCGCGGCGGCCTGCTCACCTTGGGTCAGGGGGTGTTCTTCGGCCTCGGCGGCTACGCGATGGCGATGCATCTCAAGCTCACCGACGCCGGACCCGGCCAGCTGCCGGATTTCATGCAGTTGTACGGGCAGCTGGACGAGCTGCCGGCCTGGTGGCGCCCGTTCGCCAGCCCGTATTTCGCATTGCCGGCCATCGTGCTGCTGCCGATGATCGTGGCGTTCGGGCTCGGTTCGCTGGTGTTTCGCCGCCGCGTGCGGGGTGCGTACTTCGCGATCTTGTCGCAGGCCCTCGCCGCGGCGATGGCGATCTTCCTCATCGGACAACAGGGAACGACCGGCGGGACCAACGGGCTGACCGACTTCGAGGGCTTCTTCGGCTACGACCTCGACGATCCGATCAACCAGCGCATGGTGTATTTCATCATCGCGGGCACGTTGCTTGCCCTGCTGCTGCTGACGCGTCAGCTGATCCGCAGCCGATACGGCGAACTGCTGGTCGCGGTACGCGACAGTGAGGAACGGGTCCGCTTCCTCGGCTACAACCCGGCGAACGTCAAGCTCGTCGCGTACGTGGTTGCGGCTGGGATGGCCGGCCTGGCCGGTGCGTTGTTCGTCCCCGCCGTCGGCATCATCAATCCGGCGCTGATCGGAATCGTGCCGTCGATCGAATTCGTCATCGGGGTGGCGGTGGGCGGGCGTGCGACCCTGCTCGGCCCGGTCTTGGGCGCGGTCGCGGTGGCGTGGGCGAAGACCGCGTTGTCCGAACAGTTCCCGGCCGCCTGGACCTATCTGCAGGGACTGCTGTTCATCGTCGTGGTCGCCTTCCTGCCCGGGGGACTGGCTTCGCTCATCACGCTGGCCCGGCGCCGCTTTCGGCGTACCAGTGAAGAATCCACGGCCGTCGGCAAGCCGCCGAGCCCGGCCCCCGCGGCGGCCGAGGAGGTGGCGGCGTGAGCGACCAGCTTGCCGGCTTGCGCATCCGCGACCTGCGGGTGGTTTTCGACGGCTTCGCCGCGGTGGACGGGGTGAGCCTGGACATCGGCCCGGGTGACATCCGATTCCTGATCGGCCCGAACGGCGCCGGCAAGACCACCCTGGTCGACGCGGTGACCGGATTGGCCCGGGCGACCGGATCGGTGACGTTCGGCGAGCAGGAGCTGCTCGGGCGGCCTGTGCATCGCATCGCGCGGCTGGGCGTGGGCCGAACGTTCCAGACGGCGACCGTGTTCGAGGAGCTGACGGTCCTGCAGAACCTCGACATCGCGGCAGGAGCCGGGCGCGGCGTGTTCACCCTCGCGCGGCGGCGCAAGGGCGTGCCGCCCGCGGTGAGCGAGGCATTGGAGACGATCGGCTTGACCGGTCAGCGTGACCGGCTCGCGGGCACCTTGGCCCACGGGCAGAAGCAATGGCTGGAGATCGGCATGCTGCTGGTGCAGGACGTCCGGCTGATGCTGCTGGACGAACCGGTCGCCGGGATGAGCCAGGACGAACGCGACGCCACCGGGGAGCTGCTCGGCGTGGTCAGCGCCGACCGCACGGTCGTGGTGATCGAGCACGACATGGATTTCCTGCGGCGATATGCCCGCACGGTCACCGTGCTGCACGCCGGGAAGATCCTCTCGGAGGGCACCGTCGCCCAGGTGCAGGCGGACCCGCGGGTGCAGGAGGTCTACCTCGGACACTCCGCGAGCCCGGCCGGGCGGGAGGCGTGATGCTGCAGATCGATGATCTCCATGTCGGCTATGGGCGTAGCGTCGTCCTGCACGGGCTGTCGATCGCCGTGCCGCCGGCTGCGGTGACGGCTGTGCTGGGCCACAACGGCGCCGGCAAGAGCACCTTGTTGCGAGCCGTCATCGGATTGCTCAGACCGCGGCAGGGCAGTGTGCGCCTCGACGGCGAGGACATCACGCGGCTCGCGCCGCACCAACGGGTCGCCCGGGGCTTGGCCTATGTGCCCCAGGGACAGCAGTGCTTCCCGCACTTGACCACGGCCGAGAACCTCCGCCTGGTCGCGGACGGGCGGCCTGGCGGCCGCGCGTCGATGGCGGAAGCGCTCGATCTCTTCCCGGCGCTGACGGGGCTGCTGTCGAGGCGCGCCGGGCTGTTGTCGGGCGGCCAACGGCAACAGCTGGCGATCGCGCGTGCGCTGATCACGCGGCCCCGGATGTTGCTGCTGGATGAGCCCACCGAAGGCATCCAGCCCACGGTGGTGGCCGAGATCGAGCGCATCGTGCTGGCCGTGGCGGCGCGCGGTGACACCTCGATCCTGCTGGTCGAGCAGCACATCGGTTTCGCCCTGGCGGCCGCCCGCGAATATCACGTCCTGGCGGCCGGTCGGGTCACCTCGGCAGGCCGCGGCGGCGAGCAGGCGCAGGCCGCCGTCCGGCAGGCACTCACCGTCTGACCCCTCCTTAATCTCGTTGATCATGAACTAGCGGTCGTTGTCGACCGGCGTGTCGCGTCCCCCAGTCCCTGATCAACTCCGCAACGGACTGATCAACAAACCGTCCTCCGCCCACACCGTCTTCACCGTCTGATCTGGAGTCCGACTCGTGTTTCTGACCCCGCATGAGCAGGATCGGCTGCTCATCCACGTCGCGGCCGACGTCGCCCGGCGGCGGCGCGACCGCGGCCTGCGGCTCAACCATCCCGAG
The DNA here is from genome assembly GCF_013362815.1 of Hamadaea sp. Classification (GTDB taxonomy): domain Bacteria; phylum Actinomycetota; class Actinomycetes; order Mycobacteriales; family Micromonosporaceae; genus Hamadaea. The sequence continues at coordinate 37,287 of NZ_JABFVK010000030.1, read as the reverse complement.
GCCATCGCGGTGATCACCGCCTTCCTGCTGGAAGGCGCCCGAGACGGCGAGACCGTCGTCGACCTGATGGCGGCCGGGCGGCAGGTGCTCACCCGGGACGACGTGCTCGACGGCGTCCCCGAGATGCTGAAGGAGGTGCAGGTGGAGGCGACGTTCCCGGACGGCACCAAACTCGTGACGGTGCACCACCCCATCGCATGATCCCCGGGGAGATCCTGTTCGCCGAGCAGCCGGTGCCGATCAACGCCGATCGCCCGGTCACCACGCTGACCGTGACCAACACCGCCGATCGGCCGGTGCAGGTCGGCTCGCACTATCACTTCGCCGAGGCGAACCCCGGTCTGGCGTTCGATCGCACAGCGGCGTGGGGGATGCGGCTGGCCGTGCCGGCCGGCACTGCGGTGCGGTTCGAGCCCGGTCTGACCCGGGAGGTCGACCTGGTGCCACTCGCCGGCCTGCGAGTCGTCCCCGGGCTGCGCGGAGAGTGCGGAGGCACGTTGTGAGCCTGATCGATCGGCGGCGGTACGCCGCGCTGTACGGACCCACGACCGGTGATCGCATCCGGCTGGCCGACACCAACCTGCTCATCGAAGTCGAAGCCGACTACTGCGCGGGCGGCGATGAGGTGGTGTTCGGCGGCGGAAAGGTCATTCGGGAGTCGATGGGCCAGTCCCGGGCCACCCGTGCGGAGGGAACGCCGGACTCGGTCATCACCGGCGCAGTCATCGTCGACCACGGGGGCATCGTCAAGGCCGACGTCGGCGTACGCGACGGCCGCATCGTCGCGATCGGCAAGGCAGGCAATCCCGACACCATGGACGGTGTGCATCCCGGCTTGGTGATCGGCCCGTCCACCGAGATCATCGCGGGCAACGGCAAGATCCTCACCGCGGGAGCAGTGGACACGCACGTGCACCTGATCTGCCCCCAGGTCGTCGCCGAGGCCCTCGCAAGTGGAGTGACCACCTTGGTCGGCGGCGGTGTCGGCCCGGCGGAGAGCAGCAAGGCCACGACGGTGACGTCCAACGCCTGGCACCTGGCCCGCATGCACGAGGCGCTGGACGTCTGGCCGGTCAACATCCTGTTGCTGGGCAAGGGCAACACCGTCTCCGAAGAGGCGATGTGGGAACAGCTCCGCGCCGGAGCGGGCGGTTTCAAACTGCACGAGGACTGGGGCACGACACCGGCTGTCATCGACGCCTGTCTCCGGGTCGCCGACGCGTCGGGCGTGCAGGTCTCCATCCACACCGACACGTTGAACGAGGCGGGGTTCGTGCAGGACACCCTCGCCGCGATCGGCGGCCGGGCCATTCACGCGTACCACACCGAGGGCGCGGGTGGCGGTCACGCTCCAGACATCATCACGGTCGCCGGGCAGCCCAACGTCCTGCCGTCCTCGACCAATCCAACCCGGCCGTACACCCGGAACACCCTGGCCGAGCACCTGGACATGCTGATGGTCTGCCACCACTTGTCGCCGTCGATCCCGGAAGACCTGGCGTTCGCCGAGAGCCGCATCCGGCCGTCCACGATGGCCGCCGAGGATCTGCTGCACGACCTGGGCGCGATCTCGATCATCGGATCCGACTCGCAGGCGATGGGCCGGGTCGGGGAGGTCGTGCTGCGTACGTGGCAGACGGCACACGTGATGAAGGCGCGCGTCGGAGCACTGCCCGGCGACGGGGCGGCCGACAATCTGCGCGTCCGCCGGTACGTCGCCAAGTACACCATCTGCGCGGCGATGGCCAACGGGCTGGAGCAGGAGATCGGCTCGGTCGAGCCGGGCAAGCTCGCCGACCTCGTGCTGTGGGACCCGGCCTTCTTCGGCGTACGCCCGCAGCTGGTGATCAAGGGCGGGATGATCGCCTGGGCGCAGATGGGCGACGCGAGTGCCTCGATCCCCACACCGCAGCCCATCCTGCCCCGGCCGATGTTCGGCGCATTCGGCGTGGTGCCGGCGGCGACGAGCATCTCCTTCGTCGCCCCCGCAGCGATCGATGCGGGACTGGAGTTGGACGTCCGCCGGCGGCTGGCGCCGGTCGCCGACGTACGCTCCCGGGGTAAGGCCGATCTGCCGCTCAACGACGCGATGCCCCGGATCGAAGTGGATCCGGACACGTTCACGGTCCGGATCGACGGCGAGGTGGTCGACCCGGAGCCGGTCACCGAACTGCCCATGGCCCAGCGGTATTTCCTGTTCTGATGGACACGACGCTGCTGCTGCTCGCGGACGGGCGCTTCCCGGCGGGCGGCCACGCGCATTCCAGTGGACTGGAGGCCGCGGTCGCCGCCGGCCGGGTCGCCGGACTCGCCGAGGTCGAGGCGTTCCTGCGGGGACGATTGACCACCGCGGGTCCGGTGGCCGCCGCGTTCGCCGCCGCGGCGTGCCAGGGAATCTCGCCGGCCGTGCTCGATGTCGAGCTCGACGCGCGTACGCCGTCACCGGCGGCCCGCCTGGCGTCTCGACGGCAGGGCCGGGCCTTGTTGCGAGCCGGCCGTGCCACCTGGCCGTCGGCGCGCTACGACGACGTACCGCACCACCCCGACGGCTGCCATCAGCCGATCGCGCTCGGCCTCACCGCGGCCGCGGCGGGGCTCACCGCTGAGCAGACCGCGCTCGTCGCCGCGTACGGCGTGCTCACCGGGCCGGCCAGTGCGGCGGTCCGCCTTCTCGGCCTCGATCCCTATCAAGTCCAGGCCATGCTGGCCCGGCTGGCCACCGCCTGCGACGAGATCTCGTCGGACGCGGTGGCCGCCGCGGCCGGCGGTCCACCGTCCGACCTGCCGTCGGCCAGCGCTCCGTTGGCCGACATCCATGCCGAAACCCACGCCACCTGGGAGGTGCGTCTCTTTGCGTCCTGATTCGCCGCACGAGCACGACGACGTTCCGCACGGCCACCCACATCCGTCGGCCGACCCGCACGCACCGCTGCCGGCCGACGCCCGGGCGCTGCGCATCGGCATCGGCGGTCCGGTCGGCTCCGGCAAGACCGCGCTGGTCGCCGCGCTGTGCCGGGCGTTGGGCGGTGAGCTCCGCCTGGCCGTCGTCACGAATGACATCTACACCACCGAGGACGCCGACTTCCTCAAGCGCAACGGCGTCCTGCCGCCGGAACGGATCCGGGCGGTCGAGACCGGGTGCTGTCCGCATACGGCGATCCGGGACGACATCTCCGCCAACCTCGACGCCATCGAGGAACTGGAGGCGGCCCTCGGGCCGTTGGACCTGCTATTGGTGGAAAGCGGTGGGGACAATCTGACGGCCACCTTCAGCAAGGGCCTCATCGACTTTCAGATCTTCGTCGTCGACGTCGCCGGTGGTGACAAGGTTCCCCGGAAAGGCGGTCCCGGAGTGACCACTGCCGACTTGCTCGTGGTCAACAAGACCGATCTGGCTCCGCTGGTCGGCGCTGACCTGTCCGTCATGGAGCGCGACGCGCGCGCCCGCCGTGGTGAGCTGCCGACGGTCTTCCTCTCGATCGCCGCTGACCGGCAGGCGACTCCGGTCGCGGACTGGGTGCGCGGGCTCGTGGCCGCGGCCGTCCGCTGATGCGGGCGTACGCCCGAGTCACGGCCCAGGCCGTCAAGCGCGGCGGCGGCACGGTTCTGACCGAGTTGCGCGGGGATAGCCCCCTGTTGCTGCGGCGTACGCACGACGAAGACGGAATCGTGACGGTCCACTTGGTCGGCGGGGCGGCCGGGCCGCTCGGTGGGGATGAGCTGCGCCTCGACGTGGTGGTGGGATCGGGCGCGGCGTTGCGGCTGCGGAGCGTGGCGGCGTCGATCGCGCTCCCCGGCCGGGCCGCTGCCCCGTCGCAGTTCACGGTGACTGCGCGGGTGGCTTCCGGCGGATCGCTCCAGTGGCTCCCCGAGCCGACGGTCGCTGCGGCGCGGTGCCGGCACAACGCGTACGCGTCGATCGACGTCGCCGAGGAGGCCGATCTCCTGTGGCGAGACGAGCTGATCTGCGGCCGGTACGCCGAGACACCCGGCTCGCTCACCATGTCGACATCGGTCGCCTACGCCGGAGCCCCGCTGCTGCGCCAGTGCCTGCGAGTCGGGCCGGACGCCGACGGCTGGGCCGGGCCAGCCGTGCTCGGCGCGGCCAAGGCGACCGGGTCGCTGCTGCAGGTCCACCCCGGCATCTCGGCGGGCGGGCCGATCGTCCTCGGCCCGACTGCCGTCCGCACCCCCCTTCGCGGGCCGGCCACGCTGACCACTGTGGTGGCCGACGACGCGCATGCCCTGCGGGCGTACTTGGGTCGCAGGTGACCGCTCCGGACCGCGATGAAGATTAGCTTCTTGACCGGATGGTGAGCTGTAGGTAACTTTCGCAGGATCGCAGCCCGACTGGTAGGAGGAACCTTGCAGCGCAGAACTCTTCTCGCCACCGGTGCCGCAGGCGCCCTGGGCGCGGCGATGACGGCGGCCGAACCGGCCGTCGCAGCACCGCCGGCCCGCCGCGTCGACACCGGGCTTGACCGCCTCGTCGCCGATGACTTCGCCACTCTCGCCGGCCACAAGGTCGGCATCCTGTCCAACCCGACGGGCGTCGACTCCGACTACCGCCATCTCGTCGACCTCATCCACGAATCCGGCCGCGTCGACCACCTCGCCGCGTTCGGGCCCGAGCACGGGTTCCGCGGCTCGGCCCAGGCCGGTGGCAGCGAGGGCACCGGGATCGACGCGCGTACCGGCATCACCGTGTTCGACGCGTACGGCGCCTCGCAGGCGAAGTGGGCGCAGATGCTGACCGCGGCGGGCGTCGACACGCTCGTCTTCGACATCCAGGACGTCGGCGTACGCTTCTACACCTACATCTGGACGATGTACACCTCGATGGTCGCGGCGGCTCGCCTCGGCCTTCGCTATGTCGTCCTCGACCGGCCGAACCCGATCGGCGGCAAGGCATACGGCCCGCTGATGACCGCGCCGTACACCTCGGGCGTGGGGCTGAAGGAGATCATCCAGCAGCACGGCATGACCGTCGGCGAACTCGCGCGCTACTTCAACTCCGTGTTCCTGCCCACCGAAGCCGGTCGCGCGGTCGACCTCGAAGTGGTGGAACTGCGGCACTGGAAGCGCACGATGTTCGCCGCCGATCTGGACCTCCCCTGGGTAATGCCCAGCCCCAACATGCCCACCCCCGACACGGCTCTGGTCTACCCGGGGACCGGCCTGTTCGAAGGCGTTTCGTCCATTAGCGAGGGTCGCGGAACGACGCGTCCCTTCGAGCTCATCGGTGGCCTCGCGACCGACTTCGACTACCACTGGTCCGACCGGCTCAACGCCCGCGACCTGCCCGGAGTGCGGTTCCGGGAGGCGTACTTCGTCCCGACCGTCGCCGGGCAGCATCCGCCGATGCTCAACCAGCTCTGCGCCGGAGTGGAGGTCAAGGTCGTCGACCGGGCGGCGTACGACCCGATCCGGACCGCTGTGGCGATGCTCGTGGAGGCCCGGAAGTATCCCGCGTTCGCGTGGCGGTACGACTCGTACGATCCCATCCGCCCGTACTGGGTCGACAAGCTCACCGGCTCGACCCGGCTGCGCACGATGATCGACGCTGGTGCGGACGTGGACGACGTGGTCGGCGCGTGGTCCGGCGAACTGGCGGCGTTCGAGCGCCAGCGCCAGCCGTTCCTGCTCTACTGACAGCCTCTTTGACCGCCAGATCACGGATATCCATGCCAAAGCGGTCCATGATCGCATGGATATCCGTGATCTGGTGGTAGTGCGCTTCAGCTGCCCGTGATCGCGAGGACGATCGCGCCGATGCCCAGAGGCACGTCGAGGACGATGCAGAACTCCGCGAGCGATCGGGCCACGACCTGGTTGCGGCGATAATGGATCACATCCCAGACGGCGTGCGCGGCCAGCGCGACGCCCGCCAGCGCCAATCCCAGGCGCGGCGACAGGACGAGAGCAGCCCAGACCAGGCCGCCGTACCCCACGAACGCGGCCGTCTGCCACGTCAGTGCGGTTCGCGGAACACCGCCCACGACGCCGACCGCGACCAGGATCAGCGCGGTGAGCCCGACACCCGACCACCAGGGAAGTCCGGCGAGCTCACTGACGACGACGACCACGCTGCCGCCGAGAATCCCGGCCCACGCCACCCACGGCCGCCCCAGCGCGGCCGCGCCCAGATAACAAAGCAACGCGACGCTCAAGGTCACGGCGACCGTCTCGCGCTGCACGCCGGTGCCGAGCTGGAAGACGGCGGCGGCCAGGCCCACTGCCGCCGGCCAGCGATGTCCGAGGTTCTTCATGATCGCCAGGGTGGCGACAGCCCATGGCCCGCGTCGAGGTCACAGCGGGTTCATGTCCGTTATTTTGGTACGCGTGGCGGCGTACCCGTCGTCGGTCAGCCAGTGGTGGTCTGCGTCGCCCGGAAGTGCGCCGGGGAGACGCCGTAGCGCTGGGCGAACGCCAGCCGTAGCGTTTCCGACGATCCGAAGCCGCAGCGGCGGGCGACGGCGGTCAGCGGCAATCCGGTGGAGGTGAGCAGGTTCGCCGCCGCCTCGGTCCGAACCCGCCGTACGTAGCGGCCGGGTGTTTGTCCGATGTGTTCGGTGAACAGACGGTTCAGATGGCGTTCGCTGACGCCCGCGTACGCCGCCAGTCCGGCGCTGGACAGATCACCATCCAAATTGGACGCCACGTGATCGGCGATTCGGCGTACCAGATGATCACCTGGCGGCGGAGGCGCGGTGAAGATGCTCATCTGGGCCTGGTTGCCGGGGCGCTGGAGATAGGTGACCAGATGGCGCGAGACGGTCCGGGCGACCTCGGGGCCGTGATCTTCCTCGATGAACGCGAGCGTCATGTCGAGCGCGCTGGTCACCCCGGCGGCCGTGCAGACCCCGCCGTCGCGGATGTAGATCGGGGCCGGATCGACCGTGACCTGCGGATATCGCGCGGCCAGCTGTGCGGCGAACCCCCAATGCGTGGTTGCTCGCTTCCCGTCGAGCAGCCCGGCCGCCGCGAGCACATGCGCGCCTGTGCACACCGAGGCCACCCGGCGGCTCTCCTTGGCCAGCCGCCGGACGTGCCCGACCAGCCGCGCGTCGGCCGCAGCCTGTTCATGGCCCAGACCACCGCTGACGATCAGGGTATGCACGGGGCCGGTGAGCCGTTCGAGCGGCTGCTGGCCGGTCAACGCCAGACCGGAGTGCAACGCGATGGATCGACCACCTGGCGTGGCGATCACCTGCCGATACGGCGTTCGCGCGCCCAACTGCCCGGCCATGGCGAATGCGGTGGTCACACAGGCGATGTCGAGCAGCTCCGCGTGGTCGTACGCGACGGTCACCACGACGTGCTCCCTCACGCCGACGATCGTACGCAGCCGGTGTGACACACCTTCAGCGTGGCTGCAGGAGGTCGGCGACGGTCTCGACGCCTTCGGCGATCGCGGCCGGGGTGAGGTTGCCGAACCCCAGGACGAGCTGCGCGGGTCCCCGGCGGCTGCCGAAGAGGTACGCGCTCATCCCGTAGAGTCCCACGGACCGTTGCCGGCCGGCCGCGATGACGGCCTGCTCGGCGGGGTCGGCGGCTTCGCCGGTGCCGGTCGGGAGCCGGGCGACCGTGTGGAATCCGGCCGCCAGCCCACTCAGTTCGACGTCAGGGGCGTACCGTCGCATCGCCTCGACGAGAGCCGTACGCCGGGCGGCGTAGCGCTGCCGCATGTGCCGCAGATGCCGGTCGTAGTGGCCGCTTTCCAGCAGGTCGGCGAGGGCGAGCTGGTCGATGACCGGGGAGCCGCGATCGAGGAGTTGCTTGTAGTGCGCGACGGCCGCAGCGAGGTGCGGTGGGCTGAGAATCCAGCCGAGTCGCAGCGCCGGTGCCAGGGACTTGCTGACCGAGCCGACGAGCGCCACTTGGTGCGGGGCCAGGCCTTGGAGAGCTCCGACGGGTGCGCGGTCGTAGCGGAACTCGGCGTCGTAGTCGTCCTCGATGACGGTCGCGTTCCGAGTGGTTGCCCAGGCGATGAGTGCCTGCCTGCGATCCGGGGCGAGCAGCACTCCGGTTGGGGATTGGTGAGTCGGCGTCAGCACGACGGCACGCGCGTCGGTGGCGGCGAGCGCTTCGACGTCGACGCCGCCCTCGTCGACCGGTACGCCGACGACGCCGAGTCCCAGCATCTCGGCGATGGCGCGTTGATCGGGGTCGCCGGGATCTTCGAAGGCAACTGTGCGTACGCCGCCGTCCATCAGCGCTCGGAGCACGAGGTGGAGGCCTTGGGCGTACCCGGCGCAGACGACGGTGTGCCCCGGATCGGCGGCGGCCCCTCGAACTCGCCGCAGGTATGCCGCCAGCACCTCGCGTAGCGTCGGATCGCCATAGGGGTCGAGGCTGCCGAGCAGGTCGCTCGGTGCTTCCCGGCAGGCCCGGCGCAGGGCGCGGCTCCATTGCTCGCGCGGGAAACTCGACAGATCGGGTATGCCCGGACGGAAGTCGATCCGGACGGGTTCGGTGGGCGGACTGGGCGGAAGCCCTACCGAAGACACCTGCGCTGTCGCGGCCACCCGAGTGGCTGAGCCGCCTTGGGTGACCAGGTAACCCTCGGCTTGCAGTTGCGCATAGCACTCGGTCACCAGCCCACGGGAGATGCCGAGATCGCGAGCCAGCGCGCGGGAGGAGGGCAGTCGCTCGCCGGTGCTCAGGCGGCCCGCCCGGATGCTCTCGCGCAGGGCGCGTTCGAGTTGGTCTCGCAGGGGCTCCGGTCGATTTCGATCGACGTTCAGCAGGAGCTCCGGCCCCGAACCGGTCCACTCGATCGGCATGAAACTGGACCTTACCGCTGGACCGGTCGGCGCTCTACCGTCGGTGTATGACGAACAGTACGGGCAGCATCGTGGTCAGCCTGAGCATGTCGCTGGACGGCTTCAGCGCCGGGCCCGACGTCGCCGTCGAACGTCCGATGGGCGAGGGCGGCGAACGGCTCCACGAATGGCTCTTCCAGGGCGACGCCGATCCCAGCGGGGTGGACACCCGAGTGGCACAGGAGCTGTCCGCAGTGACCGGAGCGGTTGTGCTGGGCCGGCGTACGTTCGACGTCGGCGTGGGCTTGTGGCAGGACACCCCGTTCCCCGTGCCCTCCTTCGTGCTCACTCATGAAGTACGCGAACAGCAGCAGATGAAGTCGGCGGCGTTCACCTTCGTCACCGACGGCATCGGCAGTGCGCTTCGGCAGGCCAGGGCGGCGGCCGTGGACAAGGACGTCCTCGTCATGGGCGGTGCGCGTACGGCGCAACAGGCCATCGCCGCCGGGCTCGCCGACGAGATCCAGATCCAGCTGGTGCCCGTGTTGCTCGGCTCGGGCGTCCGGCTGTTCGACCAGTTGGGCACCGAGCACATCGAGCTGGAACGCACGCGGGTGCTCGGCTCGCCGCACGTCACGCATCTGCGGTTCCGCGTCCGGCGTTGAGCGATCACTTACGAAGTCTTGCAGAAGCTCTGTCGTTTTTTGCATGGATCGTTGTACGCTCACCGGCGTGGCGACGAGACTTTCTGCGGTGGCGAAGTTCGCCGGGGTGTCCGAGGCGACCGTGAGCCGGGTGCTCAACGGCAAACCCGGCGTCTCGCAGGCGACCCGGGACACCGTGCTGACCGCCCTGGACGTGTTCGGCTTCGCCCGGCCCGAGCCGGTACGCGCCGAGCGGGCCCGGCTGATCGGCTTGGTGCTGCCCGATCTGCAGAACCCGATCTTCCCGGCGTTCGCCGAAGTGCTGGGCGTCTCGCTGATTCAGCGGGGTCTCGTGCCGGTGCTGTGCACCCGGACCGCCGACGGCGTCTCCGAGGCGCACTACATCCAGATGCTGCTCGCCCAGCAGGTCGGCGGGATCGTCTTCGTCGGAAGCAGCTATGCCGACGCCGGTCCGGAGCAGTGCCGTCAGCTCGTCGAGCGCAAACTGCCCGTCGTCCTGATCAACGCGGCCGACGAGAACCTCGGCGTGGCCCAAGTCTGCGTGGACGACGCCGCCGCCGCGGAGCAGGCGCTGGTCCACCTCACCGGGTTGGGGCACGAGCGCATCGGCCTCATCCTGGGCCCCAGTGGCCATGTGCCGTCGGTCCGCAAGCTGGCGGGCTTCGGCCGGTTCTGGCAAGCGCGGGGCGAGCGGCGCTGGCGAAGCTGGGTGGATCACACCGTCTTCAGCGTCGAAGGAGGGCGGCTGGCCGCGACGCGCCTGGTCACCGCGGGAGTGACCGCGCTGGTCTGCGGCAGCGACGCACTCGCGCTGGGCGCCGTCCGGGCGGTACGCCGGCTGGGGCTGGAAGTGCCGCGTGACGTGTCCGTCGTCGGCTTCGACGACTCGACGTACATGGCGGTCACCGATCCGCCGCTCACCACCGTCCGGCAGCCCGTACGCGCCATGGCGACCGCCGCGATCTCGTCGTTGACGGCGCAGCTCGACGGCCGTCCGCTACCTGGCGGCGCGGCTGGTCACGAGGTCTTGTTCGAGCCGGAGCTGATCGTCCGGGGGACGACCGGGCCGGCCCCGGTCGACCGGACGCTCGCATCAGCACATTGACCCATCTGAAAAATGCAAGGCTGTGCAAACGGATGACAGTCAGGTGCGAAGTTTTTTGCGCTAACCTCTGGACTTCCCAGCGACGCGGTCCCTATTCTTCTGCCTACGCCATCGCCGTGTAACCGGCGGGCGACAAACAGGAAACGCGCAGTTGACAGCCGTCGTGTCCAGGGCATCGACGGCAGCCGTCGGGCGGGCATGGCGCCCGGGTAGGTGCGTACGAAGGGACTGCAAATGAAGCGACGCTTGCTGGGCAGATCGGTGGCGCTGGCACTCGTGGCCGGGGTCGCGCTGACCGCGGCCGCGTGCGGCGACAGCAAGGACGAGGCCACCGGCGGGCCGGTGACCATCACCGTCAACGGCATGCCCCCGGCGACCGAGGCGTCCAACCGGGCCAACTTCGAGGCAGACGTCAAGGCGTTCGAGGCGAAGTACCCGAACATCAAGATCGACGCCAAAGAAGGGTTCATGGACCCGAAGACATTCGCCGCGAAGCTGGCCGGCGGTCAGCTTGAGGACGTCTTCTACGTCTACTTCACCGACCCGCAGTCGCTGATCGCCAAGCGGCAGGTCGCCGACATCACCTCGTATCTGAGCGAGTTCCCGAACGTCAAGGACGTCAATCAGGATCTGATGAAGGTATTCAGCGACGGAGCCGGCAAGGTCTACGGGCTGCCGTCGGCGAACTACTCGCTCGGCCTGGTCTACAACCGCACGCTGTTCACCAAGGCCGGCCTCGACCCCGACAACCCGCCGAAGACCTGGGCCGAGGTGCGTGAGGCGGCCAAGAAGATCACCGCGCTCGGCGGCGGGATCAACGGTTACGGCGACTACAGCAAGTCCAACACCGGCGGCTGGCACTTCACCGCCGAGCTGTACTCCGTCGGCGGGGACGTCGCGGTGAAGGACGGCGACACGTGGAAGGCCGCCTTCAACAACGACAAGGGCAAGCAGGTCCTGCAGCAACTGCACGACATGCGGTTCGTCGACAAGACCATGGGCGAGCGCCAGCTGCTCGAGTACGCCGACCTGCTGCAGAACATGGCGGCCGGCAAGCTCGGCATGTACGTGGGCTCGCCGGACAACATCCCCACCATCGTCAAGCAGTACAAGGGCAAGTATGAGGACTACGGGCTGACCGCCATCCCGGACGGCCAGGGCACCCTGGGCGGCGGCGACGGCTTCATGTTCAAGGCGGGCCTGAGCGCCGAGAAGATCCGCGCCGGTCTGACCTGGCTCAACTTCAAGACGGTCAACCCCGACCGCATCGCCTCGGACAACGAGCGGGCCAAGGGCAAGGGCGAGCCGGTCGGCCTGCCGCAGCCGAACATCTGGACCGGTGCGTCCGAGCAGAAGTGGGTCGACGCGACGGCCAAGTTCGCCAACATCCCGGCGCAGAACTTCCAGCCCTTCGTCGACGGCAGCAAGACCATCCCGCTGAAGCTGGAGCCGCCGAAGGCGCAGGAGATCTACGCCGCGCTCGACACGGTGATGCAGAAGGTGCTGACCGATCCCAACGCCGACCTCGGCAAGCTCCTCTCCGACGCGGAGAAGCAGGTCAACACGATCCTCGCGACCGTCAAGTGAGACACCGCCCCGGGTCGCGCAGCGGCCCGGGGCCCACAACCGAGGCGAAAGGCACCCCGATGACGATCACCGCCACCCGGCCTGGGCGCGTCACCGCGCGAACGGCGGGCGCGGGCCGGCGGCCGGGCCGCTTGCGCCGCAAGCTCGCCGACAACCTCCAGGCGTACGCCTTCCTGACGGCCGGTCTGCTGTGCTTCGCGGTGTTCTCCTGGTACCCCTTGGTACGCGGGATCGTCCTGTCGTTCCAGCAGGACAACTTCGTCACCGACCCGATCTGGGTCGGGCTCGACAACTACCGGGCGGTGCTGTCGGACCCGCTGTTCTTGACGGCGTGGAAGAACACCTTCGAGTTCACCGGGCTGGCCCTGCTCTTCGGGTACGCCATCCCGTTCGTCCTCGCCCTGGTGATCAACGAGTTCAGGCATGCAAAGGGGTTCTTCCGATTCGCCGTCTACCTGCCGGTGATGCTGCCGCCCATCGTCAGCGTCCTGTTGTGGAAGTATTTCTACGACCCCGGCTCGGGCCTGTTCAACTCGTTGCTGTCGAGCGTCGGGCTGCCCACGTCACAGTGGACGCAGTCCCCGAAGATGGCGATGATCTCCCTCGTTCTCGTCTCGACCTGGGCGAACATGGGTGGCACCGCGATCATGTACCTCGCCGGGCTGTCGACCATCCCGGGCGAACTGTACGAGGCGGCCGAGCTCGACGGCGCGAGCGTGTGGCAGCGCATCCGGCACGTCACCATCCCGCAGATGCGCTTCCTGATGCTGGTCCTGCTGCTGTTGCAGATCATCGCGACGATGCAGGTCTTCATCGAGCCGTACCAGCTCACCGGCACGACCAGCCCGGACACCATCACCGTGATGATCCTGATCTACCGGTACGCGTTCACGGTCAACAACGACTTCGGCCTGGCAGCGGCAATGAGCGTACTGCTGTTCGTCGTGCTGGCCGCGTTCTCGGCGCTGTACCTGCGGCTGACCCGGAAGGCCGACTGACATGAGTTCTTCGACCCGAACCCTCGTCTCCGACGCCGACCTCAACCGTGGCCGCGGGCGGGTGATCTACCGGATCGTGCTGGCGGTCATGGCGATCCTGTTCGTCGCCGTCTTCTTCTTCCCGCTCTACTGGATGATCACCGGGGCGGTGAAGTCTCCGGTCGAGCTGGCCCAGCCGGTGCCGACCCTGTTCCCGCACAGCTGGCATCCGGAGACCTTCGCCGACGCCTGGCAGAAGCTCGACATCGGCCACTTCCTGCTCAACACGGCGTACTACGCGGTCGGCGGCTGGCTGATTCAGATCATCGTGGACGTCGCGGCGGCGTACGCCCTGTCCAAACTGCGGCCGGTGTTCGGCGGCGTGGTGCTCGGCGGCATGCTGGCGAGCCTGATGCTGCCCGCCGCGGCGCTGCTCGTACCATCCTACCTGACCGTCTCCGACGTGCCCGTGATCGGCGTGAACCTGCTGAACACACCGTGGGCGCTGTGGCTGCCCGGAGCGGCCAACGCCTTCAACATCTACGTCCTGAAACGGTTCTTCGACCAGATCCCCGACGATTTGCTGGACGCGGCGAGCATCGACGGAGCGGGCCGGTTCCGTATGTTGTGGAACGTCGTACTGCCGCTGTCGCGGCCGGTCCTCGCCGTCGTCTCGATCTTCGCGATCATCGGCTCCTGGAAAGACTTCCTATGGCCGCTGCTCGTGCTGCAGGACCCGCAGGCGCAGACGTTCAGCGTGGCGCTGAGCCGGCTGGCCTTCACCGGATACGTGACGCAGAACGAGATGTTCGCGGGACTCGCCATCGCCAGCATCCCGATGGTGATCATCTTCATGATCTTCCAGCGCAGCATCCTCAACGGACTGTCCGCCGGAGCCCTCAAGGGCTGACGGCACGAACCGAACGTCATCAGCCGGTCCGGGCCAGCCCGGTCGGGCCGGCCGATGACGCCCACGGGGGACCACACCCACCCCTTCCGAAGGGAGCACAGCGATGAAGCTGCACCGTCCCGCGCTCTTCGCGGCGTTTGCGGCGGCCGCTCTGACCGCGGCGGGCATCCTCGCCGCCAGCGCCGCGAGCGCCGGCTCCACCACCTATCAGGCCGAGTCGGCCGCGCTCTCCGGCGGCGCGGTCGTGGCGACCGACCATAGTGGATATACCGGCTCCGGATTCGTCGGCGGGTACACCGACGCCAACAAGGGCAACGCGGCCACGACCTTCACCGTGAACGCGGTGACTGCGGGCGGTTATCAGCTCGCGCTCCGGTACGCCAACGGCACCAGCGCCACCATGACGCTGTCCCTCTACGTCAACAACGTCAAGACCGGGCAGATCTCGTTGCCCGCCACGACGAACTGGGACACCTGGGCGACGCGTACCGACACGGTCACCCTGCCGGCCGGTTCCAGCAGCATTCGCTACAAGTTCGACTCAGCCGACTCGGGCAACGTCAACCTCGACAGCCTGACCGTCACCGACGTCCCGGCCGCACCCGCCGGACAGTATGAAGCCGAGTCGGCGACATTGTCCGGGGGAACGGCGATCGCGACCGACCACAGTGGATATACCGGCTCTGGATTCGTCGGCGGGTACACGGATGGCAACAAGGGCACCGCGGCCACGACCTTCGCGGTGAACATCGCCAATGCGGGCTCCGCCACCGTCACCGCCCGGTACGCCAACGGAACCGGTGGCGCGATGACGTTGTCGATCTACGTCAACGGAGCGAAGGTTCGCCAGACGACCTACCCGGCGCTGGCCAACTGGGACACCTGGGGGACCGTCGCCGAGGCGCTGACCTTGGCCGCAGGCGCGAACACGATCGCGTACAAGTTCGACACGACCGACTCCGGCAACGTCAACCTCGACAACATCACCGTCGCCGGGGCGAGCCCGACCCCGAGCGGCAGCCCGAGCCCGACCAGCAGCCCGACTACGCCGCCGTCCGGGCAGGCGTACGAGGTCGAGTCGGCCTTCTTCTCCGGCGGAGTCACGACGGCGACCAGCGTCTCCGGCTACACCGGGACCGGATATGTCACCGGCTTCACCGCCGTCGGAGCGCGCGTCATCCGTACCGTCAACCTCCCGAGCGCGGCCACCGCTGCGGTCACCCTCCGGTATGCGAACAGCACCGGTTCGGCGAAGACGCTGAGTGCGTACGTGAACGGGGTGAAGGCCGGGCAGATCTCGCTTGCCGCCGGTTCGGGCTGGCTCACCGCGTCGCAGAACCTCGGGCTGCGCGCCGGCCTCAACCTCATCGGCTACCAGTACGACAGCGGCGACTCTGGTGGCGTACAGCTCGACAACGTCACGGTCGCCGGTGGAGCCGCGCTCGCGACGCGCGGCGCGACCGCGCCCTACACCGAATACGAAGCCGAAAGCGGCAGCACCAATGGCGTCGTCCTCGGACCCGACCGCACCTACCGCACACTCGCCTCGGAGTCGTCCGGCCGCCGCTCGGTACGCCTCGACAGCGCGGGCAAGTACACGCAGTTCACCTTGACGAAGGACGCGAACGCGATCGTGGTCCGGGCGTCGATCCCCGACAACGCCTTGGGCACCGGCATTACCGCTCCACTGGCCGTGTACGCGAACGGCACGAAGATCACCGACCTGACGCTGTCCTCGAAGTACAGCTGGGTTTATGGCAGCTACCCGTTCCCGAACGACCCCTTGCTCGGCGGCGGACACCGGTTCTTCGACGAGACCCGGGCGCTGCTGGCCGCGACGTATCCAGTCGGGACAGTGCTGAAGCTTCAGAACGACGGCAGTACGCAGATCACCGTCGACCTGCTCGACACGGAGCTCGTGGCTCCGGCGTACGCCGCCCCCGCCAACTCGGTCGACGTCACCGCGTACGGAGCGACCTCGGGTTCGGGCGACGACACGACGGCGTTCACGAACGCGATCAGCGCGGCCAAGTCGCAGGGCAAGAGTGTGTGGGTGCCGGCCGGCACGTTCGACGTGACGGCTCGGGTGTCGATCGACAACGTGACGATCCGGGGCGCCGGGATGTGGCACACCACCATCCGGGGCAGCGCGGGCAAGGGCGGGTTCATCGCCACCGGTGGCAACGTTCAGCTCGCCGACTTCACCATCGCCGGAGATGTCACCACCCGGGAACCCGACGGTGCGGACAACACCGACGCGGCTATGCGGGGCAGCTTCGGCACCGGTTCGCTGATCCACAACGTCTGGGCCGAGCACACCAAGGTCGGGCTCTGGGTCAACGCCGCCGATGGGCTTTACGTCGTCGGCGTACGCGTCCGCGACACCTTCGCCGACGGCATCAACCTCAATGACGCCGTCAGCAACACCCGCGTCGACCAGAGCGTGTTCCGCAACACCGGCGACGACGCGATGGCGATGTGGTCGCACACCTCGTCGGTCACGAACAGCGCCTTCACCTTCAACACGGCCGCGCTGCCGATGCTGTCCAACACCGCCGCGATCTACGGCGGCAACGGCAACCGGATCGAAGACAACCTGTTGTCCGACACGGTTTACACCGCTACCGGCATCGCGATCAGCACGTGGCACGAGGCCCAGCCGTTCTCGGGCACGACGTCGGTGCAGCGCAACACGATCACCCGGGCCGGTGGCTGGAACACCGACTGGGCCAGCAGCCAGGGCGGCCTGTGGATCTACGCCGAGTCCCGGGACATCACCACTCCTGTCCTGGTGAAGGACGTCGAGATTCTCGACAGCACCTACCAGGGCCTGCTCATGAGCTGGCAGAAGAACATCACCAACCTCACCCTCGACCACGTCACGATCTCCGGCGCCGGCACCTACGGCATCGAGATCTCGGCGTACGGCAGCGCAGCGGTCAGCTACGTGACCGTCAGCGGAGCCACTTCCGGCGGGCTCAACAACACCAGCGGCTACACGCTCAACCGTGGCGCCGGAAACAGCGGCTTCTAGGCCACATCCAGCTCGTTGATCATGAACCTAGGTACTGCGACACACCGTCGACAACGACCGTTAGTTCATGATCAACGGGACAATAGAGGAGGTATTCGTGCTTGACGACGACACCCGCGATTGGTGGCGGCACGCCGCCATCTACCAGGTCTATCCGCGGTCCTTCGCCGACGGCGACGGGGACGGAGTCGGTGACCTCGCGGGTATCCGCGCCCGGCTCGGGTACCTGCACGACCTTGGGATCGACGCCATCTGGTTCAGTCCCTGGTTCCCCTCGCCGATGGCCGACGCGGGATACGACGTCGCGGACTATCGCGACATCGACCCCGTGTTCGGCACCTTGGCCGAGGCCGAGCAGCTTATCGCCGAAGCCCGGCGGCTCGGCATCCGCACCATCATCGACATCGTCCCCAACCACTGCTCCGATCGGCACGCCTGGTTCCAGCAGGCGCTGGCCGAAGGACCCGGCTCACCCGCGCGGGAGCTGTTCTGGTTCCGGCCCGGCCGCGGCGAACACGGCGAACTGCCGCCCAACGACTGGCAGTCCATCTTCGGTGGCCGGGCCTGGACGCGCGTACGGGATGGCGAGTGGTATCTGCACCTGTTCGCGGCGGAGCAGCCCGACCTCAACTGGGACCACCCCCGCGTACGCGCGGAGTTCGAGGACATCCTGCGGTTCTGGTTCGACCGCGGGGTCGACGGCATCCGCATCGACTCCGCCGCCATGTGCGCCAAGGACCCGTACCTGGCCGACTTCGATCCAGCCGCGCCGCCGGAGCCGCACCCGTACTCCGACCGCGACGAGGTGCACGACATCTATCGCGCGTGGCGGCAGATCGCCGACAGCTACGAACCCAAGCGCGCTCTCATCGGCGAGGTCTGGCTCGGCGACACCGAACGGTTCGCCCGCTATCTGCGGTCCGACGAGATGCATACCGCCTTCAACTTCGACTTCCTGGGCTGCCCGTGGGACGCGAAGGCCCTGCGGGGGTGCGTCGACGCGACGCTCGCGTCGCACGCTCCGGTCGGCGCGCCCAGCACCTGGGTGCTGGCCAACCACGACGTCACGCGGACCGTCACTCGCTACGGCCGCGCCGACACCGGCTTCGAGCACGCCTTGCGGCAAGCGCGGCACCAGGTCCACACCGATATTCCGACTGGTACGCGCAGAGCCCGAGCGGCGGCGTTGCTGACCCTGGCATTGCCCGGCGCGGTCTATCTCTATCAGGGGGAGGAGCTCGGCCTGCCGGAGGTCGAGGACCTGCCGGACCACGCCCGCCAGGATCCCTTCTTCTTCCGTACGCAGAAGACCGATCCCGGCCGCGACGGCTGCCGGGTGCCGTTGCCGTGGTCGAAGACGGGCGCGAATCACGGGTTCTCCCCGGCCGGTGGAGCCCCGGCCTGGCTGCCGCAGCCGACGGAGTGGGCCGAGCTGACCGCCGACGACCAGGCTGGCGACCCGGACTCGATGCTCACCCTCTACCGGACGGCGTTCGCCGTACGCGGAGCCGAACCGGGTCTCGGCGACGGCCCGATGAGCTGGCTCGACATCGACGCGGCCGATGTGCTCGCGTTCGCCCGGCCCGGCGGATTCGCCTGTGTCGTGAACCTTTCCGGCGGGCCGGTCGAGCTGCCCGCGTACGAGGAGATTCTGCTCGCCAGCGCTCCACTCGACGGTGGACGACTGCCCGTCGACACCGCCGTCTGGCTGCGCATACCCAAGGAGTGATCATGCGAACGCGTACCATATTGGTGACGGCCTTGACCGTCGCGAGCCTGGCCGTCGCCGCGCCCGCCGAAGCCGGGCGACCGGCACCGACCCTCGCGACGGTGTCCGGAACCGCGCTGGCGCTCGACGGCGGGGGACGGGGCGCGGACGTCGCGTTCACCGAGTACGAGGCGGAGAACGCGCGGACGACCGGGCGGATTCTGGGGCCGAGCCGGGCCTACACGTCGATCGAGGCCGAGGCGTCCGGACGGCGCGCGGTGGCCCTGGACGCGGGGGAGTACGCCGAATTCGTGCTGGCCGCCCCGGCTGACGCGATCGACGTCCGATACTCGTTGCCCGAGGGAGCCGACTCGGCGCTGCGCATGACGATCGACGGCCGCCGTGGGCCGGACCTGCCGTTGACCGCGCGATTCTCGCACGCCTACGGATTGTTCCCGTTCACGAACGATCCGGCGGACGGCGGCCGTCACCACTATTTCGATGACACCCGGATGCTGCTGGGCCGGACCTGGCCGACTGGCACGAAGGTACGCCTCCAGGCGCAACGCGCGACCGTCGTGGACCTCGCGGACTTCGAGGTGGCCGGCGGCCCGGCCCTGCGACCGGACGGAAGCCTGGACGCGACCGAGTTCGGGGCGGACCCCACCGGCGGGTCCGAAGCCGGTGGCGCGCTGCAGAACGCGATCGACGCCGCGCGTACGCAGAACCGGACACTGTGGATTCCGGCCGGGACGTACCAGGTGAACCGGAAGCTCTACGTCGACCACGTGACCGTGCGGGGAGCCGGGCCCTGGCGCACGACGCTGACCGGTTCGGGCATCGGAGTGTTCGGCAGTGCCGGGGCTTCCGGCGTCCATCTGGCAGGGTTCGCCCTGTTCGGCCAGACGACCGTACGCGATGACTCCACGTCGGACAGTGGCCTCGGCGGAACCCTGAGCGACTCCACCGTGGAAGATCTGTGGATCGAGCACACCAAGGTCGGCATGTGGTTCGACGGCCCGTCCACCGATCTGACCGTACGCCACACCCGGATCCAGAACGTGTGGGCGGACGGAATCAACCTGCACGCCGGAGTCGCGAACACCGTCGTGGAGCACACGTTCGTCCGCAACACCGGCGACGACGGTATGGCGATGTGGTCCGACCGCGAAGCCGACCACCACAACGCCTTCCGGAACAACACCGTCGTCCTTCCCTTGCTGGCCAACGGATTGGCGATCTACGGCGGGCACGACAACACCGTCAGCGGCAACATCGTCGCCGATACGGTGACGCAGGGCGGCGGAATTCACGTCGGGAACCGGTTCGGCGCGGTCCCGGTTGCCGGGACCACCACCATCGCCGGGAATGTGCTGGTGCGTACGGGGTCGTTGGTGCCGAACAAGCCGGTGCAGATCGGCGCGATCTGGTTCTACGCCGCCGATGCGCCGATGGACGGAGCGATCGCCGTACGCGACGAGCGCCTGATCGACAGCTCCTTCGCCGGGTTGCAGTTCTTCGGTTCGGCTATCACCGGTGTCACCGCCGACCGGGTGCTGGTTCTCGGCGCGGGCAGCTTCGCCGTCCAACTGCAGTCGGCGGGCGCGGCCACGGTCAGCAACCTCGTCGCGGTCGGACTGGGCGCAGCCGGAGTCCACGACTGCGGCGACGGCTTCACCCTCACCCGCGGTACGGGCAACGTCGGCTGGTCCTCCGTGGCGTGCGGCCTCCCTGCCGCGGGGCAGTTGGCGATCGCCGAGGCGGACGGCGTCGACTTCGGCTTCCGGGCCATCGGCACGGCGGCGACCCTGCCGATCCACCTCACCAACCCCGGCCCGCGACCGATCACCATCGGCACAGTCCGCCCGCCCCGCGGCTACACCGCCGAATCCGGGTGCGGTGTGCTCGCCGTCGGGGCCAGCTGCACCATCACCGTGGGCTTCACACCCGGTGCGGCGGCCAACTACGCCGGGCAACTGACCATCGAAAGCACCTCGCCGGCGGGTCCCTACGTCGTCGGAATCAAGGGCATCGGCTTCGACCCCGACGGCAACCTCGCCTTGGGGCGTACCGCGACGGCCAGCTCCAGCTGCTGCTTCTGGCTCTCGCCGGCCAACCTCGTGGACGGGGACGCGGCGACCTACTTCGAGTCGGCCAACAACGCCTTCCCGCAAACGCTCGCCGTCGACCTCGGGCAGACCGTCACGGTCAGCCGGATCGTGCTCAAACTCCCGGGCAACTGGGGTGCGCGTACCGAGACGCTCGCCGTCGGCGTCGACGGCTCCCTGCTCGTCGCGGCCGCGGACTACCTGCTCGATCCAGCCACCGGCAACGCGGTGACCATCACCTTCCCGCCGGTCAGCGCCCGCGAGATCACACTCACGGTCACCGGCAACACCGGCTGGCCGGCGGCTCAGGTCTCCGAATTCGAGGTGTACGCGCACTGACCACCACTGCACGGGTGAGGAAGGGCAGCGTGACCGGCGACGGCACGCCGCCCGGCTCTGCGCGCGTGACCTACACTGGCGGCGTGGCGCGGCGGCTGGCAGAGGTGGCGAAGCACGTCGGCGTCAGCCAAGCCACCGTTTCCCGCGTCTTGAACGACAAACCGGGCATTTCGGTAGCCACTCGGGCCGCCGTGCTGACCGCGCTCGACGTGCTCGGCTACGAACGCCCGGCCAAACTGCGCGGCGATCGGGCCCGGCTCGTCGGGCTGATCCTGCCCGAGATGCAGAATCCGATCTTCCCGGCGTTCGCCGAGGTCGTCGCGGGAGCACTGGCCAAACGCGGGCTGAGCCCGGTGTTGTGCCCGCGTACGGTGGACGGCGTCTCCGAAGCCGACTATCTGACGCTGCTGCTCGACCAGCACGTCTCCGGCGTGATCCTCGCCAGCGGCAACTACCAGTACGCCCACGCCGACCACACCCCGTACGCGGTGATCCGGGATCGCAGCCTTCCCGCTGTGCTGCTGAACGCGGCCGTTCCCGGACTCGGCCTGCCACGGGTGTCCACTGACGACGATCACGCGCTGGAACAGGCGTACCGGCATCTCGTCGCGCTCGGGCATCAGCGGATCGGCCTCATCGCCGGACCGTCCGACCACGTTCCCTCGGTTCGCAAGATCTCGGCGTACCGCCGCTTGAACCCGGGCGCGGGCTTGATCGCGTACGCGGGCTTCAGCATGGAAGAAGGACACGCGGCGGCCCAGAGCCTGCTCGACGCGGGCGCGACCGGCATCGTCTGCGCGAGCGACGCGATCGCCCTGGGTGTGATCCGGGCCGCGCGGCGACGCGGCCTGAGCACGCCCGCGGACGTCTCCGTGATCGGCTGCGACGACTCGAGCCTGATGACCTACACCGACCCGCCGCTGACCACCATCCGGCAGCCGGTCCTGGCGATGGGTGAGGCGGCGGTGGCGCTGCTGCTCGGCCAGCTCGACGGCGCACCGCCCGGCGACGACGAGCTGCTGTTCGAGCCGGAACTGGTCGTACGCGAGACGACCGGCCCCGCCCCGCAGCGATCGCCGTCATTCTGATCGTCCGGCTGTCGGAGTGGCCGGGAAACGGCCGGGGCGAAGGGGCGAGCGCGTTCTCTACGGCGGTGGCTTGATGGCCGGATCGCTTGAGAGCAGCGGTTTTGAGGTCGTGGTAACACTGCCGAAACCTCCGGCGGACTGGCCTACCGTACCCGTTTACGCGGTCTCCACCAGCGGCGGTATAGATAAGTCGATCTCCCGTGTGACGCCTGCGCCAGGGCGCGCATGACACATTCGGCAGCGAGCGTGTCATTCCTGGGGAGGGGCCTCCATGTCGAGTTTCGCGGCGGACATCGCGCGGTTGTGGGTCGTGGCCCGGCATCAGTTGCCGGCCGCGACGAGTGAGATCAAGGCGGCGGAGTCGGCGCTGACCGGGACCGCCGGCTCGGACGGGTCGTTCGCCGCTCCTGCGGTGTTCGGCGGGGGCAACGGCCCGGTCATGCAGGCGTGGGCGGACCTTCGGGAGGGCCTGGAATCCGCGTTGAAGAAGACCGTCGACGCGCTCGAAGACACGACGACTGCCCTCGGGTACGCGGTGCGCCGGTACGAGAACACCGACGCCGACGTGAAGTCCGAGATCGAGAAGATCAAACCGCAGTACGGGCTGTGAGGGGGCCGTCATGGTGGAGAAGCTTCCGTCGAACGCGGGCAGCGTCCTGGTGGACAAGCTCGTCCACGCGTACTACCAGGATCACGGGTATCGGGGCACGAGCTACGAGGGCATGCACGCCAAGTACGCCGACATCGCGGCCGCGCTGCAGCCGTTCGTCGACATGCCGGACGCCGGATCGATGGCGCCGATCGTCGGCGGACTGGACGGCACCTTGCCGCACTTGAGCTATCACGGCGATACGCAGCTGAACGACCTGATCACAGCGCCGACGAACGCGAACATCAATCTGGTCAACTTCGGTGGTTCCAGCCAGCAGATCCTCGCCGACTGGGACGGTGACGCGGCGAAGAACTTCGTCTCGGGCTTCGTCGCCCCGTTCGGCGCGCGTACGCAGAACCAATACATCATGGCAGCGGTGCTGAAACGGGCCGCGCAGCTGCACGGGGAGATGTGGGACCACGCCCACGAGAGCGCCGTGAAGCTGTACAAGCAGGCCTGTGCGGCGGCCGACTCGATCGGTGGGATCAGCATGCCGTGCAAGGGCGACGCCTGGTCGATCACGTTCACGGTGATCGCCTCGGTCACCGCGCTGGTGCTGTTGCCGGAGCTCGCCGTGCCCGCCGGCATCGGGCTGGCGAGTGCGGGAACGAAGCTGACGGAGCTTGCGCCCAAGACTCTGCAAGGCATCGGTGCGGCAGGTGCGGCGTCGCAGGTGATCGCCGGTCTCGGGCCGGATGAGAACAAGAAGGCACGGTTTTCCAACAAGGACGCCGACACTCTGGCCGGCGAAATCCGTACGGCGCTACAGGACCTGACCAACGAGGTCAACCGCCAGCAGCAGCGGCTGGCCACGGTCCTACGGGTGTGCGCGGCGACTGTGCATTCCAACAAAGCGTACTTCGAGGCGCCCTACCCGAATCTGGCCCACGCCGGCGCGAGCACGATCTTCAACGACGACAATCTCGGGCTGCCCGACTGATTCGTAGGGGGACTCCATGAGCGACTTCGACGATCTCGTCCGCGCGCTGCACGTGCGGGTCGTGGTCCCTGGCACTGGAATCACGGCGACGCTGACCAATCACCACGAGCTCGTGGTGGAGTTTCCACTCGGCGCCTACGACGAGAGCTCCGAGCGTGCCCTCGAACGGCACATGGCGGCGATGGCCCGGCTGGTCTGTGCGGCGCGGATCGACGCGTACGACCGGATGATCGCGACCATGTCGGACGGACCGGCCTGGTCCGACGCCGGTCAGGAGGAGCGGGACATCATCGAGCGATTGGCCCAGCTGACCGTCTCCGGAGAATCATCCGACGGCCGGGTCCGGTTCGAGACGCAGGGCATGCGGTCGTGGAGCGTGACGATCGCGGACGGCACCGTGCGGGCACTCAACGAGTTCGAGTTCGCCCAGCGCGTCGGGGAGGCCGCTGGGCGGGTGATCGATGAGTGGTTCCAGCGAGGGCACGCCGTACGCGCCGAAGTGCTGGAGGAGTACGCCGGTTCCTCGCCCTCGTGGGCGTAGGCGAAGGCTGTCAGGCCCTCTCGGACCGCGGCCCGGCCGCGCGGCGCAGCCGGTTGGCGATCGCCAGCCCTAATCCCGTTTCGGTTGGCAGCGACGCGATGATGAGGTCGCACCCCCGCTGGTCGAGATCTCGCAGGTACGCGTACAGACTGCGGGCGTACGCGGTCATCGACTCCGGAAGTGCGATGACCTCGTACGCCTCGACGTCGGCATCGGTCTGGCCCGGCGGCACCAGTACGCCCACCCGATGGCCGAGCTGAGCAGCGTGTTCCGCTTCGACGGCGATCTTCTCCGGCTCGACCAGAACGACGCGCGCTTGAGGTGCGTAGTGCGACGGGTGCTGCCCCGGCACCCGGACCGGGCCGGCCGACGGCAGTTCGAGCGGGTGCCCCAGTGCGCTTTCAAGATCCTCACGGGTCACCCCACCGGGCCGCAGGACGCTCGGGATCGCACTCGTGAGGTCGACGATGGTCGACTCCACCCCGACCTGGCACGCGCCACCGTCGAGCACGAAATCGACACCCTCGCCGAGCTCTGCGCGGACGTGCTCGGCCGTGGTCGGGCTGACCGACCCGAACCGGTTGGCAGACGGTGCCGCCACGCCTCCGCCGAAAGCCGCCAGCAACTCCAGGGCCACCGGATGGTCGGGAACTCGGACGGCGACGGTCTCCAGACCACCCGTCGCTTCCAGCGACACTCGGGGTCCACGCCGCAAGACCAGCGTGAGTGGTCCCGGCCAGAACCGTTCGGCCAGCAGCCAGGCCGTCGGCGACACCTCGGCGACCCAGTCCTCCAGCTGCTCGGCGGCGCCCAGGTGCACGATCAGCGGATGCGTCGGCGGGCGGCCCTTCGCCGTGAAGATCCGCCGGACCGCTGCCGGGTTCTCCGCGTCAGCGCCGAGTCCGTAGACCGTCTCGGTCGGAAACGCCACCAGGCCACCGGCGCGCAACGCCTCGGCCGCCGCCTCGATGTCACTTGCTGCTGCACTCACCTCGTCATCTTCCCATTGGTGCAGGTTCAGCCCCGATCAGGCCGCTCGCCGGCCTGGTGGCCAGCCATTCGGTCACCGAGGTCGGCGCGACGCCGAGCTCCCGCCACGCGTCGGTCGAGTCGACTACCTGCGGCTGCGTGTCCAGCAAGGCGGCCAAGCCCAGCTGCCGCGCCGGGACCTCCGCGAACGGCCGCATCAGAACAGAACCCGCGCGAAGCACCGCCAGCGGAATCCGCCGCGTGCTGCGCACGGTCACGCCGTAAGCCTCGGCGATCGTCTGATTCAGTTCGATCAGCGTGTACGCCCGAAGCCCACCCAGGTCGACGCTCAGCGACCCGGATCCCAGCGCCAGCGCGGCGACCGCTTGGGCGATGTCGTCGGCGGCGACGAACGACACAGGATTGCGACCTCGGCCGAACAACATCGCCTCGCCCTCGGTCACCAGCGGCCGGCCCAGCAGACCGGCCCAGGTCTCCAGCAGATGCGTCGGCCGCACGATCGCGTACGCGTCGCGGCTGTCCCGGATCCGCTGTTCGACGGCGGCCTTGAGCCGGAACAACTCCGACGGGCTGTCCGATCGGGCGCTCGCCGACGAGACGTAGACGAACCGCGGGACGGCCGTGACCGCGTCGACCAGGTGCAGCATTGCCTTGCCCTCGATGTGTCGAGGTCCGTCCGCCCCAGCGCCACCGCCGCCGTGCGCGGTGCTGATCACGGTGTGCACCCCGTCGAGCGCTCGCCGCACCGAGTCCGGATCACGGAGGTCGCCGGCCGCGTACTCGACGCCTTCACGGTTCGGCCGGGCGGTACGCGTCAGGACGCGTACGGGACCGGAGGGTTTCAGCAGATCCACGATCTTTCCGCCGAGCAGGCCGGTTCCGCCGATTATCAGGATCATGTTTTCTTCCTTAGGCAGAAAATCTATCTTTGATAGCAGTAGAGCACTGGCACACTGACGGTGTCAACGGCGGAGGTATGAGGTGAACGAGACCAGCGGGAGCCGGCTGCGCCGGGATCGAGAGCGCGCCGACATGCGAGTACGCCTCCTCGCTGCGGCGCGGCAGATTGCGGTGGAGGAAGGCTGGCCGGCGGTCACCATTCGCCGGATCGCCGATCGGCTGCAGTACGCGTCGCCGATCCTCTATCAGCACTTCGCGGGCAAAGACGGGCTGCTGCTGGAGCTGGCCCGAGACGGGTTCGCCCAGGTCGCCGAGGTGCTGCGGGCCGCCGTCGACGACGCCCCCGCCGACCACGTCGCCACCCGGCTGGCCGACGCGTACTGGGAGTTCGCCTTCGCGTCACCCGAGCTGTACCAGGTCATGCACGGTCTGGCCGGAGTGCCGTTCGGGACGGCCGACACTCCGAGGGAAGCCCGGGAAGCCTTTCAGGTATGCCGATCGGCGCTAGTCACCGTCCGCCCCGGACTGTCCGATCCGGACGGTGCGGTCGACACACTGTGGGCGTATCTGCACGGCTGGGTGGCCCTGACGATGAGCGGCCGCATCGCAGGCTCCCGTGACCGCGCGCGTACGCTCATGCTGCGCGGCCTGCCCGGCCTGCTCGGCGGCCTGTGAGAGGGCCGATCCCGTTCGCCGCCGGCACAGGACCGCGGCATGGTGACGGACCGGCCGCCGGGTGTACGCGCCCCCGGCGGCCGGGTGAAGTCAGCCGCAGTATCCGCCGCAGCCGCCGTCCCTCGGGGCAGCCTGTCCAGGCTGGGGAAGCCCGGGGTGGCCCTCCGGCTGGGCCTTGGTCACCCGAGGCGGCGACACCAGCAGGTAGCTGGTTTGCAGATCGGAGTCGATAAATCCGATCAGACCCGGGTCGTGGGGGTTGGCCGGGTCGTTCTCGAAGCCGGGTGCGGCCCAGCCGTTCATCACCTTCACCGCCGCGCCGCGGGTGCGCAGAACGTTGTCCTGCATCTCGAAGGTGATGATCGTGGTGTCGGCGTCGGGGTTGTAGTACGTCTCATCGTTGGCGGTGTCGGAGTCTTCATAGCCGGAGGCGATCACGGTGCAGGTGTCGCTGTTGTCGCACTGCTCGATCGTGACGTCCGACGAGCTGTACTCGCCGTCGGCGGAGGTGATGGTGACGATCGTCGTCTTGTACGTGCCGGTGACGTCGCCGTTTTCGTCGCGGACAACCTGCACGACCGTCGTCATGCTGCTGCTTCCGCCGCCGGGCGCGTCATGGGTCTCGCGGTACACGACCGTGTCCACATCGTCGTTGGGGTTGGTGGTGGTCTCCTTCTCCCGGTGGACAGTGCCGCCCTCGCCGTCGCTCTCCGTTTGGGACTGCCCCGTCGTCGTAGGTCCGGGGCTGTCGTCAGGGTTGGTGGTGGTACGCACGAAGCCGCCCTGGCCGTCGGGGTGAGTTTCCCGGCTGGCACCGTCGTTGAACACGAAACGGCTGCCGCCGTCCTTGTACCTGTCGACGGACTTGACACCGCCGTGCTCCTGCCCGAACGAGTACTGCGGCTCGTCGAATCCGGCGGCGATCAGCCCGACGGAGACACCGCCGACCCGCAGACCCGGCTTGGAGTCCGGCCCGCCCTTCCCGGCCAGGCCGAGCGAGAAGCCACGCGTCGGGTCGAGGTCGACGCCGCCGGTCGTGATCTCACCGAAGGTGAGGCTGAAGTGGTGCAGCGTGTCGTGCCGGGAGGCCATGTCGAAGGCGCCCAGCACATCCATGCCAGCCTTGCCGCGTGCCTCGATGATCTCCTGCGGGAGGGCGAGGAACACGCCCAGCCCGTTCTCGAAGGACGGCAGCTTGCGCTCGCGGGCGATCTCTACCACCACCTTCAGCCCGGGACGGCTGGTCGGGTCATACGGGTCGGTGCCCGCCATCAACTCGTCGGCGTCGCAGACTCCGTCGTGATCGGAGTCGACGACGCGCCACGCGACGTAGCAGCCGGTGGGGTCGCACAGGCGCAGCGACGAGGTGCGGACGTCATCGGCCGCCGACGCGGGCTGCGCCACCACGGTGGACAGCAGCAGCACGGCTGCGGCAACAGTCGCGGCGGCACGCCGCGAGAAGTCGAGATTCATGCGCCGAGATTGGAACCAGGACACCGGCTCTGTCCACGGCCTGTGTGAAACCCGTCTCTGTCCGAAAATGGTCCGACGCTACAGGCCTCGTCCGCTTGTGACGGCGAAGACCGAAGTCGTCCGGCCCCGACGGCTGGCCCGGTGGACCGGCGTACCACGCGACCCGTGTGAAAGCCGGACCGTGGCCTGGCCTTTCATTAGAATCACCGCATGGGCCTCATGACGTTCAGCATCAACGTGACCCTGGATGGCTGCGTCGACCACCAGGAGGGAATCGCCGACGACGAGACACACGCCTTCTTCACCCGTCTCATGGACGAGAGTGCTGCGATGCTGTGGGGACGCGTCACCTACGAGATGATGGAGAGCTATTGGCCGTTGGTCGCTCGCGGAGACGAGCCGGCACCGCCGGCGATGCGCGAGTGGGCGGTCAAGCTGGACGCCAAGCCGAAGTATGTGGTGTCGTCGACCCGGAGCGACTTCCCGTGGGCCAACAGCCACCACCTCACCGGCGACCTGCGTACGAGCGTGCAGAAGCTCAAGGATGAAACCCCGGCCGGCGTGCTTCTGGGTAGCGGCAAGCTGGCGACCGAGTTGGACCGGCTCGACCTGATCGACGAGTACAAGTTCCTCGTCCATCCCCGGATCGCCGGCCATGGTCCCACCCTGTACGAGAGTGGGTTGCCCGGCACCCGACGGCTTGACCTGGTCTCTGTGGAGCCGCTGAGCTGTGGTGCGGTCGCCATGCACTACCGGCGCGCGGCCTGAGCCGGCGCGCCGTATCGCTGCAGGCTCGTGTGGGGTGCGGAAGAAATCTGTCGCTCACCGATGAGTTTCGCCGACGAGGGTCGTCTGAGCCCGTGTAACCAGTGAGCGACGGTTTGAGGAGCACATCATGACGTGGACAAGCGACATCGCCGGCAACGGGCAGTACGCGGACGTCAATGGGCTACACATGTACTACGAGACCCACGGCGAGGGGCAGCCGCTGATCCTGCTGCACGGTGGGCTCGGGTCGGGCGAGATGTTCGGCCCGACGACGGCGGCTCTGGCGCAGCATTACCAGGTCATCCTGCCCGATCTGCAAGGCCACGGCCGCACGGCCGACATCGACCGGCCAATCGACATGCGGCTGATGGCCGACGACATCGCCGGACTGATCGACGCGCTCGGCCTTGAGCAGCCGCACTTGGTCGGCTACTCCCTCGGCGGTGGTGTTGCCCTGCAGACAGCTGCCAAGTACCCGGCAAAGGTCGGCAAGCTCGTGGTCGCGTCGGGGTTCTTGCAGCGCACCGCGGTCTACCCGGAGATGCTGCCATTGCAGGCGCAGGTGTCGGCGGCTGCCGCCGAGTTCATGAAAGACACCCCGATGTACGAGCTGTATCAGCGGGTTGCCCCACGCCCGGAGGACTTCGGCCGGCTGCTGGACAAGATCGGCCAGTCGATGCGGCAGGACTTCGACTTCTCCGCCGACGTACGCGGCCTGCAGGTGCCGACGCTGGTGGTCGCCGCCGACGCAGACATGGCTCCGCCGAGCCACTTCGTCGAGTTCTTCGGCCTGCTCGGCGGGGGGCAGCGCGACGGCGGCTGGATGGGCGAGGGCCGGCCCGTCGGCGGGCACGCGCTGGCCATCCTCCCGGGGACCACGCATTACAACAGCGCCGAATCCCCGCTGTTCGTCAGCGCGGTGCTGGACTTCCTGCGCAAGAACTGAACCTCATCCATCGCGGTGTGCATCCCGGTGCACACCGCGATTGCTGTGGACCTGACCGGTCATCAGGGTGGGGTGAAACCATCCCGCAAGCTGTGTCGGCCAGACTGGTGCGCATGAACATGACTGACACCCTCACAGGTCAGGTGTCCGCGGCGGAAGCGAGCCTGCGGCAGGGTGACCTGGCAGTCGAGGCGACGGGGCTGGTGAAGCGTTTCGGAGACGTGGTCGCTGTCGATGGCATCGACTTACGTGTGAACATCGGCGAGGTGTTCGGCGTGCTCGGCCCCAATGGCGCGGGTAAGACCACGATGTTGCGGATGCTCGCGACGTTGCTGGCGATCGACGGTGGGCGGGCGAGCATCTTCGGCGTCGACGTGGCGGCCCGGCCTCACCAGGTCCGCCAACTGGTCGGCGTGACCGGCCAGTACGCATCCGTCGACGAGAATCTCACCGCTGTCGAGAATCTATGGCTGTTCGGGCGGCTGGTCGGCTTGAAGTCCCGGTCGGCCAAGGCCCGGGCCAGTGAACTGCTGGGCCGATTCGGTCTCGAAGACGCCGCGCATCGGCAGATCAAGACCTTCTCCGGTGGTATGCGGCGACGGCTGGATCTGGCCGCCTCGTTGATCTCGCGGCCACCGCTGATCTTCCTCGACGAGCCGACGACGGGGCTCGATCCGCGTACCAGGGGCCAGATGTGGGACACCATCCGCGAGTTGATCCGTGATGGGGCCACGGTATTGCTGACCACCCAATATCTGGATGAGGCCGACCAACTCGCCGATCGGATCGCCGTCGTCGACCGTGGCCGCAAGGTGGCCGAGGGAACACCGAACGAGCTGAAGGCGAGCGTGGGGAATTCCACGCTCTACGTGCAGCTCACCGACGTGAATCGCACGAGCGAGGCGGTGGAGCTCGCGATGCGGATCCTGGGGCAGGCTCCGGCGCTCACCCCGGAGGCGGGCGGCATCTCGGTCGCGCTGCCCGATCCGAACCGGGCGGCAGACGTGCTGATCGCCTTGCGTACGGCCGAGATCGGCATCGCGACGGCGTCGGTACGCCAGCCAACGCTCGACGAGGTCTTCCTGGCCATCACCGGTCATTACACCGATGCCGCCGCCGAATCCGAGGAGTCCCGATGACTACGCTCATCATCCCCGCCTCCGAACGTCGGCTGAGCGGCCACACGTCGCTGGCTGACACCGTCACGCATACGATGTCGATGGCCTGGCGCGCGCTGAAGAAGATGCAACGCAATCCAGAGCAGTTCTTCGACGTCATCATCCAGCCGTTGCTGTTCACGGCGATGTTCACCTATATCTTCGGCGGGGCCATCGCCGGAGACGTCAAGAGCTATCTGCCGACCATCATCACGGGCATCCTGGCCCAGACGTCGCTGACGGCATGCATGGCCACGGGTACACAGATGCGCGAGGACATGGACAAGGGCGTGTTCGACCGGTTCCGTTCCCTGCCGATGTCTCGCATCGCGCCCCTTGCCGGGCCGATGGCGGCCGATGTCCTGCGCTACGGGATCGCGGCGACGCTGACCATCCTCACCGGGTTGCTCATGGGTTACCGCCCGGGCGGCGGCCTCGCCGGGGTGATGGCGGGCTGGTTGCTGGTCGTCTTCGCCGGCTGGTCCTTGTCGTGGATCTTCGCGTGGCTGGGAACATTGCTGCGTACGGCGCAGGCCGTGCAGGGCATCGGAATGATGATCATGTTTCCGCTGACGTTCCTGTCGAACGCGTTCGTCCCCTTGCAGACGCTCCCGGGATGGCTGCAGGCGTTCGTGAGAATCAACCCGGTGACGCTCGTCATCAAGGCGACCCGTGACCTCATGAACGAGGGTTCCATGACGGCGAATGTCGGCTGGGCCGTGCTCGGCTGCTCAGTGGTCGTGGCAGTCTTCGCCCCGCTGGCGGTGGTCTCATACAACCGGAAGATCGGCTAGGTGGTCTGGGCCGGCTGCCCGTGCAGCTGAGCCGGCTCCCCAACGGAATCTTGGCCACGTCAGCCTCTCCTGCCCGATGACCTGCGAATTCAACTCCTTCTCAAGATCCTTGCAACTCTCGGCCGATACGTTTCGGGGTCGTAGCCGCAGACGTGGAACGAGTGTGCCTCGGTCGTGCTCTACGAGTAGAGCCGCCGGTCTGGCAGACGTCAGGCGGCCCAAATGAGGTTGGGCGGGCAGCAAGCTGCCCGCCCTCGCTTCTAGGATGTCGCTGTTTCCAGGTAGTCGATGTTGGGCAGGCCGCCGGCCGTCGTGGGATTGAACCGGATGGTGTTGCTGCCGGCGTTCAGCGAAACGGTGAGGGTCTTGGTGACCCAGGTGCTCCAGGTGCCGGTGCCTTCGAACGAGGGTGTCTGGATGGTCGATCCGTTGACGATCAGGGACGCGGGGCGCGCGCTGGTGGTGCCGTTGGCGAACCTGACTCGCACCGTCGCCGTGCCGGCTGCACTCACATTGACCGTGAACTGGGCGTACGCGCCGACCGTGTTGTTGCCGTTGCAGAAGCCGCTGCCGGAGTAACCGGCCCAGTTGGAGTCGATCGTGCCCGTGCATACCGCCGGCGACGTCTCCGCCTCATAGCGGGTGACCGATCCGGAGCCGCCGACCGCTCCCATGATGGCGCTGATGATCCCGGGCTGGGTCACGGTGTAGGTGCTTCGGTTGAACAGCCCGAAGCCGTACTGACCGTTTACACCGTTGTCCCAGTAAATGGTGGTGGCTCCGTACTTCTTGGCAGTGGCGACCAGCGTGCGGGCGAAGTCGGCCCGGTACCGGTTGTTCGACGAGTCGAAGGACGACTTGTCGATCGAACCGTATTCACCGACGACCACCGGGAAACCTCTGACGACGAATTTGTCGTACATCGCCTTCAGCTGCGAATCCATGTAATCCTGCTGTCCCCAGGTCGACGTCCTGGACGGATTGGTCGCGGCCGGTCCCCATTGGGTGATGGTGCCGTTCTCCTCGCCGGCGAAGTCCCATGGCGCGTAATAGTGAACGGAGATCATGATCCGCTGTTCGGCGCTGGGAATGGAGGACGACCGGTAGGTGTCGCTCGGAATCACGAACCCATAGTTCCCCGCGGTGTAATCGATGTTCGTGTTCCAGCCGGGCACGAGTAACCACCGGGAGTCGTTGTTGCCGCCGGCTCTTCTCGTCGTGTCGACGAAGATCTGGTTGTAGCTGTTGATGTTCGAGTAGCACGGTTGAGTCGGATTGCCGTACTGTCCGTCGAACTCTTCGTTCATGGATTCGAAGATCAGGCGTTGGTCGTAGCTCTGAAACCTGGCGGCGATCTGCTGCCAGGCCTTCTGATACTGGGCTCTGATCGCGGTTTGACTGGCGGAGTCGCAGATCAGCCAGGAGTAGGGGATGGTCTTGTAGCCGTCGCCGTGCATGTTGATCACCACATACATGCCGCGGTTGTACGCGTAGTTGACGACCTCCTGGATTCTGTTGAGCCAGGCGGAGTTGATGGTGTAGTCCGGGCCCGGTCCGATGTACCTCAAGTAGGAGACCGGGATCCGGATGGTCTTGAAGCCCGCCGCCTTGACCTGGTCGATGAGAGCCTGTGTCACCGTGGGGTTACCCCACGCCGTTTCGCTGGGGTATCCGTTGGAGTTCGATTCCAGCTGGTTCCCCAGATTCCAGCCCGCGCCCATGTCGGCGACGATCTGCGATGCGTTCAACTGCGTCATGGCGTCGGCCGACGCCTGACTGCTCAGGCCTGACACCGATAGGGCGGCCGTCAGCGTACCGGCCAGGAGAATGCTGCTGATTCTCCTGAGGTTGCGAGCCAAGGGTGGCTCCTTTCGTTGAGGCGCAGTCAGGAAACGGTGCAAGGGATGCCGTTGAGGGTGAACGCGGTCGGCTCGGCGGTATTGCCGGTGTGTGTGGCCTGGAAGCCGATGTCGATGCTCGTACCGGGGGGCAGCGTCGCGTTGTAGCTGACGTTGCGGGCGCTGACCTGGCCACTGGCGGGTGTGAAGGTGGCGTTCCAGCCGGAGGTGATCGCTTGACCGGCGGGCAGGGTGAAAACCAGCGTCCAGCCGTCGATCGTGGTCGGGCCGGGATTAGCGATGTTGATGTTCGTGGTGAAGCCGGAATCCCAGGCGTTCATCGTGTAGGTGACCCGGGGAGCGGTGCCGCTCGCAGACGGAGTGGGCGACACGGTCGGGGAGGGGCTGGTCGAGCCGCTGGGTGACGGGCTGGGTGACGAGGTGCCGTTCAGGCTGGTCACGAGGGTCATGACGCTTCGGGCGGGAAGCGTGACGGTGACCGTGCCGTTGGACATGCTCAGCGCGCCCTGAGCCGCGACGTTCCTGCTTCCGTCGGTCAGCCAGTTCGCGACGGTGCCGGACGCGTTGGCGTTCGCCAGGGTGAACTGCTGGCTCACCGAAGAGGTGTTCTTGTTGACGGCGACGATGACGACGGTGTCGCCGCCCCGGTACGCCGAGACGAAGACGTTCGACGCCGGGTTCGCGGTGGCGTCGATGCGCACGTAGCCGGGCCGTACGAACCTCGCGAACTGGGCCATGACAGCGCCCCGCTTGCTGATCTGGCCGTCCTCGCGCATCGGGCCGTAGCTGCGCCGGATGTACCACCAGACATAGGTCTGGAACTGGGCGTCGACCATGGCATGGTGGATGTGCTCACCCACGTCCAACGCACCGGGCCAAGAGTCACCCGAGTCCGTGCTGTTGGGGTAATAGACCTCGGTCATCCAGAGCTCTTTGCCCGCTCCCTTCTGCTGGAAGAGCGGGTAGGGGAAGTTCGAGTAAGGCGTACCGTAAAGATGCGCCCCGATGATGTCTACATTGGCCAACGCCGTGGCGTCGTTGAGAATCGGGTCGGACATGGACTTCACGTATTGGAAAGACTCGGGCGCGATGACTTTGGTGCTGATCGCGCCGGCGTTCTGCCGCAGGAAGTTGACCATCTCGGTAGCCGTCCACCAGGTCCAGGTGTAGGCGTAGTCGGGTTCGTTCTGCACGGAGATGGCGTACAGGTTCACTCCGTTGTTTCGCATGTAGGTGGTGAAGTTGTTGAGGTGCTGGGAATACGCGCCATAGGAGCTGTACTTGAGGCGCTTCGCGTCGGTCTGGCTCCCACGCGTGAAGGTCTCCGTCATGCTCGCCGGAGGGTTCCACGGCGACGCGAAGACGGTGACGCCCAGCGCGACGGCGCGCTGGGCCGTCGCGAGGTCCCGGCTCCAGTCCGACTGATTCTCGTTGACGGGTATCCGAAGCACCGAGAATCCCAGGTGGCCGTCGCCGGTGCCGAAGGCGGTGTCGCGTTGAGCGGTGGTCAAGTCACCGATCCAGGCGGCGTGGGCCATGCCGCCGAAACCACGGATGGTCTGCTTCGGCGCCGACGGATTGATGTTCGCCGTGGCCGCCGAGGCATCGGTGGTGCCCAGTGCCGTGGCGGCGAGCGTGAGAACCGGCACGGTCCCCAGCGTGGTCAGGACGGCCCGGCGGCTCAGCAGCCTGCGCTCGTCGTGGCCCGGCTTGTTCGGATCTTGGATCATGTCACGTCCTTCTGGTTGTGGATGCTCGCGGTGATGGGGCCCCAGGTTGTCGGTGCTGGTGTCGGCGCGTTCGAGGCGTGATTCATCCGCACACCGTGGTGCGGCATGCAGAAGAAGGCGCGGCTTCAGGCACCGAATACCGATGACACAGGCGCTTTCGCGGTCAGAATCGGTGGGGGAGGAGCGCTCCGTCGATCGGGGCGGCTGGGGCGTCATGCCTGACGCGAGGGCGCGGCTGCCGTGGCGGGGAGGCGGAGGGGGACCGACTTCGTCCGGTGGAGGTCTTCATGGTCGTCCGTTTCCGTGGGCGCGGAATGGGTGCCTGGTCGGGATGGCGAGGGCGAATCGGCCTGGGATCGCTTCCATCGACAATCGCGAGATTGCCAGAATGTCGACTCGGGTTCAAGGCATCCGTAACTGCAAATTTTCAGCCACGTTTCGCCGACGGATCCGGATCCGAGTTTGCCCAGGTAAAACGGCTTACGAAGGCATTGTGGCGTCTCGTCGAAAGCGACGATAACGCTTTTCGCTCGACGGATTTGGAGGTAATGGCCCGCGAAACTTGCGGCGAAGTTTGTGTTATGTCAGGCAGGCCGACAACGTCGCAGTCGGCATCCCCTTGACGGATGCGGCGGCCTGCATCACAGTCGACACCCCACGTACTCGACCTTGAAGAAAACGATGCCCGCCGAGAACTTCACCGACGCATACCTGATCAACGCTGCGCACAAGGGCGACCGGCTAGCGGCTGACCAGCTGCTGCGCAGGTATCTGCCGTTCGTCTACGCGCTCGTGCGCCGAGCGGTCGGTGACAGTCCCGACGTCGACGATGTGGTGCAGGAGACCATGGTGCGGGCGCTGGCCGACCTCGGCACTCTGCGTGCACCGGACCGCTTCCGAGCGTGGCTGGCCACGATCGCCGTACACCAGGTCAGCACTTATCTGCGCCGACGTCGGCGGATGTCCGATCGTCGCGCCGGACTGGCCGAGGCCGACGACCTTCAGCCGGGAGCGTCTGTCGAGGACACCGCGGTCTTGCAGCAGGCGCTGTCGCACGAACGCCGTCAGGTGGCCGACAGCGCTCGCTGGCTGGATCCCGCCGATCGCCTGCTGCTGTCGCTGTGGTGGCTCGAGGTGGCCGGGTACTTGTCACGCAGCGAGGTGGCAGCTGCGACCGGTGTCGGCCTGGCCCACGCCGCTGTACGCGTACAACGGATGCGCGCTCAGCTCGACACCGCTCGATCGGTGGTCGCCGCATTGCAGGCGCACCCGCGGTGCCCGGTCCTGGCGACCGTGGCCGAGGGGTGGAACGGCCAGCCGAATCCGTTGTGGCGTAAGCGCTTCGCTCGGCACCTCCGAGACTGCCGTGCCTGTTCACGATTCAGCCAGGCGCTGATACCGCCAGAACAGTTACTCGCCGGCTTTGCCCTGCTGCCAGTGCCGGCTGCGCTGAGTGCCGACCTGTTCGGCAAAGCGGCCGGTGGCGCTGCGGTGGCCGGCGCGGCGAAAGGAGGGCTCCTGGCGCACTTGGCTCATCTGGTGGCGGCACACCCCGTGGCCGCCATCGTGGCCGGCG
>NZ_JABFVK010000063.1 GCF_013362815.1 Hamadaea sp. | reverse complement strand
GTTGTGGACCATGACAGCCTCATCCGTCCGCACGCGCGTACGCGCCGAGATGATCGCCGAGATCAAGGCGATCGCCAAGCGTCACCTCGCGACCGACGGCACGAACCTCTCCCTCCGGGCGGTCACCCGGGAACTGGGCATGGTCTCGTCGGCCGTCTACCGGTACTTCGCCAGCCGCGACGAACTGCTCACCGCGCTCCAGATCGATGCGTACAACGAGCTCGGGGACGCGATCGACGCCGCCGACGCCGGGGTCCCCGCCAACGACCACCGGGGTCGCTGGATCGCCGTCGGGCGCGAACTGCGTACCTGGGCCGACGCCCACCAGCCGGAATGGGCCCTCCTCTATGGACCGCCCGCACCCGGCTACAAGGCGCCCGACGAGACGGTCGAACCCTCGATGCGCCCGATCCGGGTCGCCGGGCAGATCCTCGCCGACGCGGTCGCGGCTGGTGCCTTGCGGCCGACACCGGGCGAGCGCCTTTCCCGCAACACCCGCGAGGAGGTTGCGCGCCTCCGGGAGACGTTCTTCCCGGTACTGCCCGAGCCGGTGGTGTTCCGCCTGCTCACGGCATGGGCGACAGTCTTCGGCTCGATCGGCTTCGAGCTGTTCGGGCGCTCCGGCCCGCCGCTGCTCGACCCGGCCGCCATCGTGGAGCACCAGCTCACCGAGATGGCCGACTACATGGGCCTCCGCTAGCCCCTTCGGTGCGGATCACGGTTACGCATCCTTCCCGTGCCGTCGGAGGCCTGCGTTACCGTGATCTGCAGCTAGTCGGCGGAGCCGCCGGAGGAATGTCCGGGGAACAGGTGCGCGTCGGGGTTGAT
The DNA here is from genome assembly GCF_013362815.1 of Hamadaea sp. Classification (GTDB taxonomy): domain Bacteria; phylum Actinomycetota; class Actinomycetes; order Mycobacteriales; family Micromonosporaceae; genus Hamadaea. The sequence continues at coordinate 10,596 of NZ_JABFVK010000063.1, read as the reverse complement.
GACGACCGCGGCGTTGTTCACCGCAGTCGCCGCCTCGCCGAAACCGGTCGCGATCAGCCGCACCTTGCCCGGATACTCCACGATGTCGCCCGCCGCGAACACTCGCGGCAGGTTCGTCGCCATCATCGAATCGACCGTGACATGCCGCTTGTCCAGGGCCAATCCCCAGGTCGCGATCGGCCCCAGGTCGGCGGTGAAGCCGAGCGCCGCGACGATCACCGTCGCTTTATGGGTACGCGTACCGTCGGGCCCGCTGATCTCGACCGCCTCGACGACTCCGTTGCCGACGATCTTCGTCACCTGTGAGTTGACGAGGATGCTCACTGGCAGTGCGCGTACGCGGTCCACAGTGGCGGCGTGTGCGCGGAACTTGTCGCGCCGGTGCACCAAGGTCACGCTCGCGGCGACGTCGTGCAGTGCGAGCGCCCAGTCGAAGGCGGAGTCACCGCCGCCGACGATGACGACGTCGTGCCCGGCCAGGTCGGCCAGATGGGGCACGAAGTAGACGAGGCCCTGGCCGGTGAACACGTCGGCGGCGGGCAACGGGCGGGGCTTGAACGACCCGAGCCCGCCGGTGATGATCACCGCGCCGCAGGTGTAGGACTCGCCGTCGCTGAGGCTGAGGACCGGTCGCTCCCCCGCGTACGCGAGGGCTCCGGCCTGCGCTCCGAGCCGGTACACCGGCGAATACTGCGCCGCCTGTTCGACGAGGTTGGCGACCAGCTCCCGGCCGCGTACAGCGGGGAAGCCGGCGACATCGAAGATGAGCTTCTCGGGGTACATCGCCGTGATCTGACCGCCGGGTTCGGGCAGCGCGTCCACCACGACCGTCGACAGTCCGCGGAAGCCCGCGTAGTACGCGGCGAACAGACCGGTCGGGCCGGCCCCGATGATCGCCACATCGATGTCGCTCATACCCCAGACGCTAGGGCACTCGATCGAGGTCGTCCATGGCCTTCCGGATCGCATCGGCGAAATGCGAGACCTCGGTGTAGACCCCCGGGTACTCCTTGCGAGCGCAGCCGACACCCCAGCTGACGATGCCGATCTCGACGAACTGGCCGTCATGGGCACGTTTCACCATCGGACCGCCGGAATCACCCTGGCACGTGTCCACCGCGCCCCGGCGTACGTCGCCCGCACAGATCATCTCGTCGGGGCGGAAGGCGTACCCGGCCTTGGCGTACGCGTCGGCGCAGGCCGGATCGGCGACCATCGGCACCTTCGCGGTACGCAGCCGCCGCTGCGCGGCGAACGAGTTCTCGCTGGTCGTCCCCCACCCCATGATCGTGAAGGTGCCGAAGTCGTCGCCGCCCGCGCTCAGCCGGATCGTCGGCAGGTCCAGCGAGTCGCGCAGCTTGATCACGGCCCAGTCCCGGCCCTCGGTTACCCCGTCGAAGCCCGGCGCCCGATGGACATAGACGCTGTTCACCACCTTGGCCTGCGGATCTTTGAGATCGTGGGCTCCGGCGGTCACCCGGATCTTCGTGTTCGTCCCGGTCGGCCCGGCGCAATGGGCCGCCGTCAGCACGAACCTCGGCCGGATCAGCGCACCGGCGCAGGCGACCGACAGGTGCACCACCCAGGGGAAATCCGCGTCCCGAGCCAGTACGCCCCCGACCACCTCGGTTCGGTTCCGCCGCTCGGCGACGGCGTACGCCGGCCCCGGAGTCAGCAGCCCGAGGAGAGCCGCGGCCAGGATCCAGATGGTCAACCGCCGCATAGCAACCCCCGTACGCAAGATCGGCCCCTCACCCGGCTTAACGCCGCCGGGCCGCCCGAGTCACCGCCCCCACCCCCGTTGATCAGGGTCGCGAGGAAACGATCAGGGCGTTGCGGACATGACACGCCGGTCGATCACGACCGAAAGTTCATGATCGCGCGGAAAAAGGCGGGGCGAGCGGAGCGAGCGAGGGGTCAGGCCCAGTCTTTGCGGGCGGCGTGGAAGCCGAGCTGCACCCGGGTGGTCACCCCGGCCAGGTCCATGAGGTGCCGGATACGCCGTTGCACCGTCCGGGCCGACAACGCCAGGCTCCCAGCGACGGCGTGATCGGTCAGGCCTGCCAGCAGCAGTAACAGGATCTGGCGGTCGACTTCCTCGAGTTCGTCACCGGCCTCGATCGCCACCGTGGCGTCGGGGCGTACGCGCACCGGCCGGCCGCGCTGCCAGACCTCTTCATAGAGCGCGATCATGGCGTCGAGTACGCCGCTCGCCTGCACCAGCACCGAAGCCGGCGCGGTGTTCTGATCTTGGAGGAGGGGAAGCATACCCAGTTCCCGGTCGGCGATGATCATCTTGATCGGCACCTTGTCGACGAACCGGACCTCCTCCCCCTCGTCGAGCGCCTCGGCGATGATCTGATGCCCGCCCGGCATCTCCAGGAAGGCCCGGTCGACGATGACGCGGTAGCGGACGCCGCGCGCCATCGACACCGGTTCGGCCGCGTTCTCGCCCGGCGGCACGACGGTCGAGTTCGGCACGACCATGGATCGGACTTCGACCCGGGCGGCGTGCTGCACCTGGGCGAAGCGATGACGGACGGCGTCGGTTCCGGTGATCACCTCGATCACGTCGCCCGCCGTACGCCCGATCGTGGCGAGCCGATGGGCTTCGGCCAGGGCGACGAGTTCGGTCTCGGCCGAGCGCAGATCGTCTCGCTGTTGGCGCAGCAACGCGCCTAACGCAACGGCGGGAGGTGCGACGGCGTACCCCTGAGTTTCGAGGAGAACGAGGCCCCTGGTCGTGAGGGAACCGAGCAGACCGGCCACGACGGCGGCCGGGAGTCCCGCGCGAGCCGCGAGCTCCGCTTGGGTGACCGGGCCGGGGAGGGTGACCAGGATGCGGTAGAGCCGCTCCTCGTCCTCGGCGAGGCCCAGCGCGGTGAGCATGGACCGCACGATACGAACCGCGAGCACCACGCGGAACCCCCTGGACGAGCTGTGATGATGCTGTGATCACGGGCGACGGCGCCAGATCAGGGTTCCGGCTCGAATCTTGCGGGAAGATTCGACCCGGAACCCTGATCCAGCGAGAACGGCGGAACCGCGGCCGCCGGAAAAGCGGAAGCGTCAGCGGATGCCGTAGGCCCGGATGACCTCCTGCTTGATCGTGTACCCGGCGTCGGTGACCGCGGTCGCCCGGACCGAGGCGAACCCGGCCTGGTGCGGCAGCCGCAGATCGCCGGTCCACTTGCCCGACTCGTTACGCAGGCTCACCTTCTGCCAGGTCACGCCGTCGTCGTAGGAGACCTCCAGGGTGACCGAGGTGACCTTGCCGACCGCGTCACCGCCGCCACCGGCCTGGGGACCGGCGGTGATCGTGATCGGCTGGCGAGCCCCGGCCGGTAGGTTGCCCCGGAGGTCGGTCTGGGCGAGATAGTTCAGCTCCAGCAACGCGAGCGGCTCGAAGTAGTCGCTGTTCACGGTGTCGGAGAAGAACTCCCATTCGGTGTGGGTGCGAGTGGTCAGCACCGCGTTGCGGGAGGTGTCCAGGACCAGCTTGTAGGGCTTGTTCCCGGCGGGCACCTCCTGCCACTGGATGTCGGAGCTGAGCGGGTTCTCCCGGATCAGCGTGTCACCTTGGTAGAGCCACAGGTGCTCCTGCTCGACTGCCCAGCCGATCGAGCCGCCGTGGTCGACGATCTCGCCGGACGGCGTCCACGCCTGGACGTTGAGCGTCAGGTAGTCCTGGTACCGCGCGTTGCGCACGGAGTAGCCCTCGCCGAACGACGGGTGCACCGCCGGGGCGAACCAGTTCAGCGTGGTCGTCGTGCCCGCGCGGTAGGTGTTGACGTACCCGCGGTCCTCCCATTCGCCCTGACCGTGCGACTCGTGGTAGCGGATGCCCGGGCTGACCCATTCGGTCCGTACGCCGGGGTACCACTCCCGTTCGAAGAATCCGACCGCGGTGCTGAACGTCAGGTTGTAGCGGAAGCCGCCACCCTCGACGTCCTCGGTGGCGTGGTACCGAGCCTGGATCTCGGCCAGCTGCGCCGCCGTCGGATGGTACCTCAGGGGAGCGTCCGGGATCTGTCCGGTGTAGACCTTCGCGAGATCGTAGATGTAGGTGGCATACGGGACCTGCTTGGCGGTCAGCCGGGCGACGCCCGACTTGGCCAGCGCCGTCAGCACCTGACCGAGATCCCGGTGCACGGTCGCGATCGGGATCGTCGCGCCTTCGTAGTACTCGTTGAGCCGGCCGACGCCGTCGTTGACCACGACCAGCAGCTTCGCCTTGTCAGCGGCCGCGTTGGCGACCCGTTCCGCCGGGCTCACCTCGTCGGACCGGGTGACCACCGCGATCTTGCCGCGCGCGTCGACCTTGGCGAAGTCGTCGGCCGATCCCTTGCCCGCGTAGACCACGCCAAGATTGGCGCTGCCGGCCGTGAGCGGGCCACCCGGCTGGACGACCGTGTCGAACCGGAGCAGGCCGCCCAGGGCGGTCAGCCCCAGCATCGGCTCGCCCTGCCGATAGGAGGTGTCGAGGGTGAACGACCCCTTCGTCAGCTTCTGCGTCGGCAACGCGTACGCGTCGTCGTACATGACCGGCATGAGGACGGCGTCCCGGAACGAGGTGCCGTCGCCGTACTCGACCTGGTAGTCGAGCAGGCGTTGCCGGTCCTCCGCCCGCTGGGGAGCCTCGATGTCGACCTTGCGGGCCTTGCTGGCGTCGAGCACGACCTCCTGCGCCGACGTGAGGTCGACCTGCGGCGCGACCATCAGCGCGATGCCCTGCTCGTCCGCGTGGTCCCCGGCGACGTCGATCGCCGTCTCGACGGTGTAGGTGCCGGGCTCCATCCGGAACGTGATGTCCCCGTCGACGTATGCGACCCCCGGCCAGAAGTCACCGGCCTTGTTGATCACGACGTACCCGGCGGCCGGATTGCCCGACCGGTCGCGCAGCCGGATTGTGAGGTCGTACCGCTCCGCCTCCTTGACCAGGCCCAACGCCGTACGCGTGACGACCGTCCCGGTAGCGGCGTCGGTTCCCAGCAGCAGGCCGGAGAAGGTGCCCGTGCCGTCCGCGGTCGGGTCGCCGGTCACGTTCACCGTGGCCTCGCCCTGCGCGGGCACCGTCACGCTGCTCTGCGCGACGCTGAACGGGCCGCCCCCGGTGATCGACAGGTTGAGGGTCAGCGCGGCGGAACCGCTGTTGCGGAAGGTCACCGGCTTCGCCGTCGGCTGCTGGGACGAGTCGTGCGGCCAGGCGTACATGCCGTAGGACAGCGATCCGGTCGCGTCCACCGTCGTGGTGACCGCGTTCGCGACGTCGACCCGGCCGGTGCCCACCTCGAACGGCGTGTACCAGTCGGCCAGGCCCTTCGCACTGCTCATCAGCGCGTCCTTCAGTCGCGGGCCGGACCAGTCCGGGTGCCGCTGCTTGAGGATGGCGGCCGCGCCCGCGACGTGCGGGGTGGCCATCGAGGTGCCCGAGATCGTCCAGTACATCCCGTCGCCCTCGGCCGGCGACTGCTGCTGCGACCGGGCCGCGGTGATGTCCACCCCGGGACCGGTGAGGTCGGGCTTGAGGCCACCGCTCTTCCACAATGGACCGGTCGAGCTGAAGTACGCCAGCGCGTCGCTCTTGTCGACCGCGCCGACGGTCAGCGCCGACGCCGCCGAGCCCGGCGAGCCGATCGTCTGCGGGCCGTAGTTGCCCGCGGCGATCACGAACAGCGAGCCGTACTGCGCCGACAGCTGGTCCACGGCGACCGCCATCGGGTCGGTGCCGTCGGAGACCTCGGTACTGCCCAGGCTCATGCTGACGACGGTCGCGCCCGATTGGGCGGCCCACTCCATCCCCGCGATGATCCACGAGTCGGCGCCCTCACCGGAGTTGTTCAGGACCTTCCCCACGATCAGGTCGGCTCCCGGGGCGACACCCTTGTACTTGCCACTCGACGCCGCGCCGGTGCCGACGATGGTCGAGGCGACGTGCGTACCGTGGCCGTTGAGGTCCGAGGTGTCCTCGCCCGGCACGAAACTGACTTTCTCGTCGACCTGCGTCGCCAGGTCCGGGTGCGTCGCATCGACCCCCGTGTCGAGCACCGCGACCTTGACGCCATGTCCGTCGTACCCGGCCGCCCAAGCCTGCGGCGCGCCGATCTGCGGCACGCTCTCGGCGAGCTGCACCTTGACCTTGCCGTCCAGCCACAGCTTCGCGACACCTGTGGTGAGCTTGCCGGTCGTCGGAGCCACCGACTCCCAGAAGGTCCGTGCCTGCTTCTTGTCCGCGGTCAGCGCCGCGCCGTTCAGCGCGGCCAGCCGCCGGGTCAGCTTGCTGCCGCGCGGAGCGACAGTCGCGGCTCGCCCTTTCGAATAACTTGCAATCACTGGTACGCCGGAAGAATGTGCGTCGTCGTACCCCATGTCGATGAGGTCACTGACGTCGAACAGCCGCTTGTCCACCTTGTCGGCGGCGAGCAACGGCAGGACCTCGTCGGGTAGGACGAACAGGTCGCCGTGGACGGTGAGGACGCGTACGCCGCCGGTGGCGGAGTCCGGGCGGTCGACGGTGGCGGTCTGCGTACCGTCGGCCATCGTGCTGACGGTGACCACGTCACCGGTCACGAGGGTGACTTTGGTCGTCTTGGTCGCGACCGGCTGGGCGACGGCCTTCGACTGCGGTTTGCCGGCAGCCGCGGGGCTACCCGGTCCGGTGAGACCGGCCGCGACAAGCGCGAGGGTGGCGCCTGCGGCGGCGAGTCCGCGCCAGCGGCGCGAGGACGAGGGGGATGACATGCGGAAGGTCTACCGGCCGGTCAACCTTCCGGACAACGCATCGACGGTGGCGACAAAGCGTCTTGACGCAAAGTCGCCACCGTCGGTTCGGTTTCTGCGGGCTAGTACCAGCCGGTGTCTTCCGAGTGCTGCCAGGCCTTGCACGGGGTGTCGTACCGGTTCTTGATGTAACGCAAACCCCAGATGATCTGGGTCGCCGGGTTGGTCTTCCAGTCGTCGGCGACGGTGGCCATCTTGCTGCCGGGCACCGCCTGCGGAATGCCGTACGCCCCGGACGAGGAGTTGTAGGACTTGTAGTTCCAGTGGCTTTCGCGGGTCCACAACTTGTCGAGGCACGGCATCTGGTCGAGACCGAAGCCCGCCTTCAGCAACTCGGCGCAGCCGATCGCCTTTGCCCCGGTGTACGCCTTGCACGAGCTCGGAATCGGCCCGTAGTACGGAGTGCGGTTGGCAGTACGCCGGCTCGCCTCGGCTTCGGCGGCCTTGGCCCGCTCGGCCGCGGCCTTCGCCTCGGCGGCGGCCTTCGCGGCCGCCTCGGCCTGCTTTGCCTTCTGCTCGGCGGTGAGGCTGGCCCACTCGGCGAGGTCCTGCTTGAGGATGTCGTTCTCGGCGGCGTTCGCGCTGACCTCGGAGCTACCGTTCCCGGTCCGGGTGTCCGAATCGGAGTTCAGGTAGATGCCACCGGTGACACCGACGGCGAGGAGGGCGAGGGCTGCGACGCGGACACCGATGCGACTGACCGTCACTGGGCAGTGCCTTTCGTGGGGCGACAGGACCACCACGGCGGGAATGCTTCAGCGGGGGGTGTTCTGCTTCAGCGAGGGCGTTCGATAGGGGGTTCCGCCGTGGCTCGACCTCCCACCCTGGCGAAGCCGACCGGCGTACGCGACCCGCGGGCCACCTAGTGTGGCCCGCGTCACGCCGCAAATATGGACCTAGTTGGGCAGATCCTCCAATAGATCGGTGACCATCTCGGCGATCGGGGATCGCTCGGACCTCGTCAGGGTGACGTGCGCGAACAGCGGATGACCCTTCATCGCCTCGATCACCGCCGTCACGCCGTCGTGCCGGCCCACCCGGAGATTGTCACGCTGAGCTACGTCGTGCGTCAGGACGACCCGCGACCCCTGCCCGATGCGGGACAAGACCGTCAGCAGTACGCCCCGCTCCAGCGACTGCGCCTCGTCGACGATGACGAACGCGTCGTGCAGGCTGCGCCCGCGGATGTGGGTCAACGGCAGGACCTCGACCATCCCGCGCGCTTCGACCTCTTCCATCACGTTCTCGTGGACGACCGCGCCCAGCGTGTCGAAGACGGCCTGCGCCCAGGGCGACATCTTCTCCGACTCGTTGCCGGGCAGGTAGCCGAGTTCCTGGCCGCCGACGGCGTACAGGGGACGGAAGACGATCACCTTCTTGTGCTTGCGGCGCTCCATCGCCTGTTCCAGTCCGGCGCACAAGGCCAGGGCGGACTTGCCGGTGCCGGCCCGGCCACCCAAGGAGACGATCCCGATCGAGTCGTCCAGCAGCAGGTCGATCGCGATCCGCTGCTCGGCCGAGCGACCGCGTACGCCGAACACCTCCCGATCACCCCGGACGAGCCGCACCGTCTTGTCGGCGTGCATCCGCCCGAGGGCGCTGCCGTTCGAACTGTGCAGCACGAGTCCGGTGTGGACGGGGAGTTCGATGTCGACGTCGATCGGGTGCCCGTCGTAGAGGCGGGCCACCGCCTCGGCCGAGACGTCCAGTTCGACCAGGCCCGACCAGGTCGGGTCGGCCGCCTGGCCGTGCCGGTACTCGTCGGCGGGCAGGCCGACGGCGGCCGCCTTCACCCGCAGCGGCATGTCCTTGCTGACCAGCGTCACCGGCCGGCCCTCCGCGGCCAGGCCGAGCGCCACGGACAGAATCCGCGCATCGTTCGTCCCGGTCCGGAAGCCCGAGGGCAGCAGCATGGGATCAGCGTGGTTCAGCTCGACTCGTAGCGTCCCGCCCGCGTCGGTGACGGGCAGGGGCTGGTCGAGGCGGCCGTGCCGGACCCGGAGTTCGTCGAGGCGTCGCAACGCCTCGCGGGCGAACCAGCCGAGTTCGGGGTGATGGCGCTTCGCCTCCAGTTCGCTGATGACGACGAGCGGAAGCACGACGTCATGCTCGGCGAATCGGAAGACGGCCGCGGGATCGGCGAGGAGGACGGAGGTGTCCAGCACATATGTGTGCCTGGCTGCCTCACTGGTGATGCCGTTGGATGGGGCGACCATGACTCACGTTAGCGGCATTTCTGCCACCTCCGCCAGACCCCACGCCGCAACTATCAGTATCAGCACGCGGACTCTACGTGAAACTGAGCGTTCAGGCGCCGAAACGTCGCTGGCGGTTGGCGTACGCCCGGAGCGCCCGCAGGAAGTCGATGTGCCGGAAGTCCGGCCAGTTCATGTCGCAGAAGTAGAACTCGGAGTGCGCGGACTGCCAGAGGAGGAAGCCGGAGAGCCGCTGTTCGCCGCTCGTGCGAATGATCAGATCCGGGTCGGGCTGACCTTTGGTGTAGAGGTGCTCGGCGATGTGCTCGACGTCGAGGACCTCGGCCAGTTCCTCGAGGGTGCCACCGGCCTTCGCATGCTCCTGGAGCAGCGAGCGTACGGCGTCGGCGATCTCCCGGCGTCCGCCGTAGCCGACCGCCATGTTCACGACCGCGCCGCCGACTCGATCGGCGGTCTTCTCCTCAGCCGCCTTGAGCGTCGCAGCGTTCGCAGCGGGCAACAGGTCCATCGCACCGGCCATCTTCAGCCGCCACGGGTTGCCCTCCTCCGCCAGCTCGGTCGCCAGGTCGGAGATGATCTGGAGCAACGGGTCGAGCTCCACCGGCGGCCGACGCAGATTGTCGGTGGCCAGCAGATACAGCGTCACATGCGGTACGCCCGCCTCGTCGCACCAGCGCAGCAGGTCGATGATCCGGCGCGCGCCCACCCGGTGGCCGTCGTTGGGGTCGACGTACCCCATCTCCTTGGCCCAGCGGCGGTTGCCGTCGCACATCACGCCGACGTGCCGGGGCCGGATCTTGTTGATCAGCTTGCCCTCGAGCCGGCGCTCGTACAGCGAGTACGCCAGGTCGCGCAGGGGTTTCACACCTGGCAGCCTATCTCTCATCGCGGCCGGTCCTCACCGTGATCGCCAGGCGTCCGGCGCCTTGGTGAGCGCCAGCACCGGATCCGGCAACTGCCCGCTCACGATGTCGGTCAGGCTCACCTCGTCGACTACGTTGCGGACCGCCGCGCGTACGGCGACCCACAGCGTCGGCAGGTGCTCGGCCGTCCCGGAATAGCTCGTCTGCTCGGGCCGGTGACCGCGTACGCCGGCGAGCGGGCCGTCGACCGCCCGGAGGATCGCGCCGACCGTCGTCTCGGCCGGTGGCCGGGTGAGGCTGTAACCGCCCTCGGCACCCCGAATCGAGATCACGATGCCGCCGCGGCGCAGGTCGGCGAGGATCGCCTCCAGGAACTTCCGCGGCAGTTCCTGGGCATCCGCCAGCGCCTGGGCGGAGATGGTCGCGGGGTAGCTGGCGGCCAGCTCCAGAGCGGCCCGGACGGCGTACTCGCCGCGTGCGGAGATCTGCACGGTTACACCCTATGTGAACGGCCGCCCCACGGTGGACGAGGCGGCCGTGGTGCCTGTGATACCTCGCCCAGCGCACGTACCTGTGGCTGGGCAGCAGCCTCTTACTCGACGCCGAGGCGGGCCTTGAGCGCGTCGAGCTCGGCCCAGAGTACGCCGGGCAGTTTGTCGCCGAACTTGGCGAACCACTCGGTGATCTGCGGAATCTCGGCCTTCCACTCCTCGGGGTCCACCGCCAGGGCGGCGGCC
>NZ_JABFVK010000057.1 GCF_013362815.1 Hamadaea sp. | reverse complement strand
CGCCTCTTCGTCGTTGTACCCGGCGTCCCGCAGCAACGTCAGCACGCCGGGGAGGTGCTTGAGCACGGTGTCGTTCGCCACCAGCTCCGCCGGCACATACAGCACGCCGTCCCGGCGCACGGTCAGCAGCGCGCCTTCCCGCCGCCATTGGTGGACCTTCGTGATCGGCACGCCGAAGCGCTCGGCCACGTCGGGGAGGTTCACCCACGTTGAGACGTTCTCAGTCACCCGTACACGATCCCACATTCGGCGGGCCGATCCGTCAGCCCGGCCGGGATCCCGCACCCGAGGAACCACGACGTGAACCCCCTGCGTGTGATTCAGCGAGAGGTGGCCGGCGCCTGGCGCTCGGTCCGCTACGACCTGCGCAAGCGTTCCGCTTCGCCTGATTCCGAGAAACCCGTCGATCCCTGGGCCGATTCCTGGTCGGAGACCGAGGTCGAGCTGCGAGCGCCTCGGGCGGTCGCGCCGCCCCCGCCGAAGGGCCACCGCCGCAGCAAGGCCAAAGGTCCGCGCCCGAGCGACCCCGTACGCTCACCAGCCCGCCAGCGGATGACACTGGTCGCGGCCGGACTGGTGCTGCTGGCGCTGTCGGCCGGCGGCGTCCTCGCCATGATCACGGGTATGCGCGCCCTGCTCGACCCGGGTGCGCCGCCCGCCGCGTTGCCTGCACACGCCGCCCCAGCCCCATCGCCAGTCGGCGGATCTCCCGAGCCGGTGGCCGTGCTCACCTCGGCTCCGGCGACCTCGCAGGTGACCAAGCGGCCGCACGCGACCACGAAGACGCCGAAGCCGCCGGTGCCCACGCCCGCGCCGGTGCCCACGTGCAGCTGCACCCAGCCGCCCAGCCCTGGGACGTCGGCCAGCCCGAGCCCCAGCGGTACGCCGACCCCGTCCCCCTCCGGTGTGACTTCACCCACAGCCACCGCCGGGCCGACGGAGCCCCCGGGAACCGGGGCCACCCGGTGATCGAGCCCGTCGGCACGACGCGTTCCGATCCAGCCCAGCGGCCCAATGGTGTCTGGACGGCCGAGACTGACTTAGACTGCACGCCGATGGACACTCAGGTCGCCGACAATCTCCTCGGGTCGCTGCTGGACGGCCGCTACCGGATCCGCGGGCGAGTCGCCCGTGGCGGGATGGCGACTGTCTACACCGCGACGGACGAGCGGCTCGAGCGGACCGTCGCCATCAAGATCATCCACACCGGGCGGGCCACCGATCCCGAGTTCGTCGAGCGGTTCACCGACGAGGCGAAGACCATCGCCCGGTTGACTCATCCGAACGTGGTCGCCGTCTACGACCAGGGCAACCACCAAGGGCTGCCCTACCTGGTGATGGAGTACGTCCGGGGCCGGACGCTGCGCGACATCCTCGCCGAGCGCCGCCGCCTCGGCCCCGTCGAAGCGCTCGCCGTGCTGGAGCAGATGCTCGCCGCGATCGCCACCGCCCACCGGGCCGGCCTCGTCCACCGCGACGTCAAGCCGGAGAACGTGCTGATCGCCGAGGCTCCGAGCGGCTCGGCCGAACTCGTCGACGCCGTCGTCAAGGTGGCCGACTTCGGGTTGGCCCGCGCGGTCGCGGCCAGCGCCGACGACGGTTCCGGCCAGCTGATGGCGACCGTGGCGTACGTGGCTCCCGAGCTGGTCACCAGCGGCGTCGCCGACCCCCGTTCCGACGTGTACGCGGCCGGCATCGTCCTGTTCGAGATGCTCACCGGCCGGGTCCCCTACGACGGCGACCGCCCGGTCGACATCGCCTGGCAGCACGTCGACCGCGATGTGCCGGCGCCGTCGCGATTCGTCCCGGGGCTGCCGCCGATCGTGGACGACATCGTGGCGCGGGCGACCCGCCGGGATCCCGCGTTGCGGCCGACCGACGCGGGCACCCTGCTCACCGAGGTGCAGCAGGCCCGCGAGGTGATCGTCGCCGCCGCCGCCCGCGCCCGTCCGTCGGCCCAGCCCACGGTGGTCGTCGGACAGGTCACGCCGTCAGATCGGCCGTCCTGGGCCCGGCTGCCCTCGCCCGGCCCGGCCGGACGCGCCCGCCCCGCCCCTCAGCAGTACGCCGAGGAGGATCCGACGCTCGTCGAGCGCGCCCGGAACGCGTACGCCCGGGTGAAGAGTTCGCCACGCGGCCGGATGGCGCTGACCGCCAGTCTCGTCGTGCTCGCCTTGCTGGTGCTGGTCGGCGGCTGGTGGCTCGGCTTCGGCCGGTACGAGGCCGCCCCGAAGCTCACCGGCCTCGATCGGGCCGCGGCCGAGGCGGTCGCCCGCAAGGCCGGCTTCACCGCGCACTTCGACCAGGGCCGGTTCAGCGAGGAGATCAAGAAGGACACGGTCCTGGACCAGGACCCACCGGCCGGCGAACGGGTCGTCAAGGGCAGCGACATCAAGATGACCCTGTCGCTGGGCCCCGAGCGTTACCAGGTGCCCGACGTCGTCGGCAAGACGTGGGAGCTGGCCGTCGTCGACATGTCGGCGGTGAAGCTCCAGCCGGTGAAGGGTGCCGCGCAGTACAGCGACACGGCACCGGCCAACACCGTGATCGCGGTGCAACCGGCGGTCGGCACCGAGATGAAGCCGGGCGACAAGGTCACCGTGATCCTGAGTAAGGGCAAGGCCCCGCTGACCGTGCCCAACGTGGTCGGCCAGGACCAGGCGGCCGCCCGGGCGCAGCTGGAGGGCATGGGGTTGAAGGTGGCGATCACCTTCCAGAAGTCCGACAAGCCCAACGGCCAGGTCATCGCGCAGAACCCGGTGGACGGCTCGGGCGCGGAGAAGGACCAGGTCATCACCCTCACCGTCAGTGAGAACCCGACCTCGTTCGCCATGCCCGACGTGATGAACTGGAGCTGCGGCGACGCCAAGAACCAGTTGACGGCCATGGGGCTCAACGTGCAGGTGGACGGGGACATGGGCTGGGTCCGCGACATGGATCCGAAGCCGGGCATCATGGTCAACCAGGGGCAGCAGGTCGTGATCCGCTGCCGGGTGGTCTGATGCTCGGAGTGCACTCCAACTCGGCCGGCGGGCTGGCCAAGTCGGCTTTGGCGTACGTCGATCAGGTCGGCGCGGGCTCGGTCCAGGTCTACATCGGCAACGCCCGCAGCTGGCGGCAGTCGGCCGGGGACCCGATCCAGGACGGCTTGTTCCTGTCCGGCTGCGCTGATCGCGGGATTCCGTCGTTCATCCACGCCCCGCTGCTGGTCAACCTCGGCTCGCCCACGCCCGCGACGGTCACCCAGTCGGAGGCGGCGATCTCCCACGCGCTGATCCGGGGCAAGGCCATCGGCGCGCGCGGGGTGGTCTTCCACGCGGGCAGCTCGGTCGACCCCAGCCACACCGATCAAGCTTGGAAACAGGTACGCGAGGCGCTCTTGCCGCTGCTGGACAGGTCATCGGCGGAGGGCTGGCCGCGGTTGCTGGTCGAACCCTCGGCGGGCGGTGGACGGTCGCTGGCGGCCCGGGTGGAACACCTCGCGGAGTACTTCGCCGCGGTCGACCACCATCCGGCCCTGGGCGTCTGCTTCGACACCTGCCACGCCTGGGCGGCCGGGCACGATCTGGCGGCTCCCGGCGGTATGACGGCCACCCTCGACGCGCTGGTCGCGGCGGTCGGCCCGGGGCGGCTGGAACTGGTGCACGCCAACGATTCCAAGGACCCGCTCGGGTCCACCCGGGACCGGCACGAGGCGATCGGCCAGGGCATGATCGGGCTGGAGCCGTTCCGGGAACTGCTGGCCCATCCGGCCGCCGCCGGGCTCCCGGTGATCGTGGAGACGCCCGGAGAAACGCATACCGCCGATCTTGCGGCGCTGCGGAGTGTGTCACCACATCTTGCATGACCTGGGGTTTTAGGGCACCCTTACTGAGGCAAGGCTAACCGCCCCTCAGGAAGGACCCCGGTGTACGCGTGCATCTGCAACCGCGTGAGTGAGGAAGAGGTTCACTCCGCGATCCAGTGCGGCGCACACGACCTTGAGAAGATCGGGGACGAGTGCGAGGCCGGCACCAACTGCTTCACCTGCCACGACCGGCTTCGGGACATGATCGAGGACTATTTCTCCGCCGTCCCCGCCTGAATCTTCCGCCGCTTTTTGGACGGCGCGCCGTTTCTTCGCTTAGCCCGATGTTTCGGACATACGCGCGTAGATTGCCTTCCGAGATATCTCACTGGGAGGTTCAAACGCCATGCAAGGCGACGCTCGCGTCATCGAATTCCTCAACGAGCAGCTCACGGCGGAGCTGACCGCGATCAACCAGTACTGGCTGCATTACCGCATGCAGGAGAACTGGGGCTTCACGAAGCTGGCGAAGTACACCCGGCACGAGTCGATCGACGAGATGAAGCACGCCGACCGCCTGGCCGAGCGCATCTTGTTCCTCGAAGGCCTGCCGAACTTCCAGAAGCTGTTCCCGCTGCGAATCGGTCAGAACGTCAAAGAACAGTTCAAATGCGACATGAAGGTCGAGGAAGAGGCGATCGACCGGCTCCGGCGAGGCATCGAATACATGCGCTCGATCGGTGACGTGACCTCGGCCAACATCTTCGAGGACATCCTCTCCGACGAAGAGCACCACATCGACTACCTCGAGACGCAGCTCGACCTCATCGAGACCCTCGGCGAGCAGCTCTACCTGCAGAACGTCACCGAACACCCCGAGCCCTGACCCGCTCGGTCCGGTACGCTCCGCGGACCCGTTCGCTGGCCGTCGCGGTGCTGCTCCCCTGCGTCGTGATCGGCGAACTGGTCGCCCGGCGTACGCGATGGCGCTGGGCACCGCTCGCCACCCTTCGGCGGCTTCGCCTCGCTGGGCCGGATCGTTGATCTTGAGCGGTTTGCGTCGCCCGGGCGACGTTTTCCGTTCAAGGTCAACCCGGGTCGACTCCAGCGCCGCGGAACGGCCCAGCCGGGCAGAGGCCCCAGCCGGGCCCGTCACTTCAGCAATGTGGAGAAGACCTCGATCGCCCGGTCGATCCCGTCGTCGTCGACGTCGAGGTGCGGAATGAGCCGCAGCGTACGCGGGCCGACCGCAGCGCACAGGATGCCCTCGGCGGAGGCGGCCCGGGCCAGCGACGGCCCGTCGAAAGCCGCTTCCCGCAGGTCGAGCATGACCATGTTCGTCTCGACCGTCGCCGGATCGCACACGCCGTACTGCGCCAGGGCGGAAGCGAGCCGCCGCGCTTTCGCGTGATCGAGGTCGAGCCTCGGCAGGTTGTGTTCGAGGGCGTACAGGCCGGCAGCGGCGAGGATGCCGACCTGGCGCATGCCGCCGCCCATCCGCTTGCGGATCAGCCGCGCGCGTTCGATGTTCTCGGCCGAGCTGACCAGCACCGATCCCACCGGCGCGCCGAGGCCCTTGGAGAGGCAGACGCTCATGGTGTCGAACAGCGCCCCGTACGCGTCGAGCGGCACACCGGTGGCGACGGAGGCGTGCCAGATCCGGGCTCCGTCGCAGTGCAACGCGACGCCGGCCCGATCGGCGATCCGCCGCAACGCCGCCAGCGAGTCGTACGCGATGACGGTGCCACCGTCGCGGCCATAAGTCTGCTCGACGGCGATCGCCCGGGTGACCGCCGCCCGGAAGCCCTCCGGCATCACCAGCGACTCGATCAGTTCCAGGTCCAGTGTGGACCCACCCGGCGTCCAGGTACGCGTACTGATCCCACCGAAGGCGGCCGCGGCCGCCAGTTCGTAGGTCACGATGTGCGCGCCGACGTCGCAGAGCAGCTCGTAGGTCGGCGGAACCAGCGTCTGCAGGCAGATCTGGTTGGCCATCGTCCCGGACGGGGCGAAGAGGGCGGCCTCGTGACCGAGTAGCTGGGCGACCCGGCGCTCCAGTTCGATGACTGTGGGATCGTCGCCGAAGACGTCGTCGCCGACCTCGGCCGCCATCATGGCTTCGCGCATACCGGCGGACGGCCGGGTCACCGTGTCGGACCTGAGGTCGATGATCACGTCAGCCACGAAGCATCTCCGCCACGAGGAAGGCCAGTTCCAGCGACTGCTGGGTGTTCAGGCGCGGGTCGCACGCCGTCTCGTACCGGGTGGCGAGGTCGGCGTCCTCGATCGCCTGTGCACCGCCGAGGCACTCGGTGACGTCCTCACCGGTCAGCTCGATGTGGATGCCGCCGGGGTGGGTGCCCATCATCTTGTGCACCTCGAAGTAGCCGAGTACCTCGTCGACGATCCGGTCGAAGTGCCGCGTCTTGTAGCCGTTCGAGGACTCGTGGGTGTTGCCGTGCATCGGGTCGCACTGCCACACCACCTTGTGCCCGGCGTCGCGGACCACCTCCACGATGCGTGGCAGCGCGTCGCGGACGAACTGGTTGCCCATCCGGCAGGTCAGCGTGAGGCGGCCGGGGATGTTGTCCGGGTTCAGCTTCTCGCAGATCTCCAGCAGCTCCGACGACGGGATCTTGTGGTCGATCTTCACGCCGACCGGGTTCGAGATCCGGGAGATGAAGTCGAGGTGCGCGCTGTCGAGCTGGCGGGTGCGGTTGCCGACCCAGAGGAGGTGGCCGGAGAGGCCGAACGCGCGGCTGTCCGAGATCCGGGTCAGCGCCCGGTCGTACTCCAGCGCCAGCGCTTCGTGGGAGGCGTACAGGGTGACGGTGCGCAGCGCCTCGTCGTCGGTCATCCCGCAGGCGTTGATGAAGGCGAGCGCCCGGTCGATCTCCCGCGCGATCGCCTCGTAGCGCTCGCCGAAGGCCGACGTACGCACGAAGTCCCGGTTCCAGTCGTGCACGGCGTGCAGGTCGGCCAGGCCCCCGCCCAGGTACGCCCGGAGCATGTTCATCGCAGCAGCGGCGTTGGCGTACGCCCGGATCATGCGCTGGGGGTCGGCGACCCGCGCCGCTTCGGTCGCCTCCAGCGAGTTGATCATGTCGCCCCGGTACGCCGGCAGCCCGAGCGCGTCGGTGTCCGACGACCGCGGCTTGGTGTACTGACCGGCCACCCGAGCCACCTTGACGACCGGCAGCGACGCCCCGTACGTCAGGACGACCGCCATCTGGAGCAGCGTCCGGGCGTTGGCGAGCAGGTGTTCCTCGGTGTTGTCGGCGAAGGTCTCGGCGCAGTCGCCGCCCTGGAGCAGGAACGCGCGGCCCTCGCAGACCTCGGCCAGGCGCATCCGCAGCTGGTCGACCTCATAGGGCGCGACGATGGACGGTACGCCCTCCAGCACCTTCGAGACCTGCTCGACCTCGGAGTAGTCGGCCCACGGCGGCATCTGGGCCCGGGGCAGCTTGCGCCACTCGTCGAGGCCGAGGGCAGCCGCCTCGGCCGGATCGGCGGACGTCCGAATTCGCTGTTCGAAGCCGGGATGCCGCAGCTGGTGCCACTCGGGACGGGATGCCGTACGCATGCCAGCAGCCTAATGCGGCGATCGAGAACGGTGCCCACCGCCCGGGCTCATCCCGCCAGGTGATCACCGAGAAAAGGGAACGATCATGGAGCTGGTCACGCGACACGCCGGGCGAGCACGCACATAAGTTCATGATCGCGCGGAACACTTCCTTTTTGTGCGTATTAGTCCAATCATTGCGACCGCGTTAGCCGTCTTGGCAGCGGCGGCCGCCGTATCCGGGCCGGCCAAGGCCGCACCGACCAGGCCGGCGAAGTCCCAGGTAGCGACCGAGGCGGCCAAGCCCAACATCCTGTTGATCAATACCGATGACCAGCGCTGGGACACCATGCGGGTGATGCCGAAGACCATGAAGTGGTTCTCCGGCGGGCGGAACTTCGACCGGGCGACGGTCAGCATCCCGTCCTGCTGCCCGAGCCGGGCGAGCATGCTGACCGGCCAGTTCCCGCACAACACCGACGTGCACCTGCAGACCGACGGGCCGAAGGTGCACCAGGGCGAGCTGCTGCCGGTGCTGCTGCGCAAGGCGGGCTACCGGACCGCCATGGCGGGCAAGTTCCTGAACTCGTGGCCGCTGGACTCCGCGCCGCCCGGGTGGGACCACTACAGCGCCATGCACGGCGGATACCAGGGGTTCAAGACGTACACCGACGGCAAGCTGGAGTGGGTGAACGCGTACTCGACGACCTGGTACGCGAACAAGCTGAAGGGCTGGCTGCGCGGGTTCGACCAGACGGGCGGCAAGCCGTGGTTCGCCTACTACGCCCCGTACGCCCCGCATCGGCCGTCCACTCCGGAGCCCAAGTACTCCAGCGCCGACGTCGGCAAGTGCCTGCAGGCGGGTGAGGCCGACGTCTCCGACAAGCCGATCTGGCTCAAGTGGACGCAGCCCGATCCGGCCGCATACGACGAGATCTGCCACAAGATGCTGCGTACGCTGCTCAGCGTCGACGACGCGGTGGACGGCATGCTCAGCGATCTGAACGCGCGCGGCGTCCTGAAGAACACGATGGTGATCTTCACTAGCGACAACGGCTACCTCTGGGGCGAGCACGGGCGTACCGAGAAGTTCGTCGGCTATTTGCCTTCGGTACGCGTACCCCTGCTGGTGCGCTGGGACGGGCACGTGACGGCGGGCACGGACCACCGGATGGCCAGCAGCGTGGACATCATGCCGACGATCATGGCGGCGGCCGGCGCGACCGGCGGCAAGCGCGACGGGCGATCGCTGCTGGGCACCGCGCGGCCGGGGCCGGTGCTGACCGAGTACTGGTACGACTTGAAGAACTCGAAGGTGCCGACCTGGGCCGCGTTGTGGGACGGCAAGACCCACTACATCGAGAACTACGACGACCAGGGCAAGACGTCGTTCCGCGAGCTCTACCACACGGACACCGATCCCGGCGAGCTGACGAACGTGTTGCACGGCAAGGTCTCCGACGCCGATCGCAAGCTGGGCGACGCGCTGCGGGACAAGCTCTCCGCCGCCCGTCACTGCTCGGGCGCGGGCTGCCCGTGAGGCCTGACCTCACGCTCTACCGGCCGCACCGGGAGGCTTTCGACGTCAGCGTCGAGGGCGTCCCGGTGCCCGGCCTGCACGCGACCTACTTCAGCCGCCCGGACTCCGGGCGGGTCGCGACCGTCGGCGTCTATCGCTTCACCGGGGTCGAGGTCTTCATGGCCTGGGGGTACGCCGATGAAGCGCACTGTCGATGGACGGCATATCGGCAGCCCGACGGGTCCTGGACCGAACCCCGGTCCGGCTGCCCCGACCCCACCCACACCCTCTCGTTGATCATGAACCTAAGGTCCCGCCTGACGGAGTGTCAGACCACCTAGCATCCTGATCAACACCGGCCGCCGTCGACCACGACTGCCCCTCACACAGCCGCGGCCGACAGCGGGAAGGTGCGCCGGACGGTTGCGGGTCAGCGCCCGGCGCGTACGGGTGTCTCCTGGCCGGCTCGCGACAACCGGCGGACGGAGACGATGGATGCCACGGTCACGGTCAGGGCGAACGTGAAGAGCACCGTGTGGAGCACCGGATTGGCGATCGGGACGAACCCGATCACGGCGACGGGTAGCTGAACCAGCCCGATCAGCGCCAGCAGAGCGCCGCGCCGTTTGCCGCCCCAGGCGTACGCCGTCCACAGTGGAGCGCTGACCACCGCGAGCGTCAGGACGTCGAGTACGGCGTGCCAGACCGGGTTTCGCACCGCGTTATGAGCGAACGCGTACGAGGGGGAAGAGACCGCGAGTACGGCGAGAACCGTGCCCGAGAAGATGACTGCTCGACGCATGACCGCCTCCACTGTGTTCGGACCTGAACCGACGGTAAGGCGACCCGATCCCGGGACGGAAGGCTGAACCGGATTCATTCACGCAATCCGGGCATCCTGCGCACTACAGAGTGACGGGGTGCGGTCAGGTGTTCTGCGCGGCCAACTCCCGCGCCCGATCCCGGGCGGCCTCCAACGCGGCGAGCAGGGCCGCGCGTACGCCGTGATTCTCGAGCTCGCGAATGGCGGAGATCGTCGTGCCGGCCGGCGAAGTGACCGCCTCCCGCAGCTTCACGGGATGCTCCCCCGAATCCCGGAGCATGACCGCCGACCCGATGGCGGTCTGCACGATCAAGTCGTGCGCCACCTGCCGCGGCAGCCCCAAGAGGATCCCCGCATCAGTCATGGCCTCGACGAGGAAGTAGAAGTAAGCCGGCCCCGACCCACTCAACGCAGTCACCGCGTCCTGCTGCGACTCAGGCAACCGAATAGTCCGCCCTAGCGGCTTGAACATCTCCTCCGCCAACGCAAGATGCTGAGCAGTCGCATGCGCCCCAGCCGAAATGGCCGTCATAGCCTCATCAACCAGCGCAGGCGTATTAGTCATAACCCGAACAACCGGCACACCAGCGGCCAGATACTTGGCGAAGAACGAGGTGGGAAGACCAGCGCAAAGCGAAACGAGCAGCTTGTCGGAAGTAATCAGCGGCCCAAGGTCAGTCATCAGCGCGCCCGCGTCCTGCGGCTTGACAGCGATGGCGACGACATCAGCGGCAGCGACCGCCTCAGCATTGCCAAGTACTCGAACTCCGTAGCGTTGTTCGAGTTCGGAGGCTCTCTCAGGTCGACGGGCGGTGGCGATCAAACGGTCGACGGGCCAGCCCGCCTTCACCAGACCGGAGAGCAGAACCTCACCGATCTTGCCCGCACCAACTACGGCAACGGTGTGCATACCCATCCCGTCCAACCCCACTAGCCCCAACCACCCGCGGCAGCGACAAATGCGATGGGGGGCGGAGTGACCCGAGCAGGGATCAAGCCTGACCGCCCGGAGCGGGTCACTCCGCCCCCCATCTTCACGACCTCAGCCAAACAGGACTTCAGCCTCGGCATACTTTTCGACCGGAACAGTCTTAAGTTCACGAGTAGCCTCGACAAGAGGAACCCGAACGATGTCGGTGCCGGAAAGGCCGACCATCTTCCCCCAGTCCCCCTCGTGAACGGCGTCGATGGCGTGCAGCCCGAACCGCGTCGCGAGTACCCGGTCGAACGCCGTCGGCGTACCACCGCGCTGGGTGTGGCCGAGCACGACGGCCCGCGCCTCCTTGCCCGTACGCTTCTCGATCTGCCCGGCGAGCCAGGTGCCGATGCCGCCGAGGCGGACGTGGCCGAACGCGTCGAGTTCGCCGCCGAGGGTGACCATGTCGCCTTCGGCCGGGACCGCGCCCTCGGCGACCACGATGATCGGCGAGTAGTTGGTGCGGAAGCGGCTTTCGACGTGGTCGACGACCTTCTCGAGGTCGAACGGCCGCTCGGGGAGCAGAATGACGTTGGCGCCGCCGGCGAGACCGGAGTGCAGCGCGATCCACCCGGCGTGGCGGCCCATGACCTCGACGACGACGGTGCGGTGGTGCGACTCGGCCGTGGTGTGGAGCCGGTCGATCGCCTCCATGGCGATGTTGACGGCGGTGTCGAAGCCGAAGGTGTAGTCGGTGGCGTTGAGGTCGTTGTCGATCGTCTTGGGTACGCCGACCACCTTGACGCCGAGCTCGTCGAGCTTCGTCGCCACCCCGAGGGTGTCCTCGCCACCGATGGCGACGAGCGCGTCGACGCCCATCTCGGCGAGGTTCTTCTTGATCCGCTCGACGCCGCCCTCGATCTTGAACGGGTTGGTCCGGGACGAGCCGAGGATGGTGCCGCCGCGCGGGAGGATGCCGCGCACTTCCTGGACGCCGAGCGGCTTCGTCAGGCCCTCCAGCGGACCCTTCCAGCCGTCTTTGAACCCGACGAACTCGTGCCCGTAGGTCCCGACACCCTTGCGGACGACCGCGCGGATGACTGCATTGAGACCGGGGCAGTCGCCCCCGCCGGTGAGAACACCGATACGCATCTCGATC
>NZ_JABFVK010000046.1 GCF_013362815.1 Hamadaea sp. | reverse complement strand
CGATCTGGTGGCCGGCGCGGCGAAAGGAGGGCTCCTGGCGCACTTGGCTCATCTGGTGGCGGCACACCCCGTGGCCGCCATCGTGGCCGGCGCCGCGACGGCGGCGGCCGGCGCGACCGTCACGGCGGTGGTCTGGCCGACGGCGCAACCGCAGCCCCGCCCGACGGCGATGGCACAGGCCTCCCCGGTCGCCTCGCCCCGGCCGAGCGCACCCTCGTCGGCCCCTGCATCGAAACCACGGACATCGCCGTCCGCGGTCGACCGGCCGGTGACGACCGGCTGGCTGTCCTTGGAACCCACTAGCGCACCCGGTTCGTACATCACCATCGCCAGCGGCGACGTCGGCATCGTGCAGCCCTTGACCACTTCCAGCGCGGTCACCGCGCGGCAACGGGCCACCTTCGAAGCGGTCGCCGGACTGCATGACCCGGGATGCTTCTCCTTCCGGTCCGCCGACGGCCGCTACCTCCGTCACGCATCCTGGCGGCTCCGGCTGAACAAGGACGAAGGCACGGCGCTGTACCAAGCCGACGCCACGTTTTGCGTCCGGCCGGGCCCGATGGCCGGGACCGTGCTGCTGGAGTCGTCGAACTACCCCGGCTCGTTCCTGCATCTACGGGGTACGGAGGTCTGGCTCGACCACTCCGACGGCAGCGCGGCCTTCCTCTCCGCGGCGGCGTTCCGGCCACGGGCGCCGCTGGCGCGCTGACCTCCCGGGCCGGACGGGTTGACGGCGATACCCAGACTTTGATGATCGCTTTCGCGGACGCCGAGCCGAGCATGATCCGCTCCGCTAGCCTGAGCTCGGGTGGCTTGATCGCGAAGGGGAACAACAGCATGAACATGGCCGGTCCCGGCGGTCCCACGATCGTCACGCTGGAGGGTGATCTGGACTTCGCGTCGTGGAGAGAAGCCCGTGACCGGATCGCTGAGGCGGTTCAGACTGGCGATGAGGTCCTGGTGGACATGAGTGGAGTCCCCTTCATGGACTCCGCCGGGATTGCCGTGCTCGTGCACAGCCGCCGGCAGGCGCACCGGTCCGGTGGAACGCTGCACGTCACGAACGCGCAACCACAGGTCCGTCGGGTTCTGCAGGTCATGGGGCTTCTGGACTTGCTGCACGCGTAGTCGGTCGGCGAACCGCAAACAAACGAGCGGACCGTACGCCGTGGCGGTTGTCCTTGTCGCTCGAAAGCGTGCTGCCCGCATGGGGCCGTTGTGTCCGGCAAGTTCCCCGGCCCATATTGCTCGTAAGGGCTGTTCTCCCAGGTCAGAGCGGTTGTTCGACCGGGTCGCAGTTAGGCCCTGGGGGAGGAACCGCCATGGAGAGTGCTGAGCACGCCTGGATCGGCGATCAACTGACTCTGTCGTTCGAAGACGGCAAGCAGAAGGCGGCCGGCTTGGGTTTGCACATCAGGCTGGCCGGATCCTTCCAGTACGGCCCGACCATCACGTACGGGCAGGGCATCGCCTTGGGCGGTGACTTCTACGGTGTGGTGGATCAGCCGATCAGCACTGCCGACGATCCGCAGGGCATGTTCCGCCGGGGTTGGCAACAGCTGGCGACGCCGTACATCCCGCACGAGCGCAGTCGAATCCTGGGCATCATGGAGGAGGAGATCAAGCTGGTGATGGCGGCGTTCAACGCCGGCAAGGACCCGTCGAAGGTGTACGAGCAGATCGGCGACCGGTACTCGATCGATTGGGCGTTCGAGACCGTGTTCCGGTATCCGCGGTTGGCGATCAAGAACTTCGATCACTTCGGCGCGAACGCGGTGACGGCGTACACCGTCGGACATGGGGTCGCGTTGGACGAGGCGCGGCTGGCTGCGGACGAGCCCAAAGGTTCGGTTCTGCGCCGGGCTCGGTTGGAGCGGGCGTACGCCATGAACGCTTTCGCCGACCACTTCCTGACCGACCTTTTCTCCACCGGCCATCTTCGTGTGCCGCGCGTGGAGCTGTACGAGAACATCAACGACAAGATCGTCGCGGGCAACCTCTCCCGGACGATGCACAACGAAGACTCGGAGTTCGGTCTCCGGATACGCAATCAGATGGGCGAGACGTGGACCGCCTACGGTGACAAGCGGTTGCTGGACAAGGTGAGTGCGGACAACCGGCAGCATGTCACCGTAGCCGCGCAGATGTCGGCCGACGAGGTGTGGAAGGCTTTCAGTGGTGAACCGGTCCCGGAGTTCGGGGCGCTCAAGCTGATCCCCGATTTCACCTATCTGATCGCCAATCCCGGGGAGAACTTCCGGGCGCTCTTCAAGCTGAACGAGCCGGGCAGCAACCTTCCCTTGCTCCGCAAAGACCTGCACGACCGCCAGTGCCAGAATTACGTCAGTAATTGGAACGCCCGGCAAACGCTGAGCCAGCTCGCCAAGGGTGCGCCCATCCTCTACCAGCCGGTGCGCTGCCTGGACCTGGAGTCCGGCAAGTTCCTCGGCTGGATGAGCGTCTCCAGTGCGGTCGACCCCTACCTGGCGATCGCTCCCGACAAGGCCGCGGCGCACCCGTGCGTGTGGTACTTCTACGGCGAAGATCTGTACTTGCGCAAGGACACCTCGGGCGGCGATCGTTACCTCGGTCTTTCCCCTGGGAGCCGCTCGGGCTGGGGCCTGTGGACGGGCCAGAGCAATCCGATCATCATCAACAAGGACATGACCATCTCCCTGGCGTCGGATCCGAAGCGTCTGCTCTGCGTCGACCGTTGGATCAACGGCTACTGGGGCGGAGCGTGGACCGACGGCACGCCGAACCGGTTCGTGATCCAGATCGACCTTCCGCTGCCGGTACGCATTCCCTGATCCGTTCGGCAGCGAGCGTCTATTCGATGTTCTTGAGGGTGTAGCCGGCCTCGGCGCACTTCTTCTTGAGCACGGCTTCGCCCGGCGCAGTTGCCGCAGCCAGCGACTGGAACTCGGCGAACGTGGTGAACAGCGTGGCACTGGCGGCGGCGTCGCCGAGGCTGTTCAGCGCGGATTTGAGTTCCGGATCGGTGACCTTGCCGGCTGTGTCGTTGAAGGTCGCGGCGGTACTGCTGAAGATCGGCTGAAGGGCGGCGAGGGCCTCTCTCACCGTTGCCTCGTCACCCTTCTGCTCGGCGGCGACGCCGCGGGCTATCTGCGCCTGCGCGGCGGGGCCCAGGGTCGAGTAGGCGGCGTCGGCAGCCGAGCAAGCCGTGGTCGTGTCCATGGTGATAGCGGGAGCCTCGGCTGATGCGGAGGTCGTGACACTCGCCGCCGGGTCGCTCTCGGGTTGGGTCGGTGAGCTACAGGCGCTGAGGCTGGTGACGACCGCGGCGGTGAGGATCAGAAGACGTCGCATGTGTACTCCAGGCGGATTGCGGATTGCTGATGGCGGAGGGGGCCGGGCGAAGCCGGTGGGCCGCCCGACCCTCTCACATCGAGTTCGGGGATGATCAAGACGGGGCGGTGGCGCGGCATTGCGTCACACCGCTCAACGGCGAGCCGGCACCGCCAGCTGGGCGAGCGCCTCGGCGGCCTGCTGGAACTGGCGGCGCCATCGTGCGGCGAGCATCGGTTTGGTCAGCCCGATGACGGTGCCGTCGAACACCTCCGTGTTGCCGATGCGGGTTCCGCCGTTCGCCAGCGCGGCGAAGGTCCACAGGTGGCAGGACCGTACGCCGTTGGCGTCGCCGGACCAGGAGGCGCGCCGGGCGGGCTCGGCGATGGCGACGGTGACATGGTCGGTGGCGGTCCCGGCGGGAAAGCCCAGGCTCAGGGTTTGGTCGAAGGTCGCGCCGGCGATGAACCCGGGCGGCCCGGTCCACTCGGTGGCCTGGTGCAGGGGCGACCAGGACGGCCAGTCGGCCAGGTTGCTCCACAGTGTCCAGACGTCTTGCGGCGTGGCCGGGCTGTCGGCGGTGGCGGTGACGACGAGGGTCCGCCAGCCGGGCCGGGCGACGCCGATGCCATCCAGGCAGAATTGGACATCCTGATGCGTGGCCGGGTCTTGACTCGTCATGCTTGATTTCTCCCGAGGGTCCAGTATCTTGGAATGCGGATACAGTATCTTGTACATGGAGGTGGCTCGTTGTCAACAGATCCAGTCGAAGCCGTCAGTGCGACGTTGGCGGCGAACCTACGGGCGGGCCGGAAGGAGCGGGGCTGGCGGCTGGAGGACCTGGCCGCACGAAGTGGCGTCAGCCGCGGCATGCTCCAGCAGATCGAGACGGGTCAGACCAATCCGAGCATCGCGACAGTGGCCCGCATCTGCGCGACCCTCGGGATCTCCATCGGGCAGCTTGTCGAGCCGCCCGAGGACCTCGGCCGGGTGACGACCGCCGAAGACGTCGACGTCCGGCGAGCGGGACGGGCGAGCGAAGCCCGGCTGCTCATCAACGACGGGCAAGCGCCCTTCGTCGAGCTGTGGGACTTCATCGTGGCACCGAACGACGAGATCAGTTCACACGCCCATCCGGCTGGCACCCGTGAACTGATCCACCTGCACAAGGGAGAGCTGGTCGTGGAGATCGGTGGCGCAACATTCCATGTCGCGGAAGGCGGCTCGATCCGCATCCGGGGCGACCGGGCCCACCTTTACCGAAACCCGTCCGCTGAGCCGGCCCGGCTCACCATGACCGTGGTCTACCTCGGTCACCAGGATCCGCGCTACGCCCAGCCCGCCGCCTGACCGGGGCCGAAAGCCTGGATGTCAGCCGTTGCCGGCCAGCAAGGTACGCAACTCCACCGGCTCCGGCTCGCCCAGCTGTGCGTACAAGTCGAGAGCCTGTCGGGCATGATCATGCGCGGCCGGTGAGCGGTCGACGAGTAAGTGGGCGAGTCCCTCATGGGCGCGAGCCGTCTCGAGCCGGTCGCCGAGGTCGACGGCGAGAGCTAGCGCGGCCTGGTAGTTGCTGGTAGCCGCAGCGCGGTCGCCGGCGTCCGCGGCCACTGCGGCGAGCCCGTTGAGCGATCGGGCTTCGCTGCGGCGGATGCCTGATTCCCGGTAGGTCTCGAGGGCGAGCCGGTAGCAGTGGTGAGCGTCGGCGAGCCGGCCTTGACGCCGATGCACCAGGCCCAGGTTGTTGAGCACGTCCGCTTCGCCCCCGTCGGTGCCCAGGCTTCGGAACACCTCTCGCGCACGAGTCAGCGCGTCCAGCGCCTCGGCGAAATGGCCGGCTTGTTCGTGCAGAGCGCCGAGGCTGTTGAGGGTGACCGCCTGACCGAACCGATCGTCCCGGCCGCGGAACAGCTCCAGCGCGGCAGTGAAACGCCGCAACGCCTCTGCGCCATTGCGACGCTGCTGGTGGACGCTGGCCATGCCATGCTGTGCCCGGGCCTGAGCGGTTTCGTCACCGGCCGCGAGGGCCTGAGCGATGGCCTGACCGAAGAGATCGAGCGCGTCGGCGTAGCCGCCTCGGACGAACGAGAGCCAGCCGAGGTCGGACAGTGCGCGCGACTGCGACAGGTGGTCCCCGGTACGCCGACCGGCCGCCAGCGCCGCGGTATAGGTGGTCCGCGCGTCGATGTCGTAGACGTTGTTGAACAGGTAGCGATACAGGGTGGTCGCGAGATTCGTCGCGTGCGTCGGCCAGTTGTGGTCGGCCGCGAACGCGCAGACAGCCGTGAGGTTGGTCCGTTCGGCATCCAGCCATGCGGTGGCTTCGGTGTCGGTGAAGCGGCGCTCCGATCGTGGAACCTCCGGCCGGCGGTGCTTGCTGTCGGGGTACAGCACATCGATAGCCGCCGCCGCGGTATGCAGATAGAAGTCGAACAGTCGAGTCAGCGCCATCTGCCGGTCGGTCTCGTCGTCGGTCGCGGCACCGGTGGCGCGGGCGTGTTCACGGAGCAGATCGTGGAAGGTATACCGGCCCGGCTCGTGCTGGGTCAGCATGTGGGAATCGAGCAGGTGCTCCAGATCCGCCTCGGCGTCCGTGGGATCCACGTCGGCCAGCGCCGCGGCGGCGTGGGTTTCGACGTCGCGGCCTGGGTGCAGGCCGAGGAGCCGGAACATCCGCTGCTGCGAGGGCGGGAGCTGCTGATAGGACAGGTTGAAGGCGGCAGCGACGCCCCGCTCGCCGGTCGCCAGTTCGGCGAGTCTTCGGCGCTCGTCGCGCAGCCGATCGGCGAGGTACGCGACCGTCCATTGCGGACGATGGTGCAGGCGAGCCGCGGCGATGCGAACGGCCAGCGGCAGGTGGCCGCACAACCGCAGCACGTCACCGGCCGCGGCGTACTCGTTCCGGGCCCGATCACCCACCACGCTGCTGAACAGGGTGATCGCGTCGGACGCGGGCAGCACGTCGAGCGAGAGTGCGTACGCGCCGTCGAGGTCGGTCAACCTGCGACGGCTGGTGATCAGCAGAAGGCTCCGGGTTGCCCCCGGAAGCAGCGGCCGAACGTGCTCGGCATCGGCGGCGTTGTCCAGCACGACCAAGACTGATCTGTTAGCGAGCTCGGTACGCCATAACGCGGCTCGCTCGGTTTCGCCCAACGGAATGTGGTCCGCCGGTAGGCCAAGTTGACGGAGCAAGACGTGCAAGGCGTCGGACGCCGTCATCATCGCCTGCCCGGCAGTGTGCGCGCGCAGATCGACGAACAGCTGGCCTTCGGCGTACCGGTCGGCGAAGCGGTGCGCGGCGTGCACTACGAGGGTGGTCTTCCCGACGCCGGCCATGCCGTCGACGACGCATACCCGGCTCCCCGGTCCACGCAGGATCCGGTCCAACTCCACCGCACGCCCGGTGAAGTCCGGTACGTCGTACGGCAGGAAGTTCGCACCGCGTACCGGCGCTTTCGCGGGCGGGACCGGCTGATCGCGCAGGATCTCCTGCTCGAGCTGGAGGAAGGACCGCCCCGGATCCAGTCCCTGCTGCTCGGCCAGACTCTCGCGATATCGGCGTCCGGCGGCCAGCGCGTCGGCCTGCCGACCGGACGCGTGCAACGCCCGCATGAGCTGCCCGGCCAGCCGTTCCCGGAGCGGGTACGCCGACACCCAGGCGGCCAGCTCCGCAGTCAGCGCCTCATGGCGGCCCAACGCGAGCTCCACCTCGGCCAGCCGTTCGACCGCGGCCAGCCGACGTTCCTCCAGCCGGGCCCGCGCGCCCGGGGCGTACTCGGCGCTCACCCCGATCAGGGCGTCGCCCGGCCACAACGCGAGCGCCTCCCGCAGCCGGTCGGCGGCCGTCTCGTGGTCAGCCGACTGCTGTGCGGCATCGAGCAGATCGCCGAACTCGGCCAGGTCGAACGCGCCCGGCGGAGGCGAGAGCACATACCCGGCCGTCCGCGTTTCCAGCACGCCGTCCAGGTCAGCCGAGCGCAACACCCGCCGGATCGTCGTCATCGCCGCGTGTATCTGCGAACGCGAAGTGTCCGGCGGCGAATCCGCCCACAATGCGGCCGTCAGCCGCTCAGGGCTGATCACTTTCCCGGCGTGCAGCAGCAGGTACGCCAGGACGGCCCGATGCCGTGGTGCCAATCCGGCCACGGGGCGACCGCTCACGGTGACGTCCACCGGTCCGAGCACCGAGAACCGCGTCGTCACCCCGTCGAACCTCCTCTGACCAGTGTGGAGTCTGCATCGCAAACGCATCGCGGGCGTATCGGCCGACGGTCGCAGGATCTAGGCGTACCGCAGATCCCCGTTAAGGAGAAGGTCATGACCGCAGTTCGCGTACACCATTATGCCGTCGACCCGGCCGGACTCGAGCAGTTGCTGGCCCGCCGGACCGAGCTGATCGCCGGCATCCGGTCCGGCTTCCCCGGCTTGCAGGAGACCCGCCTCACTCGCCTCGACGACGGAACCTACCAGGACGTGTGGCGGTGGGAGACCGCCGAGCTGCGCGATGCCGCCATCGCCGCGTCCGCGGCCTTCCCGCCGGTCGCCCAGACCCTCGCCCTCACGCACGACGCCACGGTCCAGAACGGCGACATCATCGACGAGCGATAGCGCCCCGACGACGCTCGCGTCGCTACCTGACAGGCGCGATGCGGGCGTCGTACGCCTCACTCCCACCATGCCGGTCACATTTCATGCGCCGCGCTACGTCATGCCATCAGCTACCCGAACGCAGAATTCTGGAAGGACGGTAACCACCATGCAGAAGCCGACGACGATCGCGGTGGCCGGGGCGACCGGCCGGGTCGGCCGGCACGTCGTGCAGGTGCTCCAGGAACGCGGTCACCGCGTCGTGCCCATGTCTCGTTCGGCGGGCGTGGACGTGGTCACCGGAGACGGCCTCAGGGAGGCGCTGGAAGGCGTCGACGTCGTCATCGACGTGTCCAGCACGCCGTCGCCCGACCAACAGACCGCGACCGAGTTCTTCACCGCCGCCGCCCACCACCTGCACGAGGCCGGTCAGAAGGCCGGTGTACGCCGGATGGTGGTGGTGTCGATCATCGGCATCGACGGCTCCGTCGCCGGGTACAACGCGGCGAAGCTCGCCCACGAACGGGCGGCCCTGGCCGGTCCGATCCCGACGCGGATCCTCCGGGCGGCGCAGTTCCACGAGTTCGTCGAAGAACTCGTCGCCTGGGGTACGCAAGGCGACGTCGCGTACGTGCCGAAGATGCAAACGCAGCTCGTCGCCGCTCGGGCGGTCGCCGAGAAGCTGGTCGACGTCGCCACGGCGAGGGATCCCTTCGTCGTCACGCTGCCGCACCCGGAGATCGCGGGCCCGCGCGCCGAAACCCTGGCGGAGGCGGCCCGCCTGCTCGCCGCCCGGCGTGGCTTTCCCTCGCTGGTGGAGGAAGCCAGCGACGCCGCCAATCCGGACCGTGAGCTGTTCGAGAGCGGCGGCCTGCTCCCCGGACCACACGCCACCCTCGCCGGCCCGGCATACGCGGAGTGGCTCGACCAGACCGCCCGATGAGCGATGCACCCACATCTTGCAAAGGGACCTGACTGATGACGTATGCCGTCCAGCGGCGCGGACTCGCACTGGCGCTTCTCGCCGCAACACAATTCGTCCTCGTGCTCGACGCCTCGATCGTGGGCGTGGCACTGCCGTCGATCGGGACGGACCTGACGGTCGCCCCCGAGAATCTCTCCTGGGTCGCCAACGCCTACACCTTGACGTTCGGCGGGCTGCTCCTGTTGGGCGGGCGGGCCGCGGACCTCTTGGGCCGACGGCGAACGTTCATCACCGGGATGGCCTTGTTCGCGTTGGCGTCGCTGGCCGGCTCGCTGTCGACGAACGCAGCCGTTCTGATCGGCGCACGAGCCGTGCAGGGCGTCGGCGCGGCGATCGTCGCACCCGCCGCGCTTTCCCTGGTCATGACGATCTTCACACCCGATTCCGGGCGCAACATGGCGATGGGAGTCTTCGGCGCGGTGGCCGGGGCGGGCGGCGCCGTCGGTTCGATCCTGGGCGGTGTGCTGACCGAGTGGCTGGGCTGGGAAGCGACGTTGTATGTCAACGTGCCGATCGGTGCCCTGGTCATCGCCCTGGCTCCTAGGCTGCTGCCCGAGGCGTCCGACTCCACGGCTCGCGGCATCGACGTCGCCGGAGCAGTGAGCGCGACCAGTGGCCTGGCCCTTTTGGTCTACGCCTTGGTGGACGCCAACAACGCCGGCTGGGCGTCGGTGCAGACGCTGGTACTCGGCGCGCTCGCGCTGGGCATGTTCGCGCTGTTCGTGTTCGCCGAAGCGCGCTCCGCGCACCCGCTGGTGCCGCTGAGGATATTCCGATCACCGTCGCTACGCGGCGCAAACGTCGCCGCGTTGCTGACCACGATGGCGATGTTCCCGCTGTTCTTCTACCTGACCTTCTACATGCAACAGGTGCTCCATTACGGTCCGATCGGTGCCGGACTGGCACAGTTGCCGCTCGCTTTGTCCATCGCGGTGACGGCAGGCACGGCGTCGTCGGTGATCGCCCGCTT
The DNA here is from genome assembly GCF_013362815.1 of Hamadaea sp. Lineage (GTDB taxonomy): Bacteria > Actinomycetota > Actinomycetes > Mycobacteriales > Micromonosporaceae > Hamadaea. The sequence goes on along the minus strand of NZ_JABFVK010000046.1, from coordinate 111,747 downwards.
CGGGGTGCGTACGCCGATGGTGGCGGGTCTGCTGATCACCGCCGCCGGCCTCGGCTGGTTCTCCCGGATGTCCGCCGACGGCGGCTTCCTGACCGACGTCCTCGGCCCGACGCTCGTCATCGGCGTGGGCAGCGGCCTCGCGTTCGTCACGACCACGGTCGGTGCGACCTCCGGCATCTCGGCCGAGCAGGCGGGGCTGGCCTCCGGCCTGTTCACCACGTCTCAGCAAGTCGGTGGTTCCCTCGGCCTCGCGGTGGTCGTGGCCGTCGCCACCGCAGGCACCGCAGTCGCCCTCGACGGAGGCGAACGCGTCATGGCGATGGCGCTCACCCATGGCTACCAGGCCGGGATGCTCACCGCCGCCGCGATCGCACTGCTGGCCGGCCTCATCGCCGCCGTCGTCATGCCGAGCCGGGCGGCGGCGCGCATCGATCGCGCCGACCCGGAACCGGCCACCTCACCGGTCACGATCTGATTCGGCGACCCCTACAGCGAAGAAAGGCTGTACGTCATGAAACTCGCAAGCGTCGTCTTGCTGGCCGCGGCACTGATCGTGGTGCCGTCGAGTGCCCGCGCGGAGCCGGGCAACTGGACACCCGCGTGGGCGACCGCGGTCCAGCAGCCGTCGGCCGACGTCTGGTACCCGACCTGGGCGGAGCACGGCTTCGCGAACCACACCGTCCGCCAAGTGGTACGCCTGACGGTCGGCGGTTCCGAGATCCGGATCCGGCTGGCCAACACCTACGGCACCAGCTCGCTGCGGTTGAGCGGCGCGAGCGTGGGCAAGACCAGCTCGGGCGCTGCCGTGCAGCCTTACACGATGCGCTCGCTGACCTTCGCCCACTCGGCCGGCGCGACACTTCCCGCCGGGGGACAGGCCGTCAGCGATCCCGTCCGGCTTACCGTCAGGGCGGCAGAGCAGCTGACGGTGACCCTGTATTTCCAGGACGCCACCGGTCCCGCCACCTACCACAATCTCGCCCAGGCCACCTCCTACCGTGCCGCTGGCGACCACACCCGCGACGCCGACGCCGCCGCATTCACCGAGACCAACAGCTCCTGGTTCTACCTCTCCGGTGTGGACGTCCACGGCGGCGGTGCCGCGGTAGCCGCGTTCGGCGACTCCATCACCGACGGATACGGCGCCGCCCAGGACGCCGACGACCGCTACCCCGACGCGCTGGCCCGGCGACTGAACGGGCGGAGGCCGGTGCTCAACCTCGGCATCGCGGGCAACCGGCTGCTCAACGACTCCGCATGTCTCGGCGAACGAGGACTGACCCGCATCCGCCGGGAGGTGTTCGACCAACCTCATGTCACGACGGTGATCGTGCTGGAGGGCATCAACGACATCCTCCTCGGTCGGCAAGAGCCCAGTCCCTGTACGCAACCCGCAGTCCTGGTCAGCGCCGCCGACTTGATCGCTGGATACCAACTGCTCATCCGCGCTGCCCACTGCCGGCACATCAGGATCATCGGCGGCACCCTCTTGCCGATCGGGGGCTACCAAGGCACGTCCGACGAGATCGAGCAGATCCGCCAGACGGTCAACGAATGGATCCGCACGAGCCACGAGTTCGACGCGGTCGTCGACTTCGAACACGCCGTCGCCGATCCCACCGACCCCCAGCGGATCCGGCCCGCCTTCGACAGTGGGGACCACCTGCATCCCAACCCCGCCGGGTACCAGGCGATGGCCGACGCGATCGACCCGGCCACGCTGTAACCGGCGGCGTCCGACGTGCCGACCAGCCCGACGGTCAGGGCTGGTCGGCGTCGGGCTGCCCGGCGAAAAGGTCGATCCCCTTGCGCCACGTGGTGTCGAGGTCGGCGCTGCCCGGGAAACGGTGATTCAACTCGAGGATCACCATCCCGTGCGCGAAGGCCCAAATGGCCCTCGCCTGTTCGTGGTCGCCTCCGGTCGCGTGGAGCAGCGGCAGCGCGGCGGCCTCCTCGACACCCGGAGCCAGCAGATCGTGGCGCAGCGCCCGTTCGGTCATCAATCGATACAGGTTGGGTTGACGACGTGCGAAATCGCGGTACGCAGAGGTCAGCGCGAGGATCGGGTTGGCCGCTCCCTGGACGGCCCGGGCGAACAGCTCGGCCTGCTCCTCGAAGCCCACCGAGATCAACGCGGCCTCCAGCGCGTCCTTGTCGCGCAGGTGTTCGTAGATCGACGAGGCGCGTATCCCGATCTGGTCACCGAGGCGACGCATCGAGAGCGCCGCCGGGCCTTCGCGCTCCAAAAGCTCCCGCGCGACTTGCACGATCTCCCGCGCGCGAGGCGTGAGTCCGTCAAGCACTCGGGTCGCCTGCATCTGGATCACCTCTTCCTTGCGTACCCTAACGGTGTTAGGGTACGCGCCGAACACCGTTAGGCACCGTCCGGGCTGTCACCCGGGTTGAATCAGAAGCGGAGCATGGGTTGACGAAGACGGACGTCGCGTACTGCCTGGCCAAGATCGGCCAGGCGGAACCGGACTGGAAAACCCTCGTGGTCGAGGGATCACGGAGTTCTGCCGTGCCGGTCGAACAGTTGTGGGCGACGTGGATCGATCTGGAGAGCTGGCCGTCCTGGTCGCCGATTCATCGATCAGTGAAGCTCGTCGACGCGAGGCCATTGTCGGTCGGCAGCTCGTTCGACCAGGAGCTGGAACTCGGCTTTCCGGTTGGCGTCCAGCATGAGCGCGCGAGGTTCGACGAGTTCGAGCCGCAGGCCCGCGCATCGTGGTCGGGCGACAAGAACGGCGTACGCAGCTGTCATGTCTGGCGGTTCGAGCCGACTCCCGGCGGTGGAACTCATGTGCACAACGTCGAGATCTTCGTCGGAACCACGATCGGACTGGTCAAGTCCCTCGTCGCGAAGCGGTGGAACGGCCTGTTCCAGGCCGCTGTCGACGGTTTGATCGCGGCGGCGGGAGCGGATCGAGGCCAGCGGACGTGAGGGTCGACAGCGGCCGAGCAGTCCCGCCGGCGCACGCAACGACAGCCCCGGACTCGCTGAGCGCCTCCGCGCCACGGTTCCTGGTCGAGATCATCGCCTGGGTCGCCGCTCCCTGGGCGCTCGCGGCCCATTCCATTTGGCTTGCCATCCTGGCCGACGTCCTGCTGATCGGCCTCCCGACGGTGTTCGGCATGCCGGGAGCCAAGAAACAGAAAAACCCCGTCTCCATCCCAGCCGTGCCGGCGATCGCCCTCGAATTGCTCCAGCCGCTCGCCGCTTGCGTGGCGGCGTTCGCGGCCTGGCCGACCGCCATCGCGTGGGTGGTGGCGGTGGCGTCTGTCGCGGCCTGCGTACTCCAGCTCCGGCGCTGGCACTGGATGCTCACCCGCTGACGCGTGATCAGCCGGGCCATGACCGCGACGGCGGTGCGGGCGAGTACCGCCCCACCGCCGTTTCGTGCGTCAGCCCGCCACGCTGAAGGAAAGGCCGGCTGCGGTTTCGCTGAGGCCCGCGGCGGAGCCGATGGATATACCGTCGGCGGTACTTCCCGCCGCGATCAGGGGAGCGACTGCGGTGGTGCGGCCGGTGAGATCGATGACGCGGATCTCGGACTCGGTACGGTCGGCAGCCCAGTGCCGGGTCAGGAGGTGGTCGTCGTCGGCCCAGCCCACGAGTTCGGTGTGGCCTTGGACGGCGATCGTCCGCTCGACCGCGCCGGTATCGGCCGACACGATCTGCATCGCGCCACCGCCAAGGTCGTGCAGCGCGATCCGGCTACGGTCCGGTGAGAATGCATCGGCCGAGCGCAATTCGGCGGTCGCCGGGAGGGTGCGGGCGAGCTCGCCTGCGATGGTGTAGAAGCGTATCCCGGTGACCATGTCCGCCTGCGTTTCGCCGTTCGCGTCGCTGAGGGTCTGTGCGACCTCGCCGCTGTCTCGCCCCCACACGAAGTCGAGCCCGGTGCTGTTGCCGACGGCGAAATTCACGGGGACGAACGTGGCCTTCAGCGTGGTGGCGCTGACGATCGCGAACCCCCGCTGGTCCACCCGCGTACGCTCGGTGAACAGGATCGCCGATCCGTCGGGCGACCAGGCGCCCGGTCCGGTGTAGGTCGCTATCCAGCGCACCTCGCCGGTGACCGGATCGAGAATGCCACTGCGTAGGGGACTCTGCGGTGTGTCCTCGCCAGTGCGGACGAGCACCCGTTGGCCGTCGGGCGACGGCACCGCGCTCAGGTACGGCAGTTCTGCGTACGCCCCGGTGACTTTGTTCAACAGCAACGACTTCGGCGTCCCCGTCGACGTTCCACTGTAGGCGGTGACGACGAGCGGGCTGTTCTGGAACCCGGTCGGCAGCGTCGGCTTCTTGTCGGCACCGTGCAACGCGATCGGTGTCGCAACTGCGGCGAGCACCACGGCCGCTCCGACGGCGAGCAGCGTACGCCGCCGCCGTTGCCGCCGCGCCAGGCGTAGCGCCGCCGGGCCGAGTCCAACCGGTGCCGGTTCGTCGGCGATCTGGGCGAACGCGTCCCGCAGAACGCGATCGGTAGCAGTGTTCATCTGCGGATCTCCTGTAGGGCAAGGCTGTCCAGGTCCGGGCAGAGGGTTCGCAGCCGGTCGAGCGCTCGGACGACCTGACTGCGTACCGTCGCCGGTTTGCAGCCGAGAATCTGACCGATCTCCTCATCCGGCAGGTCCTCGAAGTAGCGCAACACGAGCACCGCGCGATACTTCGGCGCGAGCCGGCGTAGCGCGTCGTGGAGGGCGAGATTGAGGTCGACCTGCGCGGTGACGTCTGGCCCGGTCCCGTGATCGGGAACCTGATCGGTGCTGAACTCGCGAGACCACCCCGGCCGGCGCCACGAACTGACCTGCTGGCGATACATGGCACGGCGCAGGTACGCCTCCGGCGAGCTCTCGATGTTCTTCCAGTGCCGCACCGCCTTCGCCAGCACGGTCTGCAAGAGGTCCTCGGCTTGCTGGCGGTGGCCGGTGAGAGCTAACGCACTGCGGAACAGGCTGTGCGACCGAGTCTCCACGAAGGCCACGAAATCCCGTTCCGTGTCAGCGTCCAATTGATCTCCTTGGCATACCGGAACAGACGCATCACGTCGCTCGCCTGCTGCGTGTCCGAACCGAAAGTTTCCGTGCAGCAGTTTCGCTCGAGCCCTCGTCTGTAGGGAGCATGAGACTCAAACATGCGGTGCTCGCGGTCCTCGCGACCGTCGGAGCGCTGAGTGTTCCCACAACATCGACCGCCGAACACGGCGTACCAGCCGCTGTGACCCAGCCCGGCTCCAGGTCCGTCACACTCCTCACCGGGGACCGCGTCACCCTGGCGGGCTCCGGAACGGCCGCGGTCGATCCCGGTCCCGGCCGGGACAAGCTGCTCTTCCAGCAGTATCGAGACGGTGCCGGGCACGTGGTCGTCATCCCGGAAGATGCGCGGGCGCCATTGGCGGCGGGCCGGCTGGATCGACGGCTGTTCGATGTCACGGCCCTCGTCGAACAGGGCTACGACGACGTGCACGACGCGAAGATACGGCTGCTCGTCTCCTACGCGACGGGCCGTGCGGCGACCGTGCCGCTGGCGAAGTCCGGAGCCGCCGTCACGAGGGATCTGCCGAAGCTGCGACTGTCGGCCATGGTCGCGCCGAAGCGTACGACCGGAGAATTCTGGCGCAACCTTCGCGGATCTCGAGCAAGCGGGTCGACACTGGCCAACGGCGTGGCCAAGGTCTGGCTGAACCAGCGGGTGAAAGCGTCGCTGGACCAGAGTGTGCCGCAGATCGGCGCGCCTGAGCTGTGGCATTCGGGGCTTCGGGGCGATGGGGTGACCGTGGCCGTGCTCGACAGTGGCTACGACAAGACCCACCGGGACCTGGCGTCGGCCGTGACACAAGCGCGTGGATTCACCGACGCGGGCACCGACGACACCGCTGACGGCGTCGGGCACGGTACGCACGTCGCGTCGATCGTGGCCGGTCGCGGCGTCGAGTCGGCCGGGAAGTACACCGGCGTAGCGCCCGGGGCAACCCTGATCGTGGGCAAGGTGCTCGACGACGCCGGCTATGGCTACGACGACTGGATCCTCGCGGGCATGCAATGGGCGGTCGACCAGCATGCCCGGGTGGTGAACATGAGCCTCGGCGGCGGCCCGACCGACGGCACGGATCCGCTGAGCGAGGCGATCAACCAGCTCACCCGCGACTCCGGCACGCTGTTCGTGGTGGCGGCCGGAAACTTCGGTGCAGATCAGAGCGTGGCATCGCCCGGCGCGGCGACCGAGGCGCTGACTGTGGGCAGTGTGACCAAACAGGACTCGTTGAGTCCGTTCTCCTCGCGCGGGCCGCGCATCGGCGACGCGGCGATCAAACCAGATCTGACAGCGCCCGGCAGCGACATCGTGGCAGCCCGCGCCGTGGGTACTCCTGCCGGTGACGAAGATCCGGTGGACGATCATTACACCCGGTTGTCCGGCACGTCGATGGCCGCGCCCCATGTGGCCGGGGCCGCGGCCTTGCTCGCCCAGAAGCATCCGGAGTGGACGGCCGCACAGCTCAAGGCCGCATTGATGACTACCGCTCGGCCGCTGCCGGATCAGTCCGTGTACGCACAAGGCGCAGGCCGGATCGACGTCGCCGCAGCAGCCCGCCAAAGCGTGTCCGCCGACGTGGGCAGTCTCAACCTGGGCCGATTCGCCTGGCCCTACTCCACCGCTCCAGCGGTGTCGAAGAAGGTGGTCTTCCATAATCCGGCCGGCACACCGGTAACCCTCACGTTGACACATTCGGTGACCGACGGCAGCGGCAAGCAGGCACCGGTCGTGGTCACTCCGGAGTCGCTCAGCGTGCCCGCCCATGGCGACGGAACCGTGACCGTGACCGTAGACCCGGCGGGAGCCTCGGCCGGTCTGTTCGGCGGTGCCCTCACTGCGACGACCGGCGACGGCAGCACCGTGCGCGTCCTGCTGGGGGCGAGTTTCGAAGCCGAGAGCTACAACCTGACCGTGACGACCATCGGCCGGGACGGTCAGCCGACCGATCTCACCAACCTGGGCGTCATTCCGCTCGACGATCCGACCGGCACGCAGTTCCCGGTGTCGGATTCCACCGGTCAGATGATGCTGCGCCTGCCGAAGGGCCGATACGCCGTGGCCGGCTTCGTCGGCACGAGGGCCGGCGACGGCTCGGCGGGCTCCGCCACCGCGTCCGCCCAGCCGAATCTCGACCTCGGCGAAGACACCCACATCACCTTCGACGCCCGCGCCGGCAAGCCGATCGGCGTACGCGTGCCGGGGGAACCGACCGCCCGGCAAGTTCGCCGTTCCGACGACATCATCTACCGCGTGGGCGGCGTCGCCATCAACATGGCCGTGTCCGGCTACGGCGACCTGCCCTTCTATGCGGTAGGCGTGGACGGCGTGGACGGGCTGGACTACCACACCTACGCCAACTGGATGCGGCCCGAGGCCACGATGACCGTCTCCGCGCCGGAATCGTTCGAGGTCCTCGTCGAGTACGCGGACACCAGCGCCCGGTTCGTCGGCGACCGGGCCATCGCCGTGGTCGACGGCGGCCTCGGACGACCCGAGGATCTGGCGAAGGTCGACGCTCGTGGGAAACTCGTCTTGCTCCGGCGCTCCGACGACCTGGATGTGCCCGCTCAACTCGCCGCCGTGGTCCAAGCGGGCGCCGCCATGGCCATCTTCCCCCGGCTTGGCTTCTTTCCGTTGCCCATCACCGAGCCGACCACGGTGCCAGTGTTCACCACGAGCCGTACGGCCTTCGACCACCTGGCATCCCTGGCTGCTCAGGGCGCGGTATCGACATTGATGCATGGCTATTCAGGTGCCAGCCCGTACTCATACAATCTCGTGTTCAGCGAGCACGGTGGCCTGCCCGCCGGCCGGATCTGGCAGGCCGACCAGAATTGTCTGGCCGCCGTGGTAGGCCAGTATCGATCGGTCGGCAAACCGGGCCCTGCCAAGGCGTCGGCCGTGCCAGACGGCTTGTCGCTGTGGGTTTCCGGATTGCCCGTGGACCTGCCCATGCGGCGGGTGGACTTCTACACGCCTGGCGGCTGGTCCACGAACGTGTACATAGCGGCCGCCGACGCTCAGCAGTACGGCGGCCGGGTCGTCTACGAGGCGGGCCGTGGCTACACGTCGCGATGGAACGTCGCGGTCATCGGGCCGAAACTGGTGCCAGTCCCGAGCTGGACCGGTGGGAAGCAGGCGGCGGTTTCCCGAATCGGAAACACGATCACCGCTACTGTCGCGGCGTACTCCGACGCCACACCCGGCACGTATGCGCCCGTCGGCTCCGCGTACGACGCCGGCGATCTTCGGCTCAGCCGCGACGGCCGACCCGTCGGCGATCCCGGGAGCCCGGACGGCGCCCAGTGGCAGGTCCCCGCAGACGAGGGCACCTACCAGCTCCGGCTCCAGAGCAGCCGGGTATCGGCCGCATGGCAGCTTTCCACGAAGCTGTCGACGGTGTGGACCTTCAGGTCCAAGCCCGAGGACTCCGCGTTGCCGCTGCTCGGCGTCTACTATCAGGTGCCGCTCGACGACGCCAACGCGATGGATGCGCGCCACCCGGTGCCGTTCACGATCTCGGTGGCGCGCCAAGAACTCGCCGAAGCTGCGACGGTAGACCGGGTGCAGGTCTGGTCGTCGTTCGACGACGGCGCGACCTGGCAGGCCTTGACCGTGCAGAACACCGCCGACGGCTGGCGGGTCACCCCGCCCACCGGTGGCAGGGCCGGTGCGTTCGTGTCGCTGCGGGTAGCCGCGACGGACAGCCAAGGCAACGCCGTGGACCAGACCGTCATCCGCGCCTACCGGCTCAAATAGCGGTGGCAGCCCGAGTGCTGTCAGAGCACTCGGGCTCCGCCACGGCTCATGGCTCAAATGTGCGGCAGGCTGCGGCAGCTTCTCAGGCCGGGAGAAGGCCGATCGCCTCCTTCGCGGCGCGTACCTTGTCGCCGGCGCGCTCGCGGGCGCGCTTCGCGCCGTCACGCAGCACCGAGCGCAGGTATTCCGGGTCCGCCGCCAGGGCCAGGTACCGTTCGCGAACCGGGCCCACGGTCGCCACCACCGCGTCCGCCACCGCCCGCTTCAGATCGGAGTACCGATCGAACTGGGAGGCCAACGTCACCGGATCGCCGTCGGTGCAAGCGGCCAGCACTGCCAGCAGGTTCGCGACGCCCGGCTTGCCGGCCGGGTCGTAGACCACCTCGTCACCCGGGTCGGTGACGGCACGCATCACCTTGCGGCGCAACGTGTCCGGCTCGTCCAGCAGCCGCAACGACCCGGCCGCCGAGGACGCCGACTTGCTCATCTTGGCGTCGGGCGCGGCCAAGTCCATGATCCGCGCGGCGAACGCCGGGTTCACCGCCTGCGGGATCGCGAACGTCTGCCCATAGCGGGAGTTGAATCGGGTCGCCACGTCCCGGGCCAACTCCACGTGCTGACTCTGGTCGTTGCCGACCGGCACCTCGTCCGTGTCGTACAGCAGGATGTCGGCCGCCATGAGCACCGGATAAGTCAGCAGCGACAGGCGTACCTGATGCTGCTGCTGGCGGGACTTCTCCTTGAACTGGATCATGCGCTGCGCCTCGCCGTACCCGGTGGTGCACTCGAGCAGATAGTGCAGCTCCGTGTGCTCGGGCACGTGTGACTGAACCATGAGCAGCAGGCGCTCGGGATCGGCGCCGGCCGCCATCAGCAACGCGGCGAATTCGAGAGTCCGTCGTCGTACCGCGTCCGGGTCGTGGTCCAGCGTGAGCGCATGAAGATCGGAGATGAAGGCGATGGTGTCGGCGTGCTGCTGCCGGGCCACGATGGGCCGGATGGCGCCCAGGTAGTTACCGAGGTGCAGGTCGCCGGAGGGGGTGAAGCCAGTGAGACGCGTGGTCATCGCAAGTGCCTTTCCGTGGTCGGGTCTGTGATCCGAGCCACCCGGGCCGACCGGCCGACGCCCCACGCGAAACGGCCGCCCAACCCGGGCGGCCGCGAAGAGATACGCGAATGAACGGTGCCGCCCGTTAAGGGCGCCACCAGCTGAGGTTCAGCTGAGTCATCCGCATACAGGCACGGTACCACTGACCACCGGCGGGCGGTACCGGTAGGTGGCCGCTCACAGCGGGTGCTCGCCGTTCAGCGTAGGGAAAGCCCCGATTCCTGCGAGCCCCGGCGAACCTAGCGTCGAAGGCGTGACCCGCCTCCTGTTCGCGATCGAACGCTACGACACCTCCGGCGGCCTCGCCTTGCCGGTGTTGCCGGAGCTGCCGGACGGCACGGAGGTCAGGCTGGTCGCGGCGGTGCACCTGCCGGCTGACGACGTCCTGCTCGCCCTGGTTGAGGGGCCGGACGCGGACACCGTGGCCGGAGTCGCCGTCGCGGCCGGGTGGCGGGTGGATCGGTTCTGCCCGGCCGTCTGGGTGCAGGCCCCGTCGGCTCGTCTCCAGCCCGGCCCGGAGTCCGGGCCTCCCCCGGAAGGAATCTGATGAGGATCGGATGTGTTCTGACGCCGGTGCTGCTCGCCGCGGTGCTGGCTGTGTCGGCCTGCAGCGGCGATCCGGCCGACGTTTCGGCCGACGGCTCGGCCGCTCCGGCCCCCGTCGTCTCGGTGGCCACTCCGGAGTTCAGTCAACCGGCGACCCAGCCGGACCCGTGCAAGCTGCTGACGAAGGCCGACGCCGAAAAGCTGACGCGTACGCCGCTGGACGACGCGGTGGCCGTCCTGGAGACCTGCACCTACACCGGCCCGGTGACCGGACCGACCGCCCAGGTGGAGATCTACGTCGGCGACGGGGCGAAGAAGATGCTCGACGTCGACCGGGATCTGCAGCACGCCTTCACCCCGGTGACCGGCGCCGGTGACGAGGCGTACCTCGAAGACGGCGTGGTCTTCGTGCGCAAGGGCGAAACCTGGGTGGCGATCCGGCTGGTGTTGCTCAACGACCCCGCCGCCAATCGCATACCGCTGGAGAATGCTGCGCGGACCGTGGCCGGACGGCTCTGACATGCGCCGGACGCTGACCGCGTGGACGGCGGTCCTCGCGCTCGCGATGACCGCTTGTGGATCCACATCGGACGAAGCACCGCCGGACGACACGCGGCTTCGGTTCGGGCAGGCGGTCGCCGGTCATCCGGCGGCGCGACTGCAGCCGGACGTGGTGGTGGTCGGCGGGGGCGGCGACGTGATCCGGTCGGTGACCGCCGATGGGCTCACCTGGCGGATCGACGGCGGCGCTCCGCACGCGCGCGATCTCGCACCCGGCAAGGTCATGTTCGTGACCGACCGGGCGGTGGGCCGGGTGCTGGACCTGGCGCAAGACGGCGGCGATCTGCTCGTCACCGTCGGGCCGGTCGACCTCACCGAGGTCATCCGCGACGGGACCTTCGACAAGAAGGACGTCACCCTGGGCGATCCGCTCATCTACCTCGCCGGACAGCCGCTGTGGGCGCAAGACGCCGGAACGCCACCCGGCGGGACGGGGAAGAGCGTCCCGTTGCGGCGCAAGGACGACCGCCCGGCGCAACCCGCTCCGATGCGCGGTGGCAAGGCGACCACGCAGGCGCTGGGGTACACGGTGTACACCAGTTGCTGCACCGACGGCGTCGGGGCGCACTTCACCTACGACGACGGTGGCGTACGCCTGACCGGGACGGTCACGCTGACCTTCCGCAAGCCGGACGCGAGCTTCCAGCTGGCGATCGGCGCAGGCAAGGTGACGCGGGCGGAACTGCAGGTCAGTGGTGGCTTCGGGATCAAGGTCGCCTTCGAGGCGGGGATTCAGGACGGCCGCAACCATCGCAAACAGTTCCCGATCGACGCCGACCTGTCGTTCCCGATCGGGCAGATCGCCGGCATCCCGTTGTCGTTCACGGTCAGCCAGACGCTGACGGTCGAGACCGCCTTCGGGGCGAAACTGGGCACTATCAAGGGATCGGGCGAGTTCGGTCTGGCCGGCTCGATCGGCTTCGGCTACCGCGACGGCTCGTTCGCCCCGCGGGTCACCGATCAGTTCCAGCGCAAAGCCAGCCTGCTCAACTCCTTGTCCGGAGTTCCGGTCGGCGTCATGGGGCTGGTCGTCCGGCACGGCGTACGGTTCACCGTCGGCGTCAGCGCCCTCGTGTTCAAGGCCGGCGTCTACGCCGAACTGACCACCTCCTACGGCACCACGCTGGGTTCGGCGCTCGGGGCGGCGTACGCGCAATGCCGGGGGGTCGCGATCGGAGTCCAAGCCGCCTTCGGCATCGGCTACTCGATCCTCGAACCCGTCGTGAAGGTGATCAACAAGTTCCTCAGTCTGCTGACGCCGATCACCGGCAAGCCGATCCCGCCGATCAAGGCGACCGGCGGATTGCGCTGGCCGCACACCGTCTACACGAACGAGGAGGTCATCCCGGACGCCCAGGTCTGCGGGCACGCGCCCAAGTGAGCCCGTCGTGTCCGGTGGCACAGCCATGCCATGATCCCTCGCATGGAACCGGTCGGTCGGGACGGCGTACTGGGCCAAGCGTGGCGCGCCCTGACCGAGGGCGGCGCGGTCCAGCTGCACGGACCGGCCGGGATCGGCAAGACGGCGGTGTGGCGCGCGCTCGTCGACCGCGCACGCGAGGAGGGCTGGCTCGTCCTCGCCTGCGCGCCGACGGAGAACGAGGCTGGCTTGCCGTTCGCGGCGCTCGCGGATCTGCTCACACCGCTCGCCGGGCACGTCGCCGCATTGCCGCCGCCGCAACGGATCGCCGCCGAGGCGGTGCTGCTGTCCGCGGCTCCCGCCGAGCCGGTGGACGAACGCGCGATCGGCGCCGCGACTCGCTCACTGCTCGCCTCCGCCGGTCGGCCGGCGCTCCTCGCGATCGACGACGCGCCGTGGCTCGATCCGCCCAGCGAGCGCGCCGTGCGCTACGCGGTGCGCCGGCTGGCTCCCGGCCCCAGCCTGCTGATCAGCTCCCGCGCCGAGGCCACCGCACTCGGGCTCGAGGAACGACCGTCGCCGGTCACCCTGATCGGGCTCGATCCGCTCGGCGTCGGCCCCTTGCACCACATCTTGTACGCACACCTGAGGCGCTCGTTCGGCCGCCCGTTGTTGGCCAGGATCGCCCGCGACGCCGCCGGGAATCCGTTGCTGGCGATCGAATTGGCGCGAGCCGTCCTCCGATTGACGGAGTTGCCCCGGCCGGGCGACGATCTGCCCGTCGCGGCGTCGATGCACGATCTCGTGGCGGCGACGTTGCGCGACCTGCCCACCGAGACGCGAGAAGCGGTACGCCTCGCGGCTTTGCTCGCTGCGCCGACCTTGCGGGACTTGGCGGCGGCGGGCGTACCGGCGACGGCGCTCGACGCCGCGGAGGAGGTCGGACTGCTCACTGTGGACACCCGCGGCGTCCACTTCGCTCATCCGGTGTACGCCTCGGCGGTGCGAGCGGCCACGCCTGAAGGCGTACGACTGCGTTCTCATGGTTTGCTTGCCGCGACCGTAGCCGATCCCGACGAGCGGGCGCGTCAGCTGGCCCGGTCCGCCGTCGTGCCGGACGCGACGGTGGCCGCGGATCTGGAGTCGGCGGCGGCCCGGCAGCGATCGCGGGGTGCCCCGGCAACGGCGGCCGACCTCTACGACCGGGCGGCCGACCTCACTCCGGAGGCCGATGCGGACGTGGCCGGGCGGCGGGTCCTGGCGGCGATCCGATGCCGGTTCGACAGCGGGGACTACGCGGCGGCCGCCACTGCCGCGGAGGCTGCGATCGCGCGGCTCACCGGCGACCAGCTGGCGGAGGCGCTGTTGCTGCGGGCGAGCGTCGCGTGGGCCGCGGACGACCTCGCCACCGCGATGGCGTACGCCGAACGGGCGCTGGCCACCGCGGCACCAGGCACGCACCTTGCCGGGCGGATCCACGCGCACATCTGCCTGTTCCAGGACTCGCCCGCGCCCGCCCGTGAGCACGCCGAGATCGCGATCGCCTTGCTCGACGGCAGCGCCGACGACCGTCCGCTGCTGGCCGGAACAATCCTGAACCTGTTCTTCCACGAGGTACGCGCCGGCCTGACAGCGCGGACGGAACTGGTGGAGCGCGCGCTCGACCTCGAAGACGGCCGGCCCACCTGGCTCGGCGGCACCGTCCCGGCGATCTGGTGGAAGGCGGTCGACGATCACGGCCGAGCCCGCACGCGCTTGCAGGACATGCTCCGGTACGCCACGGCAGCAGGCGACGAGGCATCGCAGCACGAGATTCTGACCCATCTCGGTGAGACCGAGCTGCTCGCCGGCCGGTTCACCGACGCGGAGGAGAGCATCACCGCCGCCCTCGACCTCGGCCGGCAACTGGGTACGGGGCTCATCGGCGAGACCTGGCTGGCCGCGACGCTGGACGCGTACCGGGGTCGGCTGGACCGGGCCGGCGAGGTTGCCTCCGCCGGGTTACGGCACGACGACGTGTGGGCTCGCCGAATCCATCTGCAGCTCGCGGGGTTCGTCGCGCTGTCGGACGGGCGGATGCGGGACGCTGCGGACGCGTACGCGGAGCTGGCGCATCTGCTCGACGCGACCGGAGTCGTCGAACCGATCGCACTGCGATTCGAACCCGACTGGATCGAGGCGTGCGTGGGGGCGGGCGACCTCGACGCCGCGCGCAAGGCATTGACCCGACTCGAGCAACGGCACGCCCGCCTCAGCCGTCCATGGACGACACTCGGACTCGCTCGAAGCAGGGTTCTCCTCGCCGCAGCCGTCGGCGAAGCAGCCGACGTCGAGCTGGCGAATCTGATCGGCGTACGCGACGCCACCCCACCCGACGTCGTCCCGCTCGACCGGGCCCGATGCCTGCTCGTGGCGGGTGTCGTGCATCGTCGCGCCCGGCGCAAACGGGAATCCCGCAGCGCGCTGCAGACGGCGTACGCCGAGTTCACCGCCCTCGGCGCAGCCGCCTTCGCGCTGAAGGCCGAAGCCGACCTGGCGCGTACGGGTGGCCGAGCGGCTGCGGCGGACGAGCTCACCCCGACCGAACTGCGGGTCGCTCGCCTGGCGGCGTCGGGCCAGACGAATCAGCAGATCGCCGACGAGCTGTTCATCAGCCCGAAGACGGTCGAGGCGAACCTCGCCCGGGCGTACCGGAAACTGGGCATCCGCCGCCGGGCCGAGCTGGCCCGAGCGATCCCATCCGCCTGAGCCAAGGTGTCGTCACTCTTCGGACTGCCGCCGCCACGTCCAGGCGGGCACCTCGCGGATCGGGTGCAGCTGGTCGTCTGTCTCGGCCCGCGAGTTCTGCTGGGCGACGCGAGCACCGAACTCGATGTGCTCCCGCACTGCTGCGCGGAAGTCTTCGTCATCCGGCAGGTCGGCCTCATCCAACGATTCCAGGTAGAGGGCGACGAACCGGTCCCGCTGCTCGTCGGTGATCTTCAGGTGGCGGTGGACGTCGATGAGGTACGAGAATCCCAGCCTGGCGGTGAATCGGTCGGGGCCGCCGAACGACTCCGCCGTGAACCAGGTCAGGTGTTCCACGTGGGTCGGCTGCCGGGTATGAAACACGGTTCGAAGGACCGGATCGGCGAGCGCCTTGGCGTAGAACAACTCTTCCAGGCGATGCAGGGCCTCATCGCCGCCGGCGAACTCGTACAGCGAAGTCATCGCTTGCTTCCTCGACAGGCTGGGTAGCGCAGAGGGCTCGGTGGGCTTGATCATAACGTGTCTATCAATGACGTTCCACGACAGACTCCGCCGCAGGCCTCGATCGAGTGCCCTGCATCTGCGACTTTCGGTCCGAAACCCAGATCAAGTTCCCGTCATATGCGCCAGCGGGTCCGATCGCGCACACCACCGGAACTCGATCTTCGAAACGGCCCGCCGATCGCTGTCCACGGGTACTCGTTCATGAGCTGAGAGCCTGTTGGCAAAGCGCGAGAGGCCATGATCGTCGGTTCCCGACAGTTTGGCGGATCGCGCGCAGATGATCGTCAGCTTCCGTTCTTGGCGGAGATCAACGGAGAAAATGTGGGGTTATGGCACCGCGAATCTCCCGCTGATCATGGCGAACAAGGTGGGGAACTGTCGGATCAGGGTGGCAGGGTGATCTTCATGAGTGACGTGGAAGTGCGGCTGGTGCCCTGGTCGGAGGCGGATCTGGCGATCCTGCGGCGGGCCAACACCCCGGAGATGAAGGAACACCTCGGTGGGCCGGAGACCGAGGAGCAGGTGCTCGCCCGCCACCAGCGCTATCTGAAGCTGGACAACGGTCAGATGTTCCGGGTCGAGCTGGTGCCGGGCGGCGAAGTCGCGGGCAGCATCGGCTATTGGGATCGAGAATGGGACGGCGAGACGGTCTACGAGTCCGGCTGGCACGTCTTCCCGGAGTTCCAGGGTCGGGGCGTCGCGACGGCGGCGGCGCGGGCGATCATCGCCGAGGCTCGGCGTGACGGCCGGCATCGGTGGCTGCACGCGTACCCGGGCGTGGACAACCCGCCGTCCAATGCGATCTGCCGCAAGGCCGGGTTCGAGCTGGTCGGGCCGGTCGACTTCGAGTTCCCGCCGGGGCGGCCCATGCGCAGCAACGACTGGCGGATCGATCTAGCGGCCTAGGGCCTGTCAGGTCAAGGGACCGCGTGGCCGAACGGTTGCAGCGTCGACCGGATTTCGGCGGCCTCGTGCGGGGCGACCTGGTCCAGGAGGTCGGCCGCAGCCAGCAGGAAGCGCTCGGCCGTGTCGGGATCAGTGGTACGCCGCGTGCGCCCGGCCCCGGCCAGTGCCTTGGCCTGCTGGTGGCGGGCGGCCATCGTCGCTGCGCGGGTCGCTGCCGCGGCGTACAGGTCGGTGGCGACACCGAGACGCCCGGCTTGCTCGTGCAGCGCCGCGAGGGCCAGGTCGTTCTCCAGGTCGGCCGCACCCATCCCGAGGGCCCGCAGCATGTTTCCGGCGTGCAGCCGGGCGTCGAGGGAACCCGCGAGATCGCCGGTGAGCCGGAGCCCGGCCGCGATCGCGGCGGTGGCCTGGGCGGCGACTCGGCGTTCGCCGATCTCCTCCGCCAGTTCGAGCGCTCGGCGGGCATTGCGCAGCGCCGGAGCCGGCTCGGCCAGCTCGTCGTACGCCCAGGAAAGGGCGAGTGCGAGCCGAGCCTGGTCCAACGGATCGTCGGACTCGGCATAGATGACCATCGCCTGCTCGAGGCAGTCCACGGCCAGCCGGGGGCGGCCCGAACGGAAGTAGACGTTGGCCAGCCCGCTGCTGAGCAGGAACGCCTCGAACCGTGGATGTGGCAGCGCGCGTACCTCCGCCAGCGCGCGGTGCAGCTCGGCGAGCGCCTCGTCGTAGCGGCCCTGCCGTTCGTAGGAGATGGCGAGGTTGCAGCGCGGCAGGGCGTTCGGCGGTCGCGCCGGAAAAGCCCTCTTGACGGCCCTATTCAATGAGTGAATAGTGGGCGCGTGTCCACCCGCCACCTCCTGCTCGGGCTGCTCGCCCGGGGCCCTCAGCACGGCTACGAGCTGAAGCGAGCCCACGACGACGCGTTGCCGTCGGCGAAGCCGCTCGCGTTCGGGCAGGTGTACGCGACGATCGGGCGCCTCGAACGGGACGGGCTCATCGAACCGGCCGGGTCCGATCGGGTAGCCGGACCGGAACGGGTCAGCTACCAGCTCACCCACTCTGGGCGTACCACATTGGCGGAATGGCTCGACGCGGTCGAGACGCCTGCCCCGCACCTGGGGGGAGCGTTGCTGGAGAAGGTCGTGGTCGCGCTGCTGGCCGCGGACCGGGACACCGCGACGCGCTACCTGGTGCAGCAACGGGCCGCGCACATGGCCCGGATGCGCGAGCTCATCCAGGTACGCCAGACGGCGACCAGCGTGAGCGAGGCCGCCGCGGCCGACTACACGATCACCCACCTCGACGCGGACCTGCGCTGGATGCAGCAGACCGCCGCCCGCGTCGACGCGCTCGAGAAGGAGATCCGGCCATGACCTTGCTGACCGGCCGTGCCGTCACCAAACAGTACGGGCGCACCGCCGCGCTCGCCGAAGCCGACGTCGAGGTGGCCGCGGGGGAGATCCTCGCGGTGACCGGGCCGTCCGGTTCGGGCAAGTCGACGCTGTTGCTGTGCCTGTCCGGCATCGTCACCCCCGATTCCGGCGAGGTCTGGTTCGCCGGTGCGCGGCTCGACGACCGGGGTGAGGCGGCCCGGGCGGTCCTGCGGCGTACGGAGATCGGGGTGCTGCTCCAGCACGGGCAGCTCGTGCCGGAGCTGACGGCCGTCGAGAACGTCGCGTTGCCGTTGCTGCTCGGCGGGGCGACCCGGGGCTCGGCCGCGCGATCCGCCGAGCAGTGGCTCGACCGGTTCGGCGTCGCGGGGGAGGCGGCCAAGCGGCCCGGTGAGCTGTCCGGCGGTCAGCAGCAGCGGGTGGCGCTGGCCCGGGCGCTGGTCACCGGGCCCCGGCTGTTGTTCGCCGACGAGCCGACCGGTTCGCTCGACTCGGTCGCGGGGGAGTCGGTGCTGGCCGCGCTCGTGTCGGCGGCCAAGGACAACGCCACCGCCGTCCTGCTGATCACGCACGACGCCACCGTCGCGGCGTACGCCGACCGCGAGGTTCACCTCCGCGACGGCCGCGTGCTGTCGGGGGTGACCGCGTGAGGTTCACGACGCTCGTGCGGCTGGCGTACCCGGGATCGTTGACGGACCGGGTGCGGATCGCGATCACGATCGTGGGCGCGTTACTGGCCGGGCTGTCCGTGCTGGCGATCGGCACCGTGCTGAACATGGCCCCGACCGAACGGCGCATCACCCTGCCCGACGGCGGCTGGAGCTTGGATCCGTACAGCTGGCGGTACACCTCGACACTGCTCAACGAGTCCGGCCTGCGGCCCGGCCTCATCGCCATGGTGGCGGCCACGATCATCCCCGCGCTGGTGCTGCTTGCCCAGGCGGCGCGGCTCGGCGGTCCGGCTCGCGACCATCGGCTGGCCACGTTGCGGCTGGCCGGTGCCACCCCGAGGCAAGCGCGGACGATCGCCGCGGCGTCGCAGGCGTTCACGGTCGCGATCGGCGGGGTGCTCGCCGCCGCGACCTACCCGCTCGTCAAATGGCTGCTTCATCACCCGACGATGGACGGCGTCCGGATCACCGCGGCGCAGGCCGACGGCGGTCCCGAGACGCATCCCTACACCGGCCTGCTGCTGCCGTTGCCGACCGACACCTGGCCCGCCTGGTGGAGCTGGGTGGTGGTGATCGTCGTGTTGCCGCTGGTAGCCGGGCTGATCTCGATGGCCGGGCTGCGCCGGCTCATCAAGTCGCCGGTCGAGGCGTCACGTCGCGCCCGCCGAGAACGTCCGCGGATCTGGCCGGTCTGGCTGGTCGCCGCCGGCCTCGCCGACATGTCGGCCTGCCGCGCCTGGATCGACGCACTCGACCGCGCGGGTCAATCCGGTGACCGGCTGATCGCGCCCTACGTCCTGCTCGTGGTGGGCATCGCCGTGATCTGCGTTGGGGTCCCGCTCAGCGCGGCGACGGTCGCTTATCTCGGGGCAAAGATCACTTTACGGTACGCACACCGCCCGGCCCCGCTCATCGCCGCTCGCCGGGTTCTCGCCGACCCGTACGCCGGAAGCCGAGCGGTCTCGGCGTTGCTCGTGTGCGCCGTCGTGTTCGGGGCGCTCATCGGCATCCGTACGCAGATGGACTTCGACCTCGAGGTCCAGGCCCTTTACGGGCAGACCATCGGCGACCGGGAACTCTACGAGCTCGTCATGAACATGCTGTCCGCACTGTCGGTGATCTTCATCGGCTTCGCCGCTGTCGGGCTGCTCATCGCCCTGGTCGACGCGGCGATGACCCGCCGCCGGACCGAGGCGGCCCTGCTCGCGGCGGGCACGTCGACTCGCGTACTGGTGAACGCCCGGATGATCGGCGTCTTCCTCGTGGCGGTCCCGGGCGTCCTCCTGGGACTCGCCACTGGATTCGCCTCGCCCAGCCTCGCTTCAGGTCCCCAGCACGCCCCGGCCGCCGTCGAGACCGTCTGCCATGATCTCGGCAATTCCGAGCTCATCGTGCCCTGCACCGAGGCCGGGGTCGCCCAGCAGAAGAAGGCCGACCGCGACGGCGGCAACAACCCGGCCTACTCGTGGGTCGAGTATCACTCGAAGGGACCGTGGCACGCCGTCCACGCGCCGATTCCGTGGGCGCGGCTCGGCTTGGCCGGTGGCGTCGACCTGCTGGCGATCGCGCTCGTCACGATCCTGAGCCTGCTCGTGGGACGCCGGTCGCCGGCCGAAACAGCCCTGCGTACCACCTGAGGGGGAGCACCATCGCAGGTGGACGGTGGTCCCCCCGTCTTGTTACCGCAGCACCTCGTATGTGACGAAGGACAGGCCGTCGCCCAGCGCCTGCGTGCTGATCAGCCGCAGGCGCTTCTCCTCCGTCGTCTCGCCGAACAGGCGCCGGCCGGCTCCCAGCAGCACGGGGAAGACCACGAGGCGCAGCTCGTCGGCGAGGTCGTGTTCGATGAGCGTACGCACGAGTTCGTAACTGGCGTAGACGAGGATCTCGCCATCCGTCTGGCGCTTGACCTTCGCGATTTGTTCGACCGTTTCCTCGGCCGTGTCCCCCCGAAGCACGGTCGCGTTGGTCCACTGCGCTTGGTTGAGCGTCGCCGACACGACGTACTTCGGCATGCTGTTCAACTTGTCCGCCCACAGGCCGGTCCGCGAGGTCCACCGCTCGGCGAACCACGCGTCGCTACGCCGGCCGAGCAGCAGCGCGGTCGCCCCGAGCGCCTCCTCGGTCTCGAGCTTGGCCCAGGCTTCGAGGTCCCGGCCGCCGATCCGCTCGAACCAGCCGCCCAGCCGGAAGTCCTCGCGCCCGTCGGGATCTTCGACGACCCCGTCGAGCGAGAGATTTGTGGTGATCACGATCTTGCCCATTGCCGTTCCCTCCAGCTGATGTCCGATGACCTTCGGGTAGACACCGCCCGGGGCGGAAACTGTGCGGATCGGCGGATCACCGTCCCGGCAGCGACATGGGCAGGCCGAACCATGGGAACACCGAGTTCTCGAACCGGGTCATCGCGCCGATGCGGTCACCGGCCAGCGTGACCGCGAACAATCCGGTCGCGTGCCGGTCGCCGTCGGGTCCGCGGACGTAGGCCCCGAACGCCGGGTTCGCGTTGGCCCGGGTGGGCACCAGGCTGTACACCCGGCTGGGGATCAGAAGCAGCTCGAAGAACCTCGCCGCGACGTCGCGACCCTCGTACTCCAGCGGCATCGGCGGCATCGACAAGAAGATGTCGTCGGTGAACAGCTCGACAAGCGCCCGCACGTCGGCGGCCTCGTACGCCCGGACGAACCGGGTCGCGATGGCCTCCTCGGCGGGAGAGCCGGTCGGCGTGGTGCCCGAGGGCCCGAGCTCCGTCCGGCGGCGCTCCAGATTCGTGCGGGCTCTGGTCAGGCCACTGTTCACCGACGGGAGCGAGAGGTCCAGCATCTCGGCGACCTCGTTCGCGCGGAAGCCCATGACGTCGCGCAGGATCAAGACGGCGAGTTGCCGGGGCGGCAACGATTGCAGCGCCGCGACGAAGGCCAGCGAGATCGACTCGGTCTGCTCGTACCGGGCCTCCGGCCCGAGCGGCAGATCGAGTACCCCGTCGAGGAGCGAGTCCGGTAGGGGACCGAGCCAGACGGCCTCGCCCAGTCTGGTCGGTTCCGGTGGCTCCACGCCCGGGATGTCCCAGGCTTTGGCCGGTCGGCGGCGGGCGGCGCGCAGCGCGTTCAAGCACCGGTTCGTCGCGATCCGGTAGAGCCAGGTCCGGATGGACGCGCGTTCACCGAAGCCGTTCAGACCCTGCCACGCCGCCAGGAGGGTCTCCTGCAGAACGTCTTCGGCGTCCTGGATCGAGCCCAGCATCCGGTAGCAGTGCACGCGCAGCTCCCGGCGATGGGGTTCGGTGAGCGCCCGGAACGCGTCGCCGTCACCGGCGCGGGCTCGCGAAAGCAGGTCGGAGGTCACGACAAGGTCCCTTCGAGATTCGCAGTCCATTGCCGTATCGACACCGCCGAGGCTCCGGATTGAGCGCGCCCGGCGCTAGTTCGATTCGGTCGCGCCCTGCGCCTAGTTTTCGCGACCGCCGGTGTCGACACCACTGCTGACGCCGTACCGACGATCGGGACGGCCGGACGACAGAGTGGAGCCGTGTTATGCACAACAGGCGCAAAGGCGCCGTTCTCGCACTATTGTGCGTGGCGCAGTTCATGGTGGTGCTGGACATCGCGATTGTGAACGTCGCGTTGCCCTCCATCGAGCGTGACATCGGGGTCGGACCGAGCGCGCTGCAGTGGATCGTCATCGCGTACGGGCTCACGCTCGGTGGATTCCTGCTCCTCGGGGGTCGGCTGGCCGACCTGCTCGGCCGGCGGCGGGTACTGATCACCGGACTGGTTCTGTTCACGCTCGCGTCACTGGTCGCGGGCGTTTCCGGATCCGCCGGCCTGCTCATCGCCGCCCGGGCGGCGCAGGGGTTCGGTGCGGCGCTCATCCCGCCGGCCGCCCTGTCCATCCTCGCGGTGACCTTCTCCGCGAACGCCGAACGTGCGCGCGCCATCGGGTTGTACGGCGCGACGGCCGGCGTCTCCGCATCGGTCGGCGTCGTCTCCAGCGGGTTGCTGGCCGACGGACCGGGTTGGCGCTGGATCTTCTTCATCAACGTTCCCATCGGCATCGCACTCGTCATCGCGGCCGCCGCGTTTCTCACGGCGGAACCGCGGGGCGTCGCCTCCGGCCAAGCCCACCAAGGCCATGGCTTCGACGTCGCCGGAGCGGTGACCGGGACAGCGGGCCTGCTGCTTCTCCTCTACGGCGTCAATCGCGGCGCGGACCTCGGATGGTCCTCCGCGCTGACGCTCGGACTGTTCGCCGCGGCGGTGGTATCACTGGTGGCTTTCGTCGCGATCGAACGACGCTCGCAAGCGCCATTGGTGCCCGGCGTCGCGGTACGCAACCGAACCCTGGTCGCCGCGAACATCTCCGCCTTCTTCACGTTCGCGGCGTTCTTCGCATTCATCTTCCTCGGTTCGCTGCTGATGCAGCAGGTCCTCGGCTACTCGGCGGTGCGTACCGGCGTCGCCTGGCTCGCCACGACGGCGATCTCCTTCGTGGCGGCCGCCGTGACGGGCGGCAAGCTCGTCACCCGGTTCGGCGTACGGCCGCTGCTCATCGTCGGCCAGGCGCTGCTCGCCCTGGCGCTCCTCCTGCTCACCCGGGTGCCCGCTGACGCGCATTACCTGACCGATCTGCTGCCGGCGCTGCTGCTCGCCGGAATCGCCGGAGGCATCGCCGCCCCGGCGGCCCAGATCGGCGCATTGTCCGGCGTCCGGCCGACCTTGAGCGGCCTGGCGTCCGGGCTGGTCGAAACGGCGAGGGAGATCGGCGGAGCCGTGGGCGTCGCCGCAGTGGCGACCGTCCTGGTGTCTGCCTCCGGCGTGGACGCGTTTCACCGCGCGTTCTGGATCGTCTTCGCCATCGCCGCCGCCGGCGCGGTATCAGCCGGCACCTTGTTTCCCCGACCGGCACGTCATTTGCACGACAGAGAGGAGAACCATCTCGTGACCACGACCGAAGCGATGGACACGTCCACAAACGGCTTCACTGTGACCTTCACGGTCACCCAGACCCCGGCTGAGGTGTATGCGGCCGTCATCGATCCCCGCGCATGGTGGTCGCGCGGCATCGACGGCTCCGCTGCGCAGGCGGGCGACGAGTTCGACTACCGTTACCTCGATGTCCACCGGTGCCGGATCCGGATCGTCGAGGCCGTTCCGGGGCAGCGCGTGACCTGGCATGTAGTCGACAACAGCTTCAACTTCGTCAAGGACGACACCGAATGGGTCGGCACCGACACGACGTTCGACATCAGCGCCGACTCGGCCGGTACGCGACTGGTCTTCACCCACCACGGGCTCGTGCCGGAGTTGGAGTGCTACGACGCGTGCAGCAACGGCTGGGCCCACTACATCGGCGAAAGCCTGCGCGGCCTGATCGTCACCGGAGAAGGGCAGCCGAACGACGCGGACACCGCGTACACCGAATTCGAACGGCAGTTGCGGGCGAGCCTGCCCCCGGCGGCCGCCTGATCGGGAGTGCCGACGGTCCCGCTTGCGCCAACGGGCGGGATCGTCGGGTCCGTCAGGCCGACGGCAGGAGCTTGCCGACGTCGGGCGCGTACACGGTCATCCACTGCGGATGCAGGCGGTAGTAGACGACTTCCTCGTCCCAGTCGAAGGCGTCCGCGCCATAGAAGTCCTGGAAGTACGCCAATATCTCGGGCCAGTCCTCGGCGGGCCCGCCCGATGGCGGATTGAGGATCTCGACGGTGCCATGGGTGAACACACCCAGGTCCTCGCCGCGCATGTGGGCGACGCTGGCCGCCGGGCGGGCCGCGAGATGGCGGGCTTTGGCGGCGGTGCGGGCGGTGCCGAAGTGCCATTTGCCGTGCAGGAAATGCCCGTCGGCTCCGCTGATCCGTGGCTCGCCCTTGGCCGTGACCGTGGACAGGGCGAGCGTGCACATGCCCGTCAGGATCTCGGTGAGCTGCGCCGCCGTGATCGTGCGGCCGACGACGATCGACCGCAGATGAGCTGTCGATCCGGCGAGTGAGCGGTCGAGGAGCGCCTGCAGGTCGCCGAGCTCTTGGGAGGTCTCCAACACCGTCTCACTGTATCCGCGGCATTGTCTCTGCGGCTTCGAGCGCGCCGGGATCACTCAGTACGCGCAGTTCACGGCCCCGGGCGGCGAGATCCACGAGCCCGGCCTGGTCCGCTACCGCGGTCGAACGGCTCGCGTGCTCGACCGCCTTCGGCCGGTCGCCGAGCTGGTGCCAGGCGTACGCGAGGTTGTACCGGGCGACACTGATCGGGTGCGGACGACCGAGACGCTCGGCGATCGCCAGCCCGAGCTGGAAGTCCTCGATCGCCTCCGGGTACGCCTCGCGCAGCCCGGACAGCAGGCCGCGGCCGAGGTGCACCGTCATGGCGAGGTAGTCGTCGCCGGCCCGAGCCGCCAAGGCGAGCGCATGATCCAGCCGGGTCTGGGCGTCGGCGTACTCGGTGGCCGGGTCGGCGCCGGTCGCGATCATGTCCTGGATATACCCGGTCAGCGCTGGTTCGTCCTGTGCGACGGCCACCTCCAGCGCGCGCAGCAAGGTCGGGCGGGCGGCGGCGTACTGCCGTCGGCGGCGGTTCACCGCATCGCGGGCCGACAGCAGGTACGCGTCGACGGAGGTGTCGTCGAGCTCGATCGCGGAACGCAATCCGACCTCGCAGACGGCTGTCCAATCCGGACGCTGCGATCGCATCCGCAAGTACGGCCGCAGCATCAGCCCCAGCGACGCGCCCCACTCCGCGTGGCCCTGTTCGGCGGCGGCGCTCTTGGCCGAGAGCAGATTCGCCGCTTCGACGTCGAACCAGGCCATCGCGTCGGCGGCGGACTCGAAGATCGACTCGGCGGTACCGTCGTCCGGTGTACGCTCCGCGATGCGCTGGTGTGCCGCGGTCGTCATCGCCACGTAAGCAGCCAGCGCCCGTCGCAGCACGTCGGCGTTGTCACCGGTCAGGCTCGCGGCGTAGTCGCGTACCAGGTCGTGCAGAGTGAACCGGCCTGGCGTGGGCTCGACCACCAGCCAGGCGTCCACCAGCTGCTTGAGCAGCACACCGACCTCGTCCCGAGGCAGCTCCAGCACTCCGGCCAGCACCTGGATCCCGAAGTCCGCGCCCGGCAGGGCCGGCAAGTATCGCAGTACCGCCTGCTGCACCGGCGTGAGCCGTTCGACGGACTGGTCGATGACCGCGCGCAGCGTACGCCGCGGATCGCCGGCCACCACGAATCGCCCGAGTCGGTTCGGCGCGGCCAGCCGGTCCGCGTACTGCCGGATCGTGTCCTCGGGCCGGTCGGCCAGATTCGCCGCCGCGATACGCAAAGCCAGCGGCAGCCGCCCGCACGCCGTCGCCAGATCGGCCACCGCTTGCGGGTCGCGAGCGGTCCGGTCGCCGCCCACGATCCGGGTGAGCAGGTCGGCCGATTCCGCCACCCCCAGCTCGGCCAGCTCGATCCGGGCCGCGCCGTCTCCCGCGATCAGGCCGCCGAGCCGGTCGCGGCTGGTCACGAGCACCATGGGGCCCGGACCGCCCGGCAGCAGGGGACGCACCTGGTCGGCGGTGGCGGCGTTGTCCAGCAGGATCAACGCCTTGGCCCCGGCCAGCCGGGCCCGGTACAGCGCGGCGGCCGCATCCACGTCGGCCGGCACGTCGCCGCCGGGGAAACCCAGAGCACGGAGCACGTGGCGCAGCGCCTCGGCCGGGGCCATCGGCTCACGCGGACCGTAGCCGTGCAGGTCGACGTAGAACCGCCCGTCCGGGAACCGGTGCGCGTTGCCGTGCGCCCAGCGTACGGCGAGCGCGGTCTTGCCGACGCCGCCTGGGCCGCTGATCACGGTGACCGCCACGCCGGGAACCGCGTCCAGTCGCGCAAGTTCCGCGGCGCGGCCCGTGAAGTCGGGAACATCGTGGGGCAACGTGCTCGTTCCGCGGCTCGCGACCGTCACGGTCGCCGGCAGGTCCAGCGACGCGTCACCGGCCAGCACCGACTGGTGCAGGCCGCGCAACGCGGCCGACGGCTCGATGCCCAGGTCCTCCACCAGGCTAAGGCGGATCTTCTGATACGCCGCCAGCGCGTCGGCCGGCCGTCCGGCCCGGTACAAGGCCAGCATCAGCCGTCCGGCCATGTCCTCGTGCAACGGATGAGCCTCCGCGAGCGCCGTCAGCTCCGGGATCACCTCGCGATGCCGGCCGCGATCCAGCTCGATGCCGAACAACATGTCGTACGCCGCACGCTGCTTCTCCTCCAGGTGCGCCCGGACGACCGGGGCGTACGCCGCCGTGACGCCCGCCAGCGGCGTACCACGCCACAACGTCAACGCGGCCCGTACTTCGTCGGCGGCGTACTGCGTGGCGCCCAAACCCCGAGCCGTCTGCACCCGGGCGGTGAACTGCGCGAGGTCGAACTCGTCGGGGGTGACCGTCACCTGATAGCCGCCCGGCCCGGATTGGATCGGGTCACGACCGGCCTCGCGCAGCGCCCGGCGTACCGCCGAGATCGCGACCTGGATCTGCGTGCGCGCCGTCGCCGGCGGCGTGTCGCCCCAGAGTACGTCCACCAACTGATCCGCCGAGACGCTCCGGCCGGAGTTGAACAGCAGGTACGCGAGCACCGCGCGCCGCTGAGCCCGGCCCAGCTCGACCGGCCGGCCGGCGGCCGTCACTTCGACCGGACCGAGCACCGTGAACCACATCGCGAAACCCCCCGGCAGCCGACTAGATCGGAAGTTATCAACCAGCGGCCACCGTCATCCACCCGGTCTGCCGGACCGCGTATAGCGGACGTATAAGCGATCTCCCCGACACTGCCTTCCTCCGGTCGCCGTCCGGCTCACCGGTCCCAGGAAGGAACGTGGATGC
Source organism: Hamadaea sp. (assembly GCF_013362815.1). Taxonomy (GTDB): domain Bacteria; phylum Actinomycetota; class Actinomycetes; order Mycobacteriales; family Micromonosporaceae; genus Hamadaea. Next base: position 84,309 of record NZ_JABFVK010000046.1, on the reverse strand, counting down.
GACAACGCGTGTTCGGCGTACCCGCCCGTGCAATGCGCGGTCCGAGACCGACGCGACCTCTACGAAGAGGTCGCCTACCAGGATTTGACTCCGTCCGCTTTTCGTTGACCGTCATCGTCTCGGTGGCGGTCGTCGTGTCGATGCTCGGCAATGCGCCAGTGTTCGCCGCCAAGCCGAAACGGGCCGGCGCCGTGTCGGTGGACACGGCCGTTCCCGTGTCGACTGCGAAGACCCGGCAGCCGTCGGCCTCGCAGACCGACGGTTCCGGCGTACGCGCCTTGGACCGGACGTCGCCGCCCGCCGGCGGTGCGAACGTGGTGGCCGTCGACGGTCGAGCCGTGACAGCCGGAGGACTCGCGATCGCGGTCTCGCCGGCACAAAGCGATCCCAAGGACCATGGTGCCGCCAGGACCAGTCCAGGAGGGACACCAGCCTCGGTCCGCGTACACGTGGCCGATCAGAACGTGAGCACGAAGCTGAACCTTCGGGGCGTCGCGGTGGGGCTGTCTCGCTCCGACTCTGTCGCCGCTTCAGCACGGGTACACGTGCGACTCGACTATTCGCCGTTCGCCAACCTGTACGGCGCGGACTACGGACAGCGGCTGCAGCTGGTTCAGTTGCCGTCCTGCGCACTGACCACTCCTGAGCTGGCCGAGTGCCAGACGCGTACGCCGTTGGCGTCGACGAACGCGGGCGGTGCGGTATCGGCCGAGGTCGCGATCGGCGGCGACACGTCGGCCGACACAGCGTCGGTGGTGGCATTGGCCTCCTCCACGGCGTCGGACGGGGCCACCTTCTCGGCCACGACCCTTTCGCCGGCGTACTCCTGGACGGCGGGCACCTCGGGCGGCGACTTCTCCTGGAACTATCCGCTGAAGGTCCCGGCAGGACTGGGCGGGCCGACGCCGGACCTGGCCCTGTCCTACGACTCCGGTTCGGTCGACGCGAAGACGCTGGCGCAGAACGGGCAGGCGTCCTGGGTCGGCGAGGGCTGGGATCTGCCGGTCAACTTCATCGAGCGCTCGTACCGGAGCTGTGCGCAGGACGGAACCCTCACCACGGACCTCTGCTGGTACTCGCCCTACAACGCCACGCTGGTCTTCCAGGGCCGGTCGTCGATCCTGGTCCGGGACAGTGCCACCGGTGTGTGGCACGCGTCCGACGACTCGGGGCTGAAGGTTGAGAAGCTCGCGGACACGTCCCTGGGCAACGGCGACAACGATGGCGAGTACTGGAAGGTCACCACCCTCGACGGGACGCAGCACTACTTCGGCAAGCACAAGCGCTACAGCGGCGACACCGCAGCGACGAACTCGGTACAGACCGAACCGGTCTACGGCAACAACTCCGGCGAGCCTTGCTACAACTCGTCCGGGTACGCCGCGTCGTCCTGCCAGCAGGCGTACCGGTGGAACCTGGACTACGTCGTGGACCCCCGCGGCAACTCGATGACTTACTTCTATGCGAAGAAGACCGGGTACGTCGGGACGAACAACAACACGAAGGTGCAGCCGTATGTGATCAACGGAACGCTGGATCACATCGACTACGGCACCCGGGCCGGTTCGGAGTCTTCCGGGAACGCGCCCGCGCAGGTGTGGTTCACCCGCTCTGAGCGGTGCGTCAACGCATGCGCGCAGAACACCTCGGACTATCCCGACACACCGTGGGACCTGTACTGCTCGTCGTCCACATCCTGTCCCGACCTGACGAGCGCGGCGTTCTGGACGCAGTATCGGCTGTCGGATGTGCACACCCAGGTGTGGGACGCGAGCCGCAGCGCCTATCGCAGGGTCGACCAGTGGAACCTGACTCATACCTGGCCGACCTCCGGCGACAACATCAGCCCGGCAGGTGCCGACACGTCGCCCAATCTGTGGCTCCAGAGCCTGACCCACGTCGGGTACGCCGCCGACGGTACGACGACGATGGCCGAGCCGTCGATCACCTTCGGTGGGACGGCGATGTTCAACCGCGTCGACTGGGGCAACGACATCGGGGTCGCCCCGTACACCCATTACCGGATCACGTCGGTCACCAACGGCACCGGCGGGCAGACCGTCGTCGCGTACGCCCCGACGCAGTGCGTACGCGCGACGAAGCCGTTGTCGGACTCCAACCCACTGCGCTGCTTCCCGCAGTACTTCAAGCCGCAGATCGCGGAGGCCGGCTGGGGCTGGTTCCACAAGTACGTCGTCAGCTCGGTGACTGACAAGGACCTGGTCGGCGGCTCGCCGGACATGGTGACCTCGTACGCCTATTCGACCGTCGGCACGACCGACGCCGCATTGTGGCACCACGACTACGGCGAGACCGCCGACTCGGCTTCCACGTCGTGGGCGCTGTGGCGTGGGTACGCCACCGTAACTGTCACCCGAGGCAGCGGGCCGCAGACCGTGACCCGGTCGACGTACTACCGGGGCATGGACAACGACGCCAAGCACACGAGCACCGCGATCGCCTGGGGTGAACGCAGATCCGCGGTCACTTCCTCGCTCGACGTCCCGAACACCGTCGGCGGCCTCACCGGCGCCGGTGCGAAATGCTTGGACCTGGCGAACGGCGGCACCGCCAACGGCACCAACGTCCAATTGGGTGACTGCACCGGCGGCCCTGGCCAGGTGTGGGACCTGATCGCCGACGGCAACGGCGCCCACTATCTGAAGAACCCGGCGTCCGGGCGATGCCTCGACCTGAACCAGTACGGCACCACCAACGGCACCAACGTCCAGCTGTGGGACTGCACCAACGCCGCCAACCAGTTGTGGGAGCACCAGGCCAACGGTGCCTGGAAGAATCCGGTCTCCGGGCGATGCCTCGACATCGACAACGCGCGTACCGCCAACGGCACGAACGTCCGGCTCTTCGACTGCTCCGGTGGCTGGAACCAGATGTGGCAGCCCCAGGCCAACGGATCGATGGCCAGCGTGCAGGCCACCCGATGCGTGGATCTGGCCGGTTACGGCACGACCAACGGCACTCGGGTGCAGACCTGGATTTGCACCGGCGTCGACAATCAGCTGTGGCAGTTGCAGTCGGACGGAACCATCAGGAACCCATATTCCGGCCGGTGCATCGAGGTCAAGGACTCCGCGACGGCGAGCAACAGTCCGGTGCAACTGTGGGACTGCACCGCGTCCGCCAACCAGATCTGGACGCTTCAGGCCAACGGCACGCTGAAGAACCCGGTCTCCGGGCGATGCCTCGACATCGGGGTCAATCCCGTGCTGGCCGCCCCGCTGGTCATCGCCGATTGCACCGGGGCCATTGGCCAGACCTGGATCAGCTGGCTGAGAGACGCCGACGGCACCCAGGGATTCCTCCGCGAAACCGCAAGGCTCGACGGCAGTCAGGTCACCTCGTCGACCATCCACACCGCGACGGTCCGCCAGACCGCGCAACGAGCATCGGCGGTCACTGGTGGCCAGGACATCACCGCGTACATGGTCCGCGATGCCGAGGAACAGACTCGCACTTGGCTAGCGGGAACCTCGAAGTGGCGGTGGACCGACACGCAGAACAGCTACGACGAGTACGGCCTGCCGACCGGAGTCAAATCGCTCGGCGACCCCACTACCAGTGCCGACGACAAGTGCACCGAGACCACCTACGTCGCGCGCGACGTAACCAAGTATCTCATCGACTACGTCTTGTCGTCGATCGTGCACGATTGTGCGGTCCTGCGGGACAGGCAATACCTGAGCGGAACGGAGTACTTCTACGACAATCAGACGATCTTCGGAGACGTACCGACCCAGGGTCTGGTCACCACAACCAAGGCGTTGACCTATATTGCGCCGATCAGGGCCACAGCGACCTGGGTGCAGCAGAGCCGCGTCGAGTACGACGCCTACGGCCGGCCGACTGCCAGCTATGACGCCTTGGACCGCAAGACTTCCACGGCGTACACGCCAGCCACGGGCGGACCGATCACTGCCGTGGCCGTGACCAACCCCAAGGGCGCGGGGTGGACGACGACCACAGTCATCGAGCCGGGGCACGGCACTGCGCTGACCGTGACCGACGTCAATGGAAAAGTCACCACCGGAGCCTATGACCCGCTGGGCCGCCTGGTGAAGACCTGGCAGCCTGGGCGTGCCACGTCCGGCACGCCTGACAACGAGTTCCAGTACGTCCTCAGCGGCTCCGCGTCGTCCTATGTGGTGACGAAAACCCTCGGCCCGGCCGGGCAGCCGATCGTCTCCTACCAGATCCTCGACGGCAACCTCCGCGCTCGCCAGACGCAGACCCCGACGGCTGACGGCGGCCGGACGATCAGCGATACCGCCTACGACAATCGGGGCCTGACGGCCAAGACATCCACCTTCTACAGCACCGGTACGCCCTCATCCGCCCTTGCCTCGTTTGCCGACACCGCCGTCGACAGCCAGCATCGGTACACCTACGACGCGCTCGAACGCCACCTGACCGACCAACTGTGGTCCGCCAACATCCTCAAGTGGACCGTCTCCAGCGCGTCCTACGACGGCGATCGCACGATCGTTGACAACGCGGCGGGTGGCACCGACACCACCAAGATCTTCGACGCCCTCGGGCGAGCCGTCGAACTCTGGCAATACCAGGGTGCCAGCCCGACCGGCGGCCACGACACCACCCGCTACCAGTACGACCGACTCGGGCGCCTGATCAACACGATCGGTCCGGACAACGTCCAGTGGTCCTACACCTACGACATGCTCAGCCGCCGGACCCAAGCTGTCGACCCGGACACCGGCACGACCACGACCGAGTACGACCCGGCCGGGCAGATCACCTCGATCACCGACAACCGCGGCCAGGTCCGCGTCTTCACCTACGACGTCCTCGGCCGCAAATCGGCCGAGTACGCCGGATCGCAGTCGGACGCCAACCTACGGGCCCAGTGGCAGTACGACACCCTTGCCAAGGGCCAGCTCTACTCTGCCCAACGGACGCCGAACGGACTCGGCGGCGCCACCTACTCCACCACCACTTACGCGGTGGATGACAACTACCGCCCGTTGACGGTCAGCCAGTTCTTCTCCGCCGCCGAAGGGTCCGCCGTCGGAGGGAAGACCTTCACCGTCACCTACACGTACAAGCCGAACGGAAGTCTCGCGACCAGCACCACCGCCAATCTGGCCGGGGCCGCGATAGGTGGGCTGCCCATGGAGACCCTCACCTACGGATACAACTCCGTCGGTCAGCCGGTCACACTGACCGGCGCGCAGATCTACATCGCCGACACCGCTTACACCTACGACGGCCAGGTCGGCCAGCAGATCCTGGGCGTACCGGGCAAGCAGGTCCGGCGCACCTACTCCTACGACGCCGCCACGCGGCGCATGACCGGAGCACAAGTCGACACGGAAAGCCCCAGCGCGCCGGGGAACTGGGTCGACAAGCTCACCGACGAATACGGATACGACAACGCCGGAAACGTCCAGTGGACGGCCACCAAGAACGCCGGCACGCGAGACGGAGCCGAATGCTTCGACTACGACTATCTCCGCCGGCTCACGGACGCGTGGACCGAGTCCAGCGTCACCTGTAACAGCTCCGCCAAGCAGAAAACCGGCCCAGCACCGGCGTACCGGATGTCGTGGACCTTCGACGCCGCAGGCAACCGTAAGACGGAAACCAGCTACAACGCAGACGGGACAGTCGAATACCAGTCGGCGTACGCGTACGGCGGCACTGGGAAACCAGCGCACTCGCTGACCTCCGTGACCACCACCGGCGCCGGGGCCGGCACAGCGAGCTACGAGTATGACGCTGCGGGCAACACCACGCGCCGGCCGGGACCGGGCGGCTCGCAGCAGAACCTGACGTGGAACGAGGAAGGCAAACTCGTCCAGGTCAGCGACAGCTCCGACACCACCATGGTGTACGACGCCAACGGCAACCGGATCGTGCGCCGCGATCCCGGTGGCTACCGCACTCTCTTCCTGCTCGACGGCACCGAACTACGGGTCAACGCAGACGGCGCGATCGCCGCGACCCGCTACTACGGCACGGTCGGCGTACGCACCGCGAACGTCGACACCTCGGGGAATCTGACCTCCGGTGACACGCTCACCTGGACGTTCAGCGACCACCACGGCACCGGCAACATCGTCGTCGACTCGTCGACCCTGACATGTCAGCGGCGACGCTCACTGCCCTACGGGGGTGCTCGCGGCGGCCAACCGGCCGGCTTCGGGAACAAGGGCTTCGTCGGCGGCACCAACGACGCGACCGGACTGGTCGAGGTCGGCGCTCGCCAGTACGACCCGACGATCGGGCGCTTCATCACCGTCGACCCGGTGTTCGCCGCAGACGATCCGCAGAGCTGGAACGGCTACGCGTACGCCAACAACGCTCCCGCTACCAGCGCAGATCCATCTGGGACACAGTACTGCGACGACTGCGAGGAGGGGGGCACGCGAGGCGGCGGAGGGACCTCCGGGTCGGGTGGCACTGGAGGCGGCGGAGGGTCTACCGGGGACAGGGGCTGTAGTACATCGTCGCCAAGTGGTAGAAGTGCCTCCTGTCCTGATGGAACGGGCGATCCTGGCAAAGGTTCTACTGGGCCTACTGAGAAGACCGTCATCCTGACGCCGATTACTTGCCCAAGCGGCGTCGCACCTGGAAGTACCTGCTACGTACAGGTCGACCCCAACGCCAAGCCGCAATCGAAGGATGCGGACTGCCCAATGTGGTCCTGGTTGTGCTCGATCGGTGATTGGGCATACGAGAACCGCGCGCTGATCGCGGCGACGATGGCAGGTGTCGGCTGCGTTGCCGCGTCGTTGGGTACCGCGACCCCCGCGTGTGTGCTGCTTGCTGGCGCAACGGCAGCCGTAGTAACGCAAGCTGCGGGAGACGTGATCTACGAGGACCACTGGCCCGACAGCGGCGAGGTGATCGGCACTGCCTTCAACGGTGCCCTCGCCGGCGAGGGTGGCGGTGGCATTGCCGAGCTCGTCGGAATCGGCAGGAAAGTCATCGCTAACCAGCTTGTGAGAGGGGCATCCACCAGATCGGCTTCTGCGGCAAGTACCGAGGCTACGTCCACTGCAACTACGCTTGGACCAGAAACTCGTATTGAACTTTTCGACAAGAATGGCTTTCCGATGAATCGTCCACCCAGCGGTGGGACCATTCTCGGGCCCGATGGCAAGCCGCTTATCATAATTAGTTGAGGAGCCGCAATGAGCAGTCCCCTTCTCAACGCGACAGTGATGGTCGGCGGATCCATCTGCCTGGCGTACAACGTTGCCACACAGGTAGGCACGCTCGACAATGAACCGAGCGCACGCTGGCGACAGGTACTCGGATCGCGCTGGATTCTCCGCACTGGTGTGACGATTTTCGCCGCAGGATTGATCATAAGTTTGACTGCCGCGATCATCGAAGGATCATGAAGTCGGTGAGGTGGCGTAGCTGACATCGAAGGATTGCGGGCGCGGCTCAATGGAGAGTCGCGCCCGCTAGCCGATCCGCGCCCGAAGCGCCTCAGCGAACCCCGCCTTTCCCTGCGCTTCGTAAAGGCCGATCGCCTGCTCCCAAGCCTTGGCTGCCGCAGCGCGATCCGAATGCACCAAAGCGTCGCCGAGGATCTCCCACCCGCGGGCTTCGCGATCGGTGTCGCGGCCTTGCTGGGCGGTGACGACCTCGGATCGCGCGTGGACGGCGGCGTTGTCGTAGTCGCCGAGGCGGAGGTGGACCTCGGCAAGGTTGTGGTGGATGAAGCAGAGGATGTTGGTGTCTCCGGCGTCGGCGGCGATGCGGCGGGCGTACTCGAGTTCGCGGATCGCTTCCTCGTGTCGCCCGAGTTCTCCGAGGCAGGTGCCGATGTTGACGTGGGCCACCGCACCGTTCTGGGGATTGTCGGCGTACTCGGGGATACTCAGGGCGCTGCGGTGATGTGCGATCGCCTCCTCCGGGCGTCCCTGCGAACCGAGGGCGGCTCCGATCGAGACGTGACAACGGCCCAGCCCGACGCGGTCGCCGATCCGTTCGCACAACGCCAAGACTTGGCGCAGTTCGGCCAGTTGCTCGTCGTGGCGCTGGACTGCGCCCAAATAGGAGCTGAGGGCTTCGCGGACCCGGGCCTCGGAGACGCCGTCGGCGAGGGTGATCGCCGCCTCGAGCGCAAGCTTCAACACGGTTTCCTGCTCGTCGACGCGATGGGTGGCGCGGAAGAAGAATCGCAGATGGTAGGCCAGCTGCCAGGTTTCGGTATGCCGATCGAGCCGGGCCAGGTGAACCACGGTCGCAACCAGGTTCTCCGATTCGCGGTTCAGCCACTGGACGGCCTCGGCCCGGGTGGCGAACCGCTGCGCGTACGGGGATTCGGCGTCGGAAACGTAATGGGTCAGCGACCGGCCGGCCGACAGCAGGATCGAGGACTGGTACGCCATGTCCAAGTACGCGTCGACCAGCCGCTGGAAGCCGTCGTCGTCGCCGGGCAGCGTCGCGGCGTACTCCTGGACGAGGTCGTGCAGGCTGACCCGGCCGGCAGTCTCGTTGATGAGGTGGACTTTGGCCAGCTCCGCGAGCGCCGGTTCGGCCGGTACGCCCAACAGGGTCGACGCGCTCCACGGTGTATGCGACGGCTGTTGCGCCCGGCCGAAGTGGGCGAGCAGGCGGGCGGCGTCGGAGTCCAGCCGGTCGACGCTGACCTGCAGGCTGGCCGCCACGGCGAGGTCGCCGGCGGACATCTCGGCCAGCGGCGTACCGGTCTGGCGGAGCGCCCGTACCAGCGCGGCCGGAGTCAGCGCCCGGTCGTCGAGGAGCCGGGCGGCGAGGACGCGTACGGCCAGCGGCAGACCGCCGCACACGTCCAGCAGCTCCTGGACGGACTCGTCGGAGGCGGCCACGTCCGTGCCGAGGATCGTCCGCAGCAGGGCCAGACCGTCGTCGGCGTCGAACAGCGGAAGATCCACGTGGTACGCGCCATCGAGCGCAGGCAGTGTACGCCGGGAGGTGACGATGGTGGCATTGCCCGAACCGCTCGGCAACAGCGGCCGGACTTGGGCCTCACCCTGTGCATTGTCGAGGACGACCAGCAGATGCCGCCCGGAGGTGAGCGTGCGATACAGCCCGAGGCGCTCGGCCGGATCGTGCGGAACCTCTGCCGCCGGTACGCCCATCGCCCGCAGGAATCCGCCGAGGACCGTGTGCGGCTGAGCAGCCTCCGCGTCGGTGCCGCGCAGGTCGATGAACAGGCAGCCGTCAGGATGCGCCGGTGCGGCCTGAGCCGCTGCCGTGACGGCCAGCGACGTCTTGCCCAGGCCGCCCAGGCCGCGGATCACGACGAGAGCCGCAGGCTGGGTGAGCTGCGCGGCGATCGTCTCCAGTTGCTCCTGCCGGCCCACGAAAGTCGCCGGGATCGGGGGCAGCTGGCTCGGCACGACGCGCGTGGCCGGAACCTGCCTGCCGCTTTCGCCGAGCAGCTCCCGGTGGACGGACTGCAGGTGGGCACCCGGTTCGATGCCCACCTCTTCGACCAGCCGGGCGCGGGTGGCTCGGTAGCGGGCGAGGGCCTCGGCGCGCTGCCCGCTGCGATTCAGGGCGATCATGAGCTGGCCGATCAGCCGTTCGCGGAGCGGATGCTCGTCACAGAGCGCACCGAGCTCGGTGACAATCTCGTGGTGCCGGCCGAGCTCCAGCTCGAGGTCGAACAGCCGCTCGGCGACGGAGAGCCGTTCGTCGATCAGGGATTCGCGGGCGGCCGTGACGAAGTCGCCCGTGATGCCGCCCAGCGGCGGCGGTCCCCACAGCCCCAACGCCGTACGCAGCAACTCGGCTTGGCGATGACGAGGCAGGTTGGCGGCGGCCCGGTTGACGCCGTCCCGGAAGGCGGCCAGATCCAGGTCGTCGGGGCCGACCGTCAGCAGGTAACCGGCGGGACCGCTGGTGATCGGGTCGGCTCCCGCTGCGCGTAGAAGTGATCGGATGCTCGACACCGCGACCTGGACCTGCGTCTTCGCCGTCGACGGCGGGTGCTCGCCCCACAGCGCCCGGACGATCCGCTCGACGCCGACCGGCGTACCGGCGTGGAGTAGCAGGTAAGCGAGGACCGCCCGGCGCTGAGCCCGCGAGATCGTGAGGTCTTTGCCGTCCACGGCGACGCCGACGGGACCGAGGACGGTGAAGTACATGCGCCGGATCGTATTCGTCTCGGTTCAGCGGGCGGCAGCGCCCCGGATCGCCGTGAGCCAGGTACGCATCTGCGACCGGGGCACCGCGGCCACGACGTAGACGGCCATTCCGGCTGTTCCGGACACGGCGAGTTGTGCGTACGCGTTGCCGCTCGTGACCGCTGCGATGGCGAGCGTCACCGCAGCGCACAGCAGCCCGGCGAACAGCGGCCGAACGAGCGAGCGGGGGATCGGATCGAGGCGTACGCCGGCTCGGCGCAGGGCCATGACCGTCAACGGGATCGCCACGGCGACGCCGACCGCCGCTTCGGCGACGGCCACCCCGCGACCGCCGTCGAGCTGCGTACCGAGCCAGAGGGCGGGCAGGAGAGCGGCGGTCCAGCCGACGTTGATCAGCAGCGTCCAGCGCGTCGCGCCCGTGCTCATCAGGACGTCCATGGCGATGCCCGTCAGCATGCGTACCACCATGAGAATCATGAGGAACCGCAGCGGACCGGTGGCGGGCAGCCACCGTGCGCCGTAGAGAAGCGTGACCATCGGCGCGGCCAGGACCGCGACGAGCACCGCGATCGGGACCAGACCGAGGACCATGAGCGGAATGACCCGCTGTACGCCTTGCGAAAGCGAGTCGGAGTCCTTTTCGGACAGTCGCGCGAAGCTGGGCAGGGCGACGTAGCGGATCGCCGAGCCGATCATGCCGGGCGCCCAGCTGGAGATGCTGTACGCGAGCAGATAGAAGCCCAGCACGGTGGCGCCCATGAAACGGCCGAGCACCACCTTGTCGGCCTGTTCCAGCACCGATTCGATGCCGAGGCCGGCCGCCAGGGGCAGCCCGTACGCCATGAGCCGCTTGGCGATCGCGCGATCGATGCCGAGCTTGACGGGCAGCCTCGCCCAGCAGAAGACCAGTACGCCGGTCGTGACCGACGCTGCGACCTGACCACCGGCCAGGGCGAGCGCGTCGGCCCCGCCGATCGCCAGGCCGATCCCGGCGACCCCGTTGGCCAGCGTCCCCGCCAGGTTGGCCTGGATGTACCGGCGTTGCTGGAACGTCCGCAGCAGATACGCGCTGCGGACGGCGGTGATGCCGTCGACCAGGATCGTCAGCGTGAACAACCGGATCGCCGTCGTCGCGGCCGGTACGCCGGACAGCTCGGCGAACACCGGGGCGAAGAACCAGAATCCGGCGTAGAGGACGGCGCTGAATCCGGCGGCGATGGTGGACGCGGTCGGCGCGATCTCCTCCAACCGGCCGCGCCACTGGATGACGGCGGGGATGAGCCCCAGGTCGTTGATGTGGATCACGAGTTGGGTCGCCGCCAGCGCGACGGCGTACGCACCGAAGTCGTCCGGCACGAGCAGCCGGGCGAGGGTGAGCGAGGTGGCGAACGAGAGCAGTTTGACGCCGACGTTGCCGGCCAGCCCCCAGCCCAGGCCGTGTGCTGCCTTGCGGCCGATCGTCCCGGCGTCGTTGGGCGGGCTCTCGACAGTCGTATCGGTCACAGCGTCCCCCGTTCCCGGTCGGAGCGTGCTTGCCGACTCTACGGAGGCGGCCGGGGACGAATCGGGTTCCGACAGCTTTCTTACAGAGGCTTCATCGACTTCAGCCGTCTCGTCGGTCGGCTCGTCAGTCCATGACCGGTTTGCTCCGGGTGAGAGCGGTCGTGCCGTGGAGGAGGAATTGTCCGCCCGCCTGCTCGGCGACGCCGGCACCGAACAGGGCACCGGGTGTGTAGGCGCCCGGCCGGCCCTCACCGCGGGCGAGGTTGGCGGCCACGGTGGCTGCTACCGACGCGGTGTAGGCCATGGCTTCGCCAGCGCGCAGCCAGCCCTCGCGGCGGGTGCCGTCAGCCCAGGTGACGACCGCATGCCCCCAGGAGTAGGTGCGCGGAGCCGGGGTCTCCTTCATCTTGGCCTTGGCGATCTGGCCGAGCGCGAAGCGGCGCAGCGGGGCGATGGACAGCAGCTTCCCGGCGAGCGGGGCTACGGCCCGTACGGCGAGCGAGGTGGGGGCCAACCCGGTGGTCACGGTGACGGACGGGGCGTTGCTGGCCCGGTGGGCGGCGATGAGTTCGGCGCTGGGTGCGCCTGCAGACTTGGCCTGCTCGCCATCGGGCAGGGTGAGGTTCTGCAGGTCGGCGCCGAGGCGTGCCGGGACCAGGCGCCCGTCGGTGTAGCGGCGGCCACCCGTGGTGAACATGTCGATCATCGAGGTGGCGAAGGCGGCGCCGACGACGCCGGCGCTGAGGGAGGCCGAGGCCACGGCGTCGACGCGTACGGTGGCGGGGGCCGGGCGGTCCTCGCACAGCTGGATGACGACGGCCTCCGTGGCCAGCACACCGAAGCCGGAGCCGGTTACCAGGGTGCTGCCCGCCTGTTCGGCTTCCTGGTGCAGGTCGAGCAGACGGGGGACGGCTGTGAGGTCCGCGGCCAGGTCGAGGTAGTGGCCGCCGGGCAGGCAGGCCCGGGCGATGATGGAGGCCGTCTCGGCGTAATTGCCGATGCCATTGAAGACCACGGCAGGTCGCTGCCGAGTGATCTCGGCCGCGATGCTGTCGACGCCGTCGACAATGACGACACGAGAGCCGAGATCCGCAGCGATCTTGCGCAGCCGGTCTCCGTCGCTCTCGCGTCCGACCAGAACGGGCTTGAGTCCCTGAGCGGCGAGGTTCGCCGTGACGGCACCTCCGATGCGCCCTGCGGCGCCCAGAATCCAGATCTCTCCGGATCGTGTGGTGTGCGTGGTGTCGGTCATGAGCTTGCTCCTGTCGTTCTGTGGATGCAGCGGTCGCCCGCCCAACAGTGATGTCTCACAGTGTCATCACAATGCTAGCACCCGATGACACAGTGGGACATCACTTGCTATCGTCCGACTATGGGTAGATGGGATCCGGGAACCGAGGAGCGCCTCACGCAAGCGGCGCTCGAGCTCTACAAAGAGCATGGATACGACAACGTGACCGTGACGCAGATCGCCGAGCGGGCCGGGATCACCCGCCGCTCGTACTTCCGCTACTTCCCCGACAAGCGCGAGGTCCTGTTCGCCGGCTCGGAACGGCTGCCCGCCGTAATCCTTGAGAAGGTCCTCGCTGCTCACCCGGATGCCTCCCCGCTATCCGCAGCCCTGGAGGCCCTCGCCCAGATCGGCGCCACCCTTGCCGAGCACATCGACCGCACCGCCGAACGCCGTGCTGTGATCGCCTCCAGTCCAGAGCTTCAAGAGCGGGAGCGCACCAAGCTCGCTGCGGTCACGAGCGCGATCCAGGACGCACTCCTGCAACGGGGCGTCGACGACGACAACGCGAAACTGGTGGCGCAGATCGCCACCATCGCATCCCAGAACGCCCTCGACCGCTGGTCTGAGGGGCACGGCGAGAAGGACTTCGCGACCTGCCTCCACACTGTCGCCGTGTCGCTCCGGAACGTGCTCACCGAAGGCATCGACAGCAGCCGCTTTGAGTGAGAACTCCAGTAGTCGGCTGTACGGAGTGCTGCCGGTCCGACTGTCGCGGTACTGCTGCTGGCCGCTGATCGCCATCCCGAGGCGCTTGTCGCCACGTTCGAGCCGCTCGAACTCCGTAAGTACATCCCGAAACCCCGGCGAGTCATCGACATGGACAGCGAGTATCCGGACGGTGCCGACGACGGCTGGCGGCCAACCGAACCAGATTGACGACGTTCGGGTTCGATCGCCGCTGGATCCAAGGCCCGCGCCAAACCCGGCGAGCGCGACGGCAGGTTCGCGTCAGCGTTGCGCCGTCCTCGAGAAGCCCGTGACGAAGCGGCGCTGCCAGGGCGTCTCGACGGCGCGAGGGGAGTAGTGCGCCCGCACGTACGCGACGGCTTCTCCAACTGGTACGCCGTCCAGCACAGCCAAGCACGCGAGTGCGGTGCCGGTGCGACCGATGCCGCCGCCGCAGGCGACTTCGACGCGTACGCCGTCGCTTCGGAGCCAGGCGTCCCGCAGCGCCTCACCGGCGTCGGCGCGATCGATGGGCAGCCAGAAGTCCGGCCATCGAAGCCATCGGCTCTCCCAGGCGGTTGCGTCTGGCCGACGACCGAGCAAGTAGAGCCCGAAGTCGGGCAGCGGCCCCGGTGGGAGCGGCCGGCGCAGCCCACGGCCCCGGATCAGCCGGCCCGACGGCAGCCGCAGTACGCCCTCAGCGCCGGGATTCCAGGTGTCCGCCACCGGCCGAGCGTAGCCGGATAGGAAATTTGCGGGACACGCATCTTTGCGGGACGCGCACTTTTGTGTACGCTGGACTCCATGGGGCTCCGTGAACGCAAGAAGATCGAGACCAGGGCGGCACTCAGCTGGGCGGCCATCCAACTGGTCGTCGAGCGGGGCTTCGACAACGTCTTGGTGGAGGACATCGCCAACGCCGCCGGCGTCTCTCCGCGTACGTTCAACAACTACTTCTCCAGCAAGGCGGAGGCGGTCACCGCCCGGCACCTCGACCGCGCGGTGAAGCTGGCCGAGATCCTCCGGGAGCGCCCGGCCGATGAACCACTGTGGACGGCCATCCGCAAGGCCGTGCTCGCGCAGCTTGAACCTGGTCCGGAGGTGCTCGATCACCCGGTCGGCGATCGGGAGCGCTGGGCGACGGGCGTCCGGTCGATGATGGCCGCTCCTGCCCTCCAGGCAGAGTTCCTCCGCGCGAGCTCGATCGCCGAAGCCGAAGTGGCGGCCGCTGTCGCCGAGCGGACGAAGACCGCCGTCGGCCGGGACCTCTACCCGAGCCTGGTCGCCGCCGCCGTCAGCGCCGCCGTAACCGTGTGCCAGCAGCAATATCTGCACGACGACGCGCAGACCGACATGGCGGTTCTGTTGACCGAGGCGCTCGACCTCGTCGAGGCGGGCCTGCCCGACCCGAGCGCCTGACCCTTTCCGTACCGGCACGAACCGTCCCGCACTCCGGCCCCTGTGCCTGAGCTGCGACGACGGGCGATCCCTCCTACCCGTGAACGGGAGATTTGTCATGGAAGACGTCATTATCGTGGGTGGCGGTCCCAACGGGCTCATGCTCGCCTGCGAACTCGCGCTGGCCGGCGTACGGCCGATCGTGGTGGAGAAGCTGACCGCGCCGCGCACCGAACAGCGTGCCAACGGCATGGTCGGCCAGATCGTGCGGATGATGGATCGGCGCGGCCTGTTCGAGCGCCTCGCCGGAACGCCCGGCCCGCCGCGCCCCGCACCACAGTTCATGTTCGCGGCGTACCCCATGCCCTTCGGCGAGCTGCCGGACAACCCCGTCTACGTCCAGCTCGTGCCGCAGGCCAAGGTCGAGCAGGTGCTCGCCGAGCGCGCGGCCGAACTCGGCGTCGAGATCCGGCAGGGTCACGAACTCGTCGGACTGTCCGCATCGGACGAATCCGTGACGGCCTCGCTCGAAGGGCCCTCCGGTCCGGTCGAGCTGACCGCGCGCTATCTCGTCGGCGCGGACGGCGGTCACAGCCCTACTCGCAAGCTCACCGGCATCGGCTTCCCCGGGATCACCAACGACCGGACCGTCAGCCGGACCGCCAACGTCGGCGTACCAGCGGAATTTCGCGACCCGAGCGGCGGCCTGATCGTGCCGGGCTACGGCGTGATCCCGCCATTCCGGCACACCCGGACCGAGCACGGCCTGGTCACCTTCGCGGCGTTCCCGGACGGGCGGATGATCCTGAGCGTCTCGGAGCATGCCGACGTCGACGAGACGCAACCGATGAGCTTGGCCGAGCTGACGGGCGCGTTCCGCCGGGTGGTCGGCGCGGACGCGCCGGTCGAGGAGCCGCCGACACCCGGGCTCCTGCGCCGCGTGGTCGGCGGCAACACCCGGCTCGCCGAACGCTACCGGGCCGGACGTGTGTTCCTCGTCGGCGACGCCGCCCACGTGCACTCGGCCATCGGCGGCAACGGCCTCAACCTCGGCCTGCAAGACTCGGTCAACCTGGCCTGGAAGCTCGCGGCCGACCTCCGCGGCTGGGCTCCGCCCGGCCTGCTCGACACCTACGAGCTCGAACGCCGTCCGGTCGCGGAGAAGGTGACCATGCAGACGACTGCGCAGGGCGTCCTGGTGGGTCCCGGCCCGGAAATCACCGCATTGCGTACGCTTTTCGGCGAGCTCTTGCGCGAACCCGTTGCACTGCAACGCATCGCCGACCTCATCTCCGGAGCGGACATCCGGTACGCCGAGATGGGCGCATGGGCGCCGGACTTCACCGTGGACGGCCGGCGGCTGGCCGAGCTGACCCGCACCGGGCGGCCGTTGCTGCTCGACCTGACCGCCGACGCTCGCCTCGCCGCAGTGGCCGATCCGTGGCGGGACCGGGTGGAGATCGTCACCGGCACGAGCACTGACACCAAGGCGACCGGAATGCTGTTGCGGCCGGACTGCTATGTGGCCTGGGAGTCGCAGGACGCCCAGCCGGACGTCACGACGTTGACCGCCGCGCTGACGCGGTGGTTCGGTCCCGCCCGCTGACTCCTACCGCGGATCATTCGAAGGCAGGCGGACGGACTAGCCCGGTCTGGTACGCGATGACGACCAGCTGGGTGCGGTCCCGCGCGTGCAGCTTGGTCATCGCCCGCTGGATGTGCGTACGCACGGTGAACGGGCTGACGAACAGCCGGGCGGCGATCTCGTCGTTCGACCGGCCCTCGGCAGCCAGCGCCATCACCTCACGCTCCCGCACGGTGAGGGCGGCCAGCTGCCGGGTGGAGCCCATCGTCGGGGTTACGGACAGGAACCGGCTGATCAGAGCCTTCGTTGCCGTCGGCGAGAGGAGCGCCTCGCCGGCTGCGACCGTGCGGATGCCGTCGAGCAATGCATCAGCCGAGACGTCCTTGCCGAGGAACCCGCTCGCCCCCGCGCGCAGGGCCTCCGCGACGTACTCGTCCGTCTCGAACGTCGTGAGGATGAGCACGCGAGTGGCGGCGAGGTCGGGATCGGCGCAGATGGCGGCGGTGGCCGCAAGCCCGCTGGTGCCGGGCATGCGGATGTCCATCAGGACCACGGCCGGGCGAAGCGCGCGGGTCACAGCGACCGCCTCGTCGCCGTCGGCGGCTTCCCCGACCACCTCCAGGTCGGGGTTGGCTTCGATGAGCATACGGAAGGTTGCGCGCAGCAACGCCTGGTCGTCGGCGAGAACGATGCTGATCGTCATGGCAGGACCGGCAATTCCGTGACCACGGCGAACCCGCCGTCGGGCTGGGGACCGGCTTCGACCCGGCCACCGGCCGACCGGGCGCGTTCGCGCATCCCGATCAGGCCGAAGCCGTCCGGCGTCACGGTGGATATCGCATACCCGGCGCCGTTGGTGACCGTGATGGTCAGCCGGACGTCGTCGTACGCGAGCCGGACGCACGCGGTTGGGGCGGTGGTGTGCTTGCTGACGTTGGTGAGCGCCTCCTGCACGATCCGGTACGCCGTCAAATCGACGCTGGGGGAGAGCTGCCGCTCTCGACCTTCGACGGTGACCTCGACGGTCAGCCCGGCGGAGGCGAACGCGGCGGTCAGCTCGGGCAGCCGCCGCAGCCCGGGGGCGGGTTCGAGGGGCGAGCCGGTCTCGCCGGGTTCCCGCAGGACGCTGACGGTGGCCTTCAGCTCGCGCAACGCGGCGGCGGTCGTGCCGGTCAGCTCCTGCAGAATCCGGTGGGCCTGATCAGGGCGGCTGCGGGCCAGAAAGGCCGCCGTTCCGGCCTGGGCGTTGGCCAGGGCCAGGTGATGGGCGACGACGTCGTGCAGATCCCGGGCGATGCGTACGCGTTCCTCGGCGACGCGATGGCGGGCCTCCTCTTCCCGGCTGCGCTCGGCGTACTCGGCTCGCGCCGTGACCGCTGCGACGTAGTCGCGGCGGTGGCGGACGGACTCGGCGATGGCGATGGGCAGCAGCAAGAACAAGACAGTGCTCAGGATCGTCAGCGGCCACGGATAGTCGTACGGGTAGCCGCCCAACTCGGCCGGCACGATGATCACGATCGCGGCCGCCGCCAAGTACCAGCGGCTGGTCCGGCCCGGCATACGCAGATCGAGGTTGTAGAGCGCGACCATGACCGGAGCGAGGAGAACCGGCGTGATCAAGTAGCCGAACCCGCCCGCGGCACCCGCGCAGATCGCGGTGATCACGACGACGGCGCGGGGATGGCGCCGCCGCCACAGCAGCGCCAGCGCGCCGGCCGTGGCCAGCGGAACAGCCGAGAACGAGTTCAGGTTGTCGGTGTTCGACAGCGCGCTGTTGAGGACGGCCGGGCCCGCCGCCGCGCACAGCAGCAGCACGACGAGGGCCAGGTCGACGATCCGGGGATTGTCCTGCGCATACTGCCGCCAGTTCATCGTTCTAGCATGCCCTCGGGTTGCCGAGTGGATCCGCCAGGCGCTCCGCCGGGCTCTCTGCCGGGCTCGCTGATGGCTGCTTCGGCGGGTTCGAGATGAACCCGGGGTAACCGCCGGCTGAGCCGGCGCGGCAGCCACCAGTTGGCATCGCCCAGGATGAACATGATCGCCGGGACGACGGTGAACCGGATCAGGAACGCGTCCAGCGCGACGGCGACGGCGAGACCGACGCCGATCTCCCCGAGGAAACGCTGTCCGCTGAGCACGAACGAGCCGAAGACCGCGATCATGATCACTGCTGCACCGGTGATGATGCCGCTGACCCGTCCCATGCCCTCGTGCACCGCCCGGGTGTTGTCGCGGTGGGCGTACCACTCCTCTTGAATGCGGCTGAGCAGGAACACCTGGTAGTCGGTCGACAAGCCGAACACGATGGCGAACATCATGACCGGCAGCGCGAAGTTGATCGGCCCGGTCGACAACCCGGTCCAGCCGAATTGGAACACCGCGATGGTCACGCCCAGGGCGGCGCCGATGGACAGCAGGTTCATCACGGCGGCGGTGAGCGGGATGGCCAGCGAGCGGTACAGGACGAGCAGGACGAGGAACCCGATGGCGACGACTACCGCAACAAATGGCACCAAACGGCTGCCCAGCAAAGAAGCGAGATCGATGAAGGTCGCGGTCGGCCCGCCGACGTGCACCGTGACGCCGGTGTCTGCGACGGCCCGGGGAAGGACGTTGTCTCGCAGCCGGTGGACCAAATCGGCGGTGGCCGCGCTCTGCGGCGAGTCCGTGGGGTAGACCTGGAAGACCGCCGCAGTACCGGCCGGGTTCGTCCGAGCCGGGCTGACCGAGCTGACCCCTTCGTCGGCCGCGACCGCGTCGATCACCTGCTGCGACGCCGTCGCATTCGACGACCCCGGCAGCTCCACGACGAGGGTCAGCGGGCCGTTGACGCCCGGGCCGAAGCCTTCGGCCAGCAGGTCGTACGCCTTGCGCGTAGTGCTGCTCGGCGGGTTGGCGCCGGCGTCGTCGTTGCCCAGCCGCATGTTCAGCATCGGCAACGCCAGGACGACCAGAACCAAGATCACCCCGGCGGCGAGCGGCCACCGAGCCCGCCGTACGAGCCGCGCCCAGGCGTCGAGCCGAGGGGAGATCGCGGCGGATCCGGCCGGACGACGCCCGGGCACCCGCAGGCTGTCGACCCGGCGGCCGAGCAATGAAAGCACCGCAGGGAGCACCGTGAGCGCAGCAGCCATCGTGAACGCCACCTCGATCGCGGCGAGCACGGCGATCCCGCTGGTGATGCTCACGTTGAGCAGCAGCATCCCGAGCAACGCGAGCACGACGAGGCCCCCGGCGAACAACACCGCCCGTCCGGAGGTGTTCACCGATCCGATGGCGGCCTGTTTCGGATCTCGACCTTCGGCGAGCAGAGCCCGGAATCGAGACACGATGAAGAGCGAATAGTCCACGCCGACGCCCAGAGCGATCATGAGCGCGATCGCCTCGGTCGCGCTGTTCACGTCCAGGACGTGGCTGACCAGCGCGTTCACGCTCATCCCGCCCGCGATCGCGACCAATGCGGTCAGGATCGGCATCAGCATCGCGGTCACCGACCCGAACAGCACCAGCAACACCAGGACCGCGGCTCCGAGGCCGAACGCCGTGGCCAGGCCCGGTCCCGCCGACTCGGTCCGCTGGATCGCCTGCCCGCCCAGCTCCACCTGCAGCCCGTCCGCGCGGGCAGCTCCGGCCGCGTCGATCACCGCGGAGATCGCCTCCACCGGCAGGTCGTTCGCCTCGGCGTCGAACGTCACCGACGCGTACGCCGTGTGGCCGTCGCCGGAGATGCTCTGGCCGCCCGGGGCGTACGGGTCGGTCACCGCGGCGACATGCGGGAGCCGGGCCACCTCCGCGAACACCGCCTGCATCCGGCTCCGGACCGCAGGGTCGGTGACCTGCCCCGGGTCGGTGCGGAAGACGATGCGATCGACATCTCCAGCGGTACGCGGAAACTCCCGCTCCAGCACCGCTCGTGCGTCCTGGGAGTCATAGCCGGAGAAGCTGAAGCTGTTGGTCTGCACCGCGCCTCCGGCGGCCCGGGACACCACCGCCAACGCCACCACCAGCAGCACCCAGCCACCGATCACCCACCACCGGTGCCGCACCGACCACGCCGCGAACGTCTGCATCTGCCACTCCTGTCCGAAACGGTTACCCGCCCAGACTCGCGTCCGCTGAGCCTCCGGTCGTCGTGCGTCTGCTGACATTCGGCGTACTGAAATCGCAGTAGCGCCGCAGCTAAACTGCCTGGCATGGCGGAGACGAAGATCGCCGAGGTGATGGCGGACCTGGCCGCGCTCGAGGATCCGAAGGCGCGCGCGGTGAACGTCAAGCACGGCGACGACCACGGCGTGAACCTGTCCCGGCTACGGGCGCTCGCAAAGGACCTCAAGACGCAGCAGGCGCTCGCCTTGGAGCTGTGGGCCACGGGGGACACCGCCGCCCGGCTGCTGGCGCTGCTCGTCTGCCGCCCGAAGGCGTACAACCGGGATGAACTGGACGCCATGCTGCGCGAGGCGCGTACGCCGAAAGTCCACGACTGGCTCGTGAACTACGTAGTGAAGAAGAGCCCGTACGCGGAAGAGCTCCGGCTGGCGTGGCTGGCCGATCCCGACCCAGTGGTGGCGAGCGCGGGCTGGGCGCTGACTACCGAAGGGGTGGCGAAGAATCCGGTGGGCCTCGACCTGCCGGGCCTGCTCGACGTCATCGAAGCCGACCTGAAAGACGCCCCCGACCGGCTGCAATGGGCGATGAACCACTGTCTGGCGCAGATCGGCATCGACCACCCCGAACTGCGTACGCGGGCCATCGAGATCGGTGAGCGCCTGGAGGTCCTGAAGGACTATCCGACCCCGCCGAACTGCACGTCCCCGTACGCCCCGATTTGGATCACCGAAATGGTGCGCCGGAACGGCGGATGATCGTCACAGCGCCGTGGCGTACACCGTCACGGGCAGGCCGGATCGGGACAGCGCCGTACGCTCGAACGGCAGCCCGATCTTCTCCGCGACCCGCTGCGACGGGCGGTTGTCCGGCCGGATGATCGCGATGAGGCGCTCGGCCCCGACGACGTCCCGCGCGAAGTCCCGGCACGCCGCAGCCGCTTCCGTGGCGTACCCGTGTCCCTGCAAATCCGCGCGGACGTGATAGCCGACCTCTAGCTCGACCACACCCTCGATTTCTTGCGGCGTGAGCCCGCAGTCGCCCACGAACTCGCCGCTGTCGCGCATCGTGACCACCCACAGCCCGTAGCCGTGCTCCCGGTAGAGCCGCTGGTTCCAGTGGATCCAGTCGAGCGCCTCGGCCCGGGTCTTCGGGCTCGGATAATGGCGCATCACGGCCGGGTCGCCGAGCAGCGCGGCCATGTCATCAAGATCGTCGGCAGTCATCGGCCGGAACGCCAGCCTCGACGTGGGCGCGGGCACCCGTGGGCTAGTCATTCATCGTGACCTTCCGTTCTGGTCAGGTGGTGGCATCGCGTCGATGGGTCTAGTCCCAGCTGAAGACGCGTACCGTCTCGTCGCCAGTGGGCTGGGTCGCGAGGTAGGTGCGGTGGGCGGGTTCGTTGTCGTGGTCGACGGGCACCCACATGCCGGTGCAGCCGCGGGTGGCGGCGAGGTCGCGCAGGGCCTGGACGAGGGCGCGGCCGATGCCCTGGTTGCGGTGGGCCTCGTCGACGCCGAGTTCGGACAGGAACATCTCGGTGCCTTTGTCGGGCATGGTGGTCTCGACCCCGACGATCATGCCGACAGCGTCTTCGCCGTCGGTGTAGGCGACGAGCAGGTGGTGGCCGTCGGCGTCGAGGAACCGGCGGGCGGCGGCGGGTTGGACGGGCCCGTCGAACAGGGGTTCGGCGGCGTTGATGTCGGCCAGGCTGGTCGCGAGGCGGATCTTCATGGGGCTCATTATCGGATCGGCGAAGTGCACGGTCGAACGGTTTGCGGCGCTGGGCGGTCCCGCCGGTTGCGTCGGCGGGACCGCGTACGCTCACGGCATCGCGGTCGCGGGGGCGATTCCCTGGCTGTAGAGGCTGAACACGACACCGGCGGTCTCTTCCAGCTGCCGGGCGCGGCTCAGCCCGCCGATCGTGGCCGGCGTACCGCCGAGGTCAGTGACCAGGCGATCGGCGATCTCCAGCGCCGCCTCGTCGTCACCGCACATCGTGACGACCCGTGGCTTCTCCTGCTTGGTCAGCCACATCTGACCGGCGTACAGGTGCAGGGCTTTGACGACGTCGGCTCCGGACTTCTCGGCGATCAGCTCGGCCGTCGATCCGGTGGCCATCCGGTGTACGCCGGTGCCGTAGTCCAGCGGATTCGTGCAGTCGATGACCGGTACGCCCCGGAGCGCACCCTGCGATCCGCCCGCCAGTTCGATCATGTCCGGTACGCCGTCCCACGAGACGGCCATCACGACCGCATCCGCGCCCGCAGCCGCCTGACCGGGCGAGGCCGCCGTCGCACCCACCTGTCGAGCTAGTTCCGCCGTCTTGTCGGCAGAGCGGCCGGCGACGGTGACGGTGTGTCCCGCCGCGATCCAGACCTGTGCCAACGCCGACGCCATGTTCCCCGTGCCGAGGATCGAGATCTTCATGCCGACGACGTTAGGCAGCCGGTTCCTACCGATCGGTGGGAACGATGGTGGCACCATCTGGTGCATGGGAACATCCGCGCGCGGCGCCGACTGCTACGACTTCGTGGCCGATTGCCGGATTCGGGCGGTCACCGACCTGCTATCGCACAGCTGGGATCCGGTGGTTCTCGTCGCGCTGCGCCAGGGCCCGCATCGTCGCAATGCGCTGATCACCGCGATCGGTGATGTTAGCGACAAGGCGGTCACCGAGTCGCTGCGCCGCCTGACGGCGAGCGGGCTCGTCATGCGTACGCCGGACTCGACGCCGCGCAACGTCGAGTACGACCTGACGGCGTTGGGGGCGTCCCTCGTGCACGGGCCGCTCGCCGTCATCGGCCAATGGGCGATCGACCACGGCCACGAACTGGTCAGCTGAGCCCCTGCGCCAGCCCGATGACGATGCCGGCCGGGCCCCGGAAGTAGACGAGCAGGAAGACGTCCTCGAACCGGGTGATCTCGCCGATGAGCTCGCCGCCGTGCTTACTTAGCCGGGCGACGGTGTCCTCGATGTCGTCGACGGCGAACATCAACCGATGCAGGCCGACCGTGTTCGCCGGAGGCGCGGCCGGCTCCGGCCTGATCATCTCCGGCCGGTGGTACATCATGAACTCGATCCGGCTGCCGCCGTCCGGCGTACTCATCATCGCGATCTCGGACCGCGTGTCTTCGAGGCCGACGGTCTTGGCGGCCCACTCCGCCTCGATCGTCATCCGCCCTTCGAGCACCATGCCGAGCTCGGTGAAGAAGGCGATGGCGGCGTCGAGGTCGTCGACCACGATGCCGACGTTGTCCATCCGCTTAATCGTCATGGGCTGAGCATAAGATCCGCGGCATGGCTGATCGGAAGCACGGGCACGCGCCACCACCGACCGAGTCGACCGTCCGGGGACTCGACTGGTACGGCGAGGACCTCACCGGTCAGACGCATACCCGGGTCGCCTTCGTCGAGGTCGACCTGACCGAGGCGGTCGGGCAGGGCGCGACGTTCACCGAGTGCACCTTCCGGGGCGTGAAGTTCAACGCCTCGGCGCATACCGATTCGGCCTTCATCAATTGCACGTTCACCCAGTGCGGCTTCTTCGACGTCGACTTCACGGGCTGCAAGCTAGTCGGCAGCATGTTCGACGGCTGTGCGTACGAGCTGATGACGGTCACCGGTGGGGACTGGTCGTTCGTCGGCCTGCCGGGCGCGGATCTGCGTCGGACGAAGTTCGACGGCGTACGCATGCGGGAAGCCGACCTCACGGGCGCACGCCTTGA
Source organism: Hamadaea sp. (assembly GCF_013362815.1). Classification (GTDB taxonomy): domain Bacteria; phylum Actinomycetota; class Actinomycetes; order Mycobacteriales; family Micromonosporaceae; genus Hamadaea. Next base: position 59,903 of record NZ_JABFVK010000046.1, on the reverse strand, counting down.
CGGTGCGAGTTTCCGCCGCGTGGACCTGTCCGGCGCCTGGCTGGCCAAGTCCAGCCTGATGGCCTGTGATCTGCGCGGCAGCGACCTGACCGCGCTCGATCCGCTGACCGTCGAGCTCGCCGGGGCGATCATCGACTTCGATCAGGCCTGCGTCGTCGCCACTCGGCTCGGCCTGGACGTCCGCGCCGACTGACCATCCGAGCGTGATCCACATCCCGGAACGTGTCGAATGGGAGCCCGAATTTGACACGTTCCGGGATGTGGATCACAAACCGGATCACAAACCGTCCTGATAGGACAGCGTCAGTGGTTGGGCCGCCCGGAGCTGATGTCGGCCAGCGCCGAGTGCGGGTCCCGTTCGACCGCCATGTCGCCGAGCGAGACGACGCCGACGAGACGTCCGTTCTCGGTCACTGGAAGACGGCGGATCTTCTTGCCGCGCATCAATTCGACGACCCGCTGCGTGCCGTCCTCCGGCGTCACGGTCACCAGGTCCGTGCTGCACACCTCGCCGACCGGGGTGGTCAGCCCGCGGCCCTCGGCGATGGCCCGGACGATGATGTCGCGGTCGGTCAGGATGCCGATCGGCCGTTCGCCATCGGTCACGATGACGTCGCCGATGTCGTAGTCCCGCATCATGGTCGCCGCGCCGATCAGTGTCTCGCGCGAGCTGATGGTCACCGGTTCCCGGGTCATCACCTCATGAACACTTTGTCCGTTCATGTCCCGTCCTTCCTCCTCTCGGATGCTGACCGGGTACCCGCGTCACCCCGGGCTACTCCTCAGATCCGGTCTGGTCATGCGGAGCGGTGACCGGTTTGGACTGCGGCGAACCGTGCTGGCGCAGCACGACCGAGAGCAGCACCAGAGCGCCGACGGAGAAGAATTCGCTCTGCCAGTTCTGCATGGATTGAAACCAGAACTCGGCCGTCCGGGCGAACTGCCCGAGGCTCACCGGCGCTGCGCCGGTCTCCAGCTTCTGTTCCTCGTTGTACGCCGCGGTGCCGGCGATCAAGTGCCCGAGGAAGCTGAGCGCGAAGAATCCGAGCAGCACGATGGCAAGACTGTTGCGGTAGAGCAGCTGCCGCCAGCCGCCGCCTCGGGACCAGCCGGGGGAGTCGGCGGTGGCGTTGTCCGGATCGTCACCGGGACGGTCCTTGCCGTCCAGCGACTTGGACTCGGGCGACCCCCGCTGCACCAAGTACGCCGTCAGCAGCACATAAGCGCCCAGCTGCAGAAACTCCGACTCCCAGTTCTCCAGCAGCGCCTCGCCGAAGTGCCCCGAGCCGAGGTACGCCCAGAAGCTGTCGGCTGCCGCCCCGGCCTGGGCCAGCTGCTCGTTGCGTACCCGCCAGCCGGCCAGCGCCTGACCGGTCACGAACACAACGAACGCGCCGAACGTCACCAGGGACAGGCTGTTCGACCAGAGCCACCGGCGCCTTGCCTTCACCGGGTGGGGCTACCCGGAGCACGAAGTTCGCAAACGGGTCAGCCGGGGTCAGGCCGGGGAGAGCAGGCAGAACTCGTTGCCCTCCGGGTCGGTGAACACCTTCCACGAGATGGCACCGCCGAGATCGACTTCGGTGGCTCCGAGGTTGCGCAGCCGGTCCGCCTCCGCCTCGGGGTCGTCCCCGGGGTACGGGCGGACGTCGAGATGAACCCGGTTCCACACCGTCTTGACGTCGGGAGTGCGAAGGAACTGCAAGTACGGGCCGACGCCCGCCGACGAGCGGAGCACCGCGCTCTGGTCGTCCACCTTGTGAACCGGCCAGTCCGTCGCCGCGCCCCAGAAACGGGCCATCGCCTGGGGATCAGCGCAGTCGACCACGACCGACGCGATCGGGCCGGTCTCGGCGTACAGCGAGTCCAGCACGCAGAACTCGTTGCCCTCCGGGTCGGCCATCACGACCCACGAGACGTCGCCCTGGCCGATGTCGATCGGCCGGGCGCCCAGCTCCGTCAGGCGCGCGACCGTCTCGGCCTGGTGCTCGGCCGAGGTGCTGGCGAGATCCAGGTGTACGCGGTTCTTCACGGTCTTGGGCTCGGCGGAGACGACCAGGTCGACGACGACGGCGACCGGATCCGGGTAGACGTAACCGCCTTCGGGCAGGAGGTTGGTCACGCCGGGCTCCTCGTGGTCGACGCCCCAGCCGAGTGCCTCGGCCCAGAAGGCGCCCAGCTTGACGTCGTCGTGCGCCTTCATGTTGATCTGTACCAGCCTCGTTGCCATTCCGACGACTCTAGGCGCTGGTCACAGCCTTCATCGAGGCGGGTACTCCACCTCGCCGCCCACGATCGTCGACTGGACCCGCGTACGCAGGACGGCGGCCGGCGAGTCGGCGAAGGGATCGACGTCGACCGCGATGAAGTCGGCCAGCCGGCCCGGGGCGAGCACTCCCTTGTCGTGTTCTTCGCTCGCGGCGTACGCGGCTCCGAAGGTGTGCGCGCGGACCGCCTCGGCCATGGTGATCCGCTGCTCCGGCTGCCAGCCGCCGGCCGGCTCGCCGTTCGGCCGCGTCCGGGTGACCGCCGCGTACAGGGCGGGGAAGGGGTTCGGGTCCTCGACCGGAGCGTCGGAGCCGAAGGCGAGCGGCACGCCCGCGTCGAGCAGGCTGCGCCAGGCGTACGAGGCGAGGTCGTGCCCGGCCAGCAGCGAGTCCACCAGGTCGAGGTCGCTCGTGCAGTGCACCGGTTGCATCGATGCGACGATGCCGAGGCGCGCCATCCGGGCGACGTCGGCGGGCTGCAGATGCTGGGCGTGCTCGATGCGATGCCGTAGCCCGGCGGTCGGCCCGATCTCCTCGTACGCGTCCAGCACAAGGTGGTTGGCCTGGTCCCCGATCGCGTGGGTGGCGACGGCGATCCCGGCCTGCGCCGCCGTGCGGAACAGGCGTACCAGCTCCTCATAGGGCTGCACCGCGATGCCCCGGTCGCCGCCGGTCATCGGCCGGCTGGTGTGACACGTGTGGGAGCCGAGCGCGCCGTCGCTGAAGACCTTCAGCGGCCCGATGCGATACCGGTCGTCGCCCTGCCCGGTCCGGCGGCCCTCCGCGATCGCCTGCTCGAGATGCTCCAGCCGGATGGCCTTGTGGACGCGCAGCTTCAGATCGCCGGCCGCCTTCATCTCCAGGTACGCCCGATGGCAGTTTTCGCCGTCGATGTCGTGCACGCTGGTGATGCCGAGGGCGAGCAGCTTCTCCTGCCCGATGCGCAACAGCCGGCCGAGGTCGGGGGCGGAGGTGAACGGGCGCAACGGATGCGCCGCCGTCTCCCGGAGTATGCCGGTCGGCTCGCCCGAGGCGTCTCGCACGATGTGCCCGCCCACCGGATCCGGCGTCGACGCGTCGATCCCGGCCAGCCGCAGCGCCGCCGAGTTCACCCAGGTCGTGTGGCCGTCGACGGTGGGTAGCGCGACCGGGTTCGCCGGGCACACCGCGTCCAAGGCGTACCGGTCGGGTTGCATCGGAACGTCCCACACGTTGCTGTTCCAGCGTCCGCCCAGCAGCCATTCGCCGGGACTCAGCCGAGCGGCGCGTTCGGCCACCAACGCCTGCGCCTCGGCCAGTGAACGGGTGCCGGCCAGGTCGACCGTCGTCAGGCCGTGTGCGTACTGGGCGGTGTGGATGTGCGCGTCGTAGAACCCGGGAAGGACGGCCGCCCCGTCAAGGTCGACCAGTTCGGCCGCGGGACCGGTGGCCGCGCGTACCTCTGCTTCGGAGCCGACCGCCGTGATCCGCCCGTCTGCGACCGCGATGGCCTGCGCAGGCGGGCGGCCTCCGACGCCGGTGTGGATGACGGCATGACGAAAGACCCGGATGCTCATGCGACCACACCGTACGCTTTTCACGCCGTTGTGATCACCCGGCCGGAGACTGAATCACCGAGCCGGAGGCTCCAGCGACCGCCAGAGACGAGCCTCGACGCGCCGGTTCCACCGATTCGCGCCGATGGCGACCGCGCCGAGCCACGCCAGCGCCAGCAGCCACCCGCCGATCACATCGCTCGGATAGTGCACGCCGAGATACACGCGGGACAGTCCCACGAGAACCGCGAAGACGACCGCCGCCGACCAGACCGCCCACCGGACGGCGACGTTCCTCGTCAGCATGCTGATCAACCAGGCGAGCAGGCAGAAACCCACCAACGATCCGGTGGTATGCCCAGAGGGAAAGGAGAAGCCCGTGACCGGGACGGCCTGGTTCGGCGGATTCGGCCGCGGCCGGGCCACCAGCACCTTGATCAGGCTCGTGAGCAGATGTATGCCGCCCAGCCCGACGAGGGCCAGCACGACCGGCTCCCACGACCGCAGTTGCCAGGCCACCACGATCGCGGCAAGCGCCACCAGCGGGACGAGCACCTTGGCGTCGCCCAGCGTCGTGATCGCGATCTGCACCGTCGTCAACGCGGGCGCACGGTGCGCGGCCAGCCAGTCGACGGTCGGCCGATCGATGACGGTCAGGTCGTCGGCGTCCCCGACGGCGTCGAGGACCTCGACGAACAACGCCGCCAGCGCCAGGACCGCGAAGATCCCGGCGACGAGCACGAGGATCTCCGCGGTCAGCCAGCGCGTCACGCGTTCTCGCCAGATCACGGATAACCATGCCATCAACGCCCATGATCACATGGATATCCGTGATCTGCCGCCTAAAAAGGCTAGGTCGCGGCGAGGGCCTCGGTGGGCGAGAGCCGAGCAGCGCGCCAAGCTGGGTAGATCCCGGCGCACACCCCGATGACGAGGGTGGCGGCCAGTCCGCCGATCGACGCCCAGGGCGGCACGACCGCCGGCCAGTCCTGATAGGACGCGTACCCGGTGGTCACGCCGATGCCGAGCAGCGCTCCGCCGGTGCCGCCCAGCCCCGAGAGCAGTAGCGATTCGGCGAGGAACTGCAGCCGGATGTGCCGCCGCGTCGCGCCCAGGGAGCGCCGCAACCCGATCTCGGCCCGCCGTTCGAGGACCGAGATGACCATCGTGTTGGCCACGCCGACCCCGCCGACCAGCAGCGCGACCGCGCCGAGACCGAGGAGCAAAGCGGTCAGCGTCGCGTCGGCCGCCTGCTTGGCGGTGAGCGCGTCGGAGGGCCGCGACACCTGCACCTCGTTCGGGTGCTCCGGATTCGCCGTGCGGGCCAGCACTCCCTTCACCGCGAGGACCGATTCCTCCCGCGTACGCGTGTAGATGGTGACCGGATAGCCGTCGAACCGCAGCTGTGCCAAAGCCGCCTGCCAGCCGACCAACGCGCCGTAATCGAGCTCAGGGGCGAGCGGGATCGGATGCAGGATGCCGACTACGGTGAACCACTGTCCACCCAGCCACACCTTCACATCCGGGGTGGCCCGCGGAATGCTGAGCCGTTGAGCGGTGGCCGCGCCGAGGACGACCGCCGGGAACTTCTCGGTCGCCGCGTTGAGCCACGTTCCGCTGGCCAGCTCCCCGCGGACGGTGTCGAGCAGGTCCGTGCGGGCGGCGAACACGGTCAGGTTCCCCGTCTCGCCGAATCCCATCTTGTCGCTGCGATACACGTGAACGTCGGTCAGCCGGGCGGTCGCGCTCGCCGATTCGACCGGGCCGATGCGGCGTACCATGTCCACCGATTCGACGGGCAGGTGCGAAGCCTCGCCGTGGATCGTCTGACCGGGTTCGACGCGCAACAGGTTGGTGCCGAGCGCGGCGAGCTGACGGTCGAGTCCGGCCCGGCTCGAACTGGCGATGCCGACCACGCACACCATCGCGGCGATGCCGATCGCGATCCCCAACGCGGACAAGAAGACCCGCAACGGGCGCGTGTTCAGACCGGCCGCCCCGACGCGCAGCACGTCGCGAGGCAGCAGCCGAGAAGCTGCCGTCATGACAGCACCTGCCCGTCGCGTACCTTGATCTGCCGGTCGAGCGCCGCGGCGACGTCCTGGTCGTGGGTGATCACGACCACGGTGGTCCCGTCCGCGTTCAGCTCGCGCAACAGCCGCATCACCTCCGCGCCCGAGGCCGAGTCCAGGTTGCCGGTCGGCTCGTCGGCCAGCAGCACCTCGGGGAAGCCGACCACCGCTCGCGCGATCGCGACCCGTTGCCGCTCACCGCCGGACAGCTGATGCGGCCGGTGGTCCAGCCGATGCGCCAGGCCCACTCGCTCCAGGGCCTCGGCGGCCCGTCGCCGTCGTTCTCGCTGTGGGACCCCGGCATACAGCAGACCGTCGGCCACATTTTCCACCGCTGGTACGCCGAGAGCCAGGTGGAACTGCTGGAACACGAAGCCGATGACGCGCCCCCGCAATGCCGAGAGGCGGGCGTCGGACAGGCGGGAGACGTCGCTGCCGTTGATGCTGACCGTTCCGGTGGTCGGCGTGTCCAACGCGCCCAGCAGGTGCAGCAACGTGGACTTGCCGGAACCGGAGGGGCCGACGACGGAGACCAGCTCGCCCGCCTCGATGGTCAGCGACACATCGCGCAACGCGGTCACTCCGCCGGGATAGGTCTTGCCGACCTGGTCCATCGCGATCACGAAGGGACCCCCACCTTCGTCTGCTCGGACAGGCCGTCGCCGGTGACCTCGACCCGGCCGTCGGCGAACATGCCCAGCTGGACCGCCACATAATGACTGCCCGCGCCCTCGACGACCTGTACGCCGTAGCCGCCCTCGGCCAGCGCGACCAGCGCGGCGACCGGGACGGTCAGCACGTTCTCCGCCTTCGCCGAGGTGATCGAGACGACCACCGGGGCCTCGTCGAGCCCGCCGAGTTTGCCCTGGTCGGCGACGGTGACGGTCAGCGGGATGGTCGCGGGGTGCTGGTTGTCGCTGCCCGGCGTGGCGACCGTGCCCACCGTGGCCAGTACGCCGTCCACCTGCTGCCCGCCGGGCAAGGTGACCTTCGCCGGGTTCCCCGCTTTGACGAGGTTCTGCAGGGCGACGTCGAGCGCCACGGTGACCACACGGGTGGTGCCGTTGTAGGACAGGATCGGCCCCTGGGCGTGGTCGCCGGCGTGCGCCTGGACGGCGGAGACTCGGATCGCGCCGGGTGCGACGACCACCGTTCCGGGGTCGAGGACTCCAGTCTGGGTCCGGCCAAGCGCCTGCTGCCACTTCTTCACCGCCGCTGCGGTCGCCGCCGTGTAGCGGGTGTCCACCGTGATCCCGGAGTAGCCGAGCGCGGTGAGATTGCGTTCGATCTCCTTCACGTCGTCGCCGGTGTCGCCGACATGCAGCGGCCGGTAGAGCGGCAGCGCGCCGTAGAACAGCACGACCGGCAGGTTGTCCGCGCGATAGACCGCCTTGCCCCGGCTGATCGTCGTGCCCGGGGTGGGCAGCCAGGTCAGCACCGCCCCCGTGGCGGTGCTGACCGGCGTCGGAGCGCCGTAGCCGAGGGTGCCGTTGACCTCCTCGGACTGCACGAGCGTCGTACGCGTCACGGGCGCGGTCGCCTGCTGCGGCGCTTGCCGTTGCGGCGTCTCGGTTCCGCCGCCGATGCCCAATGCGGCGGCGGCCACGGCGGCGGTCGCGAGCGCGGCCGATCCGGTCACCAGACCGGTACGCAGCGGCCGCTTCACTTCTTCTTCCCGTCGTCGACGGGCAGCTTGTCCTTGCAGGCGTTGTACGCGGACTGGTACTGCGGGTCGGCTTCGAGCTGCGTACGGTTCATCGAGCCCAGCCGTCCGTTGATCTTCATGTTGCCGTCGGGCAGCGGATCGGTGATCTCGATGCCGTGCTCGCGCATGCAGATCGCGAAGGTACGCAGCTTCTCCATCTCCTCGGCCGACGGCGGCTGGCCCAGGAGGTTCTCGCCGAGGTAGCTCTGGCAGGCGCGTACGGCCGTCTCGAACTGCTCACGGCTCACCCCTTCGGGCTTGTCCGGGCGCCACTCCTGGTTGGCGACCGGTTCCGGCATGTTCACGCTGTGCTGCCGCATGCACGCCACGAAGGCGGTCGGGTCAGGGTGGGAGGACGCGGTCGGGCTCGCCGACGCGGTGCCCTGGACGGTGGCCAGCCCGTCGTCGTCCCCGGAGTTCTTGCACCCGCCCGAGGCGAGCGCCACGACGGCGGCGGTCGTGGCAGCCGTCATGAGGAGGAGTAGTCGTCTCATGCATCGGTGTCTACGCGTACGCCGATGACACGGGCGCTACCCGCGATGTCGTACGGATGTCATGCCGGCCGACGCACAATTGCCGGCATGCGCGTACTCGTCGTCGAAGATCACCTCACGCTGGCCGTCCGGGTCGCCGAGGGACTGCGCGACGCCGGGATGGCCGTCGACCTCGTCCATGACGGGGCGAGCGCACTGGCCGAGGCGGGGCTCACGGCGTATGACGTGATCGTTCTGGACCGCGACCTGCCCACGATCCATGGCGACCAGGTGTGCCGCACGCTCGCGGGCGGCCCGGCGCGGATCTTGATGCTGACCGCGGCGGCCGAGGTCGACGACCGGGTGGACGGCCTGGAGCTGGGCGCGGACGACTACCTGGGCAAGCCGTTCGCGTTCCACGAGCTCGTCGCCCGGGTACGTGCGCTGGGCCGCCGCGCGCCGTCGGCTCCGCCGCTCGTGCGCCGCGGCGACCTGGTGGTGGACCGGGCGCGGCACCGCGCGAGCCGGGGGACGCGCGCGTTGTCGTTGACCCGCAAGGAGTTCGGCGTGCTGGAGATGCTCGCGGCGGCCGACGGCGGTGTGGTCAGCGCGGAGGACCTGCTGGAACACGTGTGGGACGCGCACGCCGACCCGTTCAGCAACATCGTCTCGGTCACGATGACCCGATTACGCCGCAAACTGGGCGATCCGCCGCTCATCGAGACCGTCGTCGGACGGGGGTACCGGCTGTGAACCGCCTGTCGATCCGGGTACGCCTGACCCTGCTCTACACCTCGGTGTTCTTCGTGTGCGGCGCAGTAGTCGTGGCAATCAGCTACGGCCTGCTGGCGAGCCTGTCCTCGGTTGCGCCCAAGGAGGGCCAGCAGGAACGCGACATCTTCTTCATGCAGAATCCCGAGCAGTTCATCGACTACTGCCGTCAGGTCGTCAACACCACGACGGACGAGAACTTGCGGCACAAATGCGAGACGGCGTTCGCCGAAGGCGTCCGGACGGGCGCGCAGACCCAGCGCGAGGCGACGCTGTCGCATCTGTTGCAGTACTCGGCGATCGCGCTGATCGCGGTGACGCTGCTCGCGGCCCTGGCCGGGTGGCTCGTCGCGGGCCGGGTGCTGCGGCCGGTGCACCAGATCACGGCGGCGGCGCGAGCGGCGTCGGAGCACAATCTGTCGGCCCGGGTCGGGCTGGCCGGCCCCCACGACGAGCTGCGGGAACTCGCCGACACCTTCGACGCGATGCTGGCCCGGCTGGAGGCCTCGTTCGCCAGTCAGCGGCGGTTCATCGCCAACGCCTCGCACGAACTGCGTACGCCGCTGGCCGTGATGGGCGCGACCGTCGACGTGGTGCTCGCCAAACCCGCGCCGACTCCGGAGGAGCTGCTGGCCATGGGGCGTGACGTGCGTACGGGGGTGGATCAGGCAGAGGCGGTCGTGGGCGCGCTGCTCACCTTGGCCCGCAACGACTACGGCCTGACCGTACGCGAGCCGGTCGACCTCGCCACCGCGGTGGAGGACGCGCTGGAAACCGTCGAATACGGCAACCGCGTCGTGCACGCCGACCTCGAACCGGCCGCCACCACCGGCGACCCCGTACTGCTGGAACGACTCGCCGCCAACCTCATCGACAACGCGATCCGCTACAACCTGCCGGGTGGGCAGGTGTGGATCACCACCTGTCTTACGGACGGCCAGGCTGTGCTGGAGGTGGTCAACACCGGGCCGTTCGTGCTGGCTGAACGGGTCGACGACCTGTTCAAGCCGTTCCAGCGATTGCACGACGGGACCACCCGGGACGGGCTGGGGCTCGGGCTGGCGATCGTCGCCTCCATCGCTTCCGTCCATGGTGGAACTGTGGCGGCTGTTGCTCGTCCTGACGGGGGGCTTCGCGTCAGCGTGACGCTGCCCTCCGCTTGAGCATCGCGTTCCGCGGGCGCGTTCCGCGGGCGCGTTCCGCGGCGGGTTCGTGCGGGCGCTTCGCGTTATCCCGGGATAACGCGGTTATTCCGCGCGCCAAGGGGACGTTATCCGGCATAACGCGAGCCGTCCGGCCGCCCACTGCGCCGCACACGGGCCCGCCGACAGCGCGAAGGCCCCGCCAACAGCGCGAAGGGCCCGGCCGCATACTGCGCGACCGGGCCCGTATCTCAAGGAAATCAGGCGTGCCGGATGAAGGCGTTGGCCAGGTTCAGCTCCTCCATCACCGCGACCACGTCGGGCAGGCCCTCGGCGTACGCACCGGCGGCGAGTTCCCGCGAGTGCGCCTCGAACCGGGTGGCGAGCACGTTCGTGCGGTGCTGGCCGATGCCGAGCAGGCAGTCGCCGATCGGGTCGCCGCTGGCGCCGGGAGCGCCGTTGGCGTTGCACCCGTTCCAGACCGTCTTCTGGTTCGCCATCGGGTCGACGACCTGTGCGCCTTCGGCGCACGCGCCGCCCGGCCCGGTGAGCGAGCAGCCGGCGTAGTTGACCTGGGCGCGTACGAAGGCTTCGGTCATGGTGTTGACGCCGTCCAAGTCCGACGGCAGCCGCTCGCCTCCAACGGTCAGCAGGCTGAGCAGCTCGTCGAAGCTCATCGCCTTGGCGAACCCGACCTGCGTGTACGCCTGAATCATCGCCACCGCCCGGGTGAGGCGGGTGTTGGCGGCGAACAGCGGGGAGGCGGGCGCCCCCAGCGCGGTCACCACGGCGTTGTAGTACGCCTTCTGCCGGCCGGTCAGGTACTCGTTCATCCGATTGCGGGCGTAGGTGGCCGGAGTGTCGTCGGTCTGGACGGACGCCGACGCGGTGAACCCGCCGAGGTACGACGCATCCCACTTGCCGAGGTAGTACGAGAGGTTGTTGCAGAAGCCGCCGGGCGCGCCCGTGACGTACTTCCGGCAGATCTCACCGAGGTACCACGACGAGTGCCAGGTGCGGTAGTCCCACTCCTGCCCGTTCCAGTTCACCTTGATCTTGAAGGTGATGTCGAGATCGGCGTACGTGTGGGTGAACTTGTAGTCGTCCACGGTCTCGACGTTGGCGAAGCTCGCGCTGTAGCACAGGCGCACCGACGGCTGCTGCGGATGGGCGTACTTGGCGAACTGCAACGCGCTCGGCGCCTGCGAGATCGACACCGTCGACGGCCGGGTCAGCGACGCGGTCGCGCCGGTGCACGGGCCGACCTTCGCCGGATCGGTCAGCTGGGCCGCCGTGTCCAGCGGCTGGTCGGCGTTGCCGAACACGTTGTAGATCTTGTTGTCGGGGTTCGCGCCCCGGATCGCGCCGAGCTCGGCCGAGAACGACTGGAGCGCGGTGCGGTACTCGGTCATCGCGGCCGTGTACAAGCCGTTGGTGCGGTTGCCTTGGTTGTCCGGAGTGGACAGCGGCTTGCTGAACCGCCGGGCGGCGTTCACCAGGCCCTGACCCATGGCCAGGATGTCGGTGGTCCGCACCTCGTTGACCTGACTGGCGTAGTTCGGGTTCTCCACGACCATCCGGGCGTACCCACGAGCGGACACGGTCCACGGTCCGATCGCCACCGGCTTGGACGCCGACGTACGCGTCGTCCCGTAGTTCGTGGCGGCGTACCAGTCGAGGTAGTCCATGACCGTCGCGGGGCCGTATCCGTCCTCGCCGTAGGTGCGGGTCGCCGTCACCGGGTCGAGAGTGGGATAGGTGCTGGCCTTCGGGCTGAAGACCTCGTCGAGCGCCGTCTGCGTCGCCATGGTCTGCAGCTTGTTCTCGACGCTCTGGTAATCGAGGTACGTCGGGATGGGCTCGTTGTACTTGTACAGGTGCCCGACGCCCCAGTTGATCCGCTCGACGACCTCGGCCATCTTGTCCTCGGCCAGCGCCCGCATGATCGCCGAACCCCAGTTGTCGATCTTGACGTTGAGGTTGTAGAGCTCCTTCTCGATGTAGCCGAGCTCGGCCAGCGTCGCGTGCTGCAGCTCGACGACCTCGTCGAACCGGTCGAGCATCGCTCCGTACATCACGGTCAGCGCGTGATCCACCCGGTCGAACCGGGAGGTCATCGTGGTGGCCAGCTGACCGACCTGGTCGCGTAGCCGGTGGATCTCGTCCATGAGCAGCTGGTCCGGAGTCGGCCCGTCGGCGAAGACCGGCAGCAACGCGCCGATCGCACCGAGGATGTTGCCCGTCAGCGCCACCGTGCTCATCGAGGTCAGCGCCTGGGTGAGGCTCAGACCGGCGATCGAGGGGATGTACTTGTTGATCGCGGTGGCGACCTGGACGAGCGACTTGCCCACGCCGCCGACGATCCGCCCGGCGGTGGGGTCGGCGAAGCCGAGCGCGGTGGCCAGCGCCTGGATCGCCATGCCGGCGGCGTCGATGTCCTTCTGCCGGTCGACGGCGGCCTGCCGCTGCTCGCTGAAGGTCGCCGGGCTCGGCGGCGTCGTCGTGGACGTCACCGGGAACTGCTGCCCCAGCTGACCGACCTGGCCGATGAGCTGGGCGTTCTGCGTCTGCAGCCGGCCGATCGCGGTGACGATCTGGGCCCGCGCCTCGGCGATGTAGTTCTCGGTGTTGTTGGCGTGCTCCAGCAACGCGTTGACGTTCATCCAGGTGGCGATGGCGGGGTCGGCGGCCAGCTGCTCCTCCGACGCGGTCGACAGGACACCGAGGCGCGCGCCGAAATTGCCGTCCCACGCGGCGGCGAAGGTCGGGTCGCCCTGGGCCTGGGTGGTGATCCGCCGCCACACCATGTCCTGCACCGGATACCAGCGCTCGAACTGCTCGTAGGAGTACTGCGAGGTGGCGACCTGGTTGATCCGCTCGCTGTACGCCTTGCCGACCGGCCCGACCGTCATCTCGAGCAGTTCTTTCATGATCGGCGCGGCGACCGCACCCTGCGGGAAGGCCGACATGACGGTGAGCGCGTGCGGCAGCGCCTCATATGTCTGGAGGGCGAAGTCGGTGCCGTCCATGTGGCTGTCGTACCACTGGCTCGCGACCGCCGCGTGCGCCAGCATCTCGTCCCTGGTCTTGGTCGGGAACCGCTGGTGGTAGCCGAGCAGCTCGGCGCTCAGCACCAGATCCTTCAGACCTTGAGCGCCTTGCGTGCGCGAGTGCACCGACGCGACGAACAGATCGTCGCGCAATCGTTGTCCCTCGATCTCCACCGGGTCGGCGTACGCGGCGGTGCTGACCGCGAACACCGCGGCGACCGCGAGAGTGGTCGCGATGGCGACCCTTCGCAGGTTGGCCGTGAGTCTCACGTTACGTCCTTTCTGACGATGCGGGACACGGTCGTGCCCGCTTCGCCAGGACAGCCGACCCGACTTGGGATCGACTTGGGCCGGACATCGACGGCGATGCCGCTACCTGGACGTCGTGACGCACGCCACGCTCGGGTTGTCGATTTCTCGACGATGCAGGGAATGCGATGGAACGAAAGGGGTTCGAGGCCGTAGGTTCCGTTCCCATGTCCACAGTTGAGATTCGGGTTCTCGGCAGCCTCAGCGTCCGGCTCGACGGCGTCGAGGTGGCCCTGGGCGGCCCCAAGCAGCGGGCCGTGCTGGCCAGCCTGCTGCTCGCGCGGCCACGCTCGGTCTCGACCGGACGCATCCTCGAAGACGTCTGGGACGGCGAGGCCGCCCCGTCGATGACCACCCTGCACGCGTACATCGCCGAGCTGCGGCGCGTGCTCGAACCGGATCGGCGAGTCCGGACCGCCGCGCGAGTGCTGACCACCGAAGGCAACGGGTACGCCTTGCGCGTGGACGCCGCCGCCGTCGACAGCGCCGAGTTCGCCCGGCTGGCCGCCGACGGCGCTCGCCTATTGCGCGACGGCGACCACCGTGCGGCCCTGGCCGCGTTCGACGAGGCGATCGCGTTGTGGCGCGGTCCGGCGTACGGGGATCTGGCCGGCTTCGGATTCCTGGACGCCGAGATCCGCCGCCTCAATCAGGCGCACGACACGGTGACGCTCGACCGCTTCGAGGCGATGATCGAACTCGGGCGGCACAACGAAGTGCTGGGCGACCTGCATACGTACGCCGCCGAGCAGCCGCTCGCCGAACGAGGATGGCGGCTCTACGCCCTCGCCCTATACCGCGCCGGGCGGCAGACCGACGCGCTCGACGTGCTGCGTACCGCCGAGGACCTGCTCGCCGACAGCTTCGGGCTCGACGCCAGCCCGGTGCTGCGCGATCTGCGTACGGCGATCCTGCGGCACGACGCGCGTCTTGCGCCCGCTTCCGTCGTCCGCCCGGAAACGATTCCGAACCTGCCGCATGCCGTGTCGTCCTTCGTCGGCCGCGACGCCGAGCTGGCCGCCGTCGGCCGGGCGCTCGCCGACGCCCGGCTCGTCACCGTCACCGGCCCGGCCGGCATCGGCAAGACCCGTCTCGCGATCGAGGCGGCCCATCGCATTCAAGGCCCGGACGGTCCGTGGTTCGTCGAACTGGCCGACCTTCAGCAGCCCGACCTCGTGCCCACCCAGATCGCGCAGACTTTGGGCGTACCGGTCGACGCCTTGACCCACCTGCTCACGACCCGGCAGACGCTGCTTGTGCTCGACAACTGCGAGCATCTCGTCGACGCCGTCCGCGACTGGTGCGCCCAGATTCTCACCCGTTGTCCCGGCGTACGGATCGTCGCCACGAGCCGCGAAGCGCTCGGCATCATCGGCGAGGTCATCGTCGACGTGCCACCGATGACCACCGACGCGCGCCGCCTGTTCCTCGACCGCGCCGCCGACATCCTGCCCGGCTGGACGCCCGACGCCGGCGAGTCCGCGCTCGTCGACCGCATCTGCGCCCAGCTCGACGGTCTCCCACTGGCCATCGAACTGGCCGCGGCTCAATGCCGGGTGCTGTCGCTCAGTCAGATCGCCGCCGGGCTGCCGGGGCCGTCGCCAACCGAGCCGGATCGCGTTCCCCGCCACCGCGATCTCGGCCGCGCCATCGCGTGGAGCTACGACCTGCTTCCGCCCGCCGAACAAGCCCTGTTCCAACGGCTCAGCACGTTCGCCGGCCGGTTCGACCTCGACGCCGCCGCCCAGGTCACGAACACGCCCGACGCGCTGCCGTCGATCGCCGCGCTCGTGCGCAAGTCGCTGCTGCGCGTCGAATACGGCTCGGGGCCGCGGCGCTATCGCATGCTCACGGCGCTGCGCGCGTTCGCCGCCGCCCGGCTCTCCACAAGCGACACCGCCGATCTCGCGGCGCGGCATCGGCTCTGGGTCACCGGCTGGGTCGAGGCCGCGGAGTCCGGTCTTCGAAGCTTCGAGGCGTACGCCGAAATCCGCCGGCTGGAAGCCGATCAAGCCGAAGCCCGAGCGGCGCTCACCTCGGCCCTGCTCGACGGCGACGGTGCGACCGCACTGCGCATCGCAGCCGCCCTGCATTGGTTCTGGTACCGGCGCGGCCACATCACCGAAGGTCTCACCTGGTTGCAGTCGGCGCTCGACCTGGCCCAGGACGCGCCCGACTCGCTGCGCGCGCGGGCGCTGCTCGCCGTCGCCGGACTCAGCTACCTCCGGGGCGACCCGGCGACCGCCCTCACCGCCGCCCAACAGGCGCACGAAGCCGCCGTCCGAGCTGCCGACACCCTCACCATGGCGTACGCGTTGATGCACCTCGGGCACTTCCGCTCACTGCTCGGCGACCTCGACAACGCGTACGCCAACGCCGTGATCGCCGAACGACGAGCCCGGGCTTTACGCGTACCCTGGCTGCACACTGAGACCTTGATGGTCCTCGGCGGCGTGCGCCGACTGCGCGGCGACACCGCGCGAGCCCGGGCCGATCTCGCCGCGGCGATCCGGATCGGCGAGCGCTGTGGCCATCGGTGGGCGACCGGTTCCGCGGCCTGGACCGCGATGAAGTCGGCGATCGACGCAGGCGAGCCGGAAGCGGCGCTGGCGATGGCGGCGCAGATCGTCGGCCCGCTCGAAGCGGACCTGGACCTCACCGCGTGGCTGGTCCTGGCGCACACGACAGCCGCCGCGTTCGCCCACAGCGGCCGCCCCGAACCGGGCGCGCTGCTGCTCGGCGCGATCCAGACGCTCGGCCGCCAAGTCGGATTCTCGCCCGAGCTGATGAACCCGATCGACGGCCCGCGCGAAGCCGCCGCCGTACGCGACGCGCTGCCACCCGACGTCCTCGCGGAGCTCGTCGCCCAAGGAGCGCAACTGAGCCGTACGCAAGCCGGCGAGCTCATCGCCGCCGCTGGCGCGCGGGTTTGACGGAGGCCCCCCGAGGCAGCCTTCTCAGGGGCATCGCCGGCTACGTCAGGTGCCAGACGCCCTAGCCTCCCGGCCACCAATCCAGCTCGTAGAACCTGCCCGTGGTGCCGACCACCTCAATCGCGAGATGGTTGTCGTACAGCTGGTGCAGGGGCGCGTAAGGGTTGGTCTCGACGCAGGTGACGCAGATGACCTCGCTGCGTGCGGTGCCGCCCAAGGGCTCCCAGTTCGTCCACCGGTCATAGGCATACTCCCAACTGGTCCAGACCTGATTACTCACGTCCGTCCCGACGACGAACCACTGTCGATGCCCGTCCGGCCATTCGATGATCGTCGGTTCGTAATCACAGATGTATGTTCCGAACGGCGGACCGGCCGGGGTGACGCACGTCTCGGGGCTGGCGCTCGCGGCCTGCGGCCCACTCAGAATCGTCGCGGAAGAGGCGAGAGCAAGCAGGGCCCTGCCGAGTGCGCGAGTGAGTCTGACCCTCATTCAATACCTCCCAGGTGAGCAGTCGCTCGGAAGCCTGGCAGGTGGATCTAACCGGCCGCTCACCGAACGCGAACCGGCGTGACGCGACGCGTCTCCTTGATGCGGTGCCCGACATGGCACCTGCGCTCAGGCGGCGTGGGTGAAGGTGAAGAGGCGGTCGGACGGATCGACCCGCGCTCCCAGCACCGCGCCGGGCACGAGCGACGCGTCGACGGGACGAGTCGTCTCCGCCTCGAACGACGTGAACTCCGGTCCGCTGATGCGTACGCAAAGACGCAGTCCCGGGTCCTCACCGCCGATGTAGTTCTCCACCGTCAGGATCTCCGCGGTGGCGGCGACCCCGGACGCGGCGAGCTGACGGGAGTCACGGCGTGAGCGGTTGACCACCCGCAGCCCGAACACTCCGAACCCTACGCCGACGATCGTGGTGAACACGCCTCCGGCGAGCAATCCCCAGAAATCCTTGGGGGAGTCCGGCCGCATCGACGAGACGTCGACGGCGAGCAGAACCGGTCCCGGCAAACAGACGCCCAGCAGGAGCACTCGGCACAGGAACGCGCCGACCGGGCCGATGCGGCCTTCCGCTTCGCGAGGCGTACTCGTCATGCGGGCAATCTACCGGGTTTCGTTGATAATTTAGAGGTGCAGATGATTCTATGAACTCGGTAAGCCTCAGCGAATTCCGGACGGGGAGGAATCATGGCCAGGCGTACGCTTCTGCGCGTCGGTGTCTCCGCAGTTCTCGTGCTCACATCCACAGCGGTCCTTCGGCCGGCGGCTGCTCAGGCAGTTCCGGGGAACTCGGTCGTCACGTGGGATGGATATGCACAGCAGGCCATCTGGGACGTCGCCCAGCAGCAGCCCAACGAACAGGCGCGCAGTTTCGCGATGGTGCATGGGGCGGTTTACGATGCGGTCAACGCGATCGCCGGTACGCCCTACCGGCCTTACCTGGTAGCGCCGGTTGCCGACGGAACGGAGTCGGCCGACGCGGCGGTCGCTGCGGCGGCGTACCAGATGCTCGTGTCCTTGTTCCCAAGCCAGCAGACGCGCTTGCTGGCGCAGTACGACGCAGCCCTGGCCGCGATCGCCGATGGGCCGTCGAAGCCGAGCGGCGTCGCAGTGGGGGAGCAGGCGGCAGCCGCGATGATCGCAGCGCGGGAGAACGACGGCGCGTTCGGTACGCAGACCTGGGTGACCGGCACGCAGCCCGGGCAGTGGCGGCCGACGCCGCCGACTTTCGCTTCGGCCGGGGCGTGGACCGGTCACGTCAGACCGTTTCTCATGCCGGACGCCGCCATGTTCCGCACCTCCGGCCCACCCGCGCTCACGAGCCGGGCGTATGCCAAGGATTTCAATGAGGTCAAGAAGATCGGCGGCGCCACCAGCATGGTACGCACCCCTGATCAGACCGAGGCGGCGATCTGGTGGCACGACCGGCGGCTGACCGAGTGGGAGATTAAGCGTCAGGTCGCCGTCGGCCAGGGACTGAACACGTTGCAGGCGGCGCGCATGTTCGCCATGGTGGACATGACTGAGGCCGACGCCCTCATCGCCTGTTACGCGGAGAAGGAGTACTGGAGTTTCTGGCGGCCGGTGACCGCGGTTCAGCTCGGCGACGCCGACGGCAACCCGGCGACCACAGGCGATCCGACCTGGATGCCGTTGCTGGTCACGCCGCCGTTCCCCGACTACACCTCGGGTCACACCTGCTTCACCTCGGCCTCGATGGCGACGCTCGCCTACTTCTACCACCGCGACGACATCGCGTTCAGTGCGTACAGCCCGGCGGCGAACGCTACTCGGCACTTCAGGAGCTTCTCGCAGGCGCTGGCCGAAGTCGTCGAGGCTCGCATCTGGGGCGGCATACACTTCCGCTCCGCAGACAACCAGGGTGTGCGGATCGGGTTGTCGGTCTTCGCGTACATGATCGCGGGGAACGCCTTCAAGCCTCGCAAGTAGCACGGTTGGAATTAACAGATCTCGCGTGATCGGTGAGATTTGTTGACGGTGAAGATTCTTCATGATTCGATGTGGACCCCTCGTCCCATTGGAGATGTCCCTGTGTCGATTCTTCGCCGAGCGGCGTTGGTTGCCGCACTCCTCCTGACCACGGTGCCGGCCCGTGCCCTGGCCGCACCGACCCTCGAACTCGACGCCCTGCCCACCGCCGCTGTCGTGATGGGCGACAGCTTCGTCAGCGGCGAAGGCGCGGGCAACTACTCCAACGTCGTCGACGTCAACGGTGTGTCCCAAGGATTCCCCGGGTGGTCGGCCGCCAACTCGAACGCGTACTTCTGTCACCGGTCGCCCAACGCGTCGATCTTCCAGGCCGCGCTGCCGGGCATCCAGAACCGGTTCAACCTGGCCTGCTCCGGCGGCCGGCCCTACGACATCACCAGCGCGTCGGCCACCCGCGACAAGGGTCGCTCGGTCGCCTCACAGATCGACCAGGTACGCGCGGTCGCGCAGACAAACGATATCGACCTCGTCCTCATCGGACTGGGCTCCAACAACAGCTCGTTCAGCTTCGGCGACGTGGCGAGCAAGTGCGCCAACCGGTTCATCGCCGACGCGTGGACGGGCTGGTGGGAGTTCTGGGCGTACATCAACGGGCCGATCGAGCAGGACCCGTGCACTTCGGACGATCTGGCCACGGCGGCTCAGGTGAGCAGCGCGACCTCCGAGACCATCGTCGCGCTGCGGCAATTGCTGACCGTCCTCGACCAGGTCGACGCCGACCACCAGCACCGCATCGTGCTCCAGGACTACACCAACCCGCTGCCGTTCGACGTCATGCCCAGCCTGATCAGCGCCGACGGCCGCGAGGACGACCGGGACAAGTTCCGGGAGCTGGGCGCCGTCCGGTACGCCGCGGGCTGCCCGATCCACCGCGCCAGTCTCCCCCCGGGTCACCAGTTCTCGGCCAACCTCGGCACCATCGTGAAGACCGCGTACACGACGCTGAGCACCGAGTTCCCCGCCGACGACCTCGTGTATCTCAACGTCCAGCAGGCCTTCGACGGCGCCCGGCTCTGTGAGGTCTCCGCCAACCCGGCCACTGCGCTGGCCACCCCGGTACGCGTACAGGACGGGCCGAGCGGCGTGCCGATCACCAGCCTGTCCGGCAAGGACAAACTCGACATCAAGCGGTACGCCGACACGTGCATCACGTATTTCCAGACGTGCCAGGAGTCGTGGCATCCCAACGTGGCCGGGCACGCCGTCCTCGGGCAGTGCCTCGCCGGGGCGTACGCCGCGACCGCCCACTCGGTGAAGTGCGTACGCCAGTCGACGGGGACGATCGTCGTCTCCGCCGCCTGACAGCAGTCACCGATTCCGAGACCGGAACAGGCGGTCGAGGTGATACGTCAGAATCGCCTCGGCCGCCTGCCCGTCCCGTTGAGGCCGGCGGGTATCGCCCGGCCGGCGCGAGATGCCGGGATAACGCGGCTATTCCGCCCGCCAAGGGGACGTTATCCGGCATCCGGCGATGATCAAACGCAGCTCTCGCGGCGCGCTGCTGGGCGTCACGCGGCGAGCTGCTCGGCGAGGAACTCCCGTTCGGCCTCGTTACCGGCCAGGTTCAGTGCTTCCGCGTACGCCGCCCGAGCCTCCTCTTCACGGCCCAGCCGCCGCAGCAGATCCCCCCGGACCGCAGGCAGATAGTGGTAACCCGGCAAATCGAGCAGTTCGACCTCAGCCAGCGCAATCTCCGGACCGGCCACCATCGCGAGCGCCACCGCCCGGTTCAGTGCCACGACCGGCGACGGCCAGATCTCCAGCAGTCGGTCGTACAGCTCGACGATCTGCCCCCAATCAGTCTCCGCATAGGTGGGCGCATCGGCATACAACGCTGAAATCGCGGCCTGAACCACATATCGCCCGAGACGCCCCGTGCGGAGACCGGCCACGATCAGCCCGTCCGCCTCCGCGATCGCCGCACTATCCCACAGCGAGCGGTCCTGGTCCGGCAGGCGTACCAGCCGTCCCGAAGCGTCGACGCGGGCCTTGCGCCGGGCGTCCGTGACCAGCAGCAGCGCGAGCAGCCCGGCCACCTCCGGCTCGTCGGGCATCAGCTCGCGCAGCATCCGGGCCAGGTGCAACGCGCGATCGGCCAGGTCCGCGCGCATCAGGTCCGCGCCCGACGGCGCGGTGTGCCCGACCGTGAACAACAGGTGGATCACCGCGAGCACGCTCCGCAGCCGGTCCGGCAATTCAGCACCATGTGGTACGCGGAAAGGAATGCGAGCGCCCGAGATCTTCTTCTTCGCGCGCGTGATCCGGGCCGCCATCGTCGATTCCGAGACGAGGAACGCCTTCGCCACATCCGGCGTCGGCACCCCGCACACCAGCCGCAACGTCAACGCGACCTGCGCTTCCTGGGCCAACGCCGGATGGCAGCAGGTGAAGATCAGCCGCAGCCGTTCGTCGGCGACCTCGTCGTCCGGCGGCTCTTCGTCCTGCGCCTCATCCATGGCGGCGTCCTCGACGGTCTCCTCGGGCTCCACCAGCAACGGCAACTTCGACCGCAGCGTCCGCTCCCGCCGGATCGCGTCCAGCGCCCGCCGCCGCGCCGTCGTGGTGAGCCAGGCCTCGGGATTGTCCGGGATTCCGTCGCGCGCCCAGCTCTGCAGCGCAGCGGCGTACGCCTCTTGAACGCACTCCTCGGCCAGGTCGAGGTCGTTGGCCACCCGCATCGTCGCAGCGAGCACGAACGCCCACCCCCGCCGATGCGCAGCGGCGACCGCCTCCTCGATCATCAGCGCTCGACCGGCCCGCCCGCGGCGACCGGCCGCACCTCCACGCCGCCACCCAGCTGGCAGGCCGGATTCAGCTTCGCGATCGCCAGCGCGGCATCCAGATCGGGCGCCTCCAGAATGTAGAACCCGGCGACGATCTCCTTCGCCTCGACGAACGGGCCGTCGGTCACCGCGTCGCCGCGTACCGAGGTCGCCAAGTCCCGCGACGTCAACGCGTACGCCGCGAGCATGGCGCCCGACCGCGCCAGCTCGGCGGCATGCCGATCGTGCGGCGCGGTTTCCTCCGCGGTCGCATCCGGTCCGTGCGCCGAGTCGGGGGCGTAGATGAGCACTGCGTACTGGGCCATATCAGGCCGCCTTCCTGCGCGAATATCGTCGGTACGCCTATACGTCGAGCGGCGTACGCGAAATCGACAGCCCGTCAGAGAAGAAAATACGAGATCTCGGCGGTTCGCCGAAACTCGGACCCATCCGGCCGCCGCCGGCGTACGAATCCCGATGGACCACAACCGGAGGGAGAAGCGTCATGGTTTCCACCACGCGGGCGGCTGTTGCCGCACGGAGTCCCATTCAGCTCGTCGCGTACGCGGTCGGTGCGGTGTTTCTGCTGGTCGGTGTCCTGGGTTTCGTCCCCGGGATCACGACCGACTACGGGTCGCTGAGCTTCGCCTCGCACCACTCCGATGCGCGGCTGCTCGGCGTGTTCCAGGTGTCGATCTTGCACAATGCCGTACACCTGTTGTTCGGGGTGGCGGGTCTGCTGCTGGCCCGGACGATGAGCGGCGCGCGGGTCTTCCTGGTCGGCGGCGGCGCGATCTACCTGGTCCTCTGGCTTTACGGGCTGGTGGTCGACGCCGACAGCGCGGCCAACTTCGTGCCCGTCAACTCGGCCGACAACTGGCTGCACCTGGCGTTGGGGGTCGGCATGGCGGCGCTCGGTCTGTTGTTGTCGCGTCCCGAGCGGGCCTGAGCACTCCGGAGCCGACGGCCGTGCCCGATTCGACCCGAACTCGAAGAACGAACCAGGCGGTGAGGATGACCGACGGCCAGTTTCCGGCCCTGGCCCCGGCGGGATCGGCGACGGCCCGCCCGGAGGACCTCGGCGACCTGTTGCGGCAGGTCGCCCGGGGAGACGAGGCCGCGTTCGCCGGACTGTACGACAAGGTCGCCGCCCGGGTCTACGGGCTGGCCCGCCGGGTCGTCCGCGATCCGGCCCAGGCCGAGGAGGTCGCTCAGGAGGCGCTGGTCGAGGTGTGGCGAACTGCGGCCCGCTTCGACCCCGCTCGCGGCTCGGCGACGGCGTGGATCTTCACCATCACCCATCGCCGGGCCGTCGACCGGGTCCGCTCCGAGCAGGCTGCAGCCGACCGGATCCAGCGGCTGGCACCCGATCCGGAGCAGACGGGCCACGACGAGGTGGCCGACCAGGCGACTGCTCGAATCGAACGCCAGCAGGTGCGCCGCTGTCTGCGTACCCTGACCGAGCTGCAGCGCGAGGCCATCAGTCTCGCGTACTACAGCGGCTACACCTATCGCGAGGTGGCGGCGGTGCTCGACGCGGCGCTGCCCACTGTCAAGACCCGCATGCGCGACGCGCTGATCCGCCTGCGTGACTGCCTCGGAGTGGAGGCATCCCGATGACCGACGATTTGCACCTGCTGACCGGCGCCTACGCGCTCGACGCTCTCGACGACGCCGAGCGGGAGGCCTTCGAACGCCATCTGCGCACGTGCCCCACCTGCGTGGCGGAGGTCGTGGGTTTGCGGGAGGCGGCCGTCCGGCTCGCCGACGACAGCTGGTCGTCGCCTCCGCCCCGGCTGCGCGAACAGGTGCTGGAGCGTGTCCACGGCACGCGGCAGCTCGCTCCCACGCCGACCGGTCGCGCATCTCGGTGGCGTCGCCGCGCGGCGTTCGCGTTGGCCGCCGGGTTGATCGCGGCGGTCGCGGGTGGCGTCACCTATCTCGTGCAAGACCAGCGCGTACGCCAAGAGCAGGCGGCCCGCGCCGAGGCGGAGCAACGTCAGGCCCGCATCGAGGCCGTGCTGACTGCGTCCGACGCGGTGGTACGCACATCGCCGGTGACTGGCGGCGGAAGGATCACCGTCGTCTCCGCGGCGTCGCAGGACGCGGCGGTCGTAGTCGTCGCGGGCGCAGACGCGCCGCCCTCCGATCGTGCGTACGAGCTGTGGACCGTCCAGGGCACGACAGCGCACCCGGCCGCGGTGCTCGCGCCCGGTCAAGGGACGTCGACGCATTACGTGAGCGGGATCGGGGGAGCGGACCTGATCGCCATGACGATCGAGCCCGCGAGCGGGTCGGCGACGCCCACGCTGCCGATCGTCGCGCAGGTCCGGCTGGCCTGAGTCGCAGTACGCGAATCAGTTTTTTCGGAAATACACCCATCCGATCCACGACGACGGCCGAATCCCCACGGACGGGGATTCCGCCGGAGTCCTCAGGAGAAGGGGTGTTCACGATGAAGCCGAAGAAGACGCTCGCCGCGCTGCTCGCCACTGGTGTCACCGCGCTGGCGCTGGCCGCATGCGGTAGCGGGGCCACGACGTCGAACGCCGCCGGAGCGTCCGCCGCGCCGTCGCCGGCCACATCGGCAGCAGGCGAGTTCGGACCGGGCTGTGCGGCCGTGCCGACCGACCCGGCGAACCCGGGCAGCTTCGACGCGATGGCCAAGGTGCCCGTCGCGACGGCAGCCTCGGGCAACCCGATGCTGTCGACATTGGTCGCCGCCGTGCAGAAGGCGAGTCTCGGCGACACGCTCAACAGCGCCCAGGCGATCACCGTCTTCGCGCCGACGAACGACGCGTTCGCCAAGATTCCGAAGGCGGACCTGGACAAGGTCCTCGCCGACAATGCGACGCTGACGAAGATCCTGACCTATCACGTGGTGGCCGGAAAGCTCGCGCCCGACCAGCTCGCCGGTACGCACAAGACGCTGCAGGGCGGCGAACTGACGGTGAGCGGTTCCGGCACCGACTTCACCGTCGACGGAACGGCCAAGGTCGTCTGCGGCAACGTGCAGACCGCGAACGCCACCGTCTACATCATCGACAGCGTGCTGATGCCCAAGTGATCCCACCTGCGGGCTCGCCGGCTCCACCCGGCGAGCCCGCCCCTAGGGAGGCCACCATGCGGATCTTTCGCCGAGGCGATCTCGTGGGCGCGGGTTGCGGAATCCTGGCGGCGGCGGCCGGAGTGGCCGTCGCCGAGCTGGGCGCGACGCTGCTGCGTCCGGAGTCGTCACCGTTGATCGGCATCGGCTCGACGGTCATCGACCTCACGCCGACTCCGGTCAAGGAGTATGCAGTCCGCACCGTCGGAACTTATGACAAACCGTTGCTACTAGCCGGAATCGGCGCAGTGCTCGTTCTGGTCGCGGCGAGCCTGGGCGTGCTGGGACAGCGGCGGCTACGTCTCGCGCAGGCCGGCTTCGGCGTGCTCGGCCTCGTCGCCGCAGCCACTGTCTGGACCCGCCCAGCCGCGCAGCCGTTCGACGCGGTGCCGTCATTCCTAGCGGGGCTGGTCGCCGCGCCGATCCTCGGCATCCTGCTGCATCGTCTGCCGCGGGTGCCGTCGTCGTCAGGTGGCCTGGCGGCGGCGGGCCGTCGCCGATTCCTCATCGCCGCAGGCGCTGTCGCTGGAACTGCGGTTGCCGCCGGTGGGGTAGCAGGCGTCACTCGACGCCTCGCGGCCGCATCCGATGCCCGATCTCGCGAAGCGATCCGGCTGCCCGCGCCGGTGCAGCCGACGGGTCCCCGGATCACCACGCCTGGCTTCTACACACCGGTCGACGAGTTCTACCGAGTGGACACAGCGCTGACCGTCCCGCGGGTCGACGTGGATCGGTGGCGGTTGCGGATCCACGGGCTGGTCGACCGGCCGATCACGCTGGACTTCGACGAACTGCTCAGCCGGGGCCTCATCGAGCGCGACATCACGCTCAACTGCGTCTCCAACGAGGTCGGCGGTCCGTACATCGGCACCACCCGGTGGCTCGGCGTACCGCTCGCGCCCTTGTTGCGGGAAGCCGGCGTGGACGCTGACGCCGATCAGGTCGTCGCACGCTCGGCCGACGGCATGACGCTCGGCACTCCGACGGCGACACTGCTCGACGGCCGGGACGCCATGCTCGCCGTCGGCATGGACGGCCGGCCGCTGCCACCCGAGCACGGGTTTCCCGTCCGGATGCTCACCCCTGGCCTCTACGGGTACGCCGGATCCTGTAAGTGGATCACAGAGGTCGAACTCGCCCGGTTCGCCGACTTCGACGCGTACTGGGTGCGCCGGGGCTGGGCGCGGGAAGCCCCGGTCAAGACGGCTTCGCGGATCGACCGCCCGGCTGCCTTCGCCCACATCGCCCCCGGTGACGTCACCGTGGCGGGGGTCGCGTGGGCCCAGGGCCGCGGCATCGACTCCGTCGAACTTCAGGTCGACAATGGACCGTGGGAGCCGGCCGAACTGCTGACCAGCCCGGGTCGCGACACCTGGGTCCAGTGGCGACACCGCTGGCATGCCACAATCGGCGGCCACACCCTGCGCGTACGCGCAACCGACGGCACCGGCCGGACGCAGCCCGAACGGCGTGCGACCCCGTTCCCCGACGGCGCGACCGGGTGGCACACGCTCGCCGTGACAGTGTCGCCCTGAAGTTCCCCGCAGTATCGAGTCAACCTTCGCACCGCCTCCGTCGTCCTTGGTCAGCGAGGGAAGGAGAGCAGGTGAGACGCTCCGAACGCTTCGACGGGCTGGACCTCCTCGTCGCCGAACGCGGCCGAGCCCTCCTCGCGACCGCCGCGCTGCTGACCGGCAGCCGGTTCGCCGGGGAGGATCTGGTCCAGGTGGCGCTGGAACGCCTGATGCGCAATTGGAACAAGGTGCACAGCGACCGGGAAGGCTACCTTCGCCGTACGCTGTACCACCTCGCGATCGACCGCTGGCGGCTGCGCAAACGCCGGCCCGAGGTGCTCACGGAGATCGAGCCACCAGGCCATTCCGACGGCAGCGACGAGCTACATCTGCGCCACGCGCTCCTCGACGCGCTGGCCCAGCTGCCGCCCCGGCAACGGGCCGTCCTGGTACTCCGCTACTGGGAGCAGTACAGCGAAATCGAAGCGGCCGCACTGCTCGGCTGCTCGGTCGGCACTGTGAAGTCGACCGCCTCGCGGGGCCTCGCCCGGCTCCGCGTACTCACCGCAACCTGGGTGCTCGAAGACGCCGGATGGAACGGAGCAGGCGCGTGACCGCGAAACTCGAAGATCAGCTGACCACGATGATGCAGGACGAAGTCGCCGGCCTCACCTTCACCCGGGACATCCTGGCGGACGCCGCTCGGCGGCACCACCGGCGAGTCGTGCTCCATCGCACCGCGTACGCCGTCGGAGCGATCGGCGTCGCCGGAGCCCTGGCCGCCACGCTCACCATCGGCTCCGGCTCCCGCAACACCGGCAGTACGCCACCCGGCCCGATCGCCGGCGGCCCCACCGCCACGGCCCCCGCCTCTCCTCAGCTCCGGCTCGCCGCTGCCGCCGCAGCCAGCCAGAACATCAGCTACCACCTGAAGGTGACGACGACCTACCTGAACGAACTCCCGCCGAAGGGCGAGCTCCCCGAACCGGTCAGCCGCACTTGGACCACGACCGGCGCATTCGACCCGGTGACCCTCACCGGCTACCTGGATTCGCCGTCCACCGGCCTGCGACCAGTCGTCGCCGCCGGCTTCGAACACGAACGGCTCATCAACGGCGTCCACTACATCGGTGGCCGAGACGCTCGCCATCCCGACGACGCCAAGAAGATCTTCTGGTCCCGCCGACCTGGTACGCAAGACCACCTCGACTTCGACCTCGCCCTCGGTGGCGGCCTGACGATGACGACCGACCCCCAGGCGCTGTTCCGCACCATGCAAGAGGCCGGCGCGATCGTCACCGAGAAGGCCGTCGGCGTCTACCACTTCGAGCTGACCGTGCCCGGCGACGGACGCGGCCTCATCTCGGACAAGTTCGTCGGCGACGTGAGGGTCAACGCGGACCACCGGATCGCCTCCGTCACCTACGACCGGGCAGTCCAGCGAGTCGACGAGCAAGGCAAGCCGCCCTTCACCTATCGGCTGCACGTGGTGACGGAGCTTTCGGCGTACGGCACGCCCGTTAACGTGGCGGTCCCGCAGCACCTTGTGGGATAACCCAATCGCTGTCGGGCGGTCCGGACTCGGACCGCCCGAACGTCATTTGTGCCGGAGATAGAGGTCGCGAAGCAGGCAGATCTCGGCTCCGTGGTGGATGACTTCGACGTTCACGTACAACATCTTCTTCGCCACGGGAGCATGAGCGAACGCAGGCGGATGTCCTTGCGGCTGGGCGAGCCCGGCTGTGCCGAGACTGCGTACGCCGCTGAGCCATGCCGCGTACTCGTCATCGAGCTGCCGTAGCGCTTCCTCGGCAGTGCCCGCATAGCGAAACGTCTCCTGGCTGATCGCCGTACGCCCGAACTGGGTGCCGTTGGTGGACGCGAACACGACGATCAGGTGCGCGAGTCGCCACGCGATGGTGGTCACCGGCTCCGGACCGTGCGGCGGCTCGCCGTAATCCCACGTGAACTCGCCCGGTCCGAGGGACATCGGAGCCGAACTCTCGCCGCGACGGCTGACGGTCCAGCAACCGGAGACGGGTTGCCAGAAATACTCGTCGTCCGTGAGACCTGCCAGACGAGGCCGGAGTCGATGCCGCCAATGCGACTCAAGCTGATCGACCACTTCGGCGTTCCAGTCGACGTCCATCCCGAGACGATAGCCGTCCGACGACCGGGGCTCAGGCGGGTCTTTCGGCGTACACGTCGACCTCGTCCAGGAGTCGCTGGGCGAAGGCAATCGGCCCGAGAGTACGACCCAGCGAACGCTCCGCCTCCGTGATCGGCACGACCGTGACGAGCCGGACCGCACCCTCGGTTGTCCGGATGTAGCCATCCTCCACATTGGTGAGTGGGCCGGACAGGAAAACCGCGCCGCATCCGGGGAACGTGGGAAACTCCGTCCCCAGACCGATTTGATGTCCCCAATTCAGCTGCTGTCCGGTAACGAACGGATGCGCCGCGAGATTGGCCAGCGCGACTGCGACGGCGTACTCGTCTTCCCGGTCCAGCCTTCCCCGACGAGAGAACTGCAATTCCGCCCGCCCGCCGCCACCTGGCCCAGGCTCGGCCGGCAACTCCCGGGCGGCCATGCCAATAGTCGCGAACGACGTCAGGCCGCGCTCATCCGCAGGCCGAAAGACCAGCACGTCGAGCCTTCCGAGCACCGCTCCGTCATCGTCGAACACGTAACCGTCGTCCTCAACGCCTCTGGCGGTGCGGTATGCGTGGAAGACTTCGCGCAAGATCACGGGTGGGGACATGGCTGGCACTCTAGTCACTCATTTCCTGTGGTTGGGACAGCGTCACCTGCGCGGTACCGCTACGCTCCTGCATCCGTGACTGATCTTTTCCCACCCGACCTCGCGCGGCCGGCGGCATCACCGCAGGTACCCGTCGCCGACGTCAGCTGTCGGTACTGCGGCAGTCGTCCCGCCCTGGAGCTCGACTTCGAGCAACACACCGGAATGCTCCTGCTCCGCCAGACAACCACCTTCCCGGGACCCTTCTGCCGAGACTGCGGACTGAACGTATTCCGGTCCACCACAGCGCACACGCTGGCGGTCGGATGGCTGGGGCTGGTGTCCTTCTTCGTGTTCCCCTTCGTGGTGCTTCGCAACGTGCTCAAACGCCGCCTCATCCACCGTCTGCCGGCGCCGGTGTCACCCGCAGGTGCGGCGGTCGGCCCGGCGAAGCCCGGGCGATCGCTGTTCGCCCGCCCCTTGGCCTACTTCGTCTTCGTCCCCGTTCTACTGCTCGGTGCAGTCGTCTTGACGAGCTGGCTGGAGTCGCCGGGACGCCAGGTCGGCAAGTGCGTCACCGTCTACGGCAGCGCCGCTGACCTGGAGCCGTGCTCATCCAAGCATGACGGGGTGATCACCGCTGTCGCCGACGAACCGGGTGAATGCCCGGGCGGAACGATGACCGCTGTCTGGCTACGGTCCGTCGAGACCACAGAGGTTTTCTGCGTCGGCAGAGGATGACGTCCTGGCGAGCAGTCCCCTCCTACACTGCGGTGCCATGACGATCCGCCGGAAGATCGCCCTCGCCGCGTGTGTGGCGGTGGCGGTTCTCGGCTCGGCATTTCTCGTGACCGTGATCGCCCAAGGCGTGCAACCGGGCAGCGAGACTTGGTACGGAACCGACGCTCGGGTCCGCAAGGACGTGTCCACCACCGAGGTGGCGTACGTGTTCGCGCCAGGTTCCCGATTCACCTTCGGCACGTCGATCCGCAATCCCGGGCCATGGCCCGTCACGATCGTGGACATCGCTGCGAACGAGGTCTTCTCGGCGGTCGACGTGAGTATCATCGACCGGTCGGAACCGATGACGGTGCCCTTCGGGCCCGACGCCGCTCGCCCGTTCGCGGCGGTCACGCTTCCGGCCGGTGGAGAAATCGCCGTGTTCCTCACCGTGATGGAACCTGCCGTCGAGATGTCGCCCGGATCGACGACGTACTTCAGCGACATCACCGTCACCTACGAGGTCTTCGGCTTCGGCAAGCTCCGCCGCGTGCCGATCGGGTTCGACGTCGGCGTCTACGTACCGGACGCCCAGGTGCATGGCTGATCGGCAGCGGAGGTTGGGGTAAGCACCTGGCTGTCCTGCGCAAGCGGGCCTGGTGACAATTGTGAGGTACGGCCAGAGCGTGCTGCATACGCGTACGGCGTTGGGGCGGGCCCCGTTTGGACGGCGTTATGCCGCGGTCGTGAATTTCGCTGACCTGTGTTGTTTCCTCCTGGGTTAAGGGTCTGGCTGCGGTGTGCGTGTTCCGGGATCCTGTGCGTGTTCCACATCTGTGACGCGGCCATACGGTGGGAGTTGTTTGTGAGAACACGTTCAGGGCCCGGCGGATCACGCCGGGCCCTCTATCGGGTGGCCGCGACAGCGACGTCGCTGGTGATCGCGACGCTGGTGCAGATGCCGCCGGCCCTGGCCGCATCAGGTCCCGGCGTGTCGGCGTCTGTGCAGAACAAATCCGTGTCGGGTTGGTCGGTGAAGCCGAAGAAGGTGACGGCGCCGAAGCCGCTGCCGGTGAAGACCGATCCGGTGGTGTGGCCGTCAGCCGCCTCCGGTGATGTGGACCTGCAAGCTCAGGTGGACGGCCGGCGAGTGGGTCATGGCGTCGTCGGCGGGCTCCCGGTGACGGTGACCGCACTCGACTCGACGTCCGATCTGCAGCGGGGAAGCAGCGTCGCCGATGCTGCTGCGGCGGTGAATCAGCCCTCGCGGGTGCGTGTCGAGGTCGCCGGACACGCAGCGTCGGGGAAGGCCGGCGCGGCGGTGGCGATGCGCCTGTTACGGACCGATGGCAAGACCGGCACCGCAAAGGTGAAGGTGGAGGTCGGATACGGCGCGTTCCACGACGCGTTCGGTGCGAACTGGGCCTACCGGCTCAGGCTGGTGACGCTGCCGACCTGTTCGCTGACCACTCCGGCGGCGGATGGTTGCGGCCAGGAGACGGCTGTGGCCAGCAGCATCAACACGCAGACCAAGACTGTCGCGGGTGAGCTGTCCATCTCGGGCGAGACGACCGTCGTAGCGCTGGACTCCACGGCGACCTCAGCGACCGACGACTTCAGCCAGACGCCGCTGTCGCAGTCCGCGTCCTGGCAGGCCGGTCAGTCGGGTGGCGGTTTCTCCTGGTCGTATGACGTGCCGATGGTGCCGGTGCCGGGTGGGCTGGCACCGAAGGTGTCGCTGGGCTATTCGAGCGCGTCGGTCGACGGCCGGACAGCGCACGCCAACAACCAGACGAGTTGGATCGGCGAGGGCTGGGACTACGACCCCGGTTACATCGAGCGGTCGTACATGTCGTGTGGCGTGGACACGACGCCGGTGACGCCGACGTGGACACCGGCGACGCCGATGATGTGCTGGCGGGTGCCGAACGCGCACATCGTGTGGGAGGGCCGCTCGACCGAGTTGATCCCGGACGACGCGAGCGCTTCGCCGAACCAGGCGACGCCGAATGTGTGGCACCTGGCTGATGACGATGCGACGAAGGTCGAGTACATCACCGATGGCACCGATGAGCGCACGCTGAACTGGAACGACGAGCGGTGGCGGCTGACGACGAAGGACGGAACGCAATACTACTTCGGCCTGTCGGTGGTTGGCGGCACCCGGACCAACTCGGTGTGGGGCCAGCCGGTGCTGAGCAACTCCACCGGTGAGCCGTGTTTCGCGTCGTCGTCGATCAGCAACTCGTGGTGTGCGATGGCGTACCGGTGGAACCTGGACTACGTCGTGGACCCGCACGGCAACACGATGGTCTACACGTACGCGAAGGAGTACAACCACGCTGCGGTGCCGGGCACGTCGACGTCGTATGACCAGGGCGGGTATCTGACGGAGATCGCCTACGGTTTGCGGGCTGATGCGCAACCTGGTACGCAGCCGGCGGCGAAGGTGGTCTTCGAGGTCGCGGACCGGTGCTGGACGTCGACGTGTAGCACACATGATTCGACGAACTGGCCGGACGTGCCGTGGGACCTTTACTGCGGTTCGGGCTCGACGTCGTGTGACGCGCCGACTTACTGGATCACGAAGCGGCTGCTCAACATCAAGGTGCAGGTGTTGAAGCCGAACGGGCCCGGTGGTGCGGCGCAGTACAACACGGTGAGCACGATCAACCTGTGGAACCCGATCCACGGTACCGGGCACGCTGGCTACCTGGGTGTGCTGACGCTGTACACGATCACCCGTGACGGGCAGCCGCCGGTGCAGTTCGACTATGGCGCGTCGATGCAGAACCGGGCGTTGTTCGCCGCCGGTTCGGGTGCGCCGGAGTCGTGGAAGTACCGGCTGCAGGCGATCACGACCGAGGCCGGCAAGAAGATCGCGGTCACCTACTCGGGCATGGATTCCGCATGTGTCGGCGGGATCACCCCGCCGGCGTCGGACAACAACAACAAGCGGTGCTTCCCGCAGCTCTACGACGACGGTTCCTCGTCGGTGTGGACGTGGTGGCACAAGTACCGGGTCGACACCGTGACCGAGCAGGACCTGGTCGGCGGCGCGCCGGATGTGGTGCACGCCTACACCTACGCGGTGTCGATGTCCCTGGCGGGCAAGGCGATCGGTTCGTCGTCGCCGGTGCTGTGGAAGCACGACCAGGCCGGGTTGACCACGCTCGACATGAACTACCGGTCGTGGAACAACTGGGTCGGCTACCCGCTCGTCACCGAGACCGTCGGTTCAGGGGCGACGAAGTCGAAGACGCTGAAGCTGTATTTCCGGGGCCTGTCCGGTGACCGGACCTCGGCAGGCGGAGACAACTCACGCGTCTCCACGATCACCGACACTGACAACGCGGCGACCGACCTGTGGTACCGGGCCGGGTTCCTCAAAGAAGAGATCACCTTCGACGGGGACACCACCACGATCCTGAAGAAGATCTTCCACGATCCTCTGTCGGTGCAGTCGGGCGCCAGGGCGTTGTCGACATCGTGGGCTCGGGTGGTGCCGCTGACCGCGTACCGCAACAACACGGGCTGGGACCGGACCGCGACCTGGATCGCGGCCACCAACAACTGGCGGACCACGCAGACCGACCACACCTACGACAGCTACAACAACACGCTGACCGACAACATGCAGGGTGACACGTCCACCACCGCGGACGACACGTGCGTCACGAACACCTACAACACCAACCCGGATCCGGACCTGCGCCGCTACAACGGCACCGGATCCGGTGGGATCAGCGCTACGCCGGTGCTGGTGAACTCCGACTGGTCGGGTTACAACAAGATGTTTGTGATCCCCGACTTCAACGGCGACGGCAAGAAGGATCTGATCGGCCGCAATTCGTCCACGAACGGCATGAGCTACCTGCCGGGCAATGGCGACGGGACGTACGGGGCCGCGGTCGTGTTCTGGGCTGGTAGCTGGGCGGGTTATCAGGACATCTTCTCGCCGGGTGACTTCGACGGTGACGGCAAGGCGGACATCATCGGCATCGCTCCCGGTGGTCAGTTGTACCTGTTCAAGGGTAACAATGCTGGTGGCGTGAGCACGGGTGTGCAGATCGGAACCGAAACCACATGGCGGATGTTCAACATGTTCTCCGCCGGTGACGTCAACAGCGACGGCAAGGCCGATCTCATGGGTCGCCGGTTCTTCGACGGCAAGATGGTGGTTTGGTACGGCGACGGCACCGGTGGGATCAGCTCACTGAGCTACGGGTTCACGTCCGGGTTCGGCACCGACAACGTCGACCAGCTCTTCGGCTGGGGCGACTACACCGGCGACGGCAAGGCCGACTTCTTCGCCTCCACGCCGACCGGCCTCTACCTGTATGCGGGCACAGGTACCGGAACGTTCGTGCCGGGGACTCTTGTGACGTCAGGCCGGATCGTCACCGATACCGACTGGTTCATTCCGGTCGGCGACGACAACGCCGACGGCAAGCCGGACCTGCTGGCGATGGGATCGCCGTTCCAGGCAAGCGCGGTGTCGACGACGAAGACGGTGGGTGTCGACTGCTCCATGACGCCATCCCTTCCGGGCGATGCCGTGGCGGACACGCGGTACTACTACGACCAGCCCAGCATCTCGTCGCCGAGCCTGACGCAGACCCCGTACGCGGGCGACGTGACCCGGACGGAGAAGGCCAAGAGCTACACCGGCTCGACCGCTAACTGGATCACCACCGCCGACACCGTCTATGACAAGTGGGGTCGTCCGACCGACATCTCCGATGGCCTGGGCCGCCCCACGCACACCAGCTACATCGAGACCCTCGGACTCACCACGACCAAGACCGTAACGCCGCCGACCGGCTCGACGTACGCGGTCACCACCGACCTCCTTCCCGAGTTCGGCGTCCCACTGAAAGTGACCGACGCCAATGGCAAGGTCACAACGGCCCAGTACGACAGCCTCGGACGATTGGTCAAGGTATGGTGGGAGAACCGCTCCACATCGGTGACACCGAATGTCGAGTACGCCTACAGCCTCACCGGCACCTCGGCTGCGCCCTACGTCACGACCAAGACGCTGGGACCGGACGGGCAGCAGATCACGTCCCACCAGATCCTCGACGGCTGGCTGCGTACCCGCCAAACCCAGCAACCCACCGCGGACGGCGGGCGATCGATCACCGACACGCAGTACAACAGCCGCGGCCTCGTCACCAAGACCTCGTCGTTCTACAACGCGAGTGCTCCCACACCGGCCCTGTTCACTGGCTGGAGCGACAGCGCGGTCGCCAACCAGCACCGCTTCAGCTATGACGGTGTCGGCCGCCAGCTCACCGACGAACTGTGGACGCTTGACGTCCTGCAGTGGAACGTGACCTCCACCAGCTACGACGGTGACCGCACCACCGTAGACAACCCACTCGGCGGTACCGACACCACCACGATCGTCGACGCCCTGGGCCGCACCAGCCGGCTGCGGCAATACCAGAGCTTCGCCGACTACACCGATCTGATCGCCGGTGACTTCACCGGTGACGGGAAGGCCGACATGCAGGCCATCCGGCCGGGTGCCGGGCGGGTGTTCTTCGCCGGCAACGGCAACGGCACATTCACCCCGTCCACCAGCGCGACCAGCACCGGCTGGGACGCACTGCGCGAATGGGTACCGGGCCGCTTCGACAGCAACACCAACCTCGACGCGCTCGGCATCCGCAAGTCCGACGGCGCCATCGTCCGCTACGCCGGTGACG
The DNA here is from genome assembly GCF_013362815.1 of Hamadaea sp. Lineage (GTDB taxonomy): Bacteria > Actinomycetota > Actinomycetes > Mycobacteriales > Micromonosporaceae > Hamadaea. Next base: position 24,574 of record NZ_JABFVK010000046.1, on the reverse strand, counting down.
GAGCCGGGAACCTGACGACGGCCACCCAGGTCGGCACGGGGTTCACCGCAGTGTCGCAGCTCGCTTCCGGTGACTTCAACGGCGACGGATACACCGACCTGGTCGGCATCCGTGCCGGCGACGGCATGCTTCAGTACTGGCAAGCCTCATCCGGCGGTGGGTCGTTCACCGGCCCAACGAACCTGGGCACAGGCTGGACCGGCTACGACCACCTCGTGGGCGGCGACGCCAACGGGGACGGCAAGGCCGACCTGCTCGCCATCCGATCGGACAACGTCCTGCGGCGGGCCCTGGGCAACGGCAACGGCACGTTCGCCGCCGCGACCGACCTGCTCACCGGATGGAAGCGCCAGAACCTGGCCGCGGCCGACTTCACCGGTGACGGCAAGCTCGACCTCTACGGTGCCGTGCCCATCGATCAGGCGGATCCGTCGCTCAAGCGCCGCACGGGCGACAACAGCACCTTCGCCTCAGCCGGAGCCCTGGGCCTCGACGAAGGACAGGCCTGGGACACGTCCAGCTACACCTACGACGACGCCGGGAACCCGACCTCGGTCACCGACTCGGCGGGTAACCAGTGGACCTACGGGTACGACCTGCTGGGCCGCAAGACCAGCACCGTCGACCCGGACACCGGAACGTCCACCACCACCTACGACAACGCCGGCCAGGTCATCCAGACCAAGGACGGCCGCAACCAGATCCTCACCTACACCTACGACCTGCTCGGCAGGAAGACCGGCCTGTTCAAAGGCAACTCCACGGCCGACGTAGACAAGCTCGCCGGGTGGACCTACGACACGATCGCGCGAGGCCAGATCTACGAGACCGCACGCTACATCGGTGGCGTCAACCAGCCTGGTACGCAGGCCTACCTGCAGCGCACCACGCTGCTAGATGACGGGTACCGGCCCAAGCACACCGACACCGTCATCCCGTCGGCCGAAGGAGCCCTCGCCGGAACCTACGGCGCGGACTTCACCTACAAAGTCAACGGCACCGCGAACACCGTGACGCTGCCCGCCGTTGGCGGTCTGCCAGCGGAGACGTTGACCAGCACCTACAACCTGGTCGGGCAGCTCAAGACCCTAGCCAGCCCGGCCCAGACCTACATCGCCGACACCGGCTATGCCTTCGACGGTCTCCTGGCACAGCAGATCCTGGGCGCGGCGACCAAGCAGGTCCGGCACACGCCCGCCTACGAGGCGAGCACCCGCCGCATGCTCACCGACCAGGTTGATGTCGAAACCACGCCGGGCACCTGGGTGAACAACCAGGCGACCAGCACCTACACCTTCGACCAGGCCGGCAACATCCAGAACATCGCGACGCTGTCCGCTGGCACCCAGGACCAGGTCGAATGCTTCGACTACGACGGGCTGCGCCGCCTCACTACCGGGTGGACCGAAGGCAGCACCACGACCTGCAAGAGCGCAGCTCCCGCGAACGGAGGGGTCGACGCCTACTGGAAGACGTGGACGTTCGACCTCACCGGCAACCGGCTCACCGAGACCAGCTACTCCACGACCGGTGCGGTGGTCTCCTCGGTGGCGTCTGCATACCCGGCGACAGGACACGGACCACACTCGCTTGCGAGCGTGACCACCACCGGCACCGGCGCGGGCACGGCGTCGTATGACTACGACGCGGCCGGCAACACCACCAGCCGACCCGGACCGGGCGTCGGCCAACAGGCCCTCACCTGGGACGAGGAAGGTCACCTCAAGACCGTCACCGACGGCGGTGCCAGCACGACCTTCACCTACACCGCGGACGGTGCGCGGCTCCTGCGCCGCGACCCCGGGTCGTACGTCACGCTCACTCTGCCCGACGGCACGGAACTCAAACGCAACGGTTCCGGCGCCATCGCCGCTACCCGCTACTACAACGGTGCCGCGGTACGCACCGCGAACGTCGACACGAGCGGCAACCTCACCGGCGGGAACAAGCTGACCTGGACCCTGACCGACCATCACGGCACCGGCCAGGTCGTCGTGGACGCGTCCACGATGGTGGCCCAGCGGCGACGGTCCACGCCCTACGGCAGTGCGAGAGGTACGCAGCCGGGCGGCTTTGGCAACAAGGGCTTCGTTGGCGGCACCGCCGACGCGACTGGCCTGACCCACCTGGGTGCCCGCGAATACGACCCGGCCACCGGTCGTTTCATCAGCGCCGATCCGATTTTCGACATGGGCGACCCGCAGCAATGGAACGGATACAGCTACAGCCACGCCAACCCCGTCAGCTCCAGCGACCCACAGGGTCTTAAAGACTGCGGCGACGAGGGCTGCAACCAATATCGCGCCACAGGGGCACCCGCTACAGAGGTGCGTGGAACGCCCCGCGACGAAACACGGCATACGCGAGGACCTGCGGACCGCCTGAGAGAGAAACTCGACCCAGACCTGGGATATGCTCGCTGGGCCTTCGGCTTCGTCACCCGACAGATGATTCTTGACAACGCGAGCTTCTGGTTCACGCTGCGCCTTCGCTATGACATGAATGGTTCCGCAGACGGTCGCCAAGGCGGACCGTATCTGCTCAACTGTACTGGTCTAGTCGCGAACGCATGGAATCTCGATAGGACGTACTACACCTCCGAGTTCATGGAGCTCGACGGGTCAAGAGACTGGTACCGACTCCCCGCCCTCGACGACCTCCAACCTGGTGATGCGGTAGTCAACGAGGGGCACATAGAACTGTTCGCGCGGTGGGTGAGCGACAGCGATCACACGAAAGGCGCCCGCTTCTACTCATTCAACCAGCCTGGCGAGCTGGTCACCAATCCCTATGACAATCTCCATCCCGACAATGGTTACCAATCTTGGGATACCCTCCAGGACTTTCAGCCCATCCGGTACACGAAGATCGTGCAGGACCCGCTCATCGAACCGAGGTAGTTGATCTCCCACGGTAACCGGCCCTGACTTTCGGCATTGCTGCCCGAACTGACGCACCGATGCTCGTACGCGCTACCGGACTTAGCCATTCAGATCATCCTGAACGACTAAGTCCGGTAGTCGGGCGGCTTCGTCTAGCGCCGCTGGAGGGCGCAATCGAGCGACTGAGCTTTGAGGTGGCTGGTGAGTGGGTTCGGATCGCGACTGAGGCGGCGGTTGAGTGTGGGCTCACTTCGGCTGTCGGGTCGTATTCTCGATACAAAGGAAACGCGGGCATGCAGGTGCGCCAATGGACCCTGGACCTGGGGCCGCGAGTAGGTGCAGCCGATGCACAGCCCCTCGGCCGCCTGGCCGTCGTGCTACACGTGGCAGTATCCGATGAGCATCCGACGGCCTTCGAAGGCGTCTAGAAACGGAAATCTCGCCCTTCGCCCCGCGTACCGTGACGGACTCCGGAATGCAGACCCCGGAGCGATCACGACGGGATGTGGATCGTCGTGATCCAGGGCGGCGGCGGTTCGAAGCCAGCCCCACCGATGATGCCGGCGATCACGCGAGTGCGTACGAGCTGCTCGTCGGGCCAAGGCGTGTAGCCGTCGGTCAGGACGATGACGAACGCGGGCGGGTCTGGCACCGCGACGGCGGCTTCGACTCCGACGCGCATGTCGGTGCCGCCGCCTCCGGCGAGTACTACTTCGCCGACCGTGCTGACTCGGCGGGCGACGTGGACGGCTGCGTCGCACGACAACACGGTGACGCGGTTGCCGCCGATGCCGACCGCTCGCAGGACGCCGCCGACCTCGGCGAGCGCGGTCGCCAGCGCGTCGTCGTCCATCGAGCCGGAGGTGTCGATGACTATGGCGACGCGGGGGACCGGCTGGCGCAGGCGGGGGAGGACGACGCCGCGGAGGGCTGCCGAACGCCGGGAGGGTCGCTGGTATGTGTAGTCGACGGCGCCGGCGGCCCAGGCAGCGGCTTCGCGGATTGCGCCGGAGAGCGCGCGCCGCCAGTCGACCACCGGTTCCAGGACGCTGTCGGCCCAGCGTCGCCAGCCTTCCGGGACGGTGCCGCGGCCGCGGGCGGCCTGCCGGATCGAGGCGGCCGTCGAACGGCGTAATGCTTGGGATTCCACGTCGCTGACCGAGCCGCTGCCGTCGCCGGGCAGATCCCACGGGCGCGGCTCGCCGTGTGCGGCCGAACCGCAGTCGTGAGAGTGGATGCTCGCCGGCAGCAACGGCAGGTACTGCTCGAACAGCAGGCCGGTCGGCAGTCCCAGCCCGGCCGGATCGACGCGGTCGGTGGGCAGCGGCTGGCCGTCCGCAAGCAGGTCGTCGTTGATCTCGGCGTCCTGCGCGACGTTGACGCGAAGGTGGTCGCGGCGCTGCTCGGGCGGCAGCAGCGTCGCTCGGCCGTGGTGATCGCGCAGCAGGTGGGCCACCTCGTGCAGCCAGACCGCGGCGAGTTGTGTGACGGGTAGGCGATCGACGAACTCCGCCGAGACGTAGCAGCGCCAATGCCGGTCGACGGCCATCGTCGGCACTGTGCGCGACTCGACCACCGTCAAGCTGTACAGGGCGCTGGCCAGGTACGGCCGGTCGGTCGCCGCGCGGAACCGGGCCGCGAGCAGCTTCGTGCGGTTCATCAGGCCAAGCGGCCCGACAGGCGCAACACGTCCACGAACGCGTCCACGGTCGCGGGCACCGGCCAGTCGGTGTCGCGCAACGCGGCCAGGTCCATCGCCGCGCGGGCGGCCACGTCGGGCACGCCGGCTTTGACCGCTTGCGCCAGCACTGTCCAGGCAGATTCCCATCTGGTACGCGTAGTGCTGCCCTGTACGGCCGAGACGACGGCGGTGAGGCAGGCCAGTTGGCGGTCGCCTCGGTCGGGCAGGACGAAGGCGTCCGGGTCGGCCAGAACCCGTTCGGGATCGGGAAGGTCCAGTTCGGACAGATAGGTGGTGAACTCCAAACCGGGTCCGTCGCCGATCGCGCCGCAGACGGCGAGCGAAAGGGCGTCAGCAGAAGCGTTGGCGCAGTGGTGAACGGCGAGCAATCGCAGCACCATTTCCCACGTACGCGGGGAGGGCCAAGCGCCGCCTCGGCCTTCGGCGTCGACGGGAAGGTGGTGGGCCAGACCGGGCCGGGCGGTCAGGAACCCGGCGACCGAGCCGCGAGCCTTCGCGATCGCCGAGCTCGTGCGACCCGGGTCCACCGTCGGAACCTCGACGGCAGGCCAGGTTCCCGCCAGTCCACGGGCGACGACGGCGGCGTCGTGAGTCCACTGGAGATGGACGAATCGGTTGGCCAGCGGCGGGCTCAAATGCCACCCGTCAGCCGCGCTGGCCGGCGGATTCGCCGCGGCGACGATGCGGGTCGCGGCCGGCAGTTCGAGGCTGCCGACGTGGCGCTCCAGTACCACGCGGAGCAGCGCTGCCTGCACGGCGGGCGGCGCAGACGACAGTTCGTCGAAGAACACGAGGCCGCCGCCGCGCTGCGCGACGCGTACGGCCCAATCGGGTGGGGCCATCGGCACGCCGGTGGTCGCCGGATCGTCGCCGACGATCGGCAGCCCGGCGAAATCACTGGGTTCATGAACGCTGGCGATGACGGTTTCCAGCGGCGTACCAAGGCTGTCTGCGAGATGCCGTAGCGTCGCCGACTTGCCGATGCCCGGTTCGCCCCACAGCAGCACGGGCAGGTTGGCCGTCACCGCGAGCGCGAGCGCCTCCACCTTCGGATCGCGTACCGGCTCCGTCCGCCAGGCGCGAAGATCGTCGAGCAGGGCGTCGGCCGCGCCGAGAACGCCGGTCATCGGTACACACTCACGATTGCGCGTACATCCTCAGGAATCTCGATGGTCTCGCGGCCCGGAAGCTCGGCCGCGGCTTTGCGCCGCATGCGACGTGGAACCCCACCGCGCAGGCCGAGGTACGCGAGGGTCGGATGGTTCGCCGCCGCGGCGACCAGCAGGCGCGCTCCGCGACCGCCCACCCCGGTACGCCGAAGGTCGAGCCGCCGCAGCGAAGCGGACGGCAGCGCCTGGGCCAGAACAGCCGCACCGGCGTCGCCGACCTCGTTCGGCGTGGCCAGGAGTGCACGTTCCGAAGGCGGGCGGCCGAGATCGAGCACCCGCCAGGCGCCCATGTGCGCGGCGAGCGCGGCTGCGCCGACCGAGGTGATCCCGTTGGCGCCCAAGCCCAGCGACATCGGCAAGCCGTCGCCCTCCGCAGCGAGGACGCGGGCCCCGTCGTCGCCGAGATGGTTGCAGGCGAGGTAGAGCTCGTGGATCCCGGCATCGCGCACGAGGGAGGCGAGCAGCGGCGCGGCATCGGCACCGAGCCCGTTGCCGCCGAGGAACAACCGGTCGAGCCGGACGGGACGGGCAACGAGTGTCGCTGTCAGCAGCCGCAGCCCGTCCACGCTCAAGCCGACGTTGACCAGATCCAGCGTACGCAGGGTCGTGTTGGCCGCCAGCATGGTGCAGATCCGCGCTACCCCCTCGTCGCCGATCGGATTGCGTTTGAGCCACAACGCCCGCACGGTGTCATCGCTCGCCAGCCGATCGGCGAGCGGAGCCACGGCGTCGGCGTCGATCCGATTGCAGCCGAGATACAACGTATGCAGCTGATGGCCAGGTTCCAGCGCATCGGCGACGGCTTGAGCGCCCTGCGTACCGAGGTTGTTCGTGCCGAGCAGCAGATGGCGTACGACACCGGAACCGGCCGCTGCCTGGGCGAGCCGTGCCGTCATCACCGGGCCGATCCCTTGCTTGCACAAGTCGAGGCGGCCATCGGGCTGGATCGTGCCGCGCGGGAAGATCTCGGGCTCGGCATCCGGGCCGGACGCCTGACCGAGTCTGTCGAGCAATGCAGCGAAGTCATCCGGATCGGCCAGCTGCCGGGTCGGGTCCGTGATGACCGGGCAGCGCACCGGCGTCGGTGTGCGTTCGGCGTCCATCCCACACCCCTTCGCGCGACGCGGCGGCACCGTCCAGGTAAGACGGTCAGGAGGCAGGGCCGGCCGGATTCGCACCGGCGTCCTCATGGGTGCTGCCATGCGCGACGACTTCTGCGCTACAGCCCCACCTCGCGCGAGAGTCTAGATCACGGGTCAGACAGTCACGGGTACGCGCGTCCAGTGAAACGGCCGAACATCGACGGCTTCGTAGGCTTGGCTTGGATACGGAGACCTGGTGCGTAAACCTCGTTCACCGAGAGCGCGCGATCTTTCGGCACGATGCCGTCCGCATCTGGTATGCCTGGGTCGGCACCGGCGGCGAGCAGCGCGTCGACCGCCTCCCACTCGCCGGCGCGGTAGGCCCAGTGCAGGGGAGTCCAGCCGTTCTTGTCGCGCCGGTCCAACCTGAGTCCGGCGGTAAGCAGGGTTGCCACCGCATCTTCGCCGAGCCAGGCGGCGTAGTGCAGCAGTCCCGCGCCTTCTCCGTCCGCCGCCGCCAGATCGAAGCCGGCCGCCAGCGCCGCGGCGACTTCTTCGCCGTGACCTCGGGCGGCGACGTCGAAGAAGTCGGCCCGATACCAGCGCAATCGCTTGGGCAGCCAGCCGACCCCGGTACGCCAGGCGCGTACCACGCTTGCGCAGCGGATCATCGGACCCCCGAGCCCGCCCACCGCCAGCTCCCGTTCGAGCTCGGCTTCGGAGTGGCCGGTGGAGACGAGCCGGCCGCCCTCGATCCGTAGTTCGTGCCAAACCGATCCGCACCGGACCGGCACCGGTTCCCAGGTCCACGCGTACGCCGGACGCGTGTGAGCCTGGTCAGGGAACAGCACGTCGTGAACCAGCGGATGCAGGTCACCGGCCGACAGCCGGCCTTCGGCCAGGCCGGTGAGCTCCGGTTCGGCCTGGGCCAACCCTTCCGCGTACGCGGTGCGCCGCTCGTCAACGGCGTCGGCGTGCCAGCACCAGACGGGGAGTTCCCAGTGCCAGCGCAGCTGGGCGGGCCGGGTGACCATGAGGCGGAGGGACGGGCCTGGCGATTGGCTGAACAGCGCCAACACTGGTTCGTCCGGTGTGGACTTACCCAGCTTCATGCCCGTCGTCTTCGGGTGGCGGGTCAGCACGACGAGACCGCACGACGGCGTTCCGACGCGGAACGGGATCGAGAGGTACTGGCGCAGCAGGTCCGGCGCCACGGCGGTGAGGTCGTCGGCGATCCGGCTCGCCGCTTGCGGCCCGAACGCCTCGGTGACGACGTCGAGGTCGACGTCCACGCTCAGCTTGGCGGCGGCGTACGCGCTGCGCCAGTCGCCGGAACGGCGGCGCTCCGTGCACGCCGCGATCATCGACCACGGCACTCGGCGTACGCCCGCCAGCGGAGACGGCGGCCGATCACGGTGGGCCATGGTTCAGCCTCGGCGCTGCTGCGGGAGCATGTCGCGGACCCAGCGGCTGCCACGCCACGTCGCGGTGTACGCGTCGGCGCCGTGCACGGTCTCGATCGTCGGGTCCGCTCCACGGTCTAGCAGCGCCTGAATGTACTCCCGGCGTGCCCCGCCCATGATCGCCAGGTAGAGCGGCGTACGCCCGGTCCGGTCCTGGACGTCGACCCCCAGCCCGGCCGCGTCGAGGAACGGCAGGAGCCGATCGTGGTCGACCATCATCGCCACATGCAGCAGCGATCGCCCGCCCGGGCCACGCATCAATGGATCGATCGTCCCCGTACGCAGCCCGGCGACGAGCCAGTCGGTGTCGCCGACCTGGGCGTGTTCGCAAACTGTGCGAACGTGGCGGGCCAGTGCTTTCGGGAGCCGGCCCTCACCGGTGAGCCACGTGTGGCGTACTGCGAAGCATCCGGCCGACGCGCCGCCGAGTGATCGCAGCACCGATTCGCGTTGGAGCTCCTCGTCGGAGTGATCGTGCAGCCGCAACGCTCCACTCTCGACAGACAAGGTGTGCCACGTGCCCCGGCAGCGTACGCGGACCGGCCCCGCCACAGCGCTTACCGTCACCGACTCTGTGTGCCGGGACGTGCCGAGATCGTCCGGCAGGGCTGCGCGTACCAGGGGATGCAGGTCTTCCGGCCCCAGCAAGCCGGCGTCCAGCAACGCGAGGTCGGCCGGAACCGGCTCCACGGCGACGCTCGGCACCTCGTAAAGGTCGTAGTACTCGGCTGCGGCAGCCGAGATGGTGTCACCGGACAGGGTGAACATTAGCGGTGTGGCGTGGAGCGCACCCACCTTGTCGACCCCGAAGATCCTTGCGACCTCTCGTACCTCCCGGGCCACCCCGATCGGGCAGGTCGGCAGTTCGGGACGCGGCTGCAGGCCTTCCTCGGATTCGACCTCGATGCCGCACCGCCGCCAGGCCTCGACGTACGCCCCGGCCGCGAGCAGCTGGTGGATCTCCGCGGCGGCCGGGTCGCCCACGCCCCACGCCTCGGCCAGTTCACCGCTGCGCCGGACGTCCCAGGTGTACCGCGGCATGACGATCCAGCGCTCGAACTCCAGATCCTCGAAGGCATCCACCGATAGCCGCAGCCGCTGCGGGCCGAAGGGCGCCATCGGTGTCTGAAACCGGAGGTGGGGACCCGTGGTCCCGCCGTGTTCCGGTGGGAGGACCAGTGTCCGCCGCGCGAGCAACGTGATCATGCCCGCCCGATGGCGGGGGAGATGCCACCACAGCAGGTCCGGCGCCAGGTGATGCAGGTCGGCTTCGAGAGCGGCGGTCGCTTCAGCGCCGAACTTCTGGCGTACCACATCCATATCGACCTGGACATCCACCCGGGCCGCCGCCGCGGCCGCGCGCCAGTCACCGGACTCGCGAGCCGCCGTCGCGGCGGCGATCATCGCGGGCGGCACGGTGAGGGCCCGGATGCGACGCCACTGCGGCAGATCGTCACGCAGGGACGCGAGCACGGCGAGCCCGTCCTTCCTGAGCCGACGCGGAGCGCGAGCGAACGAGAGGCGGCAGACCGGCCGGATTCGAACCGGCGTCCTCCAATTTCGCGAAGTGGCGCGACGACCTCTGCGCTACAGCCTGCCGCGCGGGAGCATACCGAATCTCGGCCGCGGCCGTCACCGCGCAAGCGTCAACGGCGCGAAGGCAAGGCATTCCGGGCGAGTACGCCGCCGGCCGCGCCGAGTCCTGCGCCGATCGCCGTGAGAGCCGGGATGAGCACGTACGTCATACGGATGACCTCGTGATTGAGGAACGTACGCATGTCGCCGCCCCCGGCATTGGCCAACGCCGCGATCTTCTGCTCCTGACGGCCGATGACGTCGAGGTAGACGTTGTCGAGGAAGGCGAACGTCGCGACGATCGCTGCTGCGACGACCAGCCCGGCGATCGCACCCGCCACGAGCGGCGCGTATCGGCCGCCGGGACGGCGTCCGGCTTGCCAACCGGCCAGGCCGAGCAGGCCCAACACGGCGAGCCAGCCGATCAGGACGTTGAGCCCGTCGGTGTCCTCCGTCGTGGCGAAGGTGATGTTGCCCAGGTAGAAGACGGTGGCGAGGATCGCGCCGACGGCCAGTCCGTAGATCAGGCCGAGGCCGGCTGCGAAGCGGTATGAGCGCAGCATGTCGGCTCCGTTGCGAAGGTGGGCGTCGACCGCGCCGCGGGCGAGGTCGGCTGCGACGCGGGGATGTGAGTGCCCGTCGGCGAGCAACCGCCCGACGAGGTCGTCGAGTTCCGCGCCGTAGCGAGCCCGCCATCGGCGTGGATACAGACGTAGTAGCAGCCGGATCACGCGTACGCCCCCAGATGCCGAAGGCCGCGGCGTGCGACCGCCTGCGCATGCTCCAGATAGGACTTCAACGCGGCCGCACCGTCCGGCGTGATCCGGTACGGGCGGCGGCGATCCTCGGCGGGCAGCGCCTGGATCAGTCCGCGCTGCTCCAAGCGGCTCAACGCGCCGTAAAGCGTGCCCGGACCCAGGCTGATTCCGGCGAACTCGCCGACGTCCTGGATGAGCGCGTAGCCGTGCTTCGGCCCCTCGGCCAGGCTGGTCAAGATGAGCACCGCCGGGTCCGCGAACCGGCCGAGACCGCCCAGTTCCTCCACCGAAGTCACCTCATTACGTCCAACGTTATATCGCGCGGCGTAATAGTAGGACGCCCGAGCCCGCCCGCACAAGTGCCGACAACTCCCAACGTGCCAGGCCGTGAGCGGCCGTCAAGGTCGGGATTCATCGACAATTGTTGAGGACTTCCACGCCGCCGACGGAAAGGCTGATCCCTCATGCAAAGGAAGCAGACGTTGTTGTTCGGCGTCGTCATGGCCATCGTGACGACGCTGAACTTCGTGCCGGGCATCTCCGTCGTCCGCGACGGGACAAAACTGTTGTTCGGCATCTTCCAGGTCGGACCCGGCCTCGAAGTGCTGCACTACGTCATGGCCGCCGCACTGATCCTGGGCGGCCTGCTCGCCCGCAGTACGCGCGGCGTCCTGGTCGCCACGGGCACGATCTTCGGGCTCGCCGCGATCGTCGGCTGGGCGCAAGGTGACCACGTGTTCGGCCTGCTGGACGTCAACCTCGCCGACAACGCCCTGCACACCTTCTTCGCGCTGTTCCTGTTCACGCTGGCGTTCGCGCTGCGGGACGCGCCGCGCGTGCCGGCCGCGGTTCAGGGTTGACGCGTACGCCGCGGGCCGGTGGAGTCACCTCGCCGGCCCGCCGAGCGGACGGGGCGGGAGAGCAATTTCGAAGATGCGAGACATCGTCGTCTGTCTACATTCGATGGTATGACTGCGATCGTCTCGCCGCGCCAATGGAGTGCGGTCCGGGCCGCATATGAAGCCGCCGGCCAGCGGTTCCTCGACCTGGCCGCCGCGTCGCCGCCCGACGTCATGGCCACTGAACACTGGTCGGTCGCCGACACGGTCGCCCACCTGATGACCCTGTCCCGCATGGCGGTGGAGGTCGCTCGACGGCAGCAGAGCCGGTCCGGTCTGATCGCGGCGACGACCGTCGACACCGTGGCCGCCCTCAACGACTCGCTGATGCGCGACTTCCCGCAGCGCGACGTTCCCGGACTGCTGAAGCAGATTCGCGCCGACATGGACGAGTTGTTGCAGGCCACCGCCGATGCGACGCCCACCGACACAGTCGCTTGGCTGGGCGGCAGCCGGCTCTCGATCGCCGCCGTGCACGCGCACATGATGAACGAGTTCCACATCCACGGCCGCGACGTCGCCCGCGCGACGCGTACGCCGTTGGTCGTTCCGCCGGAAGAGGCGGTGCTCTTCTTCGACCTGTTCATGATCGGCATAGTGCGCACGGGATACGGGATTCTGCTGGAGAACGGCATACCTGCGCCGAAGGGCCGGGTGGCGGTGCAGTTCCGGTCGAGGTATTCGCAGCCGGTCACGATGGTGGTCACCGACGGCGTGGTGTCGATCGAGGATCCGGGGACGGACGTGGACGTCAAGGTGCGCTTCAATCCGCCCGTGCTGAACCAGATCATGTTCGGCCGGGTCACCAAGGTGCGTGGCGCGCTCACCGGCAAGATCCGAGTCAGTGGCCGCCGTCCCTGGTTGTTGCTGCCCTTTCTGAGATACGTGCACATGCCGTCCTGATTGGAGCGGCTTTGTCCGTTGCCTCGCTCCGGCTGGCCCGTTGACCAGGATGCCGGAGTGAGGACGCGGTGCGTCCCGCCGGTGTTGTCATTTCGACCCCGGATGGAGGATCACCATGTCCAACGAAGACATCTGGCTCACGGTCGCCACGGACGTCATCGGCGGCGGCAAGCTGGACCTGATCGACGAGCTGTTCGCGCCCGACTTCCAGGAGCACCTGCCGCAGCCGCCCGGCATGCCTACCGGACGCGACGGGTTCCGGCTCTTCTGCACCCAGTTGCACCAGGCGTTCCCCGACCTGACCTGCGACATCGTGCACAAGTTCGACTCCGGCGACAAGCAGATCGGCCATGTGCGCCTGGCCGGCACGATGACCGGCGAGTTCTTCGGCATGCCGCCGGCCAACAAGCACGCCACCTGGGAGGAGATGCACATCGTCCGGGTGGACGACGGCCAGGTCAAAGAGCACTGGGGCGTGGTGGACCAGTTCGGGATGCTGCAGCAGCTCGGGTTCGCGCCCGCGCCTGGCGGCCACTGAGCCGTTTCGCGGGCGGAGCCGCGGACGCCGGCAGGGCTGAGGGCCGGGCGACCCTCAGCTGACGATCACCGGAACAGCCGGTCGGGACGCCGCGTACGCTGCTGGCCGATCCGTTCGAGGGCGGCGGTTCGCACGTCGAGCAACGCCATGAGAACGGGTGGATCCATCGAGCCCATCGAGCGCAGCTGGACCTCGACGCCTTCGATGGACGCCTCCTGGCGTACGGCGACGGGGCCGATGGTCGCGGCGGCGAGCTGATCCGCGCCCACGGTGCCCGGCCGGGCCGTTTCGGTTCCGGCCGGCACCGAGTGCACCAGCAGGTACCACATTCCCGGTGGCACCTTCTCCAGCAGGAACGGCCCGGCCCCGGCCAGCACGGTGCAACTGACCGGCCTGCCCTCCGGGATGCGGTCGCGGAACAGGCCCGCGAAGATCAGCTCGTCGCGTTCCGGTGACGCCGAACGGATGACGCCCCGCATCGAGCCGGTCGCCACGCCGACGGCGTGGTTGGGGCAGGTCGTCTCGATGTACGGCGTGACTCCCTGCTGACGCCGGTAAGTGGTGGGGGACAGGCCGACGCTGCGGGTGAAGCGGGAGCTGAACGTCCCGACGCTCGTGTAGCCCACCCGCAGGCTTATGTCGGCGATGTTGTACGAGGTGGAGACCAGCAACTGCTTGGCCCGCTGCAGCCGCAGCGCCGACAGGAACCGGCCCGGCGACAGCCCGGTCACCCGCTGGAAGATGCGGGAGAAGTGGAACTTGCTGAACATCGCGACCTTGGCCATGTCGTCGATGGTCAGCTGTTCGTCCAAATTGTCGCGCATCACCGCGATCACCCGTTCGACGGCTTTCTCCGCCGCTTTATCCATGACGCCTCCTTGGCCTAATCGGCATCCCGACGTGCGGTACCCGTGTACCGGAATACGGAGCGTCCCGAGCCATTCACGGACCATTTGGCGGGCCGCTTCCACCACGGCCGCGAAAACGTCTTCGAAGGCTCTTGCGAGGTCTTATTACCACCTCTGTTCCGTGTGTCCCCCCGGCATTTCGCAAAGGTGACCGCAGTTAACCCGCGAGTAGCTTTCGGATCCCGATCGCCGCTTCGCCATCGGTCCAGTGATGGAACCAGATGTTACGGAGCGCGGGCGCGTCGAAGCAACGAGTCAGTGCTACAAAGTGATACGGGTGTCCTGAATCTTGGGATGAATTCTCGTCCTGGTGCCCTGAACTGCTCACTCATCCCTGGTCGTTCGCTCCGCTTCCGAAAGTGAGCAACATTTTGGAGAGGGGATAGCGGGTATCGCAGTTATCCGTTTTCGTCACGCCGTGCTGAGGTGAAATGGCGACACTCCGGCGGCGATCCGGCCATTCCGCAAATAGTGAGCGCTCCATTCGCCACGCTGAGTGACGCCGTTCAGGCATGCAAATTGCATCTGCGGACGAATCCTTTGGCGGTGGCGTACGCACGCTTCGACTGCGCGCTCCGGCGGTTGCGCGCGGGCGCGAATTGTGCGCTATCCGACAGTCGAATAAGCCGTCGTTCACATCTCCAAACCGGACGAACCCATCACCGGGCGCACCTCCACGCCGGCGGTGTACGCGTTGGGGAACCACCCCGCGATCTCGGCGGCCCGGTCCCGGGACTCGCAGTCGACCACCACGAAGGCGACCAGGTGCTCCAGCCCGGCCGGGAACGGACCGGCCATCGAGGCCAGTACGCCGTCGTGCAGCCGCAGCGTCGACGCGGTCACCGGATCGGCGAGCGCACGGGCGTCGATCAGCTCGCCCGACTCCGCGATCTCCCGCAAGAGCGGATCGAACCCAGGCGTCGCCGTCCCCGGCCCGAGAGCGGGATGGGCGGGCGCGTCCGGGTTGCCGTAGATCATGATCACGTACTTCAACGCGCTCCCTCCAGTCCGCCCACTCGCGTGAGGTCCTCCGTAGATAAGTCGGAGCCGGGCCGCCGATCTCGACATCCCAGGCGGAAACGTTCGCGGTCCCTTGCGCAATCACGAAGACGCCGCCTGGAGCGTGCGCCGCCTACGCTGGGCGGCGAACGAGGGAGACATCGATGACTCAACCCACGCAACCGCGCCGGGGTCTGCGCGCGGTGGCGGATCTGGCCACCCCGATGGCACTCCGGGTCGCGGCCACCCTCCGGCTCGCCGACCACGTCGCCGCCGGACGGCGTACGCCGCACGAGATCGCGGCTGCGTGCGACGCTCACCCCGGCGCGCTCGACCGCCTGATGCGCCACCTCGTCACCATCGGCGTGTTCACCCATGATGGCGAAGGGGCGTATGCCACCACCGAGCTCGGTGAGCAATTGCGCGACGACCACCCGGCCGGACGGCGCAAGTGGCTCGACATCACCGGTGCGGTGGGCCGCGGCGACCTGAGCTTCGCCGACCTCGCGTACGCCGTCCGCACGGGACGCCCGGCGTATCCGCTGCGCTACGGCGCCTCGTTCTGGGACGATCTGGCCGCCGATCCGGCGTTGTCGAAGAGCTTCGACGAACTCATGGATCACCACATGGACCTCGACAACGACGGGATCGCCGAGGCGTACCCGTGGATGGATCTGGGTCATGTGGTCGATGTCGGCGGCGGCAACGGAAAGCTGTTGAGCACGGTCCTGACCCGGCACCGCGACTTGCGCGGCACTCTGGTCGACCTGCCTGGGCCGGCCGAACACGCGCGCAAGACGCTGCATGACCGCGGCCTGGCCGACCGCGCCGAGGTACGGCCCGGCAGCTTCTTCGACCCGCTCCCGCCCGGAGCCGGCGGATACGTGCTGTCGGCGATCCTCCACGACTGGGACGACGACGCGGCCACCGCGATCCTGCGGCGATGCGCCGAGGCCGCAACCTCAGGCGGTGCTGACGGCGTCGTGCTGGTCATCGAGGCGGTGGGCGCGGACGGCGAATCCCCGGACAGTGCGATGGATCTGCGGATGCTCACCTTCTACGGCGGGGCCGAACGGGGCGTAACTACGATCGGCTCGCTCGCCGGCAACGCCGGGCTAGTCGTACGCCGAGTGTGGCCGGTCGGGCGCGGCTCGTTCATGTCGATTGTGGAGCTTGGCGCTTGCTGACGCCGCGTTCGCGTCGCGTCCGTCGCGCCGCGCCGCGTTGCGCCAGCCAGCCCGCCAGCCCGCCCGCCCGCAGTATCCCGGGATAACGCGGTCTCTGCCGAGCGAATAACGACGTTATCCCCGGATAACGCGCCGCGCAGCGGACGGGTCTCCCCGCCGCGCGCCGCGCGTCGGACAACGCGCCGCGCAGCGGGCGGGTCCCAACGCCCCCAAAGGGGGTCAGGGGGCGAAGCGGCGAGCGGCGTCAGCCCGCAGAGCCTTCTTGTCGACCTTCCCGACACCGGTCAACGGCAGCGCGTCCACGACGACCAAGTGCTGTGGCAGCTTGAACTTGGCGACCCCGGCGTCCAGCATCACGGCGTGGATCTCGGCCAGCTGCACGGATTCCACCGAGACGGGGACGGCGTAAAGGCAGACGACCTCGCCGTATTCCGGATCGGGCAGCGCCACCGCGGCTGCTTCGCGTACCGCCGGGTGTTCCCGGGCGAACGACTCAACCTCCTCCGCGCTGATCTTCTCGCCGCCCCGGTTGATGAAGTCCTTCTCCCGGCCCTCGACGACGAGGTTGCCGTCCGGGCGTAGCCGCACCACGTCGCCGGTGTTGTACCAGCCGTCGCGGAACGAGCGCAGGTTGACCTCGGGGAGACGGTAGTAGTTGCGGATCGTGTAGGGACCGCGGGTCAGCAGGATGCCGGGTTCGCCGTCGGCCACCGGTACGCCGTCGGAGTCCACGATGAGCAGTTCGTCGTCCGGGCTGACGGGGCGTCCTTGGGTATGGAGGACGACTTCGGCGGGATCGTCGAGGCGGGTCAGGCACAACAGCCCTTCGCCCATGCCGAACACCTGCTGGAGCGTGCAGCCCAATTCCGGTTCGATTCGCTGGGCCACCTCGGGGGCGAGCCGCGCCGCGCCCACCTGCAGCAGGCGCAGCGAGCTGAGGTCGGCCTCTGGATGGGCGGCCCGATGCTCCAGCCACCGGTGGACGATCGTCGGTACGACCGAGGTGGCCGTGACGCGTTCGCGCTCGATCAAGCCGAACGCCGTCTCCGGCGACGGTGACCGTCCGATCACGACGCGGCCGCCGCTGAGCAGCGCGCCCAGGATGCCCGGCCCGGTGTTGACGAATCCGTGGCCGACCGGCAACACCGCCAGGTAGACCGTGTCCGGCCCGAACCGGCAGATATCGGCGGCCTGCTTCATCAGATAGCACAAGTCGTTGTGCGTACGCGGAATGAGCTTCGGGACTCCAGTGGTCCCACCGGACAGCAGCAGCGTCACGACTGCGTCGGCGGCCGGCTGCTCGGCGTCGAGCCGCTCGGTGACACCGTCGTCATCCGCCTCGGCGATCAGGTCGCGCAGGCTCAGATTTCCCGGCCAGACCTCGTCTCCAGCCACGATGACGTGCGGCGCAGCCGCCGGCCCGAGCGCCGGGGCGGATGCGGCGATCGAAGCCGCCAGCGCCTGGTGGTCGAAGTCGCGGTGGAAGTCGGGGACCACCAGCCCCTTGGCCTCGGTATGCGCCAGGAGTCCCGAGATCTCGTGTTCCCGATGCTCGGTCAGCGCCCACACCGGGATCGCGCCGAGCCGGAAACAGGCGACCGTCACGACGACGAACTCCCAGCGGTTCGGCAGCTGGATCAGGATGCGGTCGTCGGGGCGTACGCCGATCGCCCGGAGCCGCTCGGCAGCGCCGTCGGCCCGGGACAACAGCTCCCGGAAGGTGAGCCGGACCTCGCCGTCGATCAGGCACACCGCGTCCGGCGTACGCCGAGCGACCTCGGCCAGCTGAGCGCCGAGCGTCCGGCCGGCCCAGTGGCCCTTCGCGACGTATCGAGCGGCCGCGTCGGCGGGCCACGGCACGATCTCGTGACTGGTGGGGATGGTCATACGTGATTGTCGACGCCCTGGAAATGAGGCGGCATCTTCCAATGTGCGGTATGCCGATCGGCTCCTGCCGGGCACCCGGAACATGCCTTTGCCGCGCACGTCAGTCACGCTCGCCGCTATCCATTCGGCGACGCTCCCACACCCGGCCGCCGGGCCGATACGACACGTTGAGAGATGCCTTGACCGGCGCGTCCGCGCCAACCTGCTGGAGTGCGGCACACCCGCGCCGAGCTGAAGCGGATCTGGCGAGAAGGAGCGAGGACTTGAACGAGAATGCGGCAGCGAACGAGGCCATAGCCATTGTCGGAATGAGTTGCCGGTTCGCCCCGGACTTGGATTCTCCGGAGAAGTTCTGGGAATTCCTAGCGGCGGGTCGCAGCTCGGTCCGGGAGATGCCGGAGAAGCGGTGGAAGCCTTACGCCGCCGCCAGTCCGCAGGCCACCGCCATCATGCGGGAGACGACTCTGCTCGGCTCGTTCCTCGACGACATCGAGGGATTCGACGCCGACTTCTTCGGGATCTCCCCGCGCGAGGCCGACTATCTCGACCCGCAACAGCGGTTCATGCTCGAGATGTCCTGGGAGGCGCTGGTCGACGCCGGAATCGCGCCGTCGTCGTTGCGCGGCACCGACGCGGGGGTCTTCATCGCCGCCAACTCCAACGACTACGGCCGCCGACTGCTGGAGGACATGCCCACTACCGGCGCATACGCGGTGAACGGCACGACCTACTACGGCATCGCCAATCGCGTTTCCTACTTCCTCGACGTGCACGGGCCCAGCCTCGCGGTCGACACGGCCTGCGCGGGCTCATTGACCGCGCTTCATCTCGCGGTGCAGAGCCTGCGCGAGGGCGAGACGCCGATCGCGATCGTCGGCGGCCTCAATCTCATGGCCACGCCCGCTCTCAACGTCGCGCTCGAGGCCACCGGTGCGCTCGCGCCCGACGGGCGGAGCAAGGCCTTCGACGAGCAGGCCGACGGTTACGGCCGCGGCGAAGGCGCCGGCGTCGTGGTGCTCAAGCGTCTTTCTGATGCGGTACGCGACAAGGACCCGATCCAGGCGGTCATCCGTGGTACGGGGGTGTTCCAGGACGGCCGGTCCGACGGGATGATGGCGCCGAACGCGGAGGCGCAGGCGCACATGCTGCGTACCGTCTATGACCGGGCGGGCATCGATCCGGCCACTGTGGACTATGTGGAGGCACACGGCACCGGTACGCCGACCGGTGACGGCAAGGAGATCGAGGCGCTCGCCCAGGTCTTCGGCTCGGTCCGCCGCCCCGGTGCGGAGTGCCTGATCGGCTCGGTGAAGCCGAACATCGGTCACGTCGAGGGCGGCTCCGGAATCGCCGGCGTCATCAAGACGGTCCTGGCGTTGCGGCACGAGCAGCTGCCGCCGAGCCTGCACGGCGTACCGAGTCCGGCCGTCGACTGGTCGGCCGCCAAGTTGCGCCTGGTGTCGCCGGGCACTGCCTGGCCGGCTGCCGAGGGGCGTACACGTCGCGCGGGAGTCTCCAGCTATGGCGTCGGCGGCACGATCGCCCACCTGATCCTGGAGGAGGGTCCGGCGACGGCTTCGGCGCAGCCTCCGGCCGACAACGGGCAACCCGGAGTCTTCCCCGTTTCGGCGATGTCCGAGGCCGGTACTTTGGCACTGGCCGGTTCGGTGGCCGACTGGCTCACCGAGCATCCGCAGACCGCGACGGCGTCGGCTGGGCATACCCTTTCGCTTCGGCGCTCCCATCTGCCGCAGCGGGTCGCCGTGGTGGCCCGGTCCGCGGCCGAACTCGGCGAGCGGCTGCGGGCGGTGGCGGACGGCGTATCGCTGCCAGGCACCGTCAAGGGCCGAGTCGTCTCCGGTGACACCGGTGTGGTGTGGGTCTTCAGCGGTCACGGCGCACAGTGGTCGGGCATGGGGCGGCAGCTGCTCGCGCAGGAACCGGCGTTCGCCGCGATGATCGACCGGCTCGCCGGAGTGTTCGGAGCCGAGCTCGGCTGGACGCCCCGGGAGGCGATCGAGGCCGGTGGCCCGTGGACCGCGGCGCACGTCCAGGCGCTGACCTTCGCGATGCAGGTCGCGCTGGCCGAAGTGTGGCGGGACAAGGGGCTCGAACCGGCTGCCGTCATCGGCCACTCGGTCGGCGAGATCGCGGCCGCCGTCGTCGCCGGGTCGCTGGACCTCCTCGACGCCGCTCGGTTCGCCTGCCGTCGGGCCGCCGCGCTGCAACGGCTGGAAGGCATGGGCCGCATGGCGATGGCCGGTCTGCCGTTCGCCGAGACGAGCCGGCGGCTCGCCGGGCGTACGGACGTCGAGGCGGCCATCTCGGCGAGCCCGTCGTCCACAGTGGTCTCCGGTGACAAGGCGGCCATCGAGGAGCTCGTGGCCAAATGGCGCGAGGACGGCGTGGCCATGTGGATGGTCGACACCGAGATCGCCTTCCACAGCCGGCACGTCGACCACGTGGTGGCTGATGTCGCCGCGGCGGCGGCCGACCTGACCCCGCGCCCGGCCACTCTGCCGCTGTATTCGACGGCGTTGGCCGATCCCCGCTCGACCGCCCCTCGCGACAGCGACTACTGGGCGACGAACCTGCGTAACCCGGTCCGCTTCGCCGAAGCGGTCGAGGCCGCGATCACCGACGGGCATCGGCTCTTCGTCGAGGTCTCGTCCCATCGTGTGGTGGCTCATTCGATCGGGGAGACGGCCCGGCACCTGGACTCCGACGACGTCCTCGTCGTCGGCACGCTCACTCGCAACGCCGACGAGACCGACACGCTGCTGGCCAACCTCGCCAAGATTTACTGTGCGGGCGCGGAGGTCGACTGGTCGCGGCACTTCCCGGCCGGTGAGCTGCTGCCCATCCCCGGCGCGGCCTGGCAGCACCGGCCCTACTGGATCTTCACCGACGCGTCGGCGAGCGCGCTGGGCGGCGGTCACGATCCGGCCCGGCACAGCCTGCTCGGCGGGCGGATGACGGTCAGCGGATCGCCGACCCGGCAGGTCTGGCAGACCTATCTCGACGTCGCCAGCCGCCCGTATCCGCTGTTCCACGGGCTGGTCGGCGTCGAGGTGACGCCGGCGGCCTCCATCCTCAACACGTTCGCCGAGGCGGCCGGAGACGCCAGCAGCGCCTCGCTCAGCGACATCGTGCTGCGTACGCCGCTGGCCGTCGAACCGCCGCGCGTCGTGCAGATCGTGCGCGAGGGCCGCAACCTCTCGCTGGCCACCCGGGTGGCGGCCGAGGCCGCCGACTCCGACGACGAGTGGCTCACCCACACGACCGCCACCATCGACGTCGGCGTACCGCAGCCGTCGGGACTCATCGACGTCGACGGACTGCGTGCGCGCCTCGGCGAGGGTTCGCCGTCGCGAGTCGCCGAGATGTTCGAGCGCATGGGCGTCGGCGGGTACGCCTTCCCCTGGGACCTCGTCGAACTCAAGCGCGACGACCAGGAGCAGCTGGCCATCCTCGACATCGTCCCGCCGCCCGCGACGAAGGCCACGAGCTGGGCCCACCTCATCGACGGCGCGCTGACGATCAGCGCGGTCGTGGTCGCCCCCGGCGACGCGACCACGCTGTGGATGTCCAAGTCCATCGAACGAGTCGCCTTCAGCGGCGAACCGCCCGCGCAGATCGTGGTGCACAGCAAGCGGTCGCCGCGCTCACCTCAGGACACCGTGGACGTCTGGGTCTCCGGGCTCGACGGCGAGATCATCGCCACCTGCGTCGGGCTGCGGTTCGCCGCGGTCGAGCACCTCGGTAGCGCCGTGCTGCCGCGTGAACTCGTCCACGAGATCGAGTGGCGTACGGTGCCGACGGGTGAGCGTGCCGAGTCCGCCGAGCTCCAGAGCGCAGAACTGCAGCAGGCCGTGCTGCTCGGCGACGCCCAAGTCGCGTCGGTGCTGGCCCAGCAGTTCGAGGCGTCGGGCGTACCGTGCGTGCGGCTCGGCTCCGATCCGGACGAGCTGACCGCCGAACTGCTGTCGCGGCGGGGAGCGATAGTCGCAGTGCCGCCCGTCGCCCGGCCCGGCGAGCCACTGGAGCAGGCAGCCGAACGGTCCGCCTGGACCCTCGTACGCACCGTGCAACGGCTGGTCGCCATTCGGGACGACTCGGCGGGAACCGTTGCACCACAACGACTCTGGGCCCTGACGAGAGGCGTACGCACCGCCGCGTCCGAGCGTTCGGTCGCGCACGGTTCGGTGTGGGGCGTGTCCCGCATCATCGCCGGTGAGCATCCCGAGCTGTGGGGCGGCACCGTCGACGTCGACGATCTCGACCCGCGGGCCATCACCGGACTGCTCGGCCTGCTCCGGGAGGCAGCCGGCAAGGAGGATGTCGTCTCGCTGACCCGCGACGGAGCACAGGCGCCCCGGCTGACCCGCATCGAGCGCAGCGCCGACGCCACACCGCTTCAGTGTTCGCCGTCGGGGACGGTGCTGATCACGGGCGGTCTCGGCGCACTCGGACTGGAAGTCGCGCGGTGGCTCGTCGACCAGGGCGCGCGGCGGCTGCTGCTCACCAGCCGCCGGGGTCTGCCGCCGCGGACCGCGTGGGGGACCGTGACCGATCCGGCGGTACGCCGTCAGATCGACGGAGTCCTCGGGCTGGAGGCGCTCGGCGTCACGGTGGCCGTGGCCGCCCTCGACATTACCGACGCCGAGGCGGTCGCGGAGACGCTGACTCCGGGGAAGCTGGGCCTGCCGCCGATCCGGGGCATCGTCCACGCTGCCGGAGTCGTCAACGACGCCCTAGTGGACAAGGTGGACGTCGCCGGGCTGCGCGAAGTCCTCGCGCCGAAGGCCAAGGGCGCGATGATCCTGCACAATCTCTTCCCGCCCGGCGTACTCGACTTCTTCGTGCTGTTCTCCTCCTGCGGCCAGTTCGCCCGGCTCACCGGCCAGACGAGCTACGCGGCGGCCAACTCGTTCATGGACACGCTGGCCGCGTATCGGAACTCCACCGGGCACACCGAGACGCGCAGCCTCGGCTGGACCGCGTGGGAGGGCATCGGGTTGTCGGCCGACATCGGCACCACGATGCTGGAGGGCAACTCGCGCGGGCTCGCGGCGGTCACCGCGGCTGAGGCGTTCCAGGCGTGGTCGTTCGGTGACCGGTTCACCGCGAGCTATCAGGCGATCCTGCGGGTGCTGCCGACTCCGGCCGCCGCCCGCCCGCCGATGTTCCGCGACCTGGTCGTCAGCGAGGAGGCCGCCGGTGCGGCGGCCGGACAGGGCTTCAGCATCGACTTCGCCACGCTGAGCGCCGAGGAGGCCCAGCAGAAGATCCTCCTCGACGTACGCGAACAGGTGGCGGCCGAGCTGAACCTGGATTCGGCCGACGTGGAGATCAAGCGACCGCTCGTCGAACTCGGCGTGGACTCCGTCATGACCGTCGCGTTGCGCGTACGCCTCCAGCGCCGGTACGGGCTGGATCTGCCGCCGACGATCCTGTGGGCCAAGCCGACCGTCGCCGCGTTGTCGGAGCACATCCTGGAAAGCCTGCAGAGCGCCTGATTCCGGACAGGAAGGCAGATTCATGGCCACCACCGATCGGGCCGCCGTCGCCGGGCTGGCCCAGCGGACCATCGCCGCCTGGTGCCGGCACGACGCCGACGCCTTCGCCGACCTGTTCGTCCCCGACGGCACGATGATCCTGCCGGGCGTCTACTGCTCGGGCCGGGAGGAGATCCGGGCCTACATGTCGGCGGCGTTCGGCGGGCCGCTGCGCGGCAGCCAGGTCACCGGGCAGCCGTTGCAGCTGAAGTTCCTCTGCGGCGACGTGGCGCTATTGCTCACCGAGGGCGGCATCGTCCGCCCCGGCGACCTCGAAGTCACCGGGGACCTGGCCATCCGGGGCAGCTGGATCGCCGTACGCGATCAAGGCGAGTGGTGGCTGGCGGCGTACCAGAACAGTCCGCGCTCGTAGCGGGGCCTGCCGGGAGTGCGCCGCGACTGACCGCACTCCCGGCGGCTCGGGCAAGCCCTCCCCGGCATGTCGAAATCCGGGCCGCGGCTCCGACTACCCACTGAAGGATCTCAGCCCACTTCGAGGAGTAGACGTGACCACGGCAAGTTCGAGCGCGAGCTCGGTGCACGACGCAGCCCAGCCGCAGGCTGATCCGCGGCGCTGGAAGGCCCTCAGCCTGCTCGGTCTGCTGCAGTTCATGCTGGTGCTGGACATTACGATCGTCAATGTCGCCCTGCCGAAGATCGAGGACCGCCTCGGCTTCACCCAGTCCGGCCTGGCCTGGGTGGTCAGCGCGTACGTGCTGATGGCCGGCGGTTTCCTCATGCTCGGCGGGCGGCTGGCCGACCTGTTCGGCCGCCGTCGCCTGCTGATCGCCGGAGTCGTGCTGTTCGCGACGGCCTCGGCGGTCTGCGGCACCGCGATGGCGCCCGGTGTGCTGGTCGCCGGCCGGTTCGGCCAGGGCCTCGGCGAGGCGCTCGCCGCACCCGCGGCGCTGGGCCTCATCGCCCTGCTGTTCACCGATCCGGTCGAGCGCACCAAGGCGCTCGGCATCTGGGGCGGCCTGACCGGCATCGGCGGCATCCTCGGCTACATCATCTCCGGCGTGCTCACCACCTGGGTGGAGTGGCGCTGGATCTTCTACATCAAC
>NZ_JABFVK010000062.1 GCF_013362815.1 Hamadaea sp. | reverse complement strand
GCGTCGTCAGCGACGGTGGAGACATCCGACGTGGTGTCGGTGGTGTCGCTCAATGGATTCCTTCCCTCGATGGGCCGAGCTGCCCGGATTGCGTCTGCGCTGAGGACCTCAGCGTCGGCGCGAAGAGTGGCCGGGCGGCCTGGCGATACACCCGCCCCATCAGAACCTGAGGCAGGGGTTTGTCGCGCAACCGAGCAAATCTTTGCGCAGCGCGGCTTGCGGACGGGGGTGGGCGGAGACCCGCCATTGACCGTTGGGGAAAGCCGAACCGCCGAAGAACGCTGTCTCGCGGCTGTGCTAGTCCAGAGCCTAGCTAACTCGTGAGACCTGCGGCAATAGGGTCCCGCTCGGCGTGTCCAGCTTAGCTCACAACCTGGGCCCCTTGCGAGTCGAACCCGAGGTTGTGGCGGATCCAACCATTTCCCGGGTCGAAACCAGACGGTACCTCGGAGAGCGCCAGGACGGTAGGTCCCGCGCCGGAAACCACAGCGGCCACTCCAGCCTCACGAAGCCGTCGGACCACATCCGCCGTCCCCGGCATCCCACCCGCCCGGTACGCCTGGTGCAGCCGGTCTTCGGTGGCCGGGAACAACAGGGCCGGGTCGGCGGTCAGGGCGTACACGAGAAGGGCCGAGCGCCCGGCGTTGAAGGCGGCGTCGGCGTGCGGGACGGCAGTGGGCAGCGCCGCCCGGGCGACCGCCGTCAGTCCTTGCACGTCGGGAACGAAGACGACCGGCCGGACACTCTGGACAGGTGCCATGGTGGCGGCCCGGGCCCGGTGCTTCTCGTCGAGCCAGGCGATCGTGAACCCGCCCAGTACGCACGGCGCGACGTTGTCGGGGTGCCCCTCGACGGCGCCCGCGATCTCCAACGCCCGCTCCCGGTCGGCGATTCCCGCCAGCGTCTGAGCGAGCGTCACTCCGGCCACGATGGCGGCGCTGGACGATCCGAGCCCGCGCGCCTGCGGAATCCGGTTCACGCAGCGCAGCTCGATCTCCGGCGCGGCCGCCCCGAGCGCTTCGAACGCCGTACGCATCGACCGGACGATCAAATGCGACTCGTCGCGGGGCAGCTCCCCAGCGCCCTCACCGGCGATCTCCACCCGGGTCGGCCCGTCGACCACGGTCGCGGTCACCTCGTCGTAGAGCGTGAGCGCGACGCCCAGGGCGTCGAAACCGGGACCGAGATTGGCGCTGGTGGCGGGGACCCGGACGGTCACCGGGCCGGACTGCAACGAGATCGACACAGCGGACATCGTAGGTGCGAAGCGCCGGTACCATCCTCGCGAACCCACCCCTCGGGAGGAAGCTTGTCCGACTACATCCCGCTCAACGGCGCTTTCCTGCTTTCGATGGCTCCGATCTTGCTGACACTCCTGGCTTTTCTGGCCGGTTTCGGCGCAGTTCTGGCCAACCGGCGGAGGCTGGGCAAGGCGACGGGGCTGGCCGCAGGCGGCACGGGCGTACTGGCATTGGGGGCGTTGCTCAACGTCGCCTGGTACATCGTCTCGTACAACCTGCCCGTGATCATGCGGGACCTCGAGATCTCCTACAACGAGGTCGGCCTGTGGTTCGGCCTCGCCGGCCTGGTCCTCGGCGCAATCCACCTGCTCGGCTTCGTGCTGCTTCTGCTTTCGGTGTTCGCCGGTCGCGCAGCCGCACCGGTGGCTCCGGCCGCTGCCGCGCCATACGCGCAATACACCCCGCCGACCGCCTGACACCCCTGCAGATCACGGTTACGCAGGCCAAAACCGGCCATGATCACATGCGTAACCGTGATCTGCAGCCACAAAGCCCGCCGCGAAGCAGCCACAAAGGCGCGTCAAGCGGTAGCGAGCCGAGCGATCCGCCGAGTGGCGAACCGCCAACCGGCGGCGTACGCGAGAGTGGTGAAGGCGCATCCCGCGACGAGCAGCCGGGTGTCCACGGAGTCGACAAGCAGCCCAGCGATGAACTGCGAGGCGGTGACCGCGATCATGGCGATCATCGTGTCGGTGGCTCCGATCCGGCCGCGCAGGTCGTCCGGAACCGACTGCTGGATCGCGTACGCGCTCATGACCCAGTTGCCCCCACCGGCGGCGTGCGCCACGAAGATGCCGATCAGGGCGAGCGGGAACCAGTCGACCGCTGCCACCGCCAAGTACGCCACTCCGTAGCAGGCCATCGAGATGGACAGCCCGGGCAGAAGCCACTCCGTCCGGTTGAGCATCCGGCGGAGGACGAACGGACCGAGCAGTGAGCCGAGGCCGCGGACGGCGTACATCAGGCCGACGCCCATCGCACCGACGCCGTAGTGCAGCGCGAGCAGCGGGAAGGCGACCAGGAGTCCATTGCCGACACCGACCGCCGCCTTGACCGTGACCAGCGAGATCAACCGCGGGCGGCGGCGGAGGTACCCGATCGCCTCCCGAATGGCCGGCCATGCTTCGGACCGGTCGGAAGCGGCGAGCGCAACCTGAGTCGGCTGGTGAATCCCCCAGCTGAGCGCGGCCGACACGGCGAGCAGGATTGCGACTGCCACGAAGCACACGTACGGCGAGACCAGGCTCGCCAGCACCCCGCCGAGCGACGAGCCCACGACGGTCATCGTGCCCCACGTCGATCCGGCCACCGCCATCGCCGCCGACAACTCGTCCGGGCGGACCAGATTGGGCAGCGCCGAGTTCGCGGCCGGGCCGTAGAAGGCTTTGGCGCTCGCGAGGACGGCGACGGCCACAGCGGCGAGCGGTCCGGCCCAGTGCCCGCGGACGAAGAACATGCCGCAGACGGCGACGCAGGCGGCCAGGTTCGCGCCGATCATCATCCGCTTGCGGTCGATCCGGTCCGCCACGGTCCCGGCGTACGGCAGCAGCAACGCCACGATGCCGGTGTCCACGGCGAGCACGGCACCGCCCCAGAAGCCACCGCCGGTGAGGTCGGCCAGCAGCACGAGCAGCGGCACCATGAGGAACCAGTCAGCGCCGCCGGTGATCAGCTGGGAGAGGAACAGACGGCGGAAGTCACGATTCTGCGTTAGGAGCGCACGCACTCGTGCACCTTACAAGTGCCGACTGACCGCACTCCTGGCGGCTCCGGCAAGCCGTCCCCGGCGTCAGGCGAGATCCAGGGCCTTGGCCGCCGTGAGCACGTCCAGCGCGATCGTGGTCGGCGCGGGCGCGGTGGAGATCGCCCACTCCGGGTCCTTCAGGCCGTGGCCGGTCACCGTGCACACGATGGTCGCGCCCGCGGGCAGCAGCCCTTTGTCCGCCGATTGCAGCAGGCCCGCGACACTCGCGGCGCTCCCCAACTCGACGAAGACGCCTACCTCACGCGCCAGCAGACGGTACGCCGAAAGGATTTCCCGGTCGGTGACGCTGGAGATCAGTCCCCCGGATTCGTCACGCGCGTCGATGGCCTTGGTCCAGGACGCAGGGTTGCCGATGCGGATCGCGGTCGCGATCGTCGACGGGTGTTCGACGATGTTGCCGGTGACCAGCGGAGCCGACCCGGCAGCCTGGAAGCCGAACATCTTCGGCCGGCGAGTGGAGTTGCCGGCCGCGAAGTCCTCCGAATACCCCATCCAGTACGCACTGATGTTGCCGGCGTTGCCGACCGGCAGGCAGTGGATGTCGGGAGCGTCGCCGAGCGCCTCGACGATCTCGAACGACGCCGTCTTCTGGCCATGCAGGCGGTCGATGTTCACCGAGTTCACCAGGGCGACCGGGTAGTCGACGGCGAGCTTGCTGGCCAGCGACAGGCAGTCGTCGAAGTTCCCGGTCACCTGCAGCAGCTTTGCGCCGTGTACGAGCGCCTGAGCCAGCTTGCCGAGGGCGATCTTGCCCTGCGGCACCAGGACGGCGCAGGCGATGCCCGCCCGGGCCGCGTACGCCGCCGCACTGGCACTGGTGTTCCCGGTCGACGCGCAGATGATCGCCTTCGCGCCCTGCTCGACGGCCTTGGAGACGGCGACGGTCATGCCGCGGTCCTTGAACGAGCCGGTCGGGTTGGCGCCCTCGACCTTCAGATAGACGTCGCATCCCGTCCGGCCCGAGAGCACCGGAGCGGGGACCAGGGGCGTGTTTCCCTCATGCAGGGTGATCACCGGCGTGGCGGCCGAAACGGGCAGCCGGTCCCGATAGCGATCGATCAATCCACGCCACATGCTGGTCTCCTCACGCAGAGTCACAGGCTAGCCTGCCTGCTCAACGCTCAGATCACCAGTCGGTTCCACCTTCCGGGAAGACGCCCCAGCCCCTTCCCGGAAGGCTCCCGCACCGCGGCTCAGCCGTGCAGCGGCTTGATCTCGGCGGGATCGAACCCGGTGTACTCGCAGAAATGCGCGATGATCTCGGCCGGATCGCCGGGATCGCGCTGGTAGAGCGTGACTGAATGCACCTTCGGGTCGGCCGAGCCGAGGAAGGCGAGCACCTCGCCGCTGCCGATCCGGAAGACCAGGACGGGCAGCTTCGCCTCACCCGCCTGCACCGTGTCGAACAGCGAACGCAGGTGGTTGGCGACGCGGATCGGCGACCAATCAATCTTGGCGATCGCACGGGCCTGGCCGAAGGTCTCCCAGAGCTTCGCGTCGAGCATGCGATAGCGGGGCGAGGCCCATGGCTGGCGGGCGTCGAGTTCGGCCGCGACCTTGCCGAGGAACTCCCGCAGCGCCGGCTCTGGATGCGGTGCCGGCACGGCCCCCTCGTCGAGCAGCACCGGGGCGGCGAGCGCCCGGTCGATGGCCGCACGATAGACCGCCGGACCATCGGGGAAGAAATCGAACTCGATCATCTGCGTCGCGAACCTGGCGGCGTCCTCGTCGTTCAGCGCCCGCGCGTAGTTCGTGAGGTAGAGGATCTGATTGAGCGTCCCCCGCCACTCGTCCTGCTGCGTCATCACCAGAGATCCTCCGTCAGGCCGTTCGGGCCGGGCTGTACGCCCTGAGCCAGCAGCTCGTCACGAGCTTGGGCATGGTGGCCCTGCGTCGGCTTGTAGTGCCCACTGCTGTTGTTCATGCCTTCCAGCACGCCGTTGCGGACCGTGAGCTCGCCGGCGCTGGCGACGTCCCCACCGGCCAGGAAGCTGGAGTGATGGAAGTCGCCCACGCCATGGTAGTTGCTGGCGAAGAGGTTGCCGTTCTGATCCATGACGAACACCGCGCGGCCGCCGCCGTTGTGCGCCGACACACCACTGGTGGTGTCGAAGAGGCTGCCGTCGGAGGCGTTACGCAGCCGGCCCTGGTTGTCGACCACGAGCCGGAACTGCTCGCGGCCGGCTTCGTCGAAGTAGCGGACCCCGTTGCTCGGACGGCCGAACAGGTTCGACGCGGTGAACGGGTCGGTCTCGCCGCGGTAGTGCGGATCGAGCTCCCGTCCGGCGAGCGGACCGTTGGCCGGACTGGTTCGCGGCCCGGGTATCTCCCCGGGTTTCAGCGGCGGTGGACCGTCGGCGCTCCGGGTCAGCGGGTTGCTGCGGCCGAGCTTCTTCAGCAGCTCCTTGAGCTGCTCGAGGATCTCGCCGAGCTTCTTCACCATCGGCGTGAGCTTCTTGAGGCTTGACAGCAGCGCCCGGACGAACTTCTGGATCTTGTTGACCCAGGTCGTCACGAGCGACACCACCTGGCCGATGACCACCGGTGTGGCGAGGCCGAGGGTCAGCCCCGCTTCGGCCAGCCATTGCGGCAGGCGGGCGGCGAGCGTACCGATGAACTGGGCGATCAAGTCCCGGACGATGCCCCGGACGAGACCGACGATCAGGCCGGCGCCCATCACGGCGTAGTGGATGCCGTGGGCCGCCTTGCTGATGCCCTCCATGACGCTCAAGTGGCCACTCGCGTGACCCCGGTACGCGTCCCCGGAGTCGCCCAGCCAGTCGGCCGTCTCGACCCGCAGCGCGTCGGCGTAGTACTTCTGCGCGTCGAGGGTGAACTTGGCGACGTTCTCCCAGGTCTGGGCGTGCGCCGAGATCTCGTCGGGATTGCCGGCGAGCCAGTCGAGCGCCTCCTTCAGCGGCTTGACGTGCTCCATCAGCCAGGACACGCCCCACGCCACGAGCGAGCCCAGCGGGTCGATGACCATCCCCAGCACGTCGAGCGCACCGCCGACCGTGCCGAGCGTGCCGTCGACCCAGCTGTCGTTCTTGATGCCGTCGGAGATCTGGGCGGCATCCTCGATCAGGCCGAGCCCGGTGTACCAAGTAGTCGAGGATTGGGCTTGGGCGACGAGCGGATTGGTCACAGAGCCAGCTCGATCCCGGGATGACGGGAGGTGATCGCGGTCGTGGCCTGCTCCCGTTCGATGTCGGTGGTCTGCGTGCTCGTCGCAGCGGTACGCAGCTTCTGCGCCGTCTCCCCCAGCGACGTGACCGAATCGTTGAGGGCCGACTGGGCGATCATGAATATCGGGCTCAGGATGGCCGGGAGGAACTGGCACAGCTGCCCGTAGGCCTCAGTGCTCATGGTGACCTCGTGGATCGCGCCCTTCGCCATGTCCATCGCCGAGGCGACGTTTTCCACAGTGCCCGCGTGCTTCTGGACGATCGCGATCGGGAACTGGACGAGCTGTCCGTCACCGGCCATGGCGGGCACCGCCGTCCTGGTCGTCCTCGGACGGCTGCGGGAACCGCGTGTCGAACGAGTGGATGACGGCGCGGCCGGTCTCCGTGTCGGCGCCGACGGTCGCCTGGACCTCCTCGGCGACCTGCTGCGACAGCCGGGCCTGCGCCTTGCGCATGACGCCCAGGATCTGCGCGGCCAGGTCGGCCCCCCGGAACTGCTGGACCCGGTCGTCGAGCTCCAGCTTCTCCACCTGCCCGGAAGCGCCGACGGTGACCCGGATCGAACCGTCGTTGCTCTCCGCCTTGCCGGTCAGCGACGCGACCCGCGACGAGAGCTGCGCCGCCCGGGCCGCCTGTTCGCTCACCCCCGCCGACCAGCTTTCGAGCCACTCTTCGGCTGCGTCGATGTTCTGGAACATCGTCCCAACCCCTCCCCTCGGTCGAACCAATGCCGAAACCCTAGGCAGGCTCGATCATGATCCGCAAACCCCTCCGGCCAGCCTGTGGATAACCGGCCGGCAAGGGGTGGAGGAGTTACCGAGCGTTACTCGCCCTCGACCCGGAGGACGCTGGCGATGGACCGGACGATGTCCAGCGACCGCAGTTCCTCGACCGTGGCGGCCAGCGCCGCGTCCGGGGCGGAGTGGGTGACGATGACGAGGACGGCGTCGTTGCCCCGGCCGCTCTGGTTGACGGTCGCGATGGAGACGTCGTGCTTGGCGAACACCCCGGCGACAGCGGCGAGCACGCCCGCGCGGTCGGCCACGTCGAGAGAGATGTGATAGCGGGTGCGTACCTCGCCCATCGAGCGCACGGGCAGGTCGGCGTACGCCGATTCGCTGGCGGCGCGGGTCCGCGCGAGACGGTTGCGCGCGACGGCGACGAGGTCGCCGAGGACCGCGCTGGCGGTGGGCGCACCCCCGGCGCCCCGGCCGTAGAACATGAGCTGACCGGCCGCCTCGGCTTCCACGAAGACGGCGTTGAACGCGTCGCTGACCCCGGCCAGCGGGTGCGTACGCGGAATCATCGCCGGATGCACCCGTACGCTGACTCCGCCGTCCTCGGTCCGGGTGGCGATGCACAGCAGCTTGATCGTGCAACCCATCGCCTTGGCGCTCGCCACGTCGGCCGCACTGACCTCCGTGATGCCCTCGCGATAGACGTCGGCGGCGCCGACCCGGGTGTGGAAGGCCAGCGAGGCGAGGATCGCCGCCTTGGCGGCCGCGTCGAAGCCCTCTACGTCGGCGGTCGGGTCGGCTTCGGCGTACCCGAGAGTGGTGGCCTCTTCGAGCGCCTCGCCGAAGCCGGCCCCCGAAGCGTCCATGCTGGACAAGATGAAATTGGTCGTGCCGTTGACGATGCCCGTGACCCGGGTGATGCGGTCGCCGTGCAGCGACTCGCGGAGCGGGCGCAGCAGTGGGATGGCCCCGGCCACCGCGGCCTCGTAGTAGAGATCGGCCTCGCCCCGCGCGGCGGCGTCGTGCAGCGAGCCGCCGTCCTCCGCGAGCAGCGCCTTGTTCGCGGTGACCACGCTCTTGCCGGCGTTCAGCGCCTCGACGAGCCAGCTGCGGGCCGGCTCGATGCCGCCGACCACCTCGACGACGACGTCGACGTCGTCTCGCTTGACCAGGCCCAGGGCGTCCGTCGTGAAGATCGAGGGGTCGACGGGGAGCCCGCCGCGATCCCGGCCGAGGCGGCGGACCGCCACGCCGACGAGTTCGATCGGCGCGCCGATCCGGGCGGTGAGGTCGGCGGCCTGCTCATGGAGCAGCCGGACGACCTCCGCACCGACATTGCCGCATCCCAGGAGGGCTACCTTGACAGGCTCCTTCACGACAGACCCCTTGTTGTGTTAGTCAGCCGACGTCCAGCGCGAGCAGGTCGTCCTCGGTCTCCCGGCGCACGATCACCCGCGACTGCCCGTCCCGGACGGCCACCACCGGCGGCCGCGGCACGTGGTTGTAGTTGCTCGCCATGCTCCGGCAGTAGGCGCCGGTGCCCGGCACGGCGAGAAGATCTCCGGGCCGGATGTCAGCGGGCAGGAATTCATCCTTCACTACCACGTCCCCGGACTCACAATGTTTTCCCACCACGCGGGCAAGCATCGGACCGGCCTGTGACGTACGCGACGCCAGAGTCGCCGAGTAGGAGGCGTCGTAGAGGGCGGTCCGGATGTTGTCGCTCATCCCGCCGTCCACGCTGACATAGGTCCGCAGACCCTCCATCGGCTTGACCGTGCCCACTTCGTAGAGGGTGAACACGGCGGGTCCGACGATCGCCCGGCCCGGCTCCACGCTCAGGTGCGGCCGGTCCAGGCCCAGGGCCGCGCACTCGTCGTCGACGATCTTGTTCATCCGCTCGGCCAGGTCCGCGGCGGGCTGGGGATCGTCTTGACTCGTGTACGCGATGCCGAAGCCGCCGCCGAGGTCGAGTTCGGGCAGGGCCACCCCGAGTTCGTCAAGGATCCGCTGATGCAGTCCGAGGATGCGCCGCGCGCTGACCTCGAATCCCGA
Source organism: Hamadaea sp. (assembly GCF_013362815.1). Lineage (GTDB taxonomy): Bacteria > Actinomycetota > Actinomycetes > Mycobacteriales > Micromonosporaceae > Hamadaea. The sequence goes on along the minus strand of NZ_JABFVK010000062.1, from coordinate 32,633 downwards.
CGCGTCGAAGATCTGCGAGCCGATGTGCGAGTGCAGCCCGCGCAGCTCCAGGACGCCTTCGCCGAGGATCTTCCCGGCGGCACGGAACGCCTCACCACCCGACAGCGAGAAGCCGAACTTCTGGTCTTCGTGAGCAGTGGCGATGAACTCGTGGGTGTGCGCCTCGACGCCGACCGTCACGCGGATCATCACCTGCGGGCGTACGCCGCGTTCGGTCGCGAGAGCGCTCAGCCGGTCGATCTCGCCGAACGAGTCGACGATGATCCGGCCGACGCCCGCATCCAGCGCCCGGCTCAGCTCCCGGACCGACTTGTTGTTCCCGTGGAACCCGATCTTGGCGGGGTCCATCCCGGCCGCCAACGCGGTCGCCAGCTCGCCACCGGAGCAGACGTCGAGGTGGAGGCCCTCCTCGTGAACCATCCGCACGATCGCCTTGGAGAGGAAGGCCTTGCCCGCGTAGTAGACGTCCGCCCCCGCGAACGCGGCCCGGAAGCTCCGGCACCGGGCCCGGAAGTCCTCCTCGTCCAGCAGATACGCCGGAGTGCCGTGCTCGGCGGCCAGCTCGGCGACCGACTTCCCCCCGATGTGCAGTACGCCGCCGTCCTTGGTGGCCGTCTGCGGCCACAGCTCGGTCATGAGCTCGTTGACGTCGGCCGGGGGCCGCAGCCACGTGGGGTGCTGGCCGAAGTCGCCATGCAGGGCTCCGGCTTCGTGTGCGCGCATTCCTCTTACATCCGTTCCGGGGCGGAGACGCCGAGCAGGGTCAGGCCGTTGACGATGACCTGCCGCGTCGCGTCGTTCAGCCACAGCCGGGCGACGTGCAGGGGGTTGATCGACTCGTCGGCCTGGGGCAGCACCCGGCAGTTGTCATAGAAGCGGTGGTACGCCCCGGCGAGCTCCTCGAGGTAACGGGCCACTCGGTGGGGTTCGCGCAGCTCGGCGGCGGACTGCACGACGGCGGGGAAGTCGCCGAGCGTCTTGAGCAGCTCCAGCTCCTTCTCATGGGTCAGCAGCGCCGGGTCGAACGGCCCAGCGTCCCGGGTCAGGCCGAGGTCGGCCGCGTTCCGGCCGACGCTGGCGGTCCGGGCGGCCACGTACTGGACGTAGTACACGGGGTTGTCCCGCGTCGCCCGGGTCCAGAGTTCGATGTCGATGTCGATCGGCGAGTCCGACGAGTAGCGGGCCAGGGCGTACCGGCTCGCGTCGATCCCGATGGCGTCGACGAGGTCTTCCAGCGTCACCACCGTGCCGGCCCGCTTGCTCATCCGGACCGGCTGCCCGTCGCGTACCAGATTGACCATCTGGCCGATCAAGATCTCCAGATTGCGGTCGGGGTCGTCGCCGAAGCACGCGGACATGGCCCGCATGCGGCCGATGTAGCCGTGGTGATCGGCGCCGAGCATGATCACCACGCGCTCCGCGCCGCGCTCTCGCTTGTCCAGGTAGTACGCGCAGTCGGCGGCGAAGTAGGTCCACTCACCGTTGGATTTGCGCAGTACGCGGTCCTTGTCGTCGCCGAAGTCGGTGGTACGCAGCCAGACCGCGCCGTCGGCCTCGAAGGTGTGGCCCTGTGCCCGCAGCCGCTCCAGCGCGTGGTCGAGCTCGCCGCGGTCGTGCAGGTCCTTCTCGTTGAAGTAGACGTCGAAGTGCGTGCCGAACTGCGCGAGCGACTCCTTGATCTGCTCGAACATCAGCTGTACGCCTTCGACCCGGAAGATCTCCTGCGGATCCTCCGATTCGAGGACGTCCGGCCGCTTGGCGACGACGGTCTGCGCGATCTCGGTGATGTACGCCCCGACGTAGCCGTCCTCGGGCACCTCTTCGCCCTGGGCGCTGGCCAGCAGCGACTTGGCGAACCGGTCGATCTGCGAGCCGGCGTCGTTGAAGTAGTACTCCGTGGTGACCCGCGCCCCCGCCGCCTTCAGCATCCGGGCGAGGGCGTCGCCGACCGCCGCCCAGCGGACCGCGCCGAGATGGATGGGACCGGTCGGGTTGGCCGAGACGAATTCGAGGTTCAGCGCCTCGCCGCCCAGCGCCGTGCCTTCGCCGTACGCCGCACCCGCCTCCACGACCGTCCGCGCAAGCGCTCCGGCCGCGGCGGCGTCGAGCCGGATGTTGAGGAATCCGGGCCCGGCGATCTCGACGGTCTTGATGCCGTTCGTCTTCGCCAGCTCGGCGGCGACGGCACCGGCCAGATCGCGGGGGTTGACTCCGGCCCGCTTCGCGACCTGCATCGCCAGGTTGGAGGCGTAGTCTCCGTGCTCCGGATTACGCGGACGCTCGACGGCGGTCGTGCCCGGCAGAACCGAGTGATCCAGGCCACGCTCGGTGAAGACGGCGTGAGCGGCGGACAAGACTGCGTCGGCGAGTTTCTCAGGAGTCACTGATCCATGGTATCCGCGCTAGACTCTGGGGCTTGACGGGCGGTCACCTCCCGTCAGCTTGTTGTGATCCGATCCTGGCCAGCCACGATCCCACCCCTTAGAGGCATGTGATGAGCGTCAGCACCCCCGGTGAGAACCGGCAAGTGAACGTCGTCAAGAGCGGCAAATCCACCGCGACCGGCGGCAAGCCGCCGGCGGACGAATCGAAGACGACGTCCGGATCGAAGTCGACGGCTTCTTCGAAGTCGGCGGCCGGATCGAAGTCCACGACCGGCTCCAAGAGCACCGGCTCCAAGCCGGCTGCCGGTTCCAAGACCACGACCGGCTCTAAGACCACGACCAGCTCGAAGCCGGCCGCTGAGGCGAAGCCAGCGGCCGACACGAAGAGCACGACCACCACCGCGGCCAAGCCGGGCGGCCCGGCCAAGCCCGGGCAGAAGCCGGTCGCCTCCGGTGGCAAGGGCCGCCGCCCGGTGACCCCGGTCAAGGTGACGCAGCAGCGCTCGTGGGGTCCGATCGGCCTGCTCATCGCGGTGATCACCGTCGCCGTCGCGATCGTCGGCTTCGGCGCGTACTTCATCATCAAGGACATGCGGGCCACCTCCGCCGCCGAGGCCAAGCAGAAGGCCGAGGCCGAGCTGGAGAAGAAGGAGGCCTCGACGCCGTGGACTCAGCGGGCCGCCGCCATCCAGGGCATCGTGAACTACCGCGATCAGAAGCCGGCCTGGCTGACGAACAACCACAAGCAGGGCAAGCTGACCTACGCCGTCACCCCGTCCGTCGGCGGTGACCACAACCCGGTCTGGCAGAACTGCATGGGCGACGTCTACAAGGCCCCGATCGCGACCGAGCACGCCACGCACAGCCTCGAGCACGGCGCCATCTGGATCACGTACGACAGCAAGCTCGACCCCGCGCAGGTCGCGAAGCTCGCCGAGCGGGTGACCGGCAAGGAGTACATGCTCATGAGCCCGGTCGACAACCTCGGCTCGCCGATCTCGCTGCAGGCCTGGGGCTACCAGCTCAAGGTCGACAACGCCGACGACTCACGGATCGACGCGTTCGTCCGCGCGCTGCGCAAGAACGCCTCGATGGAGTCGGGCGCGTCGTGCTCCGGCGGCGTCACGCGGACCGGCACGACCCCTTACGACCTGGGTTCCTGATGCCGGCTCGCAGGTGGTTGATCGCCGGGGGCCTCGCCTTCGCCATCGTGGTCTCGCTCATGACGGGGTACGCCGTGGGCCGCGTCGTCACTCCGACGACCCCGTCGGCGACCGCGGCGACGAAGCAGAACCCGGCGGACGACTCACCGGAGGCAGGCTTCGCGCGGGACATGTCGACGCACCACGCCCAGGCGGTCGAGATGAGCATGATCGCGGCCGCCCGGGCGACCGACCCCGAGGTACGCCAGCTCGGCTACGACATCGCCCTGACCCAGGAGAACCAGATCGGTCAGATGCAGACCTGGCTGACCTTCTGGGGCCTCAACCCGACGTCGGACCAGCCCGCCATGGCGTGGATGCCGGACGGGCAGGCGTCGGTGAAGAACGGCCTCATGCCGGGCATGGCGTCGCAGGCTGAGGTTCAAGAACTGCGAGACGCCAAGGGCAAGCAGGTCGACATCCTCTTCCTGAAGCTGATCCTGACCCACCACCTGGGCGGCATCCACATGGTCGACGGCCTGCTCGCCGCCTCGAAGAACCCCGAGGTCGTCTCGCTGGCCGAGAACATGAAGGCCGGCCAGCAGAACGAGCTGACCGTCATCCAGAACCTGCAGAAGAAGCTCGGCTCCTAGTTTCACCGCGTACGCAAAAGTGGGGGTGTCCGGCTGGACACCCCCACTTTTGCTATGTGCTCGCGCTATGTGCTTTTTCCTGAGTGCGGTCGCTCCATGATCAGGGTCATTTCCCTGTCGTTCATAGCGACCTGGAAATGACCCTGATCATGGAGCTTTCCGCTTACGAAGCTTGCCGGCTTGCGTCGAACGTCGGTCGAGCTCGCGTCGAACGTCAGCTCGGTCTCGCGTCGAGCGTCAGCTCGCCGAGTCCTCGGTCAGCTCACGGCGACGACGAACGGCCATCAGCGCGATACCGGCAGCGATCAGCCCGACCGCGGTCAGCGCCGTGGCACCCCAGGCGACACCGGTCACCGGCAGGCCGCCACCCGTCGAGCTCGACGGCGACGGGGTCCCGCCCGGCTGGGTCGAGGTGCCCGGGCTCGGCGTGTCCGAGTTCCCCGGCGTCGGCGTCTCGGTGGTGCCTGGAGTCGGCGTACCAGTGCCCGGCGTACCGGCGCACACGTGGCTCAGGTTGAAAATGTCCTGCGGGTACGTCTTGCCGTCGGCCCGCTTGACGATCGCGTGGCCGCCCGTCAGCGTCCAACCGGCGATGGTGAGCAGGTAGGCGTGCTTGTTGGCCTTGCCACCGGACTCGCCGAGAAGACCCCAGTACAGGTCCTCGTCGCCGCCACCACCCGGGATCGTGACCGTGACCGGACCGTCCGGCGTGGTGAAGTTCAGGCTCAGCGAGACGAAAGCATCGCCGGACGCGTCAGGCAGAACGAAGTGCCATCCGTCGATACCGACCGGAATGTCGACGGCGCCGTTCGCAGTAACCCTGTTGAACTGCGACTTCGCGCTCGGCGCATCGTCTCCTTCGACGTTGCCGAAGAAGTCGAAGATGTCTTCGCAATCATGGGTCTTGAAGTCTGCCGCGGTGACCCCGTTGGGTCCCACGTTGCCCGGGTTGATCGGGATATCGGCGTCGGCCGCACGGGCCGGCGAGGCGAACGCCAGACCGGCGAGAGCGGCCGTTGCCGCCGCGAGAGCGACCCGCGCAAGGCGCTGGCGCATGGAATCCTCCGAGGGGAATAAGGGCAGAGTGAACGCCACATACTCGCCGACGCGAGGATCTCCCCGGATCGGACGAAAAGCCCCAGCGCTGATCTTCGTCCGTGACACGGATGGTCCGGATGGCCGATCCAGGTCCCGATTTCGGCGTCGAGGGAGACACCTGGTACTCTTTGTCGGTCGCTGAGCCCCCGTAGCTCAGGGGATAGAGCACCGCCCTCCGGAGGCGGGGGCGCAGGTTCGAATCCTGCCGGGGGCACCACACCAAGAGATCCAAGTCCACGGTCCGCATACCGTGGACTTCGTCATTTGCCGCTGAGCGGGGGCCGGAGTGCGCCCCGCTCTTCGCGCGCGTCCGAGCGCAAACGGGTCCGACCCGCCGCTGCTACTGGCTGTCGGACCATACTCGTACCCGGCTGACGACGATCTCTGAGGACTTGCCGCCCGCTGCGATCAGGCCGATCGAGCCCGAGGCGATCGCCTCGTCCCGGAACGACCCGACTTTGACGCCGCCCAGGTAGATGGTGACGGCCGGGCCGACTGCGGTGATCGCGATGGTCTGCGTACGACCTGCCTTGCCTTTGCCTTCGACCAGGATCTTGTTGCCACCCTTATAGATCTTCCGAGCCGTGAACTCGCCCCTAGCGTCGAACTCCACCACGTAGTACTGGCCGCCGCTGTTGTCGTCGCGGAAGGTGATCGCCCCACCGTTGCCACGGGTCATCGCAACAGTCACCTCAGCGGTGAAGTTCGCATACTCGGCATAGCCGTGGCACTCGTAGTAATAGTTGGTCGTGGCGACGTGGTAGCCGTTGTCGAAGAAGCACCCTTGGTCGTGGCCGTCCTGCTCATGCCAGTCCGAGGTCTCCGGGTCCGTGAATCGCTCGTCGAGCACCATCGTCGCCGGGCCGCCGTACGGGTTGGGTGCCCTCGACAGAGAAGGCGAGGGGAAAGGCGACGGGGAGGGGGAAGGCGAAAGCGAAAGCGAAGCCGACGGAGAGGCGTCGGCACCGGCCTTGGGCCCGCCGTCACCGCGGCTGGCGGTGAAGGCTATCGAGCCGGCCAACACCACCACCGTCACCAGGAGACTGGGCCCGACCGTCTTGGGATCGGTGACGGCGCGCCAGACCTTCTTGCGGGCGGGTTCCGTCAGCAGTTGCAGAACCGAAAGGGCACCGGAGCCGATTGCACAACACGCGGCGACTAGCTTGCGAAGCGGGTCGGCGAGGCCGAGTGCGCCAGTCCCGACCAGCACCGCGAACCCGGCCGCGACCAGTACCAGTGTCATCAGCGCGATTCGTTTGCCGCGGCTCGTCGACTCAGGACGCTCGACCCGATCCATCTGGCCTTGACTCATCGTGACAGTTGAGCAGCCCCGCATCGTCGAGTCGCCCGTCGAGCGGATTACTTGGAGTACACCCCTGGCCACTCTTCGACACCGACCGCCGCCGATGTCGCCTATTGGCGGAGCGGGCGGCACCAGGCTGGATCACCTGTTCCGCCAACGGTCGAGCGGCGCATACCCATCGAGATTCGAGCAACCGTCGGCAAGTCCACAACCATGTCCGTCACTAGGACGATCTGTCCACGATGGCCGGTGCGTATCCCGGCTGGTGCGCCGGATCGCCGCTGGGCGACCGCAGTGGGCCGCCTGGCCCGACGAGGCGCGCGTGTTCCGCAGCGGTACCGATCCCCGCCCGGTACGCAGGATGGTCGGCATAGTGCCGGATCAGGGACGCGATGAAACCACGCTCGGCCAGCACGATGGCGGGAACCGTCGTCGGCATCCACCCGCCTCGTGGTCCACGAACGAGCACCGAGAGCTTCTGAAAGCGACTGGGAGCCTGCGGGCCGCCGGGTGCCAGTTCCTCCCATTTGAAGGCTCTCCGGGACAGGAAGTAGTGGAACTCGACGCAGGCCGGGGTCAGCTCGATGCGCGGCTTCGGCCAGAACAGGAACGTGACGGCCACGAGCAAGAAGACGGCTAGCGTACCGATCGAGACGATGAGCAGCGCCGGATCGGCGTAGATCCGCATGGTGTCGTGGCCTGGCACCCGCTCGGTCGGTACCAGGCCACCTGCGTTGACCATGAAGAGGACGAATTGACTCCCGCCGTACGCCGGACTGTTGGGAACCACGAATCGGCCCGCTCGCATCTCGACGATCCCGGGGCGGATCTTTCGCCAGTGGAGCCAGAAAGCGACGAACCACGCGGCGGCCGGAACCGCGATAGCGACAGCAAGCCCTAGAGCGAAGCCGACGAACAACTTCATGCCGTCCAAGCGCCACATCAAGGGCTGCCACCAGAACACGAGCAACAGCCGCAGGCCGAAGCCTGCCAAGCCGAGCAGCAGCGCAGAGATCACCAGTCCGCGACGTGACATGCGCGCAGTGTAGGGAGTTCGGTCGAGCGCCGATGTCCCGTCGACAGCTCAGTTCGCGGGCGTACCGAACCACCGTCCGAGGTGTACGTCGAGGTCCTGCTGATCGCCGCCGATCCAGGCGACGTGACCGTCGGGCCGGATCAGTACGCCTGGAGCATCCAGCGACGCAGTGGAGTCGCCGAGGTAGTCCACGCGATCCGACCAACCGCCGACGGTGAGCCGTTCGGTGCGGTCCACCAGCAGGCCACGACCGCTGTGCAGCTGACCGTAGAGATTGCCCGGCTTCAGCTCGACGTCGGGCATACGGCGGCCGAGAAGGTCAGGACCTGCACCGAAGTCGTAACGGATGCCGGTAGCGGTGATCTTCTCCAACAGGTGTCGGTTGACCTCGTCGAAGTCCATCAACTCCGTCAGCAGCCGGCGTACGGCCTGCGCCCCTGGCTCGGGAGACAGCAGTTCCTGCTGGGCTCGAGTGTTGTCCAGCACGTCCGCAGCGACCGGACGACGTTCGGCCTCATAGGTGTCCAGGAGCGTCTCAGGGGCCCAGCCTTGGATCTGAGCGGCCAGCTTCCAGCCGAGGTTGACGGCGTCCTGTACGCCGAGATTCAATCCCTGCCCACCGATGGGCGGATGGATGTGCGCCGCGTCGCCGGCAAGGAGCACCCGCCCGACCCGATAGCGCTCGGCGAGCCGTGTGGCGTCGCCGAAGCGGGACAACCAGCGCGGAGAGTGCACACCGAAGTCGGTTCCAGCGATGGCGTGCAACTGGCGCTGAAAGTCCGCGAGCGTCGGCGGTTCAGCGCGATCGCCGACTCCAGACTCCGGCAGGATGACGCGATAGACGCCTTCGCCGAAGGGGGCGAAGGTGAAGCGCTTGTCGGTCTGCCGGATCTCGGCCACCTTGGCGGCGATCTCCTCCGGCGGTGCGGCTGCGGCCATCTCGCCCATCAGGGTCTCGGATCGCGTGGGTTCGCCGGGGAAACCGACGCCGAGCTGCTTGCGAACCGTGCTGCGGGCACCGTCGCAGCCGACGAGGTACCGCGTACGAAGCCGCTCTCCGTCGGCCAGTTCGACGGTGACTCCGTCGTCGTCCTGCTCGAACCCGGTGACCGTGCAACCATGCCGGATCTGAGCGCCGAGCCCGATCGCATGCTCTTCGAGTATCTGGACGACGACGGGCTGCGGAATGCCCAGCAGATACGCGTACGCGGAATCCAGGCCGGGCGGCGTGGGCTTGTCGATGGCGGCGAAGAAGCCTCGGGACGGACGTCGTCTGCCGCGTTCGAGCAGCCGATCCAGCAGTCCGCGCATGGCCATCAGTTCGAGACTGCGCACGTGCAGGCCGACGATGCGGACGAACGACGTCGGCTGGGTCTCCTTCTCCAGGACCAGTACGTGCACATCGTGCAGCCGCAGTTCAGCGGCCAGGAGGGCACCGGCCGGGCCGGACCCGGCGATGATCACGTCAAACATGGTGTTGCCTTTCGGGGAGTGCCTTGACGGCGAGGCGCTCCCGGCGACACCTACTTCGATCGCCCGACCGTCACCGGGATGGGGAGCACCCACATCGATACGTTCATGGGTCTCACCTCCTCCGGTGGCGTCACGGTCATCGGCAAAGGTACAAGTCCCAGCGGTCGGCCGTCCAGTCCGAGCGGGTTGCGCCACATCCCTACGCTCGAACCCATCGATGAAGGGAGCGACATGGACTTCGCGTCCTGGGACGGTCTACTCTGCGGAGCGGTCGTCGTCGCGGTCCTGGCCACGCTGTTGATCACGCTCCTACGACGAGGTAACCGCCGTTCGGCGCCGGATGCGGCGAACCCGGTCGACCCGACGACGACGGCCTTTGAGGCAGGCCATCCGCCGATCGAGTCACGGTGGCCTCCGCCGCCGCCAGCCACCGGCCCTCCGCCCATGTGATCGCCGGCTGACCGCGGAAGTCGATCACGCTCGCGAGGGATCGATCAGGGCCTCGTGGACACGACACGCCGGTTGATCACGCCCGAAAGTTCATGATCGCGCGGAAAGAGCGGGCCAAATCGGCCCGCCGCGCGATCGGCGGGTTCGTCGGTTCTACTGTGGACAAGGATGTCGTCGTCATGATCGTGAGCATCCTTCTCCAGCGCCGGTACGTCCTGGATCGGCAGTTCCGCAGCGCGCTTTGACGTTCGGCCGCGCCGCACTCCGGGTATGGGATCAACCATGACAAGTGGAGCGCTCGACAACAGCTATCAGCTCTCGGACGCCGACTCGGAGGAGCTTGTCGCCCGCCGGACCGCCCGAGCACAATTGTCCCCTTATGTCGACTTCGACACGCTGCCCCTGACTGCCCGGATGATCCGCTCGGCGGCCGAAGCCAAGGGCGCGCCCGCCGACGTGCTGCGCCGGCTCGGCGAACTCGACCCTGAGCTGGAGATCCTCGACGCCGAGGCGCTCTGGGAGGCGCTCGGCTACAACGCCGAACCCAGCGCCTGACGGATCATGCTGGCGAGGGAACGATCAGGGCGCTCGGGACACGACACGCCGGTTGATCACGCCCGATAGTTCATGATCGCGCGGCAAATCCCAGAGGGCGCGGAGAAAGGGCGGGCGCGAAAAGGGCGGGGAGGTCGGAACGACCGCCGACGCCCAGCTTCGGGTACGCCTTGTACAGGTGATAAGCCACCGTCTTCGGGCTCAGGAACAGTTGAGCGGCGATGTCCTTGTTGGACAGACCTTGCGCCGCCAGCCGAGAGATCTGGAGTTCCTGCGGGGTCAGCGAGGCGATCGCCGACTCCGGCGGGGCCGAGGTGAGCAGTCCGGTCGCCGCCAGCTCGGTACGCGTACGCGCGGCCCAGGGCTGGGCGCCCAGCCGGTCGAAGACTTCGAGTGCCCGCTGCAAGACGGTACGCGCCTCGGCTTTGCGGCGGCCGCGGCGAAGCCACTCGCCGTACAGGAGCTCTGTGCGGGCCCGCTCGAACGGGCGGGCCGACGCCGACAGCGATCGCGTGAACAGCTCCTCGTCGCCGGCGATCAGGGCTTGGCAACGCAACAGCAGTGCGGTCGCCCACGGCTGCTCCACCCGTTCGGCGTACGCCGTGAGCCGGTCCAGCGAGACGGTGGCAGCGCCCGAGCGCACCGCCGCTTCCACCAGATCCGGGATGCACCGGTACGCCGCCACGTGGTGGGCGTACGGGTTCTCCTGGAGCGCCAGCAACCGGGGAACGGCCGCCTCGGGACGCCCCTCGCCCAGGTCGAGCAGGGCCAGTGCCCACTGCGCCCAGGCGTACCCGGCGGGTTCGCAGCCCGGAGCGGCAGCGGCCAGGGCGTCGGCCGCGTACGCACGGCACTCGTCGGCCGAACCGGCGACGGCGGCGAGAACGGCTCGCAACGCGGAGAGCTGACTGATCCAGAGCGGCTGGCCACCGTCGCGGGCGACCTCGAGGCCCTCGGCCGCGCTGACGTCGGCGTCTTGCTGGCGACCATGGAAGAACTCGGCTTCGGCCTGGAAGAACAGCAGCGTGGGCAGCAATCCGACGAGGCCTTCAGCCCGGCAGCGCGCGACCAGCGCGGCCGTCACCTCGTAGGCGAAGGCGTCCTGTCCGGCGACGAACCCGAGTCCGCAGATCTGCACGAGATCCCGGGGAGCGACGTCGGAAAGCGACGCCAACGCCGGCATGGCGGGGCGACTGCGTACCGAGGCGACTTGGAACCGCGCCAATGGATCGTCGAGTTCGGCGAGCCGGTCGAGACAATCGGTGAGCACCGGTTCGCCGAGGTACCACGCCGGATGGATCGCCTGCAGCAGGATCGGACCGGGGTCGGCCGAGAATCCGGCCGCCGCCATGAGCAGGTCGTACGCCGTCTGATAGTTGCCCTGCCAGAACCAGGCGCGCCCCTCGACCCAGCCGACCTGAGCGAGGAAGGCCGGTTCCTGAACCAGCGCGGCGGCCCGTTCGGCCAGCGTGACGGCGTTGGCCGGCGAACCGGCCTGCATCCCGTTCTCCGCCGCGAGGAGAAGGCGGCGCGCCTGCGCTTGCGGGGTCTGGCTCAACTGCGCCGCCCGCTCGTACGCCGCCGCCGCGGCTCCGTAACCGTTGCGGTCCCGGGCCTGCCGGGCGGTGTCTTCGAGGGCGGCCGCGACCTCGTCGTCCGGGCCCGTCGCTGCGGCGGCGAGATGCCAGGCGCGCCGGTCGGCTGAGTCCGATGTGGTCAGAGCGTCGGCGAGCGCGCGATGGGCGGCCAGGCGATCGGAGTATGCCGCCGCGTGGTACACCGCTGTGCGTACAAGTGGATGTTTGAACTGAAGCTTCGTGCCCACGATCTCGATCAGACCCGCGGCCTCGGCCGGGCGGAGGTCGTCGGCCGTGCCGCCGCTCGCGGGCAGCACCACCGCGAGTTCGCCGGTGTCCTCCGCCGCTGCGACCAGCAGGACCGCACGCGTAGCCGCGGGCAGCTGCGCGACCTGGCCGGAGAACGCGGCCTGGAGCCGTTCGGGCAGCGGACGGTCCGCCGCCTGATCGCCCACCCTGGGCAGCTCAAGCAGCGCCAACGGGTTGCCTTGCGCCTCGCCGAGCACGCGATAGCGGATCACCGGGTCGAGATCGGGATCGAGCAACCGGGCCGCGTCGACCGCGCTGAGGCCCTCCAGCCGCAGCTCAGGCAGGCCGGGCGCGGCGAATCCGCCGTCGCGGGTGGCGAAGAGCAAGATCACGCCCTCCCCACTCAGCCGCCGCGCCGCGAACAGCAAGGCGTCTGCGGACACCGCGTCGAGCCAGTGGGCATCGTCGATGAGGCAGAGCACCGGCCCCTCGTCCGCGGCCTCCGCGAGCAGTGACAACACCCCGAAGCCCACCAGCAGGCGGTCCGCGGCCTCGCCCTGGGCCAGGCCGAACGCAGCGGCGAGCGCGGCCCGTTGCGCGCCGGGGAGACGATCCAGCCGATCCAGGACCGGTCGCAAGAGCTGGCTCAAACCCGCGAACGGCAGCTCGGCCTCGAACTCCACGCCGTTGCCGCGCAAAACCCGCCCGACCGGCAGCTCCGCGGCCCACTCCAGCAGCGCGGTCTTGCCGATCCCCGGGCCGCCGCGCAGCACGAGCGCCCCACCACCGGCCGCGATCAAGCGGTTCACCTGGTCTTGTTCGCGGTTCCGGCCGTGCAGCACGGGCTCGAATTTACACACTGGTACGCACAGCGCCGAAGTACCTAAGCGATACCGATTCCGCAGTTCCCCGATCTCCGTAGCTTTTGCCGCATGGAAATCATCGAGAACTACCTGACCGCTTGGAACACCACCGACGCCGCCGCTCGCAAGGAACTGATCGCAGCGACCTACACCGAAGACGCCCGTTACATCGACCCGCTGGCCGACGTCACCGGCCACGAGCAGATCGACGGACTGCTGGCGGCGGTGCAGGGCCAGTTCCCCGGGCTGGAGTTCCGGCTCGGCGGCCCGGTCGACGCCCACCACGACATCGCGCGGTTCACCTGGCACCTCGTCCCGGCGGGCGAGGGCGGCGAGCCGATCGTCATCGGCTTCGACGTCGTCGAGCTCGCCGACGGCCGGATCGCCAAGGTGCACGGCTTCCTCGACAAGGTGCCCGGAGGTGCGGCGTGACCACCACCGCTGTCGCGACTCCCGTCGCCACCCCGGCTCGGCCGGCCGTTCCACGCGGCGTACTGCCCGTGCTGTTGACCGCGACCTTCATGACGGCGTTGGACTTCTTCATCGTCAACGTCGCCCTCCCCGCCGTCCAGCTCGACCTCCGGGCCGGACCGGCCGCCTTGCAATGGGTGGTCGCCGGGTACGGGCTGGCCCTGGCGGCCGGCCTGATCACCGGCGGCCGGCTCGGCGACCTCTACGGCCGCCGACGGATCTTCGGACTCGGGCTGGCGCTGTTCACGGTGGCCTCGGTGCTCTGCGGACTGGCCCCGACCGCCGGGCTCCTCATCGGGGCCCGGGTGCTCCAAGGCTTGGGCGCGGCGATGCTGATGCCGCAGACGCTGGCCATTCTGCGTACGGCGGTGCCGTTGTGGGCGCAGCCGAAGGCGTTCGCTCAGTACGGCCTCACGTTGGGGCTGGGCGCGGTGTTCGGCCAGCTCATCGGCGGACTGCTCATCAAGGCCGACCTGTTCGGGCTGGATTGGCGGCTGTGCTTCCTGATCAACCTCCCGATCGGCATCGCCGCCCTGGTCAAACTGCGTACGCTCCCCGAGTCGCGGGCCACCGGCGGACGGCTCGACCTCGTCGGCGTCGGTCTCGTCACGGCCGCCCTGGTCGCGCTGGTGCTGCCGCTCATCCAGGGCCCGGACCAGGGCTGGCCACTGTGGACTTGGCTGAGTCTCGGCGGCTCGGCCGTGCTCCTGGCCGCTTTCGGGGTCCACCAGAACCGGCAGAGCCACCCGTTGGTGAACCTGCGCCTGTTCCGGCAGCCCGCCTTCGGCAAGGGCCTGCTCGCAGTGCAGCTGTTCTGGATGGGCCAGGCGTCGTTCTTCCTGATCCTGGCGCTCTACCTCCAGTTCGGCCAAGGACTGTCCGCATTGGAGTCGGGCACGGTGTTCATGGCGATCGGCGCAGGGTACCTGTTCACGTCGCTCAACGCCCATCGGTTCGCGGCTCGGCTCGGCCGCCAGGTGGTCGCGATCGGCGCGCTGATCATGGTGGCCGGACTGGTCTCGATGGTCTTCGCCGCCGGGCATGGGATCGGCTGGCTCCTGCCCGGCCTGGCGATCGACGGGATCGGCATGGGCCTGGCCCTGGCCCCGCTCACCACAACCGTCCTGGCCAACGTCGAGCCCGAGCACACCGGGTCGGCTTCGGGCGTACTGTCCACCGTCAACCAGACCGGCAACGCCGTCGGCGTGGCTCTCATCGGGATCGTGTTCTACCAGGCGACCGGGTACACCGGCGGGTTCCAGGCCGGGCTGATCGCCTTGTGCGTACTGGAGGCTGCGCTCGCCGGACTCGTTCAGCTGCTGCCCCGCCGCTAGTTTCCGTTGGGGCGCTTCTCTCTTGGGCGCTGGATCAGGGTTCCGGGTCGTATCTCGTCCAAGATTCGACCCGGAACCCTGATCCAGCGCCGCACGCTACGGTGGGTGGGTGATCGTCGAGTTCGCCGCCGAGCTGTGGCTGTGGGATGCCCGCAAGCTGGACAGCTGGACCTTCGTGAGCCTGCCGGCCGAGGCCTCCCAGGAGATCCGGGAGCTGACCGACGGGCTTCGCCGCGGCTTCGGGGCGGTACGCGTACAGGTCACCATCGGCACGAGCAGCTGGGCGACGTCGATCTTCCCGGACGCCAAGAGCGGTTGCTATGTCCTCCCGGTCAAGAAGGCCGTCCGCCGCGCCGAGGAACTGCATCCAGGCGAGATCGCCGAAGTCTCCGTCGAGATCCTGTAGCAGCCGAAAACACAGACGCCGGCCGCCTCTTCAGTGCGAGGCGGCCGACGTCCTTGCTGGTCACAGCACCGAGTCGCGCTCCAGATCGGTGACGTCGATCTCGTTCTCCTCGAACAACGTCTCCAGCGCTTCCGCCCCGTTCTCCAGGGCGTACTCCGCCTCGGCCTCGCTCACCGGGATGGCGAGCAGCCAGGCGACCGTCTTCTCACCGACGACCCGGGAGGCGAACTCCTGGTCCCAGTAGACCGACGGATCGGTGAAGTAGATGTGCGGCAGCTCGGTGTCGGGGATCTGCATCCGGACCACGTCACGGAAGCAGGCGCCCGGCTCGGGCTCCCAGCCGTCGTTCAGGACGAAGAACGCGGCCGTCGACAGGATCTCGGCGTAGGGGTAGTCGGACTCGGCGACCCCGAGGAACTCGACCCCCAGCGGCGGGTCGACGTCGCGGTCGAGCGACATGTCCGACAGCCCGATCGTCGCATACGCCGTCAGCCCCTTCTCCGGGCGGTCGGCCGAGTGCAGGATCCCGATCCGGCTGGTCTCGTCGGCGTTGAGATATTCGATGACCCGCGGGCTGCCCCCGAAAATCCCCGCCGTCGTCTTGGCGATCGCTTTGTTGTCCGCGCTCACTGCCATGTCACGGCCCCAAATAGTCGTCGGTGAGGTCTTCGCCGGCGTGGCTCTGGTTGGACGAAGGGAGCTCCGGCCGGTAATGGGACGGGTCGTTGTGCTCGTCCAGGAACTTCTTCCGCGTGATCCTACGCTGCCGGGCGCTGTCGCGGTGCTTGCGGAACTCGTATCCCGGCTTGTGGCCCATGTCCCAAGCCTTCTTCTTGGACATGACCTTACCGGTCAACGGGTCGCGGACCTTCCCGTCCGGTCCCTTGGCGGCGTCCCACACCTTGTCCCGTACGCCCTTGCGGAAGCCTTTGGGCCGCCGGTAGGTGTCCTTCGTCTTCTTCGCGGCTTTCTTCGCCGCCTTGGTGACGCCTGGCAGGACGTCGCCCTTCTTCACCACCTTGGCCAGGGGCTTCATCAGGCCCTCGGCCGCCTCGCCGGCCAGTTTGCCGACGGTGCGCTTGCCCGCCCTAGCCACCGAGCACCTTCGCAACCGCCTGGTCGAGCAACCAGTTGAGCAGTCGCTTGAGGGCTTCTCGCAGCAACGCGATGATCGCGGTCGACGCGCCGAAGGTCACGAAGGCCGCCGCGATGGCGGAGGCGATCGCGATGAGGGTGAGCGTCGCCTGGACGATGACATTGATCTTCAGGGCGAGCACGATGCCGGCGCAGACCATCATGCCGACTCCGACGATGTCGGCGCCGGTGCCGCCCTGGGTCAGCCGATGCACCGGACTGCCGTCGCCGGTGAACCGGGACTGGAAGGCGCTGATCATCTCGCCCTTGTTGGCGTTCCACACCTGCATCGCCGTGTTCTGCGCGTCGTTGACGTGCCCGTCCAGCAGGCCGGACAGCTTCGACCAGGACTGGCCGAGATCCAGCAACGCGGTCTCGTCGCCCTTCGGCCAGGTGAACCCGATGATCGACAGGATGGTCTGCACCTCGCCGGGAACGGTCATACCCATGACAGACCTCCTACAGGGAAAGGCTCGGGCCGCCCGACGCCAGCTTGGTCATCCGCTCCACTGCGGACATGTCGGCGTCGTCGTAGTTGTCGGCGGCGACGCCGAGTCGTTCGGCGTAGTCGTCCAAGGTGTCGAGATTGGAGGTGATCGAGTTGATGACGAGGGCCAGGGCTGCCTTGTAGATGGCGCCCATCGCACTGCCCAGGTCGTCGTCGCCCCAGCACTCGCCGAGCGACTCGATCTCGCCGATGAACTGCTGGATCATCTGGTCGGCCTGCCCGGCGACGTCGTTGAGCTGGTCCGACGCCAGCCGGAGGCCGGTGGAGACGACTTCGATCGGCACGCTCATGACAGCCGCCGATCGATCTTCGCCATCTGGTCGGCGAGCGTGTCGGTGATGCGGGACATCGTGCGCACGCCCTCCTCCCGGATCTGCTTCATGGTCTCGGCCAGCGCAGCGGGGTCGACCGCGGCCGCGGCGGCCGCCGCCGGGTCGGACGACCGGGACGCCGCCCAGGCCTGGTTGAAGGCGGACATGATCTCGACGGCGAGCTCTCGTGGCGTCAGTGCCATGACGTGGTCGTCGAGGAAGAGTTCGCTCATCCGGCCGTCGGCGGCGAGCTTGAGGCTCACCTTCCCGTCGAGGGCGCTGCCCGACGCTTCTAGGCTGGGGTCACGATTCTGGTCGCGAGCCTTCTCGGCCTCGCGTTGCGCCATTTCCATCAGACGGTCGAGGTCACCGACGATGCTCGACAAGTCGGACATGCGTACCTCCCGATGTGCCGGACCACCCCGGAACCGCTGAGACGCCCGAGGTTCGGTTCCCGAAAGTAGTCAGCGCATAGGTGAGATGCAATGGACAATCCGTCGCCTGTGGACAACTTCAGCGACTATGGACACGCGCCCGGCCGGGAATGGATCTACGCCGATCGCCTGACGTGCAGTGTTTGTGCGCATACGCGTTGTCAAGCCCCCGACCCGTCGGTTCAATCGACCGAATCGACCAAGATCAGTGGAAATTCGTGTGATCGTCGGCTAGAGCTGGGGATAATGGCACGATACCTACCGATTTATGAGGGATCGTGTGCGACGGTTGATCGTCCCCGCGTACGCGGCGTGGCTGTTCCTGCTGGCGGCGATCTACTTCGCGGTGCCGCCGAGGACCTTCGCCGCGTACGTCTGGCTCGCCATCGGGCTCAGCAGCGCCATCGCGGTGCTGGCCGGCGTACGCCTGCACCGGCCGAGCCGCCGGGGTCCCTGGTTCCTGCTGGCCGGCGCGATCGGGGCGTACGCCGCCGCCGACGCCGTGTACTACTTCGCCGAAGGTCTGACCTCCATCGGCGACAAGGTCTTTCTCGACGATCTGCTCTACGGCGTCATGTTCGTCCTGCTCATGGCGGCTCTGCTCCAATTCGGGCGGCCCGCCGCCCGGGGGGCGCTCCTCGACGCGCTGATCGTGATGTGCGGCGTGGGGCTGCTGACCTGGATCGTCCTGGTCCAGCCGAACACCGAGGTCCCCGCCCCGGACGACCTCACCCACCTGACCTCGCTCATCTATCCGCTGGCCGACGTCGTCATCCTGGCCGCCGTCACCCGGCTCATCCGGGCGCTGCACGCCTCGGCGTCCATCCTGCTGCTGGTGCTCGGCGCGATCGGCCTGCTCGTCTCGGACGCGGTCTACCGGATCGCCCAGCTCGGGTTCAGCCTCGGCGACCCGGTCGGGCTGGGCTGGTTCCTCTTCTACGCGTGCTTCGGGCTCGCCGCGCTCGTCCCGTCCATGCGTACGCTCACCGAACCGCCCCGGTTACGCGTACGCGACACGACTCCGTTGAGCATCGCACTGCTCACCGTGTCCGCCCTGATCCCACCGTCGGTGCTGTTCTTCGAAGCGGTGACCCAAGTCCGCGTACGCAACGGGGCGATCATCGCCGTCGCCTGCGCCGGCATGGGCATCCTCGTGCTCGCCCGGCTGGCCGGGGTGGGCCGCGAGCTGCAGAGCCAGTTCAACCGGGAACGCGGGCTTCGCCGGGTCAGCACCTCATTGGTCTCGGCGTCCGACCCGCTCGACGTCGGCGCGGCCCTCAAGGCGGGCGTCGGCCAGCTGGTCCCGGCCGATCTGCCGCATCGGGCGATCCTTCTGGAGACGCCGCAGGCCCCGCCCCCGTTGCAGGCGCTGCGGAGCGAGCAGCTGCTGGCCACCTCGTCCCTGCCGGAGTGGCTCAACCAACGGCTCTTGCCCCATCCGACCGCGATGGCGGTACCGCTGGTGCTGCCGGACCGGCCCGTCGGCGACGCACAGGTGGGCGTACTGCTGGTGGGCGCGCCCGAGCGGGTGCTGCGCTCGATCCGGGCGTCCGTGCAGGCGCTCACCGCGCAGGCGGCGCTCGCCCTGGACCGCATCCGGCTCGGCCAGGAGCTGCTCCAGCGCAACAACGAGGAGTACTTCCGGGCGCTGGTGCACAACACGGCCGACGTCATCCTGATCCTGGACGACGACGACCGGGTCCGGTACGCCAGCCCGTCGGCGACCGCGATGTTCGGCACCTCCGGGATCATCCAGATGCCGCTGCTGGACCTCGTCGACCCGAGCAGCCAGACGCAGGCCGGCACGGAACTCCGGGCGGTACGCCTGACCGGCTCGCTCGCCCGGCCGCCCGCGCCCGGGCTCGCTCGCACCGGTGGAGACTGGACGGTACGCGGACCGAACGGCCCGGCGCTGCAAGCCGAGGCGTCCTGGCGGGATCTTCGGGCCGACCCGGCCGTGCAGGGCATCGTGGTGACGCTCCGGGACGTGACCGAACAACGACGGCTGGAACGCGAACTGACCCATCGGGCGTACCACGACGCGCTGACCGGGCTGCCCAACCGGGCGTTGTTCGCCGAACGCCTCCAGCAATCGCTCGCGCACGCCGACCAGAACCTGACGGTTGTCGGCGTCCTGCTCCTCGACCTCGACGACTTCAAGATCGTCAACGACACCTTGGGCCACGATCTCGGCGACGAGCTGCTGATCGGAGTCAGCCACCGGCTCGCCGAACTGCTACGCCACCGGGACATGGCGGCCCGGCTCGGTGGCGACGAGTTCGCCGTCATCATCTCCGACGCGGCCGACCTGGCGGCGGTCGAGGACGTGGCGTCCCGCGTCGTGACGGCCTTCCGGGAGCCGCTGGCCGTGCAGGGCCAGCTGGTCAACGGCTCGGTCAGCGTCGGCGTCGCGACCAACGCCGACGCCGCCGACAGCGCCGAGCTGCTGCGCCACGCCGATCTCGCGCTCTACGTCGCCAAGGGCGAGGGCAAGGGACAATGGCGGCGCTACCAGCCCGATCTGCATACGGCGATCACCGAGCGGCTCACCTTGCGGACCGAGCTGGACGCGGCCCTCGCCGGGGATCAGCTCGACGTCGAGTACCAGCCCATCGTGGCGCTCAGCAGCGGCCGGACCGTCGGTTTCGAGGCGCTCGTGCGGTGGAACCACCCCACTCGGGGTCGCCTGTTGCCGCACGCCTTCATCGATCTCGCCGAGGAGTCCGGGCTGGTCGAGCCGATCGGCGAATGGGTCCTCCGGCACGCGATCACCGCTGCCCAATCGTGGCAGAGCAACGGTTCGCGACGGCCCTACGTCAGCGTCAACGTGTCGGCCTGGCAGTTCCGCAATTCGGCGTTCGCCGACCGGGTGCTCGCCGAGCTCTCCGAAAGTGGTCTGTCCCCCGGCCTGCTGATGCTCGAAATCACCGAGAGCCTGCTGGTACGCGACGACGACCGGCTCTGGCGGGACCTCGCCCGGCTGCGCCAGGCCGGCGTACGCATCGCGATCGACGACTTCGGCACCGGGTATTCCTCCCTGAGCTACCTGCGCGCGGTTCCGTTGGACGTGCTCAAAATCGACCGCCAGTTCACCTCGACCATCGCGGCGTCGTCCAAGCAGCGCGCCCTCGTGGACGGCATCGTCCGGCTGGCCCACACGCTGGGCCTGGAGGTGATCGCCGAAGGCATCGAGACCTCGGCCGAATCCACCCTGCTGACTGTGCTCGGCTGCCCCTACGGCCAAGGCTATCTATTCGCCAAACCGTTGCCGCTGGCCGAGACCCAGTCCTGGCTCGCCCGCCGCTGAGGCGCTTCTAGAGTGGGGCCATGAAGATCGCAGTCGTCGGCGGCACGGGACTCACCGGCCGCGAAGTCGTCCGGGCCGTCGAAGCCCAAGGCCATCAGCCGGTCGTGATCGCGCGCTCGCGCGGCGTCGACATCGTCACCGGCGAGGGCCTCGACGCCGCCCTCACCGGCGTCGACGCGATCATCGACGTCTCCAACGGACCCGCCGAGAACGCCGAGCAGGCCCGCGAATTCTTCGGCACGGCCACCCGCACGCTGGTCACTGCGGGTGCGCGGGCCGGCGTCGGCCACCACGTCGTTCTGTCCATTGTGGGCATCGACCGCGTCGCGGGAAACCCGCACTACGCGGGCAAACGGCACCAGGAAGAAGTCGCGCTCAGCGGGCCCATTCCAACCACGGTGGTACGCGCAACGCAGTTCCACGATTTCGCGGCCATGGTGGTTGGCTGGTCGGCGACCGACGGAGTGGCCCCGATCGCGCCGCTGCTCGTGCAGCCGATCGCCGTCCCCGACCTCGCCGACGTCCTGGTGGAGGTCGCGGGGCAGGCCCCGACCGGCGGCATCGTCGAGGTCGCCGGCCCGCGGACCGAGGACCTCGTCGACATGGCGCGCCGAACCCTCGCCGTACGCGGCCAGGCGATCGAGCTGGAGCCGACCTGGCGTGGGCGGTTCTCCCCCGAAATGGCGGGAGAGGTCCTCCTGCCCGGCCCGGCCGCCAAGATCACCCCGACGACCTTCGAGCAGTGGCTCGCGACCGACCCCGCGAACCGGCCCGGAGCCGCATAAACACCCGGGAGCCGGGTATCGCCCCTGCCAGAGGGAAGGGGGATGCGCCCATGGCGACCACCAAGAAGGCGGCGAAGGCCACGAAGAGCCCGGCCAAGAAGGCCGGACGGAGCAGCCAGCCGCGGTTGGGCCAGGTCAGCTCGGAGATCCAGAGCTTCGGCAGCGTAGTGGAGCTGCCGATCGGCCTGTCCTACGACGCCCGGATGTACTCGTGCGAGCGGCTGAACCGGATCCTCGCCGACACCCAGATCCTGTACGCGCTCTACAAGAAGTACCACTGGCTCATGCGCGGACCGACGTTCTACCAGCTGCACCTGTTGCTGGACAAGCACGCGGGCGAGCAACTCGAACTGGTCGACCTGGTGGCCGAACGGGTGCAGACGCTCGGCGGCGTGGCGGTGGGCGACCCCCGGCACGCGGCCGAGCTGACCCGCATCCCGCGCCCGCCGGACGGCGTCGAGGAGGTCCCGGCGATGCTCTCGCGGCTGCTCCAAGCCCACGAGACCATCCTCGAAGACGCCCACGACGCCGCCTCCCGAGTCGAGGAGGAGGGCGACGACGGCAGCAACGACCTGCTCGTCTCCGACGTCATCCGGACCGGCGAGCTGCAGGTCTGGTTCCTCTCGGCGCACCTGGTCGACACACCGACCACCGTCGCCGACTGAGCATCGGTGCCGGGTCAGGCGTACGCGGCGGGCAGGGTCACGGTGACGACCAGTCCGCCGCCGGAGCGGGGCCGGGCGACGACTTCCCCGCCGTGGGCCCGGGCTACCGAGCGTACGATCGACAAGCCGAGCCCGGCGCCCTTCGAGGTGACCAGGCGTTCGTCGTCCAAGCGGCGGAAGGGTTCGAAGAGCCCCGGGATGTCGTAGGGCGGGATGGTCAACCCGCTGTTGGCCACTTCCAGTTCGACTCCGCCGTCGGGGCGTACGCGGCTGGTGACGCGGGCGAAGCCGCCCTGGTGGTTGTGCCGGATGGCGTTCTCGACGAGGTTCTGCGCCAAGCGTTCCAGCAGGATCGGGTCGCCGATCGTGATCGCCTCGGCGGGCTCCTCGGCGAGGGTCACCTCGGCGGCTCGGGCTTCCTCGGCCGCCTGGGCGACGACGTGGGTCACGACGTCGGCGAGGTCGATCTCGGTACGCTCCAGGACCTCGTTCTCCGAGCGGGCGAGCAGCAGCAGCCCGTTGATGAGGCGCTCGTGCCGGGTGTTGATCTCCAGCAGGGTCTCCCCGAGCTGCTTGACGTCGGCCGACGCCGTCTTCCGGTTCATCGCCACCTCGACCAGCGCCCGGTTGAGCGTCAGCGGCGTACGCAGTTCGTGGGAGGCGTTGGCGACGAAGCGCCGCTGCCCCTCGAACGACCGGTCGAGCCGTTCGACCATGGTGTCGAAGGTGTCGGCCAGTTCCTTGACGTCGTCGTCGCCGCCTTCCAACGCGATGCGTTCGTGCAGGCTCAGGTCCGCCCCTCGGGCGTTGGCGATGCGGCGGGCTGTCTCGGTGACCTGATGGAGTGGTGCGAGCACACGTCCGGCGATCAGCCAGCCGAGCGCGATCGCCGCCACCCCGACGATCCCGAGGGCGATACCGCCTTGGGTGAGCAGCGACGTCAACGCATCCGTACGCAGTTTGCGCTGCTGCTGCTCCAGATACTTCGGGACGTCGCTCGCGGTGATCTGCTGCCCGCTGCCCGAGATGAGGTACGGCCGGTCGGCCAAGTCGTCGGGCAGGGCGGTGTCCGGCGCGGGGCTGCCCTTGACCGAGCCGGACATCTTGATCTGAACCATGTTCCCGGTGCCGGGCAGTTGCTGCTGGACGAGTAGGAAAGTCACGCCCAGCAGGACGATGCCGGCGAGCAGAAAGAGGCTGCCATAGACCAGGGTCAACCGCGTACGCAGGGTGGGGCGGAATCGGCGTCGGCTCATGGGATTCGGTAGCCCTCTCCGGGAAGCGTCTCGATCACGGCGGGTTCACCGAGTTTGCGGCGCAGTTTCAGGACGGTGAGCCGGACGGCCGAGGTGAACGGATCGGCGTTCTCGTCCCAGACCTTCTCCAGCAGGTGCTCCGCGCTGACCACCGCGCCGTCGGCCCGGAGCAGCTCGGTCAGCAGGCCGAACTCCTTCTTCGACAGCAGCACGTACTTGTCGCCGCGGAACACCTGCCGACGGGCGGGGTCGAGGACGATCCCGGCGCGGCGCAGCACCGGCGGGACCGCCGGCCGGGCCCGCCGGCCGAGGGCCTGCACCCGGGCGGCCAGCTCGGCGAAGGCGAACGGCTTCGGCAGGTAGTCGTCGGCGCCCAGGGACAGCCCGTTGACCCGGTCGCCGATCTCCGCGGCCGCGGTCAGCATCAGCACCCGGGCGTCCGAGCCCGAGGCGACCACCTCCCGGCATACGTCGTCGCCGTGCACCTTGGGCAGGTCACGGTCGAGCACGACCACGTCGTAGTCGTTGACGCCCAGCCGGTCGAGCGCGGCTTCGCCGTCCAGCGCCACGTCGACGGCGTGAGCATCGTCACGCAGCCACTCCGCGATCGCCTCGGCGAGGAGGCGTTCGTCCTCCACTACGAGAATGCGCATCTGCCCGCAAACCCCTTCAAAACTCCGCGTGACCTGCGCGGTCACCGCTCCATGGTGACGCGCCGTGATGTTTCCCCGGCGTTAGCGCATCTGGAAGCGCCCCCGAAACAGCCCGCCGCGTTGACTCACCGCCGAAGCGGCCGCACTCCGCGCGCCGCCCGGCAAGGAGACGAATCATGAGCAGAAGGCTCCTCCTCGCGACGGCCGCCGTGCCGGTCGCGTTGCTGTTCGCACTGTCCGGCTGCGGCAAGTCCGGGGACAACGGCAACACCGTCGCCTCGGTCAACGGAACCGCGAGCGCCAGTGCCAGCCCCAACAAGACCCGGTCCGCCGCCGAGGAACAGGAGCGGGCGCTGAAGTTCGCCCAGTGCATGCGCGAGCACGGCGTCGACATGCCCGACCCGGAGATCAAGGACGGCAAGATCCAGATGCGGATCAACGCCCAGCCCGGGACCAACATCGACGCCGCCCAGCAGGCCTGCAAGGACTACGCGCCGGAAGGCGGCCCCGGCGGCAAGCCCGACGCGGAGATGCAGAAGAAGCAGCTCGACTTCGCCAAGTGCATGCGCGAGCACGGCGTCGAGAAGTTCCCGGACCCCGACCCCAACCAGGGCGGCGTACGCATCGACGGCAGCATCGCCGAGGACCCCGATTTCCCGGCGGCTCAGAAGGCCTGCGACTCGATCATGGGCGGGCCTGCGATGAAGGAGACCAAGGGCGCATGACCGTCACGACCCAACAGGAAGAGACGGCTCCCGGCGTACGCACTAAGCGGCGTAAGAAAGGGCGCACCGGGAAGATCGTCGGGGCCGGCGTCGCAGTCCTCGCGGTCGGCGCGGCGACCGCCGCCACCCTCGGATTCGGGTTCCGCCCGGACAAGACCGCCGACAACCAGGCTCAACTGCCGCCTACCACTGCGAAGGTGACGAAGCAGACCCTCAACGACACCCAGAGCGTCTCCGGCACTCTCGGCTACGGGGATTCGACGACGCTCATCTCCCGGCTTCAGGGAACGGTCACGTCTCTCCCGTACGCCAGTTCGGTGTTCCAACGCGGGAACACCGTCTACAAGCTGGACAACACCCCGGTCGTGCTCATGTACGGCAACGTTCCGGCGTACCGGCCGTTGAAGGTGGGCGACGAGGGCGCTGACGTCAAGCAGTTGGAGCAGAACCTGAAGGCGCTGGGATACACCGGGTTCACCGTCGACAGCAAGTACACGTCGGACACCGCCGACGCCGTCAAGGACTGGCAGGACGACCTCAACCTCGACGAGACCGGCGTGGTCGACCTCGGCCGGGTGCTGTTCGCCCCGGGCGCGATCCGGGTCGACACCGTCAAGGCGTCGCTGGGCGGTCAGATCGGGCCGGGCCAGGACGTCCTGACCTACACCGGGACCAGCCGGATCGTCACCGTCCAGCTGGGCATCGGCGATCAGCGGCTGGCCAAGAAGGGAACCGCGGTCTCGGTCGAGTTGCCGGACGGCAAGAAGGTCGACGGCACGGTGCAGCGTGTCTACACCGTGATCGAGGCGAGCGACGACCCGAACGGCGACCCCGAGACGAAGATCGAGGCGCAGCTGACCCTGAAGGACGCCAAGGCGACCGCCGGACTGGACGTCGCCTCGGTCGAGGTCGTCTTCACCGCGGCCCAGCACAAAGACGTGCTGACCGTGCCCGTCGCTGCGCTCGTGGCATTGGCCGAAGGCGGCTACGGCGTTGAGATCGTCGACGGCACCAGCACGCACTATGTGAAGGTGGAGACCGGTCTGTTCGCCGGCGGCCGGGTCGAGGTCACCGGCGACGGCATCACCGAGGGCGTCACCGTCGGGATGCCGAAATGATCGAGCTGACCGACGTCTCGAAGGTCTACCCGGGCGACGTACGCGCGCTGCGCGGGGTGAGCCTGACGATCGGCGAGCAGGAGCTGATGGCGATCGTCGGGCCCTCCGGGTCGGGCAAGTCGACGATGCTCCACGTCCTCGGCACGCTCGACCGGCCGACGTCGGGCCGGGTGACGATCGACGGGTACGACGTCGCCCGGCTCTCCGACCGGCAGTTGTCGGCGTTACGGGCCACTCGGATCGGCTTCGTCTTCCAGCAGTTCCATCTCGCCCCCGGGGTGAGCGCGCTGGACAACGTCGCCGACGGGCTGCTCTACAGCGGCATCGGCCTGGGCGAACGCCGCCGTCGCGCGGCCGTCGCCTTGGACCGGGTCGGCCTCGGGCACCGGATCGACCACGAGCCGCACGAGCTGTCGGGCGGCGAACGGCAGCGGGTCGCCATCGCCCGGGCCGTCGTCGGCGAACCACCGGTCCTGCTGGCCGACGAGCCGACGGGCAACCTCGACTCCTCGTCCGGCGCGGGGGTGATGAAGCTGCTCCGCGAGCTGCATTCGGCGGGCACCACCGTCGTGATCATCACGCACGACCGGGAGATCGCCGCCGCCCTGCCCCGCCAGGTGCACATGCGCGACGGCGAGGTGGTCGGTGACGACTCCACGGACGACGTCTCGGCGTTGGGCGTACCCCTGGAAGGAGCGCGACCATGACCGCGAACCTGGACCACCGGCCGCGGTTGAGCCCGGCCCGGCTGGGACCGCGTGACGTCGTCCGCGTGGGGGCCGCGGGCCTGCGCACGAGGCCGACCCGCGCGTTGCTGTCGGCGCTCGGCATCGCGATCGGCATCGCCGCGATGATCGCGGTGGTCGGCATCTCGTCGTCGTCGCAGGCGGACCTGGACCGCAAGCTGGCCGCGTTGGGGACGAATCTGCTGACTGTCTCCCCTGGTCAGACGATGTTCGGGAAGGACGCGAGCCTGCCGGAGGAAGCCGAGTCGATGATCGAGCGGATCGGGCCGGTGCAGGCGGTCTCGGCGATCGGCAAGGTGAGCGGCGCAAGCGTCTACCGATCTGACAAGATCCCGAAGGCGCAGACCAACGGCCTCGCCACGTACGCGGCCCGCCTGGACCTGCCGGAGACGGTCGGCGCGAAGCTCCGAAGTGGAGTGTGGCTGAACGAGGCGACCGCCCGCTACCCGGCGGTGGTGCTCGGCGACGCGGCCGCCCAGCGGCTCGGCATCAGCCACGCCGGGCCGGACGTCGAGATCATCGTCGGTGGTCAATGGTTCACTGTGGTCGGCATCCTCGAACCGGTGGCGCTCGCGGACGAGCTGGACGCGGCCGTGATCATGGGCTGGCCGGTCGCAACGGCCGAGTTCGACTTCGACGGCCACGCGACGACCGTCTACACGCGGTCGGAGGACAGCCAGGTCGAGGCGGTTCGGGCGGTCCTCGGCCAGACGGCGAACCCGGAGAACCCGAGCGAGGTCAACGTATCCCGCCCGTCCGAGGCGTTGACCGCCCAACGGGCCGCCGGCGCCGCGTTCACCGGGCTGCTCCTCGGCCTCGGCGCGGTCGCGTTGCTGGTCGGTGGGGTCGGCGTGGCCAACACCATGGTGATCTCGGTGCTGGAACGCCGCGCCGAGATCGGTCTCCGGCGATCCCTCGGGGCCACCCGGGGCCAGATCCGGGTGCAATTCCTCGCGGAATCGCTGCTGCTGTCGGCCCTCGGCGGCATCGGCGGCCTGCTCCTCGGCATCGCCGTCACCACCGGGTACGCGTACTACCAGGGATGGCCGACGACCGTGCCGGCCTGGGCCACCGCCGGCGGCGTGGGCGCGACCGTGCTCATCGGCGGCATCGCCGGGCTCTACCCCGCCATCCGGGCCGCCCGGCTCTCGCCGACCGAGGCGCTGGCCGCTCCCTGACGGTTTCCGTGCAGATCACGGATATGCAGGCTTCCCGCACGCAGGAAGCCTGCATATCCGTGATCTCGCGGCGAATCCGGCGGCCCACCCCCGTTCGCAGTCGCCTGCGTGTGGACCGACGCTGCCGCTCGTCGGCGAAGTCAGCGTATGCAGCCGGGCTGTCCCGGCACTTTCCTCGAGGTGCCGGCGAAACTGCCGGTCGGATCACCCGGCTGACCACTGCTTCGGCACGGTGGGAACCGAAACGCTCTTGGCGACCGGCAGTTTCCGGCGGCAGAATGACCGAGCCGCGCGACCGCGGTCGGACGATCGGACCCACTGCATGACCAACCCCTCTGCCGAGCTCATCCGCACGGCTCGCCTCTCCGCCGGGCTCACACAGGCTCAGCTGGCCGATCGGGCCGGGATCAGCGTCCGTGCCCTGCGGGAGATCGAACAGGGGCGGGTCGACAAGCCGCACCAGTCCTCGCTGCAGCGGCTTTCCACCGCACTCGGGCTTGACGCCTTGGAGCCGCAGGCGCCTGCCCTGACGATCAGCGTCCTCGGTCCGTTCGTCGTCGCCCGGCAGGCCCGGCCGGTCCCCGTCACCGCCGCCGCCCAGCGGAAGCTGCTCACCCTGCTGGCTCTGGAAGGCGACCGGTTCCTCCGGATGGAGGAGATCGCCGAAGCGCTCTGGGACGCACAGCCACCCGAGGGCTGGCGGAACCGGCTGCACGTACTCGTGAACCAGGTCCGGGACCTCCTGGAACCCCGTCGGGCCCGGCGAGAGCCCAGCCGCGTCCTTCCTTCCGGCGGTGGGGCGTACCGGCTGCATCTGCCGGTGGACGCCGTCGACGTCAGCCGGTTCACGCACTCCGTGGAGCTCGCCCGGGCGGCCGCGCAGGACGGCGACGCCGGCCGGGCGGTCCACGCGTACGAGACGGCGCTGCTGTGCTGGCGAGGACCGGTGGACGAGGCGTACGCCGACCGGCCGGCCACGCTGGCCCTGCGCCGGACCTACCTCTCGGCCGTCCTGGAGCTGGCCGAGCAGGCCGCCGCCGCTGGGCAGGATGCTCGGGCGCTCTCGCCACTGGAGACGACCGCTGCAGCGGAGCCCCTTCATGAGGGCTTGCATGCCACTCTGATGCGGGCGTACGCCCGGACCGGTCAGCAGGACCGCGCCTTGCACCTGTACGCCGACCTGCGTAAGCGGCTCGGCGACGAACTCGGCGTGGACCCTGCGCCAGAGACCCAGGCGGTGTACCGGGAGATCCTGCGGCCGGGCGGTGCCGACGGCGTGGACCGGCCGCGCCGACCGCGCCCGGCCCAGTTGCCCCTGACCACGCCCTATTTCGGCGGCCGGGACGACGCGGTCGCGGCCGTTTCCGGTCATCTCTGCGGTCCGTTGCGTGCCGGCGAGATCCCGTCGTCTCGCATCCTGGTCGTCCACGGCATGCCCGGGGTCGGCAAGACCACGCTCACCGTCCAGGTCGCCCACCAGGTGAAGCAGCGCTACCCGGACGGCCAGCTCTACGCCGATCTCCGGGGCGAGTCCCACGACCCCTCGTCCGCCGGCCAGCTGCTCAGCGGATTCCTCAGGTCGCTGGGCGCTACCAGCGCCGACATCCCCGAGGACGTCGCCGAGCGCTCCGCGCTGCTGCGGTCCTACCTGGCCGGCCGCCGGGTCCTCATGCTGCTCGACGACGCCCGCAGCGCCGAGCAGGTCCTGCCGTTCCTGCCCGCGAGCGAGGGCAACGACGTGCTCATCACGAGCCGCAATCCGCTCGCCGGGCTCCCGGTGACCCGCTACCGGCTCGACCCGCTCGACGGGCCGTCGGCGCTTTCCCTGCTCCGCCGCCTCGTACCCGAAGACGACGTCGAGGGCGATCCACTCTCGGCGGCCCGCATCGTCGAAGTCTGCGGCGGACTCCCGCTCGCGCTGAGCATCGCCGCCGCGCGTACGCACTCCGGCGACACCCTGGACGGCATCGCTCGCACGCTCGATCCGGCGGACGGCCGCATCACCGGTCTGCACAGCGGCGAGCTGGCCTTGCAGACGACGCTGGACTCCGCATACGGCAACCTCAGCCGGTCGGCCCAATCCCTTCTGCGGCGGCTGGCCGCCGTCGGCACCCGGACGATCCCGGCCTGGGTCGCGGCCGTCCTGCAGGCGGGGTCGACCAGATCGGCCGCCGACACGCTCACCGAACTGGCCGCGGCCCACCTCGTCAGCGCGGCGGGGGGTTCGGGCGCGCACGCCCACTATCGCCTGCACGACCTGGTTCGGCTCTACGCGTTGAAGCTCGCCGACGACGAAGACCGCGCGGCAGCCCGGTACGCCGTGGCGCAGTGGGCGCACGTCGCCCGCCGGACGACCGCCCAGTACGCCGGTGGGCGCAGTCTGGCGCTGGGTCCGTTGTCGCTGCCCGAACCCGACGAGGCCAGGCTGCCCGAGGTCGTAGACGTCAACAACTGGTTCGACACCGAGCGCGACAACCTGCTGGACGCGCTGGCCGACCGGGCCACTGCCGGCGATCTGAAGCTCGCCGTGAGCCTGCTCGTGTCGCTCAGCCCGTTTCTGCGTACGCGGCATCAGATCGACGAGTGGCGGCAGTGCATCCAGCAGCTGCGCGCCGTGCCGGGGTTCACCGACGATCTGCTCGCCAGCGCGTACACCGACGAGTCGGAGACGAACCTGCTGCTCTCCGACAGCCGCGACGCCGACGCCCTACCGGTCGCCGAACACGGCCTGGCCTCGTTCCGGGCGGCCGGGGAGGCCCAGGGCGCCCACTTGATGCGCTACCACCTCGCGTACGTCCACCGGCGGGCCAAGCGGGTGGACCAGGCGACCACACTGCTCACGGAGATCCTGGAAGCTCCGCCGGGCGAGGAGCCGACGCCGTCCATCCGGGCGGCGGCCCATCAGGGAATGGGGCTGATCCATCGGGAGTACCTGGACGACGCGCCGGGTTCCGTACGCCATTTCGAACAGGCGCTCGCCCTGCTGCCCGACCCGGCCAGCCGTGAGTACTCGCAGGTGATCTACAGCCTGTGCATCGCCCTTCGGATGGCCGGCCGGCCGGACGAGCTGGAACCGTTGCTGGCGGCCGGAATCCGGGTGTCTCGCTCGCTCGGCGACCGGATCGGAATGCTCAGCTTTCTGGGGCTGCAGGCGGACGTTCTGCCGGTCGACCAGGCACACGACGCCGTCGAGGAGGCTCTCACCATCGCCCGCATCGTCGGCAAAGCGGAAACCATCGGGCACATCATGGAGGCCCGGGCCCGGCTCGCCGAACGAACCGGGGACCATGCCGAGGCAGCCCAGGCCCTCGAAGAAGCGATGGCGATCTACGAACGAGGCGGTGCCATCCGGTCGGCCGAGCAGGTGGCCAAGGAGCTGGCGCGGCTGAAGGCACTCATGACCTGACCGCGCTCCGTTCAGGGAACGACGGCGACCGGCCAACGCCCCGTGCGGACCAAGCGGGCCGCGACCGATCCGACCAACCGATGCCCAGGTTGGGC
Organism: Hamadaea sp.; assembly: GCF_013362815.1. GTDB lineage: Bacteria > Actinomycetota > Actinomycetes > Mycobacteriales > Micromonosporaceae > Hamadaea. Next base: position 1,318 of record NZ_JABFVK010000062.1, on the reverse strand, counting down.
CGACGCGCCCACGATGACCGCGTCGGCCTTCAAGTCGTCGGCCGCGGCCCGCAGCTCGCCGAACGGGTCGCCCCGCCGGGTCAGGAAGGTCACCGGTACGCGCATCTCCTCGGCGAGCTGCCGGACCTCCCGGCGCAGCTCCGCCTCCAGTTCGTCGAAGGTACGCTGCTGAGCCGCGGCCGCCCCGGTGATCATCGACGTCCAGGCGTGCGGTTCGGCCACGTACACCACGGCGAGCTGACTCTGCTGTCGCCGGGCCATGCCACAGGCGTACGCGATCGCCCGCATGGACGTCTCCGAGCCGTCGATGCCGACCATGATCAGCCGGGGGCCGTCGGTTCCCCGCTCCCAGGGCGAGAGCGCGCACGCGGGCCCGAATCGCTCGACCGAAAGCGGTTCAGCCGTCATTGTCTGGTCGCCACCTTCTCACCGGACGCCGAGCCGTCACCCGACGCCGAAGCCGACGCCGAGCCCTCAGCGGACGCCGAGCCCGAAGCCGAAGCCGACGTTGAGCCCGAAGCCGAATCGGACGGCTTGGCGCCCAGGTCGATCGTCGTACGCAGAGTGATCGGCTTGAAGGCGATGGCCGCGATCAGGCCGACGACCGCGATGGCCGCCGAGATCAGGAATATGTGCCCGGTGGCGTCCCCGTACGCCGCCCGCACGATGTGCTGGAAGGCCTCCGGCAGCGCGTTGAGGTTGAGGGCGCTGGTCTTGCCGGTGCTCGTCGCCGGGATGCCGGCCTTGGCCAGGTTCTCCATGATGTTGTCGGTGACCCGGTTGGCCAGGACCGCGCCGAGGACGGAGACGCCGACGGTGCCGCCCAGCGACCGGAAGAACGTCACCGAGGCGCTCGCCGCGCCCATCTCGTGCAGCGGAACGTCGTTCTGCACCGCGAGGACCAGGTTCTGCATGGTCATGCCGACGCCGATGCCGACCAGCGCCATGCCCAGGCCGACGAGGCCGAGCGGAGTCTCGTGGTCGATCGTCGAGAGCACGACGAAGCCTGCGATCAGCACGATCGTGCCGGCCACGATGAAGCGCTTGATCGTGCCGCTGCGGGAGATCAGCCGCCCGGTGACCGTCGAGGAGACCAGGACACCGGCCATCATCGGGATCGTCAGCAGACCGGCTTCGGTCGGCGAATAACCGCGGCCGATCTGGAAGTACTGCCCTAGGAACACCGCGCCACCGAACATCGCCATGCCGACCGCGAGGCTCGCGATGATCGACAGGGCCGGCGTACGCCGACGGATGATCTGGAGCGGGACGACCGGCTGCGCCGCCCGCGATTCGACCCAGACGGCGATCGCGAGGA
>NZ_JABFVK010000005.1 GCF_013362815.1 Hamadaea sp. | reverse complement strand
TTCGGACTAGACACTCGAAAGGTAAGACAGGGCACGGCGTGCGCTCCCGTTCGACACGACGCCACCCACACATCCGTCACAAGAGCCCCGATAGTTCATGATCGTGCGGAGTGAGCCGCGAGGCGCGCGGTGCGAAAGCACCGAGCGTTGAACGGGCGCGCGGGCAAGATCATCACAAGATGCCGGGATAGCGCGGTTATCCACGCTCGGATAGCCGCATTATCCCGGGATAACGCGTGGGCCCCGCCGCACAAGGAGGTGGAGCTAGTCGATCCCCAGATCGCGCCGAAGCTTGGCGACGTGCCCGGTGGCCTTGACGTTGTAGAACGCCTTCTCGATCTTCCCGTCGGGGTCGATCACGAAGGTCGACCGGATCACGCCCATGATCTTCTTCCCGTAGTTCATCTTCTCCCCGAAAGCGCCGTACGCCGACAGCACGCTCTTGTCCGGGTCGGAGACCAGCGGAAACGTCAGCGCGTCCCGCTCGACGAACTTCGCCAGCTTGGCCGGGCTGTCGGGGGAGATGCCGACGACGTTGTAGTCGTGCGCGGTCAGCGAGGCCAGGTTGTCCCGGAAGTCGCACGCCTGCGTGGTGCAACCGGGCGTCATCGCCGCCGGGTAGGCGTACAAGATCACCTTTTTGCCCTGCTTGAGCAGGTCACTGAGGGCCAGTTCGTCCCCGGTCGAGGTGGTCAGCGTGAAGTCGGGTGCGGTGTCTCCTGGTTCCAGTCGCATGTTTTCACCCTATGCCCCGGCGCATCCGGAGCGACGCCGCGCCGCAGACGCCGAGCCCGATCGCGAGAACGACCAGCACGAGGACCCGCGCGACCAGGTCCGGCCACGGGATCGGGGCCACCGAGCGGAAGAAGACCGCGGCGTTCACCACTCCGCCGAACAGTGCCAGTCCCGCGCCGGCCAAGGCGAGGGCGAACGGCCCCGACGGCCGGTTGCGCAGCGCGTACCCGCCGGCGAGCAGCGCCGTCAGTCCGGCCACGGCGGGCCACAGTTCACTGCCGAACACGCCCGCGATGATCTCCCACGCCCCGCGCGCCCCGGCGTCGATCTCCCGCGCGGTCACGTAGGTCAGTGCGGCCAGGCCGCCCACGATCAAAATCATTCCCAGCACTTGTACGCGGAAAGCAGCGACCAGGCCCAGTGATGCGAGAGCGGCCGCCACGAGGACGGTCAGGATCCACCACAAGGCGGCCGACGGCGGCGGAACCCAGTCGAGCGTACCTTTAAGCTCCAGTGTGGATAGATCGTCGGCCGTCCGCAGCGGCACGGTCCAGTCGGCGATGCGGTGCCCGGTGCCGGGATCGGCGGCGACGGCGGCCGGCGGCTGCAACTCGGTCCAACGGGCGCGTTTGTCGTGCCAGCGCGCGATCGGCTGATCGGAGGTCTTGCGCCATTGGGGCGCGGCGGCCGGATCGGCGTTCGCCGGGGGCACGACGCCACCCTGGAGGGTCGCGTTGAGGTAGGTCGCGGGGGAGTTGACGTTCTCGAAGACGCCGTCCGGCCGGATCTCCAGGTACGCCTCGTTGCTGTAGCCGAGCACCTCGACGACGCGGTCGGAGTGGTTGGTGAGCTCCAGCCGGGCGCCTGCCTCGATCGCGCGTACGCTCACCCCCGGCAGAGCCGGAGTGATGCCCGTGATGGTCGTCCGGTAGTTCGTGGCATCCGGCGCGTCCGCCGCGTGGGCCGCCGCTGGAGTGGCAGCGGCCCAGCTCAGCAGGGCGGTCCAGGCGACGGCCGCACCGAGGAGTGCGGCCACCCGCCTCCGTTGATCATGAGGTTTGGGGCGGCGACACGCCGTCGAGGGGGACCATGGGTTCATGATCAACGGAGGGGTCCTTCGGGTGGGGGATCAACTGGCGGAAGGGGTCGGCGCGACCGACGCGTCACCACCCGCGGCGGTGATGGCGGCCTTGATCGCGTCGAGCGACGCGGTGACCTTGGTGCCGTTGACGAAGACCGACGGAGTGCCGCTGACACCCTTCTCGCTGGCCGCGTCCGTGGTGTGCTCCGGCCAGGTCAGGTAGGTGCCGTCGTTCACACAGGTCGCGAAGGAGGCGTCGGTCAGCCCGACGTTCTGCCCGGTCGTGATGAGCTCTTCGTTCGCCGGCCCGGCCCCGCCTTCGGCCGGTTGGTTGGCGTACAAGGCGTCGTTGTAGGCGAGGAACTTGCCGCCGTCGGCCGCGCAGCCCGCCGCGGCCGCGGACCGGGTCGAGTACTGGTTGGTCGAGGACCGGTCGAGGATGGCGATCGGGTGGATGTTCAGCGTGATCTTGTTCTGCTCGGCGAGCGCGGCCAGCGTCGGACCCGCGCTGTCATGCAGCTGCTTGCAGTACGGGCACAGGTAGTCCTGGTAGATGTCGACCGACACCTTGCCCGACCCGGTCACGATGGCGGTGCCGTCGGCGTTCGCGTGGGCCGGTGTGTTGAAGCTCGTCGACTTCTGGCTCGCGTAGACCGCGTATCCGATCATGCCGCCGATCACCAGGACGGCGACCACGCCGATCGAAATCCACAGGGTGCGCTTGCGGCGTTGCTCCCGGGCGAGCTGTTCACGAACGATCCGAGCCGCTTCGCGCTTGTCCTGCACGCGCTTGCTCATCGATGGGTTCCTCCATATCCAGTGGTGGGCCGAACAACTGGCGATCCAACGAGAACCTGCTGGAGGGGAACAGGATCAAGAAGACCGCCAGGGCCAAGAAGGCGACGTCACGGACGATGTCCCAGGTGTAGTTGGGGGCCACGCCCACCGGCAGCTGGCCGCCCTTGCTGAAGCAGCCGCAGTCGATGGACAGCCCTCGGGCCCAGGCCGAGACGATGCCCGAGACGAAGACGACGAGCGCGATGGCCGACAACCACGCGGCGAACCGGGTCAGCAGGCCCACCAGCAGAAGCAGGCCGATGCCGACCTCCAGGAACGGCTGGATCGCCCCGACGACCTGGGCGGCGTCCCACGACATCAACTGGTATGCGTTGACCGCCCGGGCGTTGCCGGGCAGATCGAAGATCTTGGGCAGGCCCGCCCCGATGAACACGGCGGCCAGCGCCAGCCGCACGACCAGCGACACCCAGGGCTGGGTTCGGGTCCACCCGCTCACCGACATGGTCATTAGTCGTCGTCCTGCCTCGTCCGGTTCCCTGTGAATTAGCTTCAGGCCGCCATGGCCCGGGTCACCTCGGCCGCCAGCTCCGACCGGGCTCGCGCCACCCGGGAACGGATCGTCCCGACCGGTACTCCCTCGACCTCGGCGGCTTCGGCGTACGAGAGGCCGAGGAGCTGGGTGAGGACGAAGGCGCTGCGGCGCTCCTCGCCGAGCGCGGCGAGCAGATCGCCGGAACCGTGCCGATCGGCGGGATCGCCACCGGGTGTGTCGGTCGCGGCCGCCATCGCCAGGCGTTGTTCCAGCCTACGGCGGCGGACGACCTGCCGGAGGTGGTCCGCGCAGGCCCTCCGGGCGATCCCGAGCAGCCACGTACGCGCGGACGACCGGCCCTCGAAGGCGGGCAGTGCCCGGAACGCCCGGAGATAGGTCTCCTGGGTGACGTCGTCGGCCGTGCCCGGATCGAGCAACGCGGCGCACAGCCGCCAGACCTCGACCTGGGTGGCGCGCACGAAAGCCGCCTCTGCCAGCGCATCACCGCCCCGTGCGCGCAGTGCCCAGTCCGTCACCTCGTCGAGGCTGCCGGACGCTCCGGATGGCGGGAAGGGCACGAGGACCCAGATTACTGGCCGATGGGCCCGTGGGAACCACGGCGTGCCGACGGGCGACTATTGGCTCATGAGCACGACCCGCTGCGACGCCGTACGCCTGGACCTGTCCGCCCGCCTCGACGGCGAGTCCACCGAGCTGCCGGCCGACCGGCTGGACGCGCACGTCGGCGGCTGCGACGGCTGCCGGTCCTGGCTGGCCGAGGCCGAGCGGGTGACCCGGTTGACCCGCGTACGCGCGGTGGGCGTACCGGATCTGACGGGGAGCATCCTGGCCGCCGTCGAGCAGGATCGCCGGGTTCGCCTGGTACGCCGTCGCGGCGACCGTCAAGTGCTGCGGATCGCGGTCGCGATCGCCGCCGCGGTGCAGCTCGCATTGGCCCTGCCCGTGCTGCTGGGCGTCGGCGTCGACCCGCACGCCTCCCGGGAGATGGCCTCCTTCGACATCGCGATGGCGGTCGGCTTCGCATTGGCGGCGTGGAAGCCCGATCGGGCCCGGGCGTTCGTGCCGGTCGCGTTCGTGCTGGCCGCCTGCCTCGCCGCGACGAGCCTCCTCGACATCGCCGGTGGCGCGACCCACTTGGCCCACGAGATCGGGCACGTGGTGGCGTTGGCCCAGGCCGGGCTGCTGTGGGCGCTCGGCCGCAAGAGCAGTGAAGTCGTGCCCACCGTTCCGGGCGCGCGTACGCCGGCCTCCGGCGGCATCGGGTAGCGTCGTTGCGCCACCTGACCCCTCGTGATCAACAGGAGAGCGAATGAGACGGCTCGCGGTGATGTTCGCGGCGTTGCTGGTGGTGCTCGTCGGGGTGGCGAGCCCCGCACAGGCGCACGCCGTGGTGGTCGCGACGAACCCGCCGCAGGGCGGCACGGTGGCCTCCGCGCCGGCCGAGGTCACGATGACGTTCTCGGAGTCGATCACGCCGGTCAAGGACAAGATCCGGGTCACCGCGCCCGACGGCAGCCGCGCGGACAAGGGCGAGACCAGCGTCGACGGCGCGGTCCTGCGCATCCCGCTGCGCGGTGACCTGCCCATCGGCACGTACCTGGTGAGCTATCGGGTCATCTCGGCCGACTCGCACCCGGTCCCGGGCGGATTCACCTTCAACATCGGCGCGCCCTCCGCGACCGTCCCCACACCGTCCACGGACGACAGCACCACGAGCCGGCCCATCGCCATCTCGATCGCGGTCGCCAAATACATCGGGTACGCCGGACTGCTGCTGGCCGTCGGCGCGGCCCTGATTCTGCTGCTGCTCTGGCCGGCTCGGCTGCCTCGGCGTAATCCCCGGCGCGTCCTGGCCACCGGGTTCGGGCTGGTGATCTTGTCCAGCCTCGGGCAGTTCGTGCTGCAAGCGCCCTACGTCAACGGCGTACCGCTGACCAAGACGACGGCGGACGACCTGCTCGGCGTACTGGACTCGCAGTTCGGCGCGGTGATGCTGGCCCGCATCGGACTCCTGGTCGTCGCCGCGATCGTGCTGTCGGGCGCGCTGAAGCGCATCGTCACGCACGGCGAACCGACCCGCAGTGACCTGGTGATTCTCGGCATCCTCTTCGCGCTGACCGCGGCGACCTGGCCGTTGGCCGGGCACTCCGCCGCCTCGCCCGTCCCAGCGGTCACCGTCGTCATCGACATGGTGCACGTCGGCGCGATGGCCGTCTGGCTCGGCGGCCTCGCCATGCTCACGTTGTTCCTGCTGCGGCCGAAGGTCGCCACCGAACGAGAGCTCACCGCGATCATGCCGGTGTGGTCGCGGTGGGCGACGCTGGCGGTCAGTTCGCTACTGCTCGCCGGAGTCGTGCAAGCGCTCATCGAGATCGGCACACTGAAGGCGCTCGTCACCACGACGTACGGCTGGCTCATCCTGGCCAAGGTCGCGCTCGTCATCGTGATCCTCGGCTTCGCGTACCTGGCTCGATCGTTCGTCCACAACGCGCCGGCCGGTTCCGTGCTGCGCTGGGCGGTCCGGGTCGAGCTCGGCATCGCCGCCGTCATCATCGGCGTCTCGGCCGCCCTCACGCAGACCACGCCGGCCCGGGTCGCCGCCGATCAACCCCAAGCGGTTCAGCAGACCCAGACGTATTTCACCACGTCGGTGAAGGCCGGGCTGTATACGTTGCAGGTCGACGTGGACCCCGCGAAGACCGGCCAGAACGTGGTGCACCTTTATGCGTACACGCCGGAAGGAAGGCCGCTGAAAGTCGTGGAGTGGGCGGCCAGCGCGGCTCTGCCCTCGGCGGGCATCGAGCCGGTCTCGATGCCTTTGCTGCCGCTGACCGACAACCACGCGTCGGGATCGATCAACCTGCCGACGCCGGGCGACTGGCAGCTGAAGTTCACCCTGCGCACGACCGAGACCGACCAGGAATCGGTGACGGTGACCATGCCGGTCGGATAGCAGACCGCATCGAAGCGCGCGCCCGCCCGTTGTCCTTGATGGACGACGATGGGAGAGACGAGTCATGCGTGTCTTTCGCGTGCTGGTCGGAATGGTTCTGCTGACGGTCGCGGCCCCGGCGCTGCTGGCCGGAGCCATTGCGTGGTACGCGATGCAGCACCGCGACGCCGCGGGTGAGTTCCGGGCCGAGCTGGAAACCGTCGCTCACCCGGGGTACGCCGTCGTGGTGCCGGACGTCGACGCCTTGCTGCGCCGGGATGCCCCGTTCGCCCGAGCCGGGCGCACGTCGATGCGGATCACCGCCTTCGCGGGCACTCCGCTGTTCGTCGGGCTTGCGTCGCCGTCGGATGTCTCCGCGCTGCTCCAGGGCTCGCCGTACACCTCGCTGGACGGTGTCTCGCTCGGACGTGGACCGTTGGACGTCTCGTCCCGGGTGTTGTCCGGCACCCGCACGGCGCCGTTGGGGCGGGTCGAGGAACAGCCGATGTGGCTACGCTCCGGCCTCGGCTCGGTCTCCTACGAACCTTCCGAATGGCGTGGGCGTACCGTCGCGCTCGTCGTCACCGCCCCTGTGGGGACTTCGCTCGACGACGTCTCGCTCGGCGCATCCGTACGCTTCGGCTGGCTCGACTCGACGACCTGGGGGCTGCTGATCCTCGGCCCGGTGCTGCTGCTGCTCGGCTTCGTCACCTTGGCCTGGCCCGCCCGGCAGGTCGTCTATGTGCTCGCCCCGGGGGACCCCGGGATCTCGCTGCGCTCCGGGGAGCCGGTGAGCTGGACGGATGCTCCTACTCGGGAGAATCCCGTGATCCTGCCCCGGCCGGGTTCCGTGTACGCCTCCGCTGCCGTCCCTTCCTCCCCTTCTTCGGCTTCTTCGGCCTCTTCGGCTTCTTCGGCCTCTTCGGCTTCTTCGGCTCCTGAGGATTGGGCTCGGCCGTCTTCCGCCTCCTCTTCTCCTTCGGGTCCTCCGGACTCCTCGGACCTCTCGGGCTCTTCGGCCGCCTCGGCCGCCGGCCCGGTTGCCGAGCCGCCTTCGGTCGAGTGGCCGCCACCCTCGGCGGACCTGCCCCGGACTGCTCCGCCCGTCGACGTACCCACTCAGGAGATGCGCGTTCTCGACGACCTTCCGGCGGTTCCGCTGGTTCTCAGCGGTGGGCGGTCTGCGCCCGCCGACCCCGAACCCGTCGGCTGACGCCTGACGCCTGACGCCTGACGCCTGACGCCGCCCGCCCGCCGACCCCGAACCCGTCGGCTGACGCCTGACGCCGCCCGCCGCCCGCCGATTGCCGACTGCGTTGCAAGATCGTCGGAAGCCGACATTCGTGGGCGTTTCAGTGCACTGATCGTCGGAACCCGACGATCTTGACTACGCCGACCGCCATGATTGTCGGGAGCCGACGATCTTGGACGCGCCCGACCTTGGGCGGCGGACGACCATGATCGAGTGCCCGCAGCCAGCGGAGAACCGGCGAAAACAAAGCTCAAGTGCCCCTGGTCAGCGAAATTCGGATCACCAGCGCATGCCTGGGGAACATGATCTTCGATTCAGGCCGGAATCGCTGATGACGGGCACTGGATCATGCGCTGGCCCCTCGATGCCGGGCGGTCGCGCGAAGTCGATCAGGCCGGCCGGGGAACGATCAGGCTCTACGAGATACGACACGCCGGCCGATCATGGCCGGTAGTTCATGATCGCGCGGAAGGCGGGGTGGGGTGGGCGCGCGGAAAGGTGGGGGTGGGCGCGCGGAAAGGCGGGGGTGGGCGCGCGGAAAGGCGGGGAAGGCGAGCGGGGGAAAGCGGGTGGGCCCGCCGGGTAGCGGGCCCACCCTCACCGGGGGAACGGTGTAAAAGCGAAGGCCGGAACCTTCGTGTGGGGGGACGGGTCCTGCGCGGTGGATCGTCCCTTCTATCCGAAAGTCTAGTCCTGCGTACCAGAACGGACAATAGGTCCGTTTTCGAGGGGCTCCGGCGCAACCCGTCGGGTAGGTATCGGCAGCAGCGGCAGTAGCGCGAGCGACAGCAGCACGAACGCGTTGCGCAGCAGGAATTCGCGTACGCCGGGGGTCGGGCGCTGGTCGACGCCCCAGTCCACGAAGGTGTCGACGCCCATCACACAGACGGCGTACGCGGCGACGGCGGCCAGCAGCAGCCAGCCGCGCCGGTTCCCGCGAGCGGCGTACGCGGCTCCGACGAGCGCGACGATCGCGGGGACGAACCAGTACATGTGGTGGACCCAGGTGATGGGGCTGATCAGTCCGGCGGTCAGCCCGGTCAGCGCCAGCCCGGTGATCTCGTCCCCGCCGCGCGCTGCGATCGACGCCCGCCACAGTCCGTACACCGCGACCGCGACGGCCAGCCCGGCCCAGAGCGCCTGGTCCGGCTTTTCCGGCGAGGCCAGGCGGCTGAGCAGCCCGTTCAGCGACTGGTTCGCGGTGTAGTCGGTCCGGCCGACCCGCGAGGTGTCCCACAGCGCGCCGAACCAGAAGTCGCGCGTCGCGGTCGGGGCGATCAGCGCCGCGATCAGGGTCGCGCCGACAGCGGTGCCGGCTGCTACGAATGCCTCTTTGGTACGCCGAGAGACCAGCAGGTACACGATGAACAATGCCGGGGTGAGCTTGATGGCGGAGGCCAGCCCGATGCCGACCCCGGTGAAGCGGCTCTTGCGCGGCAGCAGCACCAGGAGATCGAGCAGGATCAGGGCGACCAGATACATGTTGATCTGCCCGAACGACAGCGTCGTCCGGATCGGCTCGATCAAGAAGACCAGCGGCGTCGCCAGGCCGAAGGCGTACCAGTGGGGAATGGAGAGGAGGCGGGCGAGCCCGCCGGTGACCCACCAAGTCGTGACCACGACGGCGGTGATCGTGCCCGCGGTCAGCAAGCCGATCCCGAGACCTTGCGGCAGCATCCCCAACGGGGCCATGACCAGGGCGGCGAACGGGGGATAGGTGAAGTAGAGCCGGCCCTGGAGATCGTCGGGCTGGGCGAAGTCGTAGAGCTCGCCACCGTCGAGCCACCACTTCTCGGCGCTGATGTAGATCTTCAGGTCGAAGAAGTGCTGCCCACGAAACAGCCACCAGAAGGCGACCGCGGCGACGGCCGTGGTGACGGCGACGATCGCGAGGCGGCGGTTGCGCGCTGGCTCAGGCATGCAGACACGGTAGTGGACGCCGTAGTAACCACCGTTGAGACACCCGTCGTACGCTTTCCCAATGGCTGCTGATCTTCTCGTCTGGATCGACTGCGAGATGACCGGTCTGAACCTTCGTTCGGACGCGCTCATCGAGGTCGCCGCGCTCGTCACCGACCCCGATCTCAACGTGCTCGGAGAGGGCGTCGACGTCGTGATCCACGCCGAAGAGGCGCAGCTCGACGGCATGCTCGAGGTCGTCAAGGAGATGCACGAGAAATCGGGACTCACCGATGAGGTACGCCGTTCGGCCGTGACCCTGGCCGAGGCGGAGCAACTCGTCATGAACTACATCACGCAGTACGTGCCGGAGCCCCGCACGGCTCCGCTGTGCGGCAACTCGATCGCGACCGACCGCGGGTTCCTCGCCCGGGACATGCCGCTGCTCGACAACCACCTGCACTACCGGATGATCGACGTCTCCTCGATCAAGGAGCTCTGCCGTCGCTGGTACCCCCGGGTGTACTTCGGTCAGCCGCAGAAGGGCCTGGCCCACCGGGCGCTGGCCGACATCAAGGAGAGCATCCGCGAGCTGGCGTACTACCGGCAGACGATCTTCGTGCCGCTGCCCGGGCCGGACGTCGACACGGCGAAGGGGATCGCGGGGCTGCTCGCGTAACCTGCGGCATACCCGGTGGACACCGCCGGTGGTCGTACCGCTATCATTGGTCGGTCGCCGCGGGCTGATAGGTCCGCGGTCGATGATGGTGGTCGTAGCTCAGTTGGTAGAGCACCGGGTTGTGGTCCCGGGTGTCGCGGGTTCAAATCCCGTCGATCACCCCATACGAAAAGAGGCCCCCTTGAGGGCCTCTTTTTCATGCGCTCAGGCGGACGGGCTGGCGGTCGGGTCGGGTGACCCGGACTCCGTCGGAGTGGGTGTCGGCGTGGCTGAGCCGGCCGGTGTGAACGGCAGGGCGCTGCCCTTGACGTACTCGTCCCAGGTCATGTTCCAATGCGTCCAGCCGTTGCCGTTCTTCAGCTGCCGCTCGGTGCCCTTGGTGGTCACCGGATCGCCGATGCTCGTCAGGTTGAACAGCCACTTCGCGTTCGTCGGGGACATGTTGAGGCAGCCGTGCGACACGTTGCGGTGGCCCTGGGCGCTGATCGACCAGGGTGCCGAGTGGATGTACTCGCCGCCCCAGGTCAGGCGCTGGGCATAGTCGATCGGGGTGCGGTAACCGAGCTCGGGGCCGAGTTCGGCGTACGTGTCGAAGATCGTGTGCACGAACTTCTCGATGATCACCACGGTGCCGCTGGATGACGGAGTGCTCGGCTTGCCCAGGCTGATCGGGATCTTCCGGACGACCTTGCCGTCCTTGGTCACCGTCATCTGCTTGGTCTTGTTGTCGGCGACCATGATCACGGCCGAGCCGATGCTGAGGTTCTCCAGCGTGATGTCGCCCTTGCCGTAGTACCCGTCGCCCAGGTCGAGCCCGCCGATCGCCAGCCGGGCGTCGACCTTGGAACCGGCCTGCCAGTACTCCTTGGGCCGGTAGTGCACCTCGGTGCCGGAGAACCAGTGCCAGATGCCGTCCTGCACCGGCTCGCTGCTCACGAACAGCCGCTTCTGCACGTCGGCCCGCTTGGCCTCGGGGATTGCCCGGCTGAACTTGTACATCAGCGGCATGCCCACGCCGGCCTTGGCGTTGTCGCCGAGGAAGCTGGTGATCCGGACCGTCTTGCTCGGCTTCGCCATCGTGGTGAAGCTGCTCGTCGTGGTCCCGGTCTTGCCGTCGCTCCCGGTCGCGGTCACGGTCACCGTGTACGCCGTGCCGTAGCTCAGCGTCTTGGCCGGCACCCAGCTGCTGCCGTCGGCACGCAGTTCACCGGTGACGACCGTGCCGCCGGCATCCTTCAGCTCGACCGTCGCCGAGGTGGCGTTGGCGAGCGTGTAGACGATCTCGACGGCGGCCGAGACGTCGGTGGCGTCCTTCGCCGGAGTGACGACCGTGGCCGCCGCGGCGTTCGGGTCGGGCTTCGGCGACTCGCTCGCTCCGCCGGTGGTTCCGCCGGAGCCCTTGTCGGACGTGCAGGCGGCAAGGCCGGCGGCCACGCCCACCAGCCCGGCGCCGGCGAGCAGGCCGCGCCTGGTGGCGGTCCGGCCGGAAACGGTGCGCTCCATGTGCCCCTCATCCATCGGCTCCGCGAACCCGATCTTGGTTCGCTTTCGACGATCTATCGTGCCTTAAAGACGTGGCGCGACAAGGACTCGTTGCCGGTGGTGAAGGAAAACACGCCGTTCGTACGCCGGATTCAGCTGGCCGAGGGAGTAGGTGTCCCCATCTGGGCGTTTCCGACGGATCCCGGAGCGGGGCTCGGTGCGACCGTGGCGGTCGGCTTCGGCTTCGGATACGGCTCGTACGCGACCGCGTCGGCGACCTCGGAGGTGACCGGGACGGCGCTGCCCTTGAGGAAGGTCGGCCAGTCCATGTCCCACACCGTCCAGCCGTTGCCCGGGGCGAGTTTCACCTCGGTGCCGCTGATGGTGACCGGCGTACCGACCTTCATCACGGTGAACAGGTAAGAGGCGTTGCCCGGCCCGACGTTCACACAGCCGTGCGAGACGTTGGTGTACCCCTGGTCGCCGACGCTCCACGGTGCGGAGTGGATGAACTCGCCGCCCCAGGTGAGGCGCTGGGCGTAGTTGACGTCCACGACGTAGCCGCCGTTCGGCTCGCCGCGGGTGTCGAACCGATACGTGTACGCCTGCTCCATGACGACCATGTGCCCGCTGGACGACGGGGTGCTGGGCTTGCCCAGGCTGACCGGCATCGTCTTGATCACTTGGCCGTTCTTGATCACCTGCAGCTGCTTCGGGTGGTTGGTCACCTTGACCTCGACCCGGTCGTTCGAGATGCGTACGCGGGCGATCTTGTCCTCGTCGCCGTAGTAGCCGCCGCCGAGCGCCTGTCCCTTGAGGCCCAGCCGGACGGTCAGCTTCGTGCCGGGCTGCCAGTACGTCGCCGGGCGGTACTGCACCTGGGTCGGGCTGAACCAGTGCCATGCGCCGGGCTGCGGCGGGTCGCTGGTGACGAAGAACCGCTTCTGCACCGCCGCCCGCAGGCTCACCGGGACGTCCCGCATGAACTCGATCGGAATCGGCATGCCGATGCCGTACTCCTTGCCGTCGAACAGGTAGAAGCCGACGCTCTCCAGTTGGGACGGCTGCGCCATCGTGGTGAACACGACCGACTTGGACTCGTGGTGCGTACGCGTGCCGACGGCGGTCACCGTGGCGGTGTAGCGCTGGGCGTACTTGAGCGGAGTCGCGGGCACCCAGGCCGATGCGTCCGGTCGTAACGTGCCGGCGATCTGCTGCCCGGCGGCATCGCGTACGTCGACTCCGTCGACCATGCCCGCGCCGAGTTTGATGCCGATCTCCGCGCTCACCGGTACGCCGGCCGCCCGGTCGGCGGGGCTCACGCTGAGCGCCAGGTTCTCCTGGGGTACTTCGGCGCTCGGCGTCGGCTGGGCGTCGTGTTTCGTGGCGGTGCAACCCGCCAACGCTGTCGCGCCACCCAGTACGGCGACCATGATCATCGCTCGGAACCCAGCCATCCCGCTGCCCCCCGTTATGTCCGCTTCACGGATATCGTGCCCTATAGCGGGGGTTCGTGGGGCTTGCTCCCGGATACTGCCCGAGAAGCGGATCAGGGTTCTGGGTCGAATCACGACCCAAGATTCGACCCAGAACCCTGATCCAGCGCCAAAGCGCGGAGGCGCCAAAGCGCGGAGGCGCCAAAGCGCGGAGGCGCCAAGAGGTCAGAGGCGGGCCAGCCGGAGCGATCGCACGTGCTCGATCAGGGCGATGAGTACTTCCCGGCCGGACTTGCGATCGCGTACGTCGCACATGACCAGCGGAACGTTCGGGTCCAGCGCGAGCGCGTTGCGTACGGCGTCGGCCTCGAACGGCTGCTCGCCGTAGAAGCAGTTCACCGCCACGATGAACGGGGTCTCGCGCCGTTCGAAGTAGTCGATCGACGGGAAGCAGTCGGCCAGCCGCCGGGTGTCGGCGAGCACCACCGCGCCGAGCGCGCCGAGGGCCAGCTCGTCCCACAGGAACCAGAACCGGTCCTGGCCGGGGGTGCCGAAGAGGTAGAGCACGACGTTGTCGCCGAACGTGATCCGGCCGAAGTCCATCGTGACCGTCGTGGTGGTCTTCCCCTCCACTCCGGACAGATCGTCGGAGACCATGCTCTCCGACGTCAGAACTTCCTCGGTATGCAGTGGCAGGATCTCGCTCACCGCACCCACGAGCGTGGTCTTGCCTACGCCGAAGCCGCCCGCGATCAGGATCTTGATCGCCGTCGGCACCGGCCGCGCCCGGCCGTCAGCTGGTTCGGAGGCCATGGATCACCGCCTGGAGTACGTCGTCGTCGGGAAGGTGGTCGGAGGGGGCGTCGACCTTGGTGATCGCGCCCGCCTCCAGTAGGTCGGCCAGGAGCACGCGGACCACGCCCAGGCCGTAGCCGAGGTGCGAGGCGAGTTCGGCGACCGAGACCGGATCGCGAGCGCGGGCGAGGATGGCCCGGTGCTCCGGCTGCAGGTGGATGGTGCTGCGCTGCACCGCGAACGGCGCGGCCGTCACGTGGCTGAGCAGGTCGAACGTCGCCGCACCGGGTTTGGCCCGGCCGCCGGTGAGCGCGAAGGATCGCACGAGCGGGCCGGCGTCGTCGTCCAGCCAGTCGTGCGACTCGGGGCGCTCGCCGTCAGCGCGCATTCGCCGTGCTTCGGGGCTGCGTCGCCAGGTTGTGGCCGATCCGCTCGACCAGCATCGCCATCTCGTAGGCGACCATGCCGATGTCGGAGTCGGCCGCGGCGAGCACCGCGAGGCAGGAACCCTGCCCGGCCGAGGTCACGAGCAGGAAGGCGGTCTCCATCTCGATGATGGTCTGGCGTACCGGTCCGCGCTGGAAGTGCCGTCCCGCACTGCGCGACAGGCTCGCGAAACCGGCCGCGACCGCCGCCATGTGCTCGGCCTCGGCCTGCGCCAGGTTGCGCGACGCGCCCATCAGCAGGCCGTCCACCGACAAGACCACGGCCTGCTGGGCCGCGGGCACCCGGGCCACGAAGTCGTCGATCAGCCAGTCCAGCCCGTGGGCGGGGTTGCTCATTCCTGCTCCTCCGAACCATCCAACGAAGACACGTCCGCCTGCTGCGCGGCCTCGGCCCGGCCGCGGTTCGTGCCGGCTTGCAGGGAGGACAGCATCGTCCGGCTCGCTTCAGCCGGCCGCGAGGTCCGCGCGGGTCGTTCTTCTTCAGCATTTTGTACGCGCAACTGTGGCGCGAGGTTTGCTTGACGCTGCCGCATCGGGAGTCCTTCGGGACTGAGCTGATGCGGCCCGCTCACCGGTTGAGGCGCGGCGATCATCGGCTGTTCCACCACGATCATGGGCTGTTCCGCGGTGGCCTCGTCGACGAGGGCGGGCGCTGGCAACGTGGCGACGACGCCTGCTCCGTTGTGCGTATCACCGCTTCCTGACGGAAGAGCGGCCACCGCGACGGGTGGGCGGGCCGCCGTGAGTTCGCCTTGCGCGGACCGTTCGTCGACCACGAGCTCGCGCGGCAGCAGCGCGACCGCCGTGACGCCGCCATAGGGCGACGGCCGGAGGGTGACCTTGATGCCGTGCCGCACGGCGAGCCGCGCCACCACGAACAGGCCGAGCCGCGAGCTGTGCGCGGGATCGAAGTCCGGCGGGTCGGCGAGCCGCTCGTTGGCCTCGTCGATCGCCTCCTGGGGCAGGCCGACGCCGCGGTCCTCGATCTCCACGGCGAACCCGTTCGGGACCAGCTGCCCGGACAGCTGCACGTGGGTGTCGCGCGGCGAGAACGCCGTGGCGTTCTCCAGCAGCTCGGCGATCAGGTGCACGACGTCGCTGACGGCCCGGCCGACGAGCGCGAGCTCGGGCAGCGGGATCAGAGTGATCCGGGTGTATTCCTCTACTTCGGACACGGCCGAGCGAAGCACGTCGTGCAGCGGGACGGGGTTGCGCCAGCCGCGGCCCGGCACCGCGCCCGCCAGGATGACCAGGTCTTCCGAGTGACGGCGCAGCCGGGTGCCGAGGTGGTCGATCCGGTAGAGCTCCTCGAGATCCTGCGGATCGGTGACCCGGCGTTCCATCGCGTCGAGCAGCGACAACTGCCGGTGGACCAGCACCTGGCTGCGCCGGCCCAGGTTCAGGAAGACCTGGTTGAGACCGGCCCGCAGATGCGCCTCCTGAACCGCCGCCGCGATCGCCGTACGCTGCATCTCGGCGAACGCGCCGCCGAGTTGGCCCAGTTCGTCGTCGGCCGGAGTGAGCGGGGGAGCCTCGGCGTCCACGTCGACCTCGTCGCCCCGGCGCAATCGGCGGACGACGTCGGGCAGCTTTCGTTCGGCGACGTCGAGCGCCTCCGCGCGCAGCTCGTGAATGCGCCGGATGATCGACCGGGCGATCCGGATCGACAGGAACACCAGGCCGATGATCAGCAGCAGACCGAGCAGACCGGCGATGAGCAGCCGCAGGATGATCCGGGTCGCCGCCGGGGTGGCCGCCTCGATGGCCCGCCCGGCGATCTGATCCTCCAGATGCGACAGTTCCAGGTTCACCGCCGTGACGTCGGACTCCCACTGCTTCCGATCGATGCCAGGCAGCTTGCCGGCAGTGGACTCGGTGATCTTGTCTTCGGCCGCGCGGATGCGGGCGTACGCCTCACTCGTGACGATCTGCTGGTAGGTCTCGGCGTCCTGCGGCAGCAGTGCGCGCGTACCGACCTCGTAGAGCTGGCGTTGTGCGCCGATCGCCTGCACGATCAGACCGCGTTCGCCGGGCGCGTAGCTGCCGCCCGCCGCCAGTACCCCGCTGATCAGCGCGTCCTCCAGCGAGAACAGGTCACGGGCCTCGTTGATCGTGGCGGTCGTCGTCGACGCCCGGGCCAAGGTGTGATCGTCGACTTCGATCGCGGTGGCGAACACCGCGAACGCCTTCTCGATGATCGCCGTGTACGCGTTGACCGCCTGGAGCCGCGAGTACCGAGCGGTGTCCACCGAGGCGCGGGCGGTCGGCAGGGAGTCCAACGCGGTCAGCATCTCGCCGATGCGCTGTAGTGCCGCCGGGGAGGCCGAGCTCTGCAGATCGTCGCCTTCGGCCAGCTGCCGCAGCTTGGCGACCTGCTGGTCGGTGCGGGCCCGTTGATCCTTCAGCGCACCGGCCACACTGCTGTCGCCGCCCAGCAGTTGAGCCGATTGTTTCCGTTCCTGTTCCAAGTAGTACGCGACCGCACCGGCGGGCAGTGCTCCGTTCTCGGCGTTGGTCTGCGCGTCGAGCAGGTTGCCGGCGGCCGACACCGACAGCGACGTGCTGAACGCCCACATGCCGACGAGCGGCAGCAACGGCGCCAGCAACAGCAGCAGAACCCGCGACCGGATCGTCCAGGTACGCCGGAGGAGAAGGGGTCTGTTCACAGATGACCTCTTGGGCGGGCTTGGAATACTGAGGGGAGCCGCTTGGGGGGAGCGACCCGGTGATCGTAGGCGATGATCACCGCTTACCGCAGTATTCAGGCTCGGCTTTCGTTCCACGACCGGTCGAGCGCCGTCACGCAGTAACTTCCCGTTGACGCTCCGTCGGTCCAAGTACGCGTTCCGGCCGGAACGGTCGCCACGAGAACCCCGTCCCGATACACCGCATACCGGTACGCCTTCGGGCCGGATTCGGTGGGACGCCAGCTGATCGTGGTGTGTTCCGCCGTTCGGCGTACCACCAGGGTGGGAGCGAGCGGTGGATCGGCCTTGAGTCGCGCCGAGACGGGAATGAGCGCTGGCGTCGCGTTGTGCGCGTCGCGGTAGCGCGTCACCGCGCCCAGCTTGTCGGTACGCACGCTTTTGGCGCTGAAGTGGATGCTACCGAGGACGCCCGACTTCTGGTTGAGGGCGATCTGCCGTTCCAGTTCCCCGGGATCCTTCCAGACCCCGGCGTTGTTGATGCGATAGTCGGCCTGTCCGATGTAGAGCTGGACGTCGGTGCCCTTGACCAGCTCGGTCCACCAGCGCAGCAGCACCGCGTAGTCGGCGATCTTGAAGCCGATGTACCAGTAGAGCTGCGGCACGATGTAGTCGAGCCAGCCCTCCTCAACCCAGGTACGCGTGTCGGCGTAGATCGCCGCGTAACTCTCCAGTCCCTGGGTGGCCGAGCCGCGGCGGTCGCTGTCGTCGTTGCGCCAGATGCCGAACGGGCTGATCCCGAAGCGTACCCAGGGCTTGGTCTGCTTGATGCGCTCGTAGGTCTCCCGCACGAGGAGGTTGACGTTGTCGCGCCGCCAGTCGTTCTTGTTCTTGCCGCCGCCGTACTCGGCGTAGCTCGCCTGATCGGGGAACTCCTGCCCAGCCTTCGGGTACGGGTAGAAGAAGTCGTCGAAGTGCACGCCGTCGAGGTCGTACTTGCGCACCGATTCGAGGATGGAGTCCTCGACCCACTTGCGCGCCTCCGGGATCCCCGGATCGAAGTACGCGTGCCGCTCCTCGGCTTTCAGCGGATACGTGACCGTCCACTCCGGATGCGGATAGCCCACGGGGACGACGGGATCCTGGCTCGCCTTGTACGGGTTGAACCAGGCGTGGAACTCGATGCCCCGCTTGTGCGCTTCGTCGATCGCGTAGTTCAGCGGATCCCAGCCCGGGTTCGTGTTGTCCTTGCGACCGGTGAGCCAATAGGAGAACGGGGCGTACTCGCTCGGCCAGAACGCGTCCCCGCTCGGGCGTACGTGGACGAAGATCGCATTGTGGTTCATCTTGACGGCGAGATCCAGCCACTGCTGGTACTCCGCCTTCACGGTGGCCTCGGGCAATCCCGGGCGGCTCGGCCAGTCGATGTTGCGTACCGTGGTCAGCCACATGCCGCGCAGTTCCCGGGGTGCGCTCCGGCCGCAGGCGTTGCGGTTGACCGCCGCCCCGGCCGCCTGCTCGCCGATCGCCCGGCCCGGCCGGCTCACGTCGGCCGCCGCCCACAGCCCCAGGCTCGCCAGCAGAGCCAAGGCCGTCGCCGCGAACACCCACCTCGCGCGCATTGGCGGACTCTATCCGGAGTTGCCGCGACGCGCACCCGCGCGTCCGGCGTCCGGCTTCCATGATCAGGGTCAATTCTGCGTTGCTATCACACCGCAAAGTTTCCCCTGATCATGAAACAGTACGATTTCAGCCTGCGCCTGAAGGAGACGTCGTGATCAAGTTCCCCGCGCCGCTGCGACCCGGCGACCGGATCGGAGTGACCTCGCCCTCCAGCGGCGTGGACGAGCGGTTCCGGCCGCGGCTCGAGTTCGTGCTCGCGGACCTGGCGAAGCGCGGCTATGAGGTCACCGTCGGCGAGTGCATGGACGGTTCCGGGATCGTGTCCGCGCCGGCGGAGCGGCGGGCGGCGGAGCTGACGGCGATGCTCATCGATCCCGGTATCGGCGCGGTCGTGCCGCCGTGGGGCGGCGAGCTGGCCGTCGACCTGGTCGAACGGCTGGACTACGCCAAGATCGCCGAATCCGATCCGGCCTGGCTGGTCGGGTACTCCGACATCTCCACCCTGTTGCTGGCGGTGACGACGCGGACCGGGGTGGCGACGCTGCACGGGCAGAACCTGATGCATACGCCGACGCGACGGCCGGACGGCATCCTGCACTACCTGGACGCGTTGTCGGCGGAACCGGGTGCGGTGCTGGAACAACGCGCGTCGACGCACCACAAGGCGCCCGGCTTCTACGACATCATCGGTCAGCCCGACCTGGTCGACCCGAACCTGGATCGACCGGGCTCGTGGCGGTTGCTCGATCCGGGCGCGGGACCGGTCCGGGCGACCGGACGGCTGATCGGCGGATGCGTCGAGACCATCGCGTGCCTCGCCGGTACGCCGTACGGGGATGTGCGGCGGTTCGCCGAGGAGCATGCGCCGGAAGGCTTGATCGTCTACGTCGAGGTGTGCGAGCACGCCGCCCCGGACGCTGCGCGAGAGCTGTACAGCCTGCGGCTGGCGGGCTGGTTCGATCACGCGAACGCCATCCTCGTCGGGCGTACGGACGCCCCGGCAGCCGGTTCGTTCACCCAGGACGACGCCGTACGCTTCGCGTTCGGTGAGCTGGACATTCCGGTCATCCTCGATGTCGACTGCGGTCACGTCGCCCCGGAGCTCGCCCTGGTGAACGGTGCTCTCGCCGAGGTCGTCGTGGACGGCTCCGACCAGCGGATTGTTCAGACGTTGAGCTAGGGTCTCCTCCGATCGCCCATCGCCTTGTACCTTTGCGGGCATGGGTCTCGCCACGAAGTTCCGCCAGAAGCTGCGTACGTTCATGCAACGCCCCGGCTCGACCGTCAGCCTCGCCCCGTTCGAGGCCCTGCTGCCTCGGATCGAGGAGCTGGAGGAGGAGCTGAAGGCGCTGTCCGACGACGAGCTGAAGGCGCGGGCCATCGAGCTGGGTGACCGGCTGACCGGCGCGTCGGAGGCGGCCGACGACGGCGAGCCGGACGAGTCCCCCGAATACGTGGACTCGCTCCAGCGGGCCCAGCCGGTGATGATCGACGACGACGATCTCGTGGAGATCTGCGCGCTCGGCCGGGAGGCCGCTCGCCGGGCGCTGGACGAGCGCGCGTTCGACACGCAGCTGCTCGGCGCGATGTCGATGCTGGCCGGCACGGTCGTCGAGATGGCCACCGGTGAAGGCAAGACCCTGGCCGCCGCGATCGCCGCGTTCGGGTACGCCTCCCGGGGCGCGCGCGTGCAGATCATGACGGTCAACGACTACCTGGCCCATCGGGACGCCGAGTGGATGCGCCCGGTGTACGAGCTGCTCGGCCTCACCGTCGGTTCGATCGGCGAGACCTCGACGCACGACGAGCGGGCCGCGGCGTACGCCTGTGACGTGACCTATGCGTCCGTCAGCGAGGCCGGTTTCGACTTCCTCCGTGACCAGCTCGTCACTTCTAAGGGTGACGAGGTCATGCCCGGTCTGGCGACGCTGATCCTCGACGAGGCCGACTTCATCCTCATCGACGAGGCCCGGGTGCCGCTGGTGCTGGCCGGCAGCGTGGAGGAGCTCGTCTCGCCGGCGCAGAAGGCCGCCGAGATCGTGGCGAAGATGGAGAAGGCGCGGGACTTCATCCGGGTCGAGGGCGGGCGCAGCGTTCAGCTGACCGAGGCGGGCGCCCGGCTGGTCGAACGCGAGTGGGACGGCATCGACCTGTACGCCAAGGAGAACCTCGACAAGCTCACCGCGATCAACCTGGCGCTGCATGCGCGCGTACTCGTGCATCGGGATGTCGACTACATCGTCCGCGACGGGCAGGTTCAGCTCGTCGACAGCGTACGCGGCCGGGTCGCCCAGCGTCGTCGCTGGCCGGACGGGCTGCAGGCGGCGGTCGAGGCGAAGGAGGGCGTGCACTCGACGGCCGAGGGCGAGATCCTCGCGACCATCACCGTGCAGGGCTTCGTCGGGCTCTACCCGACGGTCTGCGGCATGACCGGCACCGCCGTCAACGTCGGCGACGAGCTGCGGGAGTTCTACCGCCTCGAGGTCGCCGTGATCCCGCCGAACACTCCGTCGATCCGCGTCGACGAAGACGACCGGGTGTACGCGACCGCGGAGGAGAAGGAAGACGCGATCATCGCCGAGGTCGCCGAGGCGCACGAGAAGAGCCGCCCGGTCCTGATCGGCACCCTCGACGTGGCCGAGTCCGAGCGGCTCGCCCGGTCGTTGCGCGAAGCCGGCATCGAATGCGTCGTCCTGAACGCCAAGAACGACGCCGAAGAGGCCGCGATCATCGCCGAGGCCGGTGCGCTGGGCCGGGTCACCGTGTCGACCCAGATGGCCGGTCGGGGCACCGACATCCGGCTCGGCGGCCGGGACGAGCGCGACCGGGACGAGGTCGTCGAGGCGGGCGGCCTTTACGTCATCGGCGCCGGCCGGCACGACAGCCGCCGCGTCGACGACCAGCTCCGCGGCCGCGCCGGCCGCCAGGGCGACCCCGGTGGCTCCGTGTTCTTCGTCAGCCCCGAGGACAGCCTCATCGTGCGCAACGGCGAGCCGTTCACGGCCAACGTCGCCGCCGACGGCCGGATGACCGGGCCTGAGGTCGATTACTCCGTCAGCCACGCCCAGAAGGTCTCCGAAGGCGTGCACTTCGAGATCCACCGCAACACCTGGAAGTACGGCGTGCTCGTGGAGCGGCAGCGGCAGCTGCTGGCCGCCAAGCGCCGGGAGCTGCTCAACAGCGACCTCGCCGCGCGGTGGGTTCTCGAAGCGGACAAGGAACGCTACGACGAGATCGCCGACGAGATCGGTGACGAGGCGACCGAGAACGCCGCTCGCCTGATCGCGCTGGCCCACCTCGACCGGGCCTGGGCCGACCACCTCGCGATGCTGTCCGACGTACGCGAAGGCGTCCACCTGCGCGCGCTCGGCCGCCAGGATCCGCTCGACGAGTACCACCGGGTCGCGATCCCGGCGTTCAAGGAGCTGATCGACGGCATCCAGGCCAGCACGCTGGAGACCTTCGCCGAGGCCGACCTGACCGACCCCGAGTGGACCACGGCCGACTCCGACCTGCCCCGGCCGACCTCCACCTGGACCTACATGGTGCACGAGAACCCGTTCGGCTCCGAGATCGAGCGGTTCATCTCGGCGGCGGCGCGGGCTCTGCTGGGCAAGCGCTCCTGACCCGCAGCCGTAAAGTGCGGAGGGGTCAGCCGTGCCAGGAGCGCCAGAGCGAAGCGTAGGCGCCACCAGCGCGTACGAGGTCGTCGTGGCTCCCGAGTTCGCTGACCCGGCCCCCTTCGAGCACCGCGACCCGGTCGGCGTCGTGGGCGGTGTTCAGCCGGTGCGCGATCGCGATCACCGTCCGTCCTTCGAGGACGGCGGCCAGCGCCCGTTCGGTCCGGCGCGCCGTCGTCGGGTCGAGCGCCGCAGTCGCCTCGTCGAGGATCAGCGTATGCGGATCGGCCAGCACCAGCCGGGCCAACGCCAGCTGCTGTGCGTCGGCCGGGCCCAGCGTACGCACGCCGTCGCCGAGTTCGGTGTCCAAGCCGTCCGGGAGATCGGCGTACCAGTCGGCCCCGACGGCGACGAGCGCTTCGAGCATGTCGTCGTCGGTCGCACCGGGGGCGGCGAACGCCAGGTTGTCCCGCAGACTGCCCATGAACACATGGTGTTCCTGGGTCACCAGCGCAATCCGGCGACGTCGTTCGGCCGGGTCGATCGCCGTCACCGCGAGCCCGCCGAGCGTCACGACCCCTTCGCGCGGCGCGTCGATCCCCGCCAGCAGGCGCGCCAATGTGGACTTGCCGGCCCCGGACGGACCCACTATCGCCAACCGCTCCCCTGGGCGTACCGCTAGATCGATGCCGTGGAGCACGTCGTGCCCGTCACCGTAGGCGAACCTCGCGCCGCGGACGACCAGCTCGCGCTGGTTCACGGCCGGAACCTCGCCGCGGGGCTCGGGTGGCACCATGCCGACGCCCAGCACGCGCGCGAACGACGCGAGCCCGCGCTGGGCCTGTTCGAGCCAGATCATCACCTTGTCGAGCGGGTCGATGGCCTGCTGGACGTAGAGCGTGGCGCTGACGACGACGCCGAGGCTGACCCCGTGCCGCAGGAAGAAGCCGCCCGCGAGCAGCATCGCGGCGGCGGGCAGCGCGTAGCCGGCCTCGACGATCGGGAAGAACACCGAGCGCAACGCGAGCGTCCGGCGGCGCGCCTGCCACTGCTGCCCGATCTTGCCGGTCCCGTGCGCCACCCGCTCCTCGGCCAGCCGCAAGGCCTCGACGGTGCGGCCTCCTTCGGCCGTCGTGGTCAAGGCTTCGGTCAACTCCGAGGCCGTCTCGCCTTCTCGGAGGTACGCCGGACTGGCCCGCCGGAGATACCAGCGTGCCACGGCGGCAGTGGTGGGTACGCCGGCCAGCGCGACCAGCCCGAGCAGCGGATTCAGCACGATCACGGCGCCGAAGATCAGCAGCAGCTGGATCGCGGAGATCAGGAGCGTCGGAACCACGGTACGCACGGTGTTGCCGACTGCGGCGACGTCGACCGAGCTGCGAGTGGCCAGATCGCCGGTGCCGGCCCGTTCGACCGCCGAGACGGGCAGCGCCAACGTCCGGGCGACGAAGTCCTCGCGGAGCCGGGCGTTGGCACGTTCGCCGAACCGGTGGCCGAGGTACTGCGCCTGACGCGACACGAGTACCTGAACGAGTACGCAGGCCCCGACCGCCAGCGCGAGTTTGTCCACATCGGATGTACCACCGCCGGCGGTCACCACGTTGACGATTCGGCCGAGCAGGTACGGCCCGCCCAGGCCGGCGAGCGCGGCCACGATGTGCAGCGCGACTGCGGCGACGACGACCTTCCGCTCGCGCTTGGTGAGCTCGGCGGTCTCGCGCCAGACCGTCTTGCGATCGGCGACCGGCAACCCCTTCTTCATCGCGCCGCTCCCGTCGTCTCGTCCTCGGTGTCGCGCGCCACGAGCGCCCGATATCCGGGCGCTTCCTCGAGCAGTTCCTCGTGCCTGCCGGTGGCCATGACCTTCTTCTGCGAGATGTAGGTGACCTCGTCGGTTCCGGCGAGCAGCAGGGGAGAGGTCGCGAAGACGACCGTCGTACGCCCGGCGCGGTGATCTCTCAACCGGGCGGCGATCCGAGCCTCCGTATGCGAGTCGACCGCCGACGTCGGGTCGATGAGGATCAGCAACTCCGGCTCGGCGAGCAGCGCTCTCGCCAGGCGTACGCGCTGGCGCTGGCCGCCCGAGAGATTGCGGCCCCGGCTGTCGATCGGCTCTTCCAGGCCGGCCTGGAGGGACTCGACCACGTCGTCCGCTGACGCGGTGTACACCGCTTTTGCTATCGCCTCCGGCGCTGGCTCTCGCGCTGTCTTGGGCGCTGTCTTTGGCGCTGGATCAGGGTTCCGGGTCGAATCTTGACCCATGATTCGACCCGGAACCCTGATCTGCTTCTCGGGTGTGCCGCCGTCTTCGGGGCCGGCGGGGTCGGCGCTGCCGGTCAGCACCTCGCGAAGGGTGCCCGCGAACAGGTACGACTCGTGGTCGGCGACCAGGATCCGTTCGCGTACCTCGGCCAGGTCGACGCTCGTGATCGGCAGGCCGCCCCAGGTCGCCGTCTGCTCGGCGGGCTCGGCCGAGAACCGGCCCAGCCGGTCGGCGATGGCCATCGCCTCCGCCGGGTCGTCGCAGGCCACCCCGATCATGCGGGCGGGCGGGACGATCAGTCCGGACTCGGGATCGTGCAGCGCCGAGTTCACCTCCGGACCCGGCTCCCGACCGGTTGCGCCCACCTCGTCCGGCTCGATCCGCAGCACATTGATCATGCGGCGCGCCCCGACCAGGCCGCGTACGGCCATGTAGCCGCCTTCGAGCAGGAACCACACCGGCACGATGAGGATCGCGACGTAGCCGTAGACCGCGACGAGCTCGCCGACGCTGATGTCGCCGTTCGCCGCCATCCGGGCCGCCAGCCAGACCACGAGCGCCAGGAAGAGGCCGGGGATGCCGACGGTCAGCGCCTGCACCCAGCTCATGATCGACCCGACGCGGTATCCCTTGTCCAGCAAGGTCTGCGACCGGGCGGCGTACCGGCGCAGGAAGAGATCGCGGCCGCCGACGCCGGCCAGCACTCGCAGACCGGACACGATGTCCCCGGCTCGGGCGGTCAAGATG
Source organism: Hamadaea sp. (assembly GCF_013362815.1). Lineage (GTDB taxonomy): Bacteria > Actinomycetota > Actinomycetes > Mycobacteriales > Micromonosporaceae > Hamadaea. The sequence goes on along the minus strand of NZ_JABFVK010000005.1, from coordinate 16,871 downwards.
CCCAGTTCATGCCGGTAGCTGCTGTCCACGCCTTGCAGCCGGGAGAGCAGCGGCCACACACAGCCCGCCACTACTGGTACGCCCAGCAGCACGAATAGGGCGAGCATCGGATTCACCGACCAGAGCACCACCGCGGCCACGGCGGACGCCAACACCGCGCCGACCCCAGGCCCGGTCATCGTCAGCGCCCACGAGATCTGCGTGACGTCGGTGCCCCCGACGGTCGCGACTTCGCCCGAAGTGATCTTCTTGGGCAGAACGGACCCGACCCGCGTGATGTGCTGGAGAAGCACCTGCGCCGACCGGGCGGTCGCGTCCTCCCGGATGAACGTCATGGTCCGATGCCGGGTGATTCCCAGCCAGGCCAGCACCATGCCGGCCAGCACGATGCAACCGACCCAGAACAGCAACGCCTCCGTGTCCCCCGTACGCAACCCGTCGTCGATCGCGCGGGCGATCAGCAGCGGGCGTACGGACAACCCCACCATCCAGAGCGTGCCGACGACGCTGCCCCGCAGTACGCGAGCCTTCTGCGCGGTGACGAGCCACCAAAGGTAACGAAACGGACTTCGAGTGTCGGGGACGCCGGGATCACGATGCGGAAGGCGTGGGGGCATGACCTCAGGCTACCCAGCACGTCATATGCCGTTCACACCCATTTCGCGTACGTCGGCAATGCGCACCGGCAACCTGCGCTGAGGTCAATCGCGAACGAGCGTGACCTGCTCAGCCGTCAAGTCGGCACCTTGAGGTCGGTAGCCTGCCGCTTTGATGGCTTTTCCGAGGGAATTCTGATGGTCGTACCAGTACGGCGCATGCTGTCGGGCGGACGGTGGAAGGAGCTGGCCGAGGATGTCCTCCAGCTCCGTGAAGCTCAGCGGCAGAGCGTCGGCCGTCTGAGCCTTGAGCCATTCGGTGATGGGCTCGTACTTGCTGATCCTTGTGCTCGGCGATTGCTCGATGTCGGCGAGTTCTGTCGTGGGAAGCGTCTCGAGCTCAGCGTCCGCCAAAGTGACTGCACTTGCCAGATCCTGGCCGGGCCTATGCCAAATCTCGGTGATGACCGTCGCGAGCGCCTTCGTTCGCTGCTGAATGGCTGCATCATGCCAGCCCTCGGGAGCCAGTTCGACGAGATCGGCATTGATCTTGAGTGTGCTGTGGTGGAGGAGTTCCGACCGCTTGCCGCTGCCCCCCAGTCCTCGGCTCTGGGCGCTGGCGTCGGTCCAGGGACGATTGGACATGGCGGGATTGAGCTTGTTGTTGACGAGAGTCAGGTTGCCGAGTGTGTGGAGCAATTGATCCCGTTTTGCCGGGTCAATGTCGGCGTCGAGGTCGGGCACCCAGTGTTCGCGCCACGCCTGCGGCATGACGTGCTCGATGGTGAGGCCTCTGGGACATCCGGCCTGCTCGCTCTTGCCGGTGCGTCGGTGATCCTCGATTGCCTCGAGAAGCATACGAAGGCGACCGCGTAACAGCACCTTGTACGCCGGCATCGACGCGAGTGCTTCCAGAACCATCGAATCCGTCGGCCACACCCGGGAGTCGGCAGTCTGCGCCAATAGAAACGCTTCTGTGGCGTCGCCGGCCGAAGCCGGGTCGGCTTCGGCAAGCTTCTGCAAAAGATCGATGACCAGCCGGTTGATGTCCTTACTGGTCAACCGGCACACCGCTCGACGAATGAGCCAGCTCTCAAGCGCGGCGAGGGCCTTGTCCCGTTGGGCGACCGAGAGAGCGCCGGTAGGTTGACGCAATAGGGCCAGCAGGAACGGGGTTACGACTGCGGAATCGAGCGCCTGGATGGTGCGGTAGTGGAAGCGCCCTATAGCGGAGCTTGCAGCATGGGAATCCAAGGTCCGGTAGATGGCGGCGTCCTGCGCCAGCTCAGCCAGGGTCGGTTCGATCGCCGACTGACCAGCCATAAGATGGTCGCGGAATTCCACAAAGATCCGGTCGGCCGGCACCTCGTGTCGGAGGTGCATGACCAGCCAATAGTTGACGAAGATGTCGATGCGCGGGATGTACTGACGGCCGCGGGCGACCTTCTGACGCCAGTAGTCACTGTCCAGCTCGCGCCAGTATCGGTTGTACAGCTCGGCTGTATCGAGTCCTTGGATCGCGGCAGTTTGAAAGACCAGGTTTTTTATTAGGTCCGCTGCGAGTAGCGGGGCGCCACGGTGGTTGAGCGTCTCGAAGATCACTTGGGCGTTGTCGCCGGGTTCGAGATCGATGACGACCATCTTGAGATGCTCACGAAGGGTCAGCGCAAGCGCTCGGATCCGGGCGGTTGTCTGGGCTGGGTCGTCGGAGATGATCGCCCACTTTTCGATGGCCCCGGTGAAGAACTGATGGGCCCGGGCGACGGCGCTGTACTTGAGTTCGCTAGGCACCTCCGTGGAGTTGTCCATCGCTGCGAGGAAAGCAGCTTGATCCCGATCCGTCGGCCAGACCTTGTACACCTCGTGGGGATGCGGCGTAATCGCTGACTCGTTCAAGACAAGGACTCGGAGCGCCTGCGCGTCGATGGCGGCACCATGTCGGGAAGCCACCCACTCCGCGGCGTCCAGCATCAGCTGGAGCGTCGTGAGGCGTTGTTGCCCGTCCACCACATGGCGTACGCCGATGTAGCCGGTCGGCGTCAACGGCTGATCGAGGACGATCGCGCCGAGGAAGTGCACCGGCGGTTGCTGCAGTCCATAGCCCGCAGGCCCGGCTAGGAGCTGCTCGGCAATGCGGTGGACGTCATCCCACAGCGGAGCCCACTGGTCCTGCTCGGTCCAGACGTAAGGGCGCTGGAACAGCGGGACAACGTAACGAACCTGGTTACCGAAGATCATCGCCGGAGTCAGCGTCCGAGCCTGCATCTGTGTCCCTTCCGGACGACGTGACCTTGTGCGCCGTCGGGCCCACTCGGTGGAAGCCTGAGCCAGATGACCATAAGGGACGGTTACCGCGGTCGAGCACCGATCATCGGGTATGCGCAGTGCCCGTCTCGCCATTTGTAGGCCGACATATCGCTCCTGTGATGTCCGAGCTGATGGGTTGACTATGGCTCGGATGATGCGCGGACCGGGTCGGCCACACCCTCAGCGGACTGTCGGGCACGGATCGTGATGGACCCGGTTGGGTTCGCTGGATGTCCGGTCGGTGACTGCCCGGCATCGGGGCTGACGCCTACGCTGGCCGTGCACCCGAGCCTGCCCGGAGGCGCTTCGTGACGGCCAAAGCCACCGAGATCGCGGCGGAACAACGGTACTTCGACGATGCTCAGCTGCACTGGCAGCGGTGGATCAGCGAGGCCAGGAGATTGGCCGACGCCGCAGCGGACAAGGCGGCTGCCCGAGCGCTCAAGCGGCTGGGGGAGGCGCAGGTCGCCCAGTTCGTCGACAGCCGGGCGGTCGCGGTCGGCCGCATCGATCACGAGGACGGCCCGGCTCTCTACATCGGGCGGCACCTGATCACGGACGACCAGGGGGAGGTACTGGTCGTCAGCTGGCAGGCCGACGCCGCGGCGCCCTTTCACCTGGCCGGTCCCGAGGAGCCGCAAGGGCTGGTCCGGAAGCGGACCTTCGAGTGTCAGGACAACATGATCCTCGACTACGCCGACGTGCTTTTCGCGGACTTGGTCCTCCCCGGTGTCGGTTCGGGAATCGACGCGGCGCTGCTGGCCGAACTCGGCCGCCGTCGCGACGGCGCCTTGCGCGACATCGTCGCGACCATTCAGGCTGCACAGTACGAGCTGATCCGGGCGCCGATGGACCAGCTGCTGGTCATCGAGGGCGGCCCGGGGACGGGTAAGACGGAGATCGCCTTGCATCGGGTGTCGTGGCTGCTCTACCACCACGGCGAGCGGCTTACGGGCGACGACGTCCTGGTCATCGGGCCTAATCCGACCTTCATGCGGTACATCAGCCGGGTCCTGCCCGCGCTCGGCGACGCCGATGTGCCGATGCGCGACGTCTATCAGCTCGCGCCAGTCGACGGACGACCCGGGCGCACGGAGGCACCCGAGGTAGCCCGGTTGAAGGGTGACGCCCGGCTCGCCATGCTGTTGGCTCGGGCCCTCGACCTGCGTATCGGGACACCGGAGGCGGCCGAACGGCTGCAGGTGTCCGGTGGCTACGTCACGCTGCCCGGTCCAGATGTCGCCGATCAATTGACCGCCTGCCGGTCCGCGCCTGGCACCTACGCCGAACGCCGCCGGCTGTTCCGGGGTCGGCTGACGACGGCGCTGGCCGAGCGGCTGGGCGCGGACCCGGGCCCGCAGCCTGCGGTCGACGCGCTCGTCGAGCGACTGTGGCCGCAGCTGACCGGAGCCGCGTTCCTGCGCGACCTGTTCCAGTCCCGTGCTCGGCTAGCGGCGGCGGCTGCTGGGATCCTCACGGCGGAGGAGCTGACCCTGCTGCATCGTCGGGGCAGCGACCGGCTTTCCCAGGAACGGTGGTCGGCTGCCGACCTGCCGCTGTTGGACGAGGCGGACGCGCTGATCAACGGCGTACGCGCCAGATATGCCCACGTCGTGGTCGACGAGGTGCAGGATTTGTCGCCGATGCAACTGCGCTCGATCGCCCGTCGGTCGACGGACGGGTCGATGACGATTGTCGGCGACCTCGCACAGGCGACAGGCGCCTGGGGCGCTGACGGGTGGGACGAGATCACCCGGCATCTGCCGGACAACCAGCCCGTCGCGGTACGCCCGCTGCGGTTCGGTTATCGCGTGCCCGAGCAGATCATGTCCTTCGCGGGCCGACTGTTGACGAAGGCCGCACCTTCGATCACGCCGCCGCAAGCGGTGCAGGTGGGGATCGCCGCGCCGACTGTCTTGCGGGTGGGCGTGGCGGAGCGGGCGCGGCTCGTCGCGACGACCGCACAGTTGCATACCAAGGCCGGGCGATACGTCGGGGTGATCTGCCCGGCCAAGTGCCGCCGCGAGGTGGAGGTGGCGCTCACCGAGGCAGGAGTCGGTTGGGTCGACGGTGCGGGCGATCAAGCCGATGGCGATCTCACGCTCATCAGCCCGGCGGACGCGAAGGGTCTGGAGTTCGACGTCGTCATCGTCGTGGAGCCGGAGGCGATCGTCGACGAGGACCAGCGCGGCCATCGCATGCTCTACGTCGCCTTCACCCGGGCCACGACGGAGCTGGCCGTCATCTGCGTCGGCGAACCGTTGCCTCTCGACCGCGTGCCCGGTACGCGAGTCACGCTCCCCAGCGCAGTCACGGGAGACCAAGTCGGCTACGAGGTCGCTCGCCTGGCAGAGTACGTCGCCGAGCGGATTCGTAAGACGTTGCCCGAGCAGCAGTGGGAGCAGGTGCTCACGATGGTGCGCCGGCGCCTGACCCCGCCGACGGCGCCGAGTGATCCGGGCGGCGGGCCCGACATCTGAGCGGTCCGTCAGCGAGCGTGCCGCTGCAGCGCGTCGCTGTCGATCCGGCGGCCGACGAGCAGGTTCACGATCGTGTCGACGACTACCTGCTTGGTCGCCTTCGCCGGAACCGGGACGTCCAACTGCTTGCACAGTTCCTTGAGCGCCGGCACGGTCAGCTTCAGATCGTCGATGTAGCGATTCGCTGCGGCTCGGTCGTCGATGCGGGCGAGGTCTGCCGCAATCTGTTCGGCGTCCATCGCGACCGGGGCCGCCTTCGCCGTCCTGCTCGTGGGGCCGGTGCCGACGCGGGCGCCCTTGGGGATCACCGCGAGCTTGGCCTCGCCGTTCAGCAGGTCACCCACCTGATCCGACGGCAGCTTCTTCAGGAAGTCCGCCAGGTGGAGCAGGAGAGCGTGCGTCTGGTCGATCGCTGCGTCGGTCATCGGGTTCCCTAGGAGGTCAGGTTCGGATCCGGGCGTGGAACTCGCTGGTCAACTGTTGAAGCTCGTATTGCACGACGGCGTTGCCGCCCGGTGCGAGAACGACGGGCAATCCGCTCTCGGACCCGCCGAACAAACTGTTGCTCTGCCTAATCCGCTGGTCGAAGACCTTGATCTCCAAGGGGTCGAGGCCACGGATGCCGCTCTGGTGGGCGTTGATGGGTTGCGTTCCGGCGTACTGCACCATGTTCACCACCACTCCCAGGATCTCGGGCGCGACGTCGTGGATGGCCGATCCGGCCAGCCCAGCCGCCCGAGCGTAGTCGTCGATCAGCTCCGACAGGCGACCGCGCAGGTAGCTTATGCCTAGCGTGGACAGGTAATCGGGCCGGGCGGGCACGAGGACGCCGTCGCTGGCCACGATCCCGGCCCGGGTCATCATGCCGAAGTTGGGCGGGCAGTCCAGCAGGATGACGTCGTAATCGTCGAACGCCGGGCTGGCCAGCGCGTCGGCCAGGACGCGGTGCACTCGCAGGAAGTTGGGGCTGCGTACCTGAACGCGAGAACCGCCGAGCTCGATCGCGAGGTCCTGGTCGGCGTCGATGAGCCCGAGGTGCGACGCCACGATGTCCAGCCGGCCGCCGTTCGCGCTCACCACTTCGTTGACTCGCGGCGGGGTCAGCACGAATTCGTCGAGTGCTCCCGGCTCGCCGCCGCTGAGCAGGGGGCCGATCCACTGCAGGACCGTCTGCGCTTCCTGGATCGTGGCTTCCCAATGTTCCGCGGTGTAGAAGCAGAACGTCAGGCTCGCCTGCGGGTCCAGATCCACCAGCAGGACACGGCGACCACGGTGCGCGAGTTCAGCGCCGATGTTGGCAGTGATCGTGGTCTTGCCGACGCCACCCTTGTAGTTGATGACAGACACGACGCGGGGCATGAAGGCATCGTGCCATCCGGGCGCTGCCCCCGGGATCCGGTGAATGATTGACCTGGCATCGAAGAACTTATAAGTTTAACGACACGACAAACTCAACCGTGGTCTACCAGGGTAGTTGCTGGCCGTTCGTCGCCGTCGCCGTTTCGGTGCCTCCACCACCGTCGCCCAACGACGCCCCGCGCCGACCACCTCGTGGAAGGTCAAGTCATGCGTAGACGTGCTCCTGTCGTCCTGGCGGGCGTGGCAGCTTTGGTGGCCGCGACTGGAACCGCCGTGATCACCGCACTTCCCGCGTCGGCCGCGGCCGGCTGCACCGTCCAGTACGCGGTCTCCTCCCAATGGCCCGGCGGCTTCGGTGCCAACGTCACGATCACCAACCTCGGGAGCGCCGTCTCCTCGTGGACCCTGGTGTGGTCGTTCGGCGCCGGGCAGACCGTCACCCAGTACTGGAACGCCACCATCACCCAGAGCGGTTCCACGGTGACCGCCAAGAACGTCGGCTACAACGGTTCGCTCGCCACCAATGCGTCGACCTCGTTCGGCTTCAACGGATCGTGGAACAACTCGTCGAACCCGGTGCCGACGAGCTTCACGCTGAACGGCACGGCCTGCACCGGCACGGTCACCAGCTCGCCCACGCCGTCAGCGACGAGCGCGTCGCCCAGTGCCTCGCCGAGCTCCAGCGGGTCGACCGGGGTGCCGTCGGACGCCGTCTGGGTGGCCAGTGGGCAGTGGGACTCCTGGACCAACAACGGGTACACCCTGAACAACGACGTCTGGGGCTCCGGGGCCGGACCGCAGACGATCTGGGCGCGTACCGGGACGAACTGGGGTGTCATCGCCAACCATCCCCGGACGTCCGGGGTCAAGTCGTACCCGCACACCGGTAAGACCATCAACCGGACGATCAGCTCGCTGACCAGCCTGAACTCGACGTTCAACGTGAGCGTGCCGAGTGGCGGCGATTGGGAGACCGCGTACGACATCTGGGCCAACAACTACGCGTACGAAGTGATGTTGTGGACCAACAAGAGCGGCGCGGTCGGCCCGATCGCCGACTCCTACGACGCCAACGGCGCGGTGCCGTCGTTCACCAACGTGAGCGTCGGCGGCCAGACCTGGAACGTGTACAAGGGCAACAACGGGAGCAACGCGGTGTTCTCGTTCCTGCGTACGAGCAACACCAACTCGGGCAGCATCGACGTGCTGGCCGTACTGAAGTGGCTGCGGACTCAGGGCTGGTGGGCCGACGTGACCGTCGGCGACGTGCAGTTCGGCTTCGAGCTGTCCGGCACCGCCGGTCAGCAGGCGTTCACCTGCAACAGCTTCGGCATCACGTACGCGTGATGCAGATTCGGTGTTGGGTGCCGCAAACGCGGCACCCAACACCGGCTATTCCACATCGGTAGCGCGGTCGCGGCGGCGTTCCACTGCTCGTAAGAAATGGTGCATTTGGGATGACGGATTGTCGTCGGGAAAGTAAGTGCTGTTCTTCCGATGGGTTTGCTCCAGACGCTCGGCCCGACGTGCGGCCTGCCTCCGTAGTGGCATGTATGCAGTGCTGTCGATGCTCTTTCCGGCGCGTCCGTCGAGTCTCCGGCTTTCACTCTCAGCTGCATCTGTTGTGGCGAACTTCGTGTAGTCGCGGTGGTGCAAGACGAGCCAGAGCTCGAAGCATGGGTTCGAGATGGCCAGGCGAACCCCCCTCGCGGCCGCTAGTTGCTTGGCGTCATGCAGGTTCGGATGATGCTGCGGCCACTCGACGTCGAAGATGCACCAGCATTCGTCCACTTCCGGGTCGCGGAGCCGATCGGCAGCCATCCGTACCAGCGTGAGTGGAACACCCTGCTCCGGATGCAGCTCCAGATTCAGAGCCGTGTCATTCGCAATCTCCGGCAGCCTCCTGAGCCCATTGATGTAATCGGGCTCCGAATTCCGTCCCTCACAAAACACGACGATGGTACGCAGTTCTTCGCGCTGGGCAGTCGTGCGTTTCAGAGACTTGGGCGTACGTCGTCTATGTCCCACCCTGGATCAACCGACCAGTCCGAGTGCCCGCAGAAGCTCGAGTTGGTCGACCTGGGGCAGCGCGCCAAACCGTCCATGCAGATAGGCATTTTCGAGGTTCTGCGATTTTCGCACCCGCTCGCCGGCGAAATCGGCGAGCGCTCCCAGGCGTGTCGAGCCGTTCGGCCGTTTCTCGGTCAGCCAAACCTCATCCCGATTCAGCTGGTTGAGCAGGCTGGTGTCGTGAGATGTGAAGATCAGCTGTGAGCCACGCGGATTTGTGACGGGGCTTCGGAAAATGCGCAGAAGTTCGGCCGAAAGTGTCGGATGCAAACTTGCGTCCAGTTCATCGAAGACGACCATCGAGCCGAACTGTAGTGCTGTGAGCACAGGGCCGATGAGCCCGAACCAGGTTCTGGTTCCTTCAGACTCGGCGCCGAAGTCGAGCGGGATGGAATCCGCCCCAGATCGATGAACAAGGCGGAGTCGCCGTTGTCGACGAACATCGGCGAGTCCGATATCGAGGCTCTCGTCCTCGTCGATCATCACATCGTGGATGCCCAGGTCGGCAAGGCGTAGCAGACCAAGCGCCTGCTGGCGTTTGCTCAATGAGGACCATGCGCCGTCGTCATCGTCGGGAAGAGACGCTGACGACGTAGCGTCGTCCTGGAGTTCAAACCAGCGACGCGTGTCCACTCGGTGTCGCGCCGTCTGACGTAACCAGGCGGATTTCGAAGTCGCGCTGCGCATGCGGGCAGGTACCTGGCCGAGTACCTGGATCCGCAGGATTTCTCTCGCGAACTCGCTCACGAGCGGTTCATCGAACCGCCTCGCGGCTGACAGCGTCAAGGTTCGATCTGTAAGTAGCTCACGAGTGCCCGACAGGCTGCTTAGGCCGCGCTGTAGCTTCAGCTCGGAGCCTTCGCGTTCAAAGATCCTGCGGCGCTTCTTCTCCGGGTAATGGAATAGACCCTCGTACCTGATTCGGTCGACGTCGAGCTCCAGCACATACTCGAAGCGAATCCCATCGACGGTGGTTTCGATCACGAACTCGCTCGGCTCGGATGGGCTATTCCCGAAAGCGAACGGCTCGAGCGGTATGTCGTCTTCCCAAAACCGGAGCGAGTCTTCGACCGCGCCACGCAGCCAAGCGATCGCACCGACGACGTTGGACTTTCCAGACGCATTCGGTCCATAGACCGCGGCGAGGGTCAGAAGACTCTCGCCGAGGTGGGCCGCCTCCCTCGCTGCTTCGCGGTCCCGGTCCACGGCGACCATCGATAGCTCGACTCGCTCCGCGATCGACCGAAAGTTGCCGACTTCGAACCTGATGAGCACGATACACACAGTACCGCACGTCTGAGAGGTGCACAGGCGCAAATTTTCGTCAGAGTTCGACGAAATTCAGGCTATCGCTGCGGCAGAGGCGCAGACAGAGCGCGCTTGAGAGTGCCCGGGGCGAGGGTAGCTTGCTCGCCGGTACGAGCGCCCTATCCTGGCCCTGTGGGATTGCGATTCGAGACCCGTGGGTCCGACTCGCCGTGGATCGACACCGTGTGGACCTGCACCAGCGAGCAGGTCACCGAGATGACGTCCGTCGCCGGGGTCTCTTGGGGCCTGGTGTTCTGGGAACGGGAAGGCACGGCGTACGCGGCGGTCACCGGCCCGGAGACGGCAGCCGGCACCGCGCCCGTGCCCGAAGGCGCGACCTTCGTCGGCGTGGAATTCGCCGTCGGCACCTCGTTGCGCGGCCTGCCGGTCACCGCACTCGTCGACGGCGGAGTGGAACTGCCGGACGTCACCCGGCGAACCTTCCCGCTCGCCGGCGACCGCTGGGAGAGCCCCGGTCCGGACGACGTCGAAGCCCTGGTGGCGCGGCTCGTGCGAGCAGGAGCCGTCGTTCGCGACCCGCTCGTCGGCGAGGTACGCCGAGGCCACCCGGTCGAGCTGTCACCGCGATCCGTCGAACGCCGTTTCCGGGTGGCGACCGGGCTCACTCAGGGCGCCGTACGCCGAATCGAGCGAGCCCGTGCCGCCGCAGCTCTCCTTGCCGCCGGCACCCCGATCGCAGACGTCGTCTTCGAACTCGACTACTTCGACGCGCCCCATCTGGCCGTCGCGCTGCGCCGGTTCATCGGGCGTACGGCGGTGCAGCTGCGCGAAGGCGTCGGTGGCGCGATCGCCCTGGACCTGGATCAGCGGGTCACGTCGTAGATCACCTTCATGATTCCGTTCGGGTACGCCGCTGACTCCCGCAGGCTGAGCATCTGCTTTTCCTTGTCCGACCGGCTGAACAGGCTCTTGCCGTCGCCGAGCAGGATCGGGAAGACGAGCAGGTTGTACTGATCGATCAGACCGGCGTCCGAGAGCCGGCGGGCGAGCTCCGCGCTGCCGTGGATGAAGATCGCACCACCCTCGCCCTTCTTGAGCTCGACGATGTCCTCCTCGGAGCGCAGAACGGCGGTCGGGCCCCACCCGTCGGCGAGGTCTTCCTCGCTCAGCGTGCTCGACACGACGAACTTCGGCAGCTCCTTGTACGCCGCGTGGTCCTCCGAGTCACGCCAGATCGGCGCGAACGCCTCGTAGCTCCGCCGCCCGAACATTAGCGCCGTCGTGTCCGCCAGCTCCTCGCCCTTGAGCGCGAACGCTTCGGGCAGGAACTCGATGTCCTTGAACACCCAGCCGCCGCTGCGATGCTCCTCACCCGGGCCGCCGCCGGGCGAATCCACCACACCGTCGAGCGACATGAACCCCGTGTAGACCAACTTCCGCATCTGTGTTTCCCCCTGATCGGTTTCACCTGGCTCAGTCATTCACTCACGATGCTAGGCAGGCGTCTTGTACGGAACCGACACCGGGGCGGACGGCCATCGCAGGATTCCGGACATGGGCCCGGCGTTGCATCGGCGCGGGTGCGTCATCGGTGGCAAGCTCAGGTGATGACCGCCCGCTGAGCTCGACGGAAGGTACGCGCAATGCCCGAACTACTCGTCGACTTCATCACCTCGCTCGACGGATACGGAGCCGCCGAGGGCTGGCCCGGATGGTGGGGGCTGGAGGGCCCCGAGTATCTCGCCTGGCTGGCGGAACAACCCGAATCGGAGTACACGCTCCTGTTCGGCGCCAACACCTACCGCGAGATGGCCGGACTTGCCGAAGCCGGAGAACCCGGCACCGAGTCGCTGGCGAACACCCCGAAAATCGTGTTCTCGACCAGCCTGAGTGAGCCCTTGGCCTGGCCGAACACGCAGTTGATCGCCGGTGACGCCGTCGCGGCGGTACGCGAACTGAAGGACAACGGCTCCGCCTCTCTGCGTACCCTTGGAAGTCTGACGTTGTGCCGCGCGTTGCTGAACGCGGGCCTGGTGGACCGCTTCCGAGTGGTGGTCTTTCCGGTCATCACGGGACGCACGGGCCAGGACCGGATCTACGACGGCTACCCCGACGTGGCCCTCGACCTCGTCCGCACCCGGACCTTCGACGGCCGTCTCCAGCTGCTCGAATACGTGCCCACCGTGCTGACCGGGCCGCCCGGCAGCTGACCGGAATGCTGTTGGGCCGCGTCATCATCGCCACGTACCGGCCGCTGCCTTCAGCCGCGTCCGGCGACTGAAGGCAGCGAGCGTACGCGCGGAGTCGATCAGTAGTAGAGCCAGTAGCTGTAGTTGCACCCGTAGTTGTCGAAGCACGCCACTGTCTCGTAGGTGCCGTGGTGGTCGGGTACCCAGATCACCCCGGGGTTCCAGCCGTAGTTGCAGTACCGGTATCCCTGGTAGGCCATGCGGCGCCCGAAGCTGTCGTAGATCTCGACGGTGTGGCCGCACGCCTCGGTGTCGCCGTAGAAATAGGCGTCGCCGACGATGTAGGGGGCGTTGTAGCTGATGCAGGCGGTGATGGTGCCGCCACGGCAGCCGCCCCCGCTGACAGCCTCGGCGGGAGCTGCGGTGACGGCGACCAGCGCGCCACTGACCAGCAGTGCGAGCAAGATTGCTCGCAGTCGGAACAGGCGTTTACGGACCATGTCCGCTCCTTCCGGTGACGGGTTGCATAGATATGAGTCTTTGGGGAGCGAGCGCCACTGGCAATGCGGCCGTCGTTCGTGGACAATCAATGAACGTCACTGGATGGGGGCAGCGTGGTGAGCCGGGGAGAGCAGCCACTCGACCCTTCGACGGGGATCCTGGCCCGATTCGCGAGCCGGCTGCGGGAGCTGCGTGAGTCGGCGGGCCGACCGAGTTACAGCACCCTGGCAGCGCGTACGCACTATTCGCGATCGGCTCTCGCGCAGGCCACCGACGGGCGCAAACTGCCGTCGTGGCCGGTGGTTCAGGCGTACGTGCAGGCCTGCGGCGCTGACGTCGAACAGTGGCGGCAGTTGTGGTGCGACGTCCGCGACGGAGTCGAACTGACAGCCTCGCTCGACGCGTTCCCCGACTCGCCTTGGCCCGCCGAACCGGTCGTGGACGGAGCCGATCCCGACGCCGCCGGCTGCTCGCCGGACGCCATCACAGTGACGGCGCGAAGGCTTTCCCTCGACGACCGGCGCGTGATCCTCGGCAGCGTCCAGCTGCGGTACTCCGCTCTGCACGGCGCGGCTTGGGCACGCTTCGAGGGCTTCGGCACCATCGACCGCCTGGCCGGCCTGCATGCGGTCGAGGTGGCTCTGGAGATCCGCCGGGCCCCGGACGGCGTCGTCCACTCCTGCCGGTCTGAGTACGCCTTCGACTACCACTGGTCCGACCTTCTGCGTACCGGTCGGGGCGAGATCTGGGCGGTCGCGGTCGTCTACGCGGATGGGGTACTCGTCGGATCGACCGAGACGGCCCGCGTCCGGCTGCCCTGAGGCAGCCAGGACCGTCGCTTGAGTGATGAAGTTGTCCACAAGGGACCCGTCGGGTCTTGTCTATGGCTCACCCGTCTGTCTAGGGTCGGCAGAGCAGTCCTAGGGGAGGGCGCTGCGACGGGGGAGGGACGCGGGTGGGCAATCCGCTGGTAGCGCAGACACAGTCGTCGACCACTTGGTACACGGGGCTCGGCCTCATCGAGGATGCCGCCCAGATCTCCGACGGCATCAAGAACGACAGCTGGGTCGACGGCACGCTCGGCACGGTCGGCGGTGCGCTCGACGTGCTGGGGATGGTCATCGACCCGCTGGGCTCGCTCGTGGCGTGGGGCGTGTCCTGGCTGATGGAGCACGTCAAGCCGCTGAAGGAGGCGCTCGACTGGCTCGCCGGCAATCCCGACGAGATCTCGGCGCACGCCCAGACCTGGGAGAACGTCGCCAAATACGTCATGGACACGCAGAAGTACTACGCCGACGCGATCAAGGCGGAGACCGCGTCGTGGATCGGACCCTCGGGCGATGCGTACCGGCAGCACGCCGGTGAGCACCTGAACGTCATGGAGGGCATCAGCAAGGCGGCCCACGGCATCCACTACGCCGTGATGGGAGCGGGCCTGATCGTCGGCCTCGTCCGTGGCATCGTGCGTGACCTGATCGCCCAGTTCATCGGTACGCTCGCCGCCCGCCTGCCGCAGTGGCTGGCCGAGGCCGGGCTGACGCTGGGTCTGGCCACACCGGTGGTCATCGGCCAGGTGGTGTCGCTCGTGACGACCTGGGTCAACAAGATCCAGAAGTTCGTCCGGGCGCTGCTGTCCAGCCTCAAGAAGCTCATCCCGATGGTCAAGAAGCTCGGCGAGATCCTGGAAAAGCTCAAGGACCTGCTGAAGAAGCTCGGCCGGTCCGGCGCGGGCAAGCACGGAGACGATCTGCCGACCTCCACCCCGAAAGGCCCGCCGAAGATCGACGATCCGGACTTCACCCCGCGGCCGTCGGAGCGAGATCGGCACGGCGTCCTCACCGATGGCACCTACCGGGCCAATGCGGCCGGTAACAAGCGCCACACCTACGGCGAGGCTCCCGAGGGCAAGAGCTACTTCAACGAAGGCACCGACGTCGACCAGCTCAGCCTGGACGCCGCCGGTTACGCCGACCAGAAAGGTCTGTGGTACGGGCAGAACCCGGGCCACCCGAGCGACTACGCCAACAAGGCCAAGGTGGTCTACGACCAGCCGGTCGGCGTACACGGCAGCACTGGTCAACCCACGAATGTCGTCAACGTCTACCGTAAGAAGAACGGAACCGTCCACGTCACACCGGGGAGCCCAGAGTGATCAACCTCGACACTGCGCTGGCCCCGTTCCAGGACCCGGCCGCGTACGCGGGCTGGTCCGGCGAACAGGCCAAGAAGGCCGCCGACGCCGCAGCGGCCGAGGCCGGTTACACCGTGGCCTGGGAGCCCGGCGACGAGGAATGGATCCTGCTCGCGGACGACGCCGGGTACCAGGCGATGGTGTCCGTGCGCTACCCGCTGGCGCTGGCCACCCCCACCGCGGCGGTCTATCTCCGCGGCGGCGAGACCTCCCCGACGATCGTCGAGATCACCGAATTCCTCGAAGAGGACCTCGAAGCCACACCGGAGCTGCTGAAGATGACCGTCCTGCCATACGGCTGGGCGGATGACTTCGATCCCGGTGCGTTCTGCGCCAACGACTTGTTCGTCGAAAGCGTCTGAGCTCAGGCGACCTTCTTGCGAGCGCTGCGAATCCAGCTGTACGCGGTATGCCGGGGAACGCCGTAGTGGTCGGCGACGATGTTCGCGCTGTCCCCGGCCTGCCGTAGCACCTGCTCGAAGTCGTCCGGGACCCGGCGATACGTCCGGCTAGCACGCTCCGCCGGCGCGCTCGTGGTCTTCTTCGCCGCCTTGGCGGGCCTGGCGGCTTTGGCGGGCGTGCTCTTGGCTTCGGCCGCCTTCGCTGAGGTCTTCTTCGCTGTGGTCTTCTGGGCCGTCGTCTTCTTGGCCGCCGGCTTCTTCGCGGCGGCCCGCTTCCCGGCTGCCTTCCGGCTCAGCGCCAGTGGCGCGGGAGCTGCGTCCTCAGTGGATACGCCAGCTGCGGCCGGGGTCGGCGTCGTGGCGGCAGCGGGCTTCGGAGCCCTCGACGCCGGCACGACCGAGGCGACGACGGCAGCCACGAGATTGTTGAGATCCAGCACGGGCAACCCGCCGGCGGCAAGCCCGCCACCGGCGCCCGGGGTCAGCCGCAGCTCGCTGATAGCGGCGGCACTGTCGGTGATGTCGAGCCGAATCGTCGTCACCGCCATACCGGGATCGTCGGGGGTGATCGTTACGGTGTACGCAGTCATCAGGCGCCGCCTTCCGCAAACTGGTGTTCAGGCTCCTGGCGCGACAACGTAATACACCGCACTCGACTGCCTACCGGCGGGTACGCAATAACGTGGCGTCTTACCCGTCAACACTCGTGTGTGTGGCCGAACCGCAGTACGAACCGGTGGTGTCGCCACTGCCGTCGACCAGGCAGATCTTCAGCTTCACCGTGTCGCCGGCCCGCACATTGCCGTCCAGAAACGGATCCCAGACGACGTCAGCCCCGGCGACTCCGTTGCCGTTGTACTTCGACCCGAGCGGATAAGTCAGATCACCGGCCGAGGTGTGCTCGGTGACCCACGCCCACGCCCGTACGCCATGGCTGTCGGAACAGTTGTCGCGGATGAGGACGTAGTCGTCGTTGTTGCCGCCGCCCGAAGCGCCCTCGCCGTAGTCGACGAAGATCGCCGACCCGCACGAGTTCGTCGTGCTCGCGGCGAAGCCGTCGTTGTACGCCGCAGACGCAGGGTTGGACACGACGAGAACCATGCCGGCTGTTACGGCCGCGAGCGTCGACAGCCTGCGAGCGGACTGTCCGAACTGGAGCTTCATGCGTACTCACCTTCGTCGAGAGACGTCGATCGAATCTAGATCATGGCGGACGTGCGCCTCTTGATCAAGACCTGTTGTTTGTCGGCGTTACGCCCGGCAAGAGCAAGTGCCCAGTGGTGACGTTCACCAGCCGTCGTCAGACCGACGCGCGGGTGGAACGTTTGGGGGGTTGTTGAAGATCGACGGGCCCTCGAACGTTCCACCGAAGAGATCAACACGTCGTCGGAGTACCCGGGAAAGAACAAAGCCGGTCGAAACTCGACCGGCTTGTGTGCTGGTGCGCCGCCAGGGACTCGAACCCCGAACCCGCGGATTAAGAGTCCGCGTGAATTAGCCCATGCTCC
>NZ_JABFVK010000085.1 GCF_013362815.1 Hamadaea sp. | reverse complement strand
GCAGGCGGCGTACGCGGGGTCGGCGATCACCGGTGACGGGGTGGACGCCTTGCTGGCGGGGTTGCCGGGGTTGTTGCCGTCGCAGGTCCCGGCCACAGATCGCCCGTTGTCGGGGATCGTGTTCAAGGTCGAGCGGGGCCCGGCCGGGGAGAAGATCGCGTACACGCAGATCGTGACGGGGACCTTGCGGGTCCGCGACCGGATACCGATGCGCGGAGCCGAGGCGAAAGTGACCGCCCTTCAGCTCTTCCACGGCGGCGCTGCCGTTTCCCGCGATGAGGCGACCGCCGGACGGATTGCCAAGGTCTGGGGCCTGACCGACGTACGCATCGGCGACACCTTCGGCCCGGTGCCGAACGTACGCGGTGGGTATTTCGCGCCGCCGACCCTGGAGACGGTCGTGGTTCCGGCCGACCCGGCGCGGCAGGGCCGACTCCATGTGGCGCTGACCCAGCTCGCCGAGCAGGACCCGCTGATCAACCTGCGCAAGGACGACCTGCGTCAGGAGTTCTTCCTGTCGCTCTACGGCGAGGTGCAGAAGGAGGTCATCCAGACCACCCTGGCCGAGCAGTACGCCTTGGACGTCACCTTCCGCGAGACGACCACGCTGTGCATCGAGCGGCCGATCGGAACGGGAGCGTCGGTGGAGTTCATCGCCAAGGAGCCCAACCCGTTCCTGGCGACCGTCGGGCTGCGCCTCGACCCCGGTACGCCCGGCAGCGGCGTGACGTTCCAGCTCGAGGTCGAACTGGGCTCGATGCCGTACTCGTTCTTCAAGGCGGTCGAGGAGACGGTTCACGAAGCACTGGAGCAGGGATTACGCGGCTGGCCGGTGACCGACTGCGTGGTGACGATGACGCATTCGGGCTACTGGGCCCGGCAGAGCCACGCCCATGGCAGCTTCGACAAGAGCATGTCGAGCACGGCCGGAGACTTCCGCAACCTGACGCCGCTGGTCCTCATGAGCGCGCTCGCCCAGGCCGGCACGGAGGTCCTCGAACCGGTGCACCGATTCGATCTGGAGTTCCCGGTCGACGCCCTCAGCGGGGTGACGGCCGCATTGTCTCGGCTCGGCGCGACCCCGGGCACCCCCGTCCTCCAGGGCGGGACGGCCCGGCTCGACGGCGAGATCCCGGCCGCACGAGTGCACGACTTGCAGGTGGTGCTGCCCGGCGTCACCCGGGGCGAAGGGGTGCTCGAGTTCGCCTTCTCCCACTACGAACCCGTACGCGGCCCGCTGCCGGCTCGGCGGCGTACCGATCACAATCCGCTCGACCGAAAGGAGTACCTGCTGCACGTCCAGCGGCGCGTCTAGGCGGAGCAGCTTGTTTTCGTCTCGGCGCAAACACGTGGCACCGCCGATTACTGGTCCAGCAGGATGCGGTCCGTTCGATCCTTCGAGAACGGGAGCCGCATGAACTCACTCGTCCGCTCGGCCCGGTCGCGTACCGTCGCCGTCGCCACGCGGCTGGCGGTCGCGTTCGCCCTGGTGCTCGGCGGGGCGCTCGTCGCGCCGCCGCCCGCCTCGGCCGCGACCGGCTACTACGGCGTCCTGACCCTCTGCAAGCAGTCCTCGTGCGTCAACACCGGCAACGTGGTCCGGTTCTGGCAACGGCGCCTCTGGGCGGACGTGGGCTACGACGACGTCGACGGAGTCTTCGGCCCGAACACCGAATCCGCGACCCTGCAGTGGCAGCAGCTCTACAACAGCTACAACTCACCCGACATCCCCGTCGACGGCTGGGCCGGTCCGAAGACCTGGGAGGCCTCCAACCTCAACCCCGTATGGGGATTCCGCTTCACGTCCCAGGATTCGACCTACGTCTACTACGACTACATCGGGCGCCGCAGCGGGCGGTTCTTCAAGATCCGCGAACGCCTCTCCGACCGGGTGTCCTGGTTCCGGATGCCGACCGAGGACACGTGGACCGATACCAGCTACGTCAACTGACAGCCACCGGCTACGTCAGCTGACAGCGGGGGCGAGCAGGACCGTCGTCGCGCGACGGTCCTGCTCGTGGCATGCTGTGCGATCCCGCTCACGTCGACGGCTCGTCAACAGTCGCCAAAGGTGCCGGCCAACGGTCAGGAGGTGCACATGCTGAGGATTCATTTCACCGCGACGGACCTGGCCAATACGCGCCTGGCCCCGCAGCCGGACCCGCTGTGGGAAGCGGCATTGAGCATGCACTACCTACGGTCGCGCGACACTCCGTTGATGCTGGCCCCGTGGCGGGCCGCCGTCGTGCACGCCATCCGGCGCAATCCGGCCTTCCAGGACGACCTTCAGCCGCTGTTCATGATGAACCCGCCACTGGGCTACTTTCCGGACTTCCTCACGCCGGCCCAGTCGAGGGAGGGCTTCGAGGCCGGGCTGGAAGCCGTGCTGTCGACGCCGAGCGCCCAGCTGCGCAGGGAGGTCTCCCTGGTCACCGTGCCGTCCCGCCGGCGGAGTGCCGTGGACGGCCTGTACCACGGGGAACTCACGGCGCTGCACCGGCTCGAACGTGGCTTTCGGCTTTATCGAGCTGTCGCCCTCGACTTTCACTGGGCCGAGATCGCCGCCGCCTTCGACGCCGACCGTTCGGTGCGGGTGCGTCAACTGGTCGACGAGGGCATCGGCGCGATGCTCAGCGGGCTGCATCCCACGGCGTACTTCCGCGACGGCGTCCTGCACATCGGGTCCTGGGGCATGGACTCCGACCGTGACATCCACCTCGGCGGCCGGGGCCTCACGGTGATCCCGTGCTATTTCAAGCGAGCCAGCCAACTCATGGTGCTCGCCGACAGCAACCTGCCGCCCGTCCTCGTCTATCCGCTCGACCACACCTCCCGGCTCCGAGCGGCCGCGCAGCATGCGCCGCTCGCCGCGCTGCTCGGCGCCACCCGGGCGGGGGTGCTGGCGTCGGCGGCCAGCCTGACGACCACCGAGATCGCCCTCCGGCTGCGGATATCGGTCCCGGCGGCGAGCCGGCACCTGGCCATCCTTCGCGACGCCGGGCTCGTCGCCAGCGTGCGGCATCGCAACAGCGTCATCCACACCCAGACTCCGGCTGGTCTCGTCCTACTCGAGGGCCCCGGCTGAGCCGGGGCCCTTTGCCGACGAGTCAGGAGCCGCCGGGCCCGTTGTACTTGCCGCAGAGCTCTCCCTTGGTGATGGGGTGGTGGCTGATCTTGTCCCGGGTGAAGACGCCGTACCAGCCGTCGTCGTCGAGGCCGTAGAGCCGCTGGACATCCATCAGCGCAGCCTCGGTGGCGGGCCCGAAGTCGTTGTCCACCACCAGGCTCTTGCCATAGCAGTAGTTGAGCGTCTTCTGGAGGATGCCGACCGCCTGGTTGCTGAGACCCCGGTACATGGTGCAGCTGACGTCACCACCGGCGGTGGCCGGCACGAACACCTGTTGACCGGTGCCGTCGGTCGCGGTGACCTGTTTCCAGGATGTGCAGAGGGGAAACGCCATCGCCGGCGAGGCGTCCACCAGGGTCGTACCAAGAACCGCCAGCGCCACTACGAGCGCCATCCGTTTGAGAGTCTGCATGGCGCGTAGCCTCCGACGCTCAACCCGCCGTCGGCAACGTCGTTAACCTGTGCGGCAAACAACCTAGAGGGACGGGACCGTCCACTCGGGATCGGGTCGCCACGTCGTCCACTCGGCGTCGAAGGCCCAGTGCCGGGCGGCGTACGCCTCCTGCGCGTCGACGGCCCGGGACCGGAGCACCTCCGCCTCCTCGGTCGTGAACCGGCCCGCGTCGACGGCGGCGGCCAGCTCGATCTCGTCCTTGAGGTGGGCCACGCCATCCGGCTCGATCCACACGTCGAGCTCGTGGTCGCAGGTCCACGTGCTGTCCGCGTCGCGCCGGTGCGCCTCCTCCAGGTTCACGTACCAGCCGCTGAACTCGCCCGCTTCGGACCAGAACAGCCAGACCGACCACGGCATACCGGACGGCGCGTGGATCAGGACACCCGGGCCACGCCAGCGGACTCGCGTCGCCTCGCGCGGCGAGCGGAACAGCTCGGGCAGCGGCAACGACCGCGGATCTCCGCCGCCCGGCAGCAGCGGCACGACGCGCGGCGTACCGGGGGCCAGCCATACCACCAGGCCTGCGGGATCGTCGCGCACGACGCGTACCGGCGTCACGCTCCACGGGCGGCCAGGTCGCCAGTCCGGCGCACGCTCCTGCCATCGGATCACTTCACCGGTACGCCAAAAGGGCGGCTCGCCCGCTGCGCGGCTCCCGGCCGGGAGAGAGTGGCGGATCATGATCGGCACCTTACCTGGCGACGACTCTTGTCCGATTACGAACATCGGCGTACCGTCGCGAACATGAGTGTTCAGAGTCGGACGCTGCTCGACATCGCGGCCGAGGTTCTGGTGACCGATCCGGCCGCCTCGCTCGCCCAGGTGGCTCGGGCGGCCGGGATCGGGCGCACCACTTTGCACAAGCACTACGCCACCCGCGACGACCTCCTGTACGCGGTCGCCCATCGGGCGCTGGAGTTGTGGGAAGGCGCGGTCGAGTCCATTCCGGACGGTCCGGACGGCGGGCTGCGAGCGCTGGCCGAGGCGATGGTCCCGATCGGGCCGCAGCTGGAGTTCCTGTGGCGTACGCCGGCCTTCGACCACGTCGTCGAGATCACCGATCGGTGGAAGGCGGTCGAAGCCCGGGGGCTCGCCGTCCTCCAGCGCGCGCAGGCTCACGGCGTTCTGCGTACGGCCCCGCCGTGGTGGCTGTTGCAGACGTTCTACTCGCTCATCTACGTGGCCGCCGAGTGCGTCATGAACGGCAAGCTCGCCCCGGCCGACGCGCCCGACCTCGTCCTGTCCACCTTCCTCACCGGCCTCGGGACGGTGATCGCATGAGCACGCTCTCCTTTGCGGCGCAACTGTGGCGGCAGCGTGCGGACACCTTGCGGGCCGGCTATCTGCGGCGTGACCCGATCGCGCGCCTGCAACTGCGACCGGGGCGGCAGGATCCGTACGCGATCTACGAGCAGATGCGGGCGGCCGGGCCGATGCTGCCGACACGATTCGGCAACCTGGCCACGACCAGCCACCACATCTGCGACTCGGTGCTGCGGGACCGGCGATTCGGCGTACGCCCCGCCGGGACGGCCGGCCGCGATGACGAGTTCGACCTGTCCTTCCTCGACATGAATCCGCCGGACCACACCCGACTGCGGCGGCTGGCCCAGCCCGCGTTCAGTCCGAAGGCGACCGCGGCGTACCGCGAGCGCATCGAGAACACCGTGCACACCCTGCTCGACCGGGCCGGCGACCGATTCGATCTCGTCTCGGCGTACGCTGCTCCCCTGCCGATCGCCGTGATCACCGAGCTGCTCGGCGTACCGGACGCCGACGCCGAGGAGTTCGCCCGCTACGGGATGGTCATCGGCGGCGCGCTCGACGGCATCCGGGGGCTGCGGCACGCCGCCCGCCTGGCCGCCGACGAAGCGAAACTCCGGGCGCTTTTCGAGAACCTGATCGACCTGCGTCGCCGCGAACCCGCCGACGACATCGTGAGCCGGCTCGTCGCCGTGGAGGGCGATCAGATCAAACCAGCCGAACTGCTCCCGATGTGCGTACTCCTGCTGATCGCCGGATTCGAGACCACGACGAACCTGATCGGCAACGCGGTGCTGGCGTTGCAGCGGCATCCGGCCTGGTGGCGCGCGTTGTGCGACGACCCCGTGGGCCTCGCGCCCCAGGCGGTCGAGGAGACCCTGCGCTATGACCCGCCGGTGCAGCGGACCTCGCGCGTCGCGCTGGAACCGGTGGAGCTCGGCGGTCGCGTCATCCACAAGGGACAGTGGGTGCTGACGATGATCGGCGGGGCCAATCGCGATCCGGAGGTCTACGCGCGGCCGGGCGTGTTCGATCTGGCACGCGAGCGGGAAGCCGATCATCTCGCCTTCTCCAGCGGCATCCACTACTGCGTCGGGCAGCCCTTGGCCCGGCTGGAGGCGACGATCGCGCTGCAGGTGCTCGCCGAGCGACGGCCGGGACTGCGCCTTGCCGGCCGAGTACGCCGCCGCAACGCGACGACGATTCGCGGTCCCCTGCGGCTGCCGGTGGCCGGCTGAGCACCTGCAGCGCGGCCGCTCAGCCGATCGAGTGCGCGCGCAGCTCGTCCATGACCTCGGCGGGCGGCCAGCCGTCGACGCGATACCGGGCCGGTGCCAGCAACGGTTCGGGTTCGAGACCGACGCGTTCCACGACGACATCCCAGGGCACGAGCGGACCCGGCTCGTCGGAGCGCTGGAAGAGCACGTAATGCGCCCGCGGCAGCAGTTGGGCGATGCCGTCGGACCAGGTCGCCACGGTGACCGCGGGCGACTCCGGGCGGACGTCGGCGAGCAGGCCGCTGACGAACACCTCGATCCCGGCCTGGGCGTACTGCGAGCCCAGCCAAGCGGTCTGGGCGGCGTACTGGGTGACGGCTAGGATCACCTCGGCCCGCCGGGCGGGCAGGTGATCCGGCTCGTCCGGCCCCGGCGCGAACGGCACCACTCGTCCGTAGTCGTCGGCCACGTACCCGACCGGCGACAAGCCGTTGGCCGCATCGCCGTACTCCTGCTCCACGATGTCGAAGAGTTGGCCGATCGCGCCGGTGCCGACCGGGCACAACACCATGTTCGTGTAGTTCGGGACGAAGGCGACGACCCGGTCCCCGGCCCGCCGGGAAACCTCGGCCAGCCAGCCCGGCGAGAGCAACAACGACGTGAAGTAGCCGTCGCCGCTGTCGACCATGCGGATCAACGCGCCCTCTTCGAACTCGTGGCGCAGCGTACGGTCGGCAAGCACGGCGAGGTTGTCGTGCGCCGCCCGGAAGATCTCCTCGACCGTGACGCCCCAGCGCTCGACGTGCGCCACCGAGACGTACACCATCGACTCGGGCAGGTCGACGACGACGAGCTCGCGCAGGTGCGGCAGGGCCGCCCGGGAGATCGGCGGCTGCTGGCCGGGGCTACCGGCCTGGCCGAAGGTGGCCGCCCGCAACACCGGGCGCAACCGGGGCCGGGCCGCTTCCCAGGTCTCCGGAACCTCAGGCGCGGCGGTCACCCCGCGGACGAAATGGGTCAGGATGCGCCGCCGAGCCGCCCGGGACACCCGCCGCGTCTCGGCATACACGCCGGCCAGGTCGATTCGGGCCGGCGTACGCCGACCGGGGCGCTCCACGACCACGGCGAACTGCCCCCGGTCGTACCGCACCCGGGTGACGCCCGGCAGCCGCCGCGCGATTCGCACCGCCGCAGCGGCGAACCTGTCCCGCGGCGATCCGACGAGCCGGTCGAGCAGTCCCATGGGCTCACACCGTAACTCATCTCGCGCGCGGCGCTACCCGAGGAGGAATGCGGTCGGTCAAACACAGGGGTGCCCGGTCGTCACCGCAGGGGTGCTCGCCGTACGCCCGTCGCGGCTGGTCACGCTGACCCACCAAGTGATCGGGCTGCGCGGCTTGGCCGACCACACTTCGGCGTACGCGGTGCGCACGTCGACCGTCATGACCGCAGTCCGGGTGTCTCCCGCCTGCCACGTCAACGTGGCCGCAGCCAGGTCGGCGCCCGCCGTCGCCGTCACCGCGAGCACGAACCGGCTCTTGTCTCCGCAGGTGGCGCTCGCCGCCGTCTGAACGGTGACCGTCGCGTTCACGACCACGGGCGGCAGCGCTCTCACTACCGGACTTCTCGTGACCGGGCTTCCGGACGTGCTGGGAGCCGCTGACGTCGTGGGCGTACTCGTCGGCCCGGCCGTGATGGTGGCCTCGGGTGTGGGGCTCGTGACGGGTGACGGCGTCTCCCGGGCGCTGACCTGGGACGACGGTTCGCCGGCGTATTTCAGCGCGCCACCGGCGAGCGCGACCGCGACCCCCACCGAAGCCACCGCGACCAGCACTCGCCGAGTCCGGCTCACCGGCGGCCGAGGGAACCCGGTACGCCGACTCCATCTCGGCTGAGAATCCGGGGCCGACCGCACGGTCAACCAGGTCGAGGCGTTGACGAACGGCAGACTGGCGTACCGGCTGAGCAGCGTCGACGCCGACGGCAGCTCCCGGCGTACGGTGCGGCAGGCGCCGCAGGCGGCGGCGTGCTCGACCGCTCGCCGCAGCCGTTTCCGGCTCAGCTTCCCCGGCCGGCCCGGCAGCGTACGCACGACTCGGCAGCGTCCGTCCACCATCACGGTGAGGGCGTCGAGCGCCTCCTCCAATCGCGTACGCGCCTCGGTCGCCCGGTCGTATGCCCGCCCCGGCGACACCGACAGCACCGCGCCGAGTTCCGCCGCGGCGAGCCCGTGGCGTACCGAGAGCTCGGCGACTTCGTGTTCGGCGGCGGTCAGCGTCGTCATCGCCGCCCGGACGAGGTCGACGGCGTACGCCGAACGAGTGGCGGCCGTGGGATCGACCCCGTCCGCCTCCGGCGGCCGCGCCTCGTCGGCATCCCGCCCCCGCAACCGCCGCCGGCATTCGTGCCGGACGATCGCGTAGAGCCACGCCCGCAGCCGATGCGGATCCCGCAGCTCGTCGGCGTGCCAGCCGACCAGGTCGAAGGTGCTCTGCACAACAGCGTCCGCGCCGCCGGTGTCGCCCAACAGCCGCCAGGCGTACGCCCGCAGCCGACCGGCATACCGCCGGTATGCGGAACTCAAAGCTTCCCGGTCACCCCGCGACAGCGCCGTGACCAGCATGGATTCGTCCACACCGGCCACCGTAGGCAAGCGTCGCGACTGATCGGAACCCCCGGGCGGGTACGCCTCCAGTCAGATTCCGACACCGGCGCACCGCGTGGTAACCCGAACTGCCATGATCGTCGGCTTCCGACATTCGTGGGTGTTTCCGTGCACTGATCGTCGGAAGCCGACGATCATGCGGACCCCGAGCTTGCGGCAAAGCTCGAGGGCCCCTTCGACAATGGCAGTATGAGGTCACGGCCGGAGGGCGCATCTGGTTCGGTGTCGACCGGACGAAGAAGATCGTGTGGATCACCCATGCGTCGGCCAGGCACCGGAAGGGGATGGAATAGTGCTCGTTCTGGTGCGGCATGCGATGCCGGCGTACGGGCCGGATCGGCCGGCCGAGGAGTGGCCGCTGAGCCCGGAAGGGCGGGCGGCCGCGATCGCCCTGCGACGACGACTGCCGTCCGGGGCGCTTTTCGTCGCCAGTGCGGAACCTAAGGCGTACCAGACTCTCGAACCGTCTGGCGAAGTGTCGATCGACGAGCGCTTCGGCGAGGTACGCCGGGACGAGCCGTTCGACGGCGACTTCCGGGCCCGGCGCCGGGCGTACGTCGACGGGGTGGCGCATCCGGGCTGGGAGAGCCATGCCGACGTCACGGCTCGCTTCGGGGCGGGCATCGCCGAGTGGCGGATCAAAGCCGGGGACCGGCCGCTCGTGGTGGCCAGTCACGGGATGGCGCTGACCGGGTGGCTCACCGAAGCGATCGGCCTGGCCGATCCCGGGGAGTTCTGGGCCGATTTACAGCTGCCGGACGCGTTCGCGGTGGACTTGTCGGGCCGACGCGCGTACCGCCTCGCCGAGTAGCGCTCCAGTTGAGGGAGAGCCATGGGAGATCTGCGAGTCCGGCCCGCGACCAGCGCTGATCGGGCGGCGATCGCCGAGGTGCTGACGGCGTCGTGGGGCGGCACGATCGTCGTCGCGCATGGGACGGCGTACGACGCGGCGGAGCTGCCGGCCCTGGTGGCCGAACGGGACGGCCGGGTGGTGGGACTCCTCACGTACTCCGTGGCAGGTGAGGACCTGGAAGTCGTCAGCTTGGACGCCGCGGAACGGCGTACCGGGGTCGGCAGTGCCTTGCTGACCGCCGTCGTCGAAGTCGCTCGCCGCACGACGCTGACGCGCGTCTGGCTGGTCACCACGAACGACAACCTGGACGCGCTGCGGTTCTACCAGCGACGCGGGCTGCGGATCGTGCGCGTAAGTCCCGGCGCAGTGGACGCAGCCCGGGCCCTCAAACCGTCGATTCCGGAGACCGGCGAACACGGCATCCCGCTCCACGACGAGCTGACGCTGGAACTCCGGCTCTGACGGTCAGGCGAGCTCGGCCAGGTCGGCGTCGGTGAAGCGGACCCCGGCCACGGCGATGTTCTGCTCCAGATGCGTCTGGTTGGAGGTACCCGGGATCGCCAGCACGTGGTCACCCTGGTGGAGAGTCCACGCCAGGCGTACCTGATGAGGAGAAAGATCGTGACGGGCCGCGACGGCCGACACGGCCTCGCTGTGGTCGGACGTCGCGCCGCCCTCCCGCGCGGAGCCCGCGATGGCGAAGAAGGGCACGTACGCGACGCCGCGCGCGCCGCAGACGCGCAGCAACTCGTCGTCGGCGCGGTTGTCGATCGCGTAGTTGTTCTGTACGCAGACCACCGGCGCGATCGCCTGCGCCTCGTCGAGATGGTCGACACGGACGTTGGAGATACCGAGGTGCCGGATCAGGCCCTCGGCCCGCAGATCGGCCAGCGCGCCGAAGGATTCGGCGATCGAGTCGCGACCGGCGCGCTTGATGATGCGCAGGTTGACGACGTCGAGGTGGTCTCGGCCGAGCCGGCGCAGATTGTCCTCGACCTGCTCGCGCAGGTTCTCGGGCGACCGCGCCTCGTGCCAGTCCCCGGCGTCGTCCCGGAAGAAACCGACCTTCGTGGTGATGACCAGATCGTCCGGGTACGGCGTGAGAGCGGACCGGATCAGCTCGGTCGCGAAGTTCGCCTCGAAGTAGTACGCGGCGGTGTCGATGTGGTTGACGCCTAGCTCGATCGCCCGGCGCAGTACGCCGATCGCGACCTGCGGATCGGGATTCCCCGTGATCCGCATCGAGCCGAAGCCCATCCGGTTCACCACTCGATCGCCCAGGGTCCAGGTGCCGGCGTCGCCCGCGTTCACAGCCATGATCACCAGTCAACCATGCCGGAGCTGTCCGATGTTGCCCCCGCGTCATCGCAGACGCTTACGGCGAGGCAACATCACCTCCGGTCGAATGGGCGCATGGCAACCTTTCCCATCGTGGCGTCGTACGCCCCGAGCGGTCCGCACAGCTGGCCGGTGACTCCCGCGTACACCGTCGGCGGGCACGTGACCGGGACCGGGCTCAGCGACCTCGCGTACTCGCAGATCCCCGACGACGAGTTCCGCACGACCCTGGACGGCGCCTTCCCCGGCTTCTCGTTCTTCTACCTCGGCGGGCTGCTCGGCCACTACCGGTTCCGAGTCCGGTCGCACAGCGTCGACGCCGACGGGCGCGCCGACTTGTACGTGGTGCTCGACGCCGACCTCGTCGGAGGCGTCGGCGGCGGTCGTGTCAGCGACGTTGTCGGCGGTCGTGTCGGCGGCCGGGAGGCGCTCGACCCGGCGACGCTGCGCTGGGTGCAGATCTGCGACGGCGTGGTGGACAACGCCGGGCGCCCGCATCCGTTCTACGCCACCGGCGGGCTGGCTCCCGACGGGTCGGTCAGCTTCTACGCCACCTGGTCGGGCGTACGCACGGCGAAGGCGTACCTCGCGCACGACACCGGTCATCGGGACCGGATCGGCCGGGACATCGTCACCGTGCTCGGCGGTTTCGCCTACGGCTCCACCGGTGCGGAAACGCGGGCGGCCAGCTCGGCGACCATCGGCGCGAGTTCGGCATAGGTGATCCCGCGCTTGCCAAGCGCCCCGATGCGCTGCGCTTCGGCGATCGTCGGCAGCGCCCCGGCCAGCAGCGCGGGCAGGATCGCCCGGCGCATCAGCACCTCGGCCGGCGAGTGGACGTGCGCTCGGCGTACGACGGCGACGTTGACCCGGATGGCGTGCTCATTCCCCGGCGGCACACCCGGCCGGTCCACCTCGATCGCGGCGTACCGGTGGCCGTCGGCCAGGTCGCAGGCGGGGCAGCCGGCCGGGCCCCGGCTCAACCGGTGCCCGCAGTCCGGGCAGGTCAGGCGATCCAGGGCGGCGTCGACCACGCGCCACGGATGCCGGTCCGGCTCCTCCGCAACCATCCTCGCCACGGCTACCTCATCGTCCACTGTGAACCCGGACGCGGATTCGTCGCGGTCGAACCGGGACGCGGATTCGTCACGGTCGAACCGGGACGCGGATTCGTCACGGTCGAACC
>NZ_JABFVK010000099.1 GCF_013362815.1 Hamadaea sp. | reverse complement strand
GTCCCGGCGAAGCGGCGGGCCTTCGGCCCGGCCCCCTTTGTCGACGGCGCGAGCGGCCCGTAATGGCCGCCTTGAAGACGTAAAGAAACTTCTCACACAATGCGCGGTGATTTCGTGCCACCACCCATTAGGGCTTCCAGCACGCGCCGGGGCACGTGTTGCCCGGCGAGGTCCAAGACACGTTCAAGGCTGACGGCTAGCTCCGACGAATCGAGGTCAATCGCGCCCGTCCAGGTAGACGGTTCGTATCGCGCCAGGCTAGACAGCCCAAGCAGGAGCGCCCACCACAGTAGAAGCGGGTGCGGGCTCTCCCCGCCTGCAAGCGTTGGCATCGCGTACCCAACTAGATGTGGATGCGGCCGCTCGGGGTACCGGTGATCAACCTCTACGAAGGATGCCATCTCTCGTTGTCGCCGCCAGAAGTCAGCGATGTTGGTCTGATGAGGTGCTGAGACCCCGATCGTTGCTCGCATCACGCCTTGATGATCGGGACCTCGCACCACGACATCATTGGGACCCGCTTGGACAGCACCGTAGGGGCCTTGGGCCACGCCGAATGCGGTGCGAAGTGTTGGATAGACACTCAACACTTGTTGAATATCTGTCCCGGTGGTGCCAGGCAGATCAACTGAAGCTCCAATGATCCCCCCCGTACTGATCGGGTAGACGTTCGGAGCCTGATCGACCTCTCTTGGTAGGGCTTGTGTGCCGATTGGCACTTCCAGTACGCGTGGCCATCTTCCGGCACTGGCTGGGATCGGAACGTCACGAAGATCAGGATTCGCAGCCCACAGCGCACCGAGTTCAACAGCGCCACTAAGTGTCGGAGACCCGATGGATACCGCTACACCGCCGAACGAATCGTCCAGCCGCTTTTGGGGCTTCACAAGAGTCTTAAGGAGTGGACGTGGGGGATTGCTTGGGGGAATCGAGAGGCCATGGGCTCGGAGTGCAGAATCTCCAGGGTGATGCGCTGCTGCTATGGCCCGTCCAGCTTGACTCAAGCAATAGAAGAGCGGCAGTGGCCTGGCCGCGTACCCGGCCGCGTCCGACGCAGCCGCGAGTTCTTCCGCTTGACGTAAGGCAGCTACGAATGTGTGCTGCCTATCCGGATCCCTGCGTGCCCTTCCTGTCGGGGCTGCGCGCAGCGCTCGAATTGCCTGCCATGCTTGACTTCCGCTCAGGTCTGGCATCCTATCGAGCCTTTACCTGACGCTGGCCGCGGTTCGTAGCCTTCCATGCATCTGCGAGAATCCGATCGATGGATGAGCGGCGAGCTTTCCAGCCAAGCGAAGCCCGTGCCTTGCTGACATTTGCGACCAGAGTATGTGGCTCGTGTGCGGGCGGCCGATGGACGATCTCGATGGAACGCCCGGTGATGCGTTCACCAGCTCGGATGACCTCCATCATGGAGAGCCCCACGCCGGTACCGATGTTGAAGACCTCTCCGTAACCGGCCTCGGTGGATCGCAGGGCTAGCCGGACCGCTTCAGCTACATCCAAGACATGTGTGAATTCTCGGACTGCGCTGCCGTCACCGTTCACTGTCACGTGCGGGATCTCACCATTGGCTGCTCGGATGACGTTGGAGATGATCCGGGTTTGATCCGGGTCGCCATAGCCGTCCGCTGTTGCGCCAGCGATATTGAAGCAGCGGAGAATCGAGGCTCCGATCGCCCCGGTTCGGGCGTACCCGCTGATCAACTGCTCGGCTGCGAGCTTTGAAGCTGCGTACGGGCTCTCTGGATTTGGCGGGTCGTCCTCGGTAAGCGCGCCGGATTTGCCGGAGCCGTAGACGGCGTTGGTCGATGCAAAGATGACCTTCGGGGGCCGCTTAAGCCGGGCAGCTTCGACCGCTCGCAGGAGGTTGATTGTCCCGGTGACGTTGACGTCGTAGTACTCGATCGCCTTGGCGAAAGACTCCCGCGCAGTGGCGAGCGCGGCGAGGTGGCAGATCGCGTCCGGCTGGATCTCGTTAACGACGTCAGCTAGTCCGATCAGGTGCCGTAGGTCTGCCCTGCGGACGCTATCGGCACCGGGAATCGAGAGCCCCGGCCGAGTGTGCGTGAGGGCCGTTACTAGCGCACCGTGACTGGCTAGCTCTGCGACCACCGCTCGGCCGAGGAACCCGGTGCCACCGGTGACAAGAACTCGCAAGATTGTCTCCTAGTCGGCAAGCAGCGTGTGGCGGTGTTGCCAGGCAAGCTGAAGGCATGCGGCTGCGGCTGGAGCGAGGCGCTTCGACCCGATCAGTTCCCTGATGGTGTGCTCTGTGAACGGAATTGCCGATGTCGGATGCACGCGCCCGGTCTTCACGACGGTGCCTTCCTCATTGGCGTCGACCATGTTGCCAAACAGAGTGTCGTAGACGTCGGCGTCAAAGACCACGGTGGTAAGGATCTCGCCGTAGAGCGTCAAGGCGTCCAGCCCGAATCCGAGGCAGTATGGCCGGATCTTGCCTGCCGATCGCCCTTGCTCGAACATGTCGAAGGGCGGCGCGGAGTAATCGATGGGGTGGCCGTCGCCGTCATGCTCCGGATTGCCGAGGAATTCCTCCGAGTACTCCCGCATGATGTTGCGCCAAAGGCTGAAGTCGGCGGCAAGCGCGGCTTGACTGATGCTCGATGGCTGGAAGACGCCACAGGGCATGACGTGCAGCATCCCGCCAGCAACGGCAACGTTGCCCGCGTTGCGATCGTGAAGGACGAATGTCGCGCCGTATCGATCGCGACGGATGGTCAACGTGTCGGTCGACGTGCCCAATGCCCGGCTGCCAAGGTCGAAGGGATCGCCTAGCCTGCGCCGAATTCCGAGCCCCTTCCATGTCGCAGGGGAGACGCGTCCGTCCGCCGAAATGAGCGAGGCCGCAGCTTCATGGGCAAGCGCCTCACAAACGTCGACTTGCTCGAAGTACGACGTGTCGCCGAAGGCCATGTATCCCGCTTGGGCGTTCCACGAGATGTCGAGGAGCCGCCAGAGCATGCGGTTCTCGAAGAGCCGGGGGTGGTCCAACCCTCGAACGGCGTGGCTGTAGCGATGGAACCGACGTCCGGGATCGATCAGGGGGCGGACATGATCGGCGAAGTCTTCCTTGCCGGTGACCTCCGGTCGCGCCGCGCGGTCGTCCGGCTCCAGTTCCACAGCTTCTAGCGGCAGAGCATCCGGCGGCAACAGGTCTGGGTTGGCTAGTAGTCCAGTGCCGGCCAAAGTCGTACCAGCCTCATAGAGGGCAGCGACGCTGTGGGCGAGTGCAACTCGGTTGGAGTTTAGAGCGCGTCGAATCGCCCGCCACTCACTCTGGCTGTTGGTGACGAGTGGATGAGGGCCTGTCGCTGCCGGTGCCTGGATCTCGAACGATGGAGCAGGAGTGGCGGTCCCTTCACGGTCATGAAGAGCTTCACGGGGCCGGACAAGGCCGAGAGCCTCGACCGAGACTCCGAAGTGTTCAGAGAGTAGTCGGCGGTAGAACGGGGAAGGGCGAGTGACTCCGCGTTCCCACCGGCTCACCTGATTCGCAGTGACCGAACCGGTCTTGCCGCCCGTACCGGCCAACCGGTTGACGGCTTCGGCAACGTCCTGTTGGGACTGTCCTGCTGCGTCGCGAAGGTTGTACAGGGCCAGATTCGGCGTTGCTGCGTCAGCGTTGAGCGGCATCTTCCAGGTCCCCCCGTCCCCGTCAGAGTGGTCTGGGCCTATTGCATCGGACAGTAGATGCCTAGTCAATGCCTATCGACCTCCCCTGTCCTGACGACATGCATGCGTTTCAACGCTTCGACTTGGCTGGTGTCCTAGATGCATGACGTCGGACCTGATGCGCGAGATCGCAAGCGAGATCGCAGACCTCAATGCGCGAGCCAAGCGTCTCAGCCTCCGGGTGGATGCGATCACGACTGCCGGGTCCGCTGCGCCTCCAGCTTCGCTACCCGCGACTCCAAGTTCTCGAACGATGCCCGAAGGGCGGCAAGATGGTCCACAACGTCCTGGACCGTGAGGGATTCACTGCTGCCGGAGGTGCTGTCATGTTCGCGGACGAAAACGCCGCGTCCTTGCCACCGCACGACGAGGTCGCCGAGTTCACCGATGGCCTGCTGAACGGTCATGGCAGCGACGCCATACTCCTCTGCCATCTGGCGTCCGGAAGGCAGGCGTTGACCCGGAGCAAGCTCGCCGCTTTCGATCTTCTTTCGCAGGTGATCGGCAATCTGCACGTAGCTAGGGCGTGGGTCGTTCGGGCTGATGGGCACGCCTACAGGCTAGGCAATCGGTCCGACTAAAGCGAGCCAGCACGCTCTAGAAAATCTTGATATCGTACTAGTACGAACTAGAAGAGGCTGGTACAGTCAAACGCACAAGCCGAATCGAGCGCTGAGAGCGCACACCACAGGAGGAATCAACGATGGCGAGCTACAAGCTCAAGACGGACGGGATCGAGTTCGAGGTCGCGAAGTCGGCGGCTCCGAAGGTGGACAACGAGGGTCGGCAGAAGGTCGACGTGAACAGCGGCTACCCAGTGTGGGTGGTGGAGCTGACCGCGTGGAAGGGCGAGGACGAGGGTGCGGACACGATGGCGGTGTCGGTGGCGTCGGCTTCGGCTCCGGCGGTGAAGTGGCGTCAGCCGGTCGAGGTGGTCGATTTGGAGATCATCCCGTGGGCGAATCTGGACCGGAACAAGTCGGTGCGGCAGGGCGTGTCGTTCAAGGCCGCTGAGATCCGCCCGGCGCAGGTTCTCGCGTCGGTCGGCTGACCGGCAACTGCCAGCAACTCTCGGCATTTTCTTCTCAAGCTTTGAGTGTCCGGGGTCGCGTAGTGATTGGCGTCGCTGCGACCCCGGACCTGCCAAGTCCTGACCCTGCAAGGAGGGGGACTCGTCGTGTCCAATTCTAGTTCTGGTGGCCTGTTCGGCCGTCAGCACACCGGCAGCGTCACTTTGGTGGACCAGCCGGTGCGGGTGCAGTTTCAGCGCAAGGCGCAGTTGACGTTCTGGATCGTCGCGATCGTCACCGGTCTGATCTCGGCCACGGTTCTTTCCCACGTGTGGCACCCGCTGCTGGGCCTGCTCGCCGGGGCGGTGATCGGGTTCGTGCTGGGTCTGCTGGTCGCGTCGGTGGTGCTGATCTGGCCGCTGCTGCGCGCCTTGTGGTGGTGGGCTGATCTGATCACGGCCGGTCTTGTCGTGTTCCTCGGCTGGCCCGCCCTGGCCAACGCCACCAACGTCCCGGTCTCGCTTGTCGTCTTGGTGGTGCTGGTCGGGGTTCCGGCCGCCGTGCCGGCCATTCGGCATCGGGTCGTGGCGATCGTGTGGTGTTTCGCGGTGCGGCATCGGCTGCGGACCGCGTTCGCCCCGATGGTCCGCTCCGGTGGCCACGGCCGGGCGGGGAGTCTGCCGCTGATCGGGATGGCGTGGCCGACCCCGGCCGGGGAACGCGTCACCATCCTTCTGCGCCCGGGTCTGACCTACGCGGATCTGGAACGTCAGCTCGGCGCTTTGGCGGAAACCTGCCGCGCCGACCAGGTCCGCGTCTCGCGTGCCTCGCAGTCGAACGCCGCCCGGGTCCGGATCGACATCTCCCGCCGCGACCCGCTGACCGCCCTCGTGATCAACCCGCTTGCCGGTGTGGGCCGGGGCACTGGTTTCGACCCCACGATCGTGCCGCTGTCGCCGGGCATGCCCCCGGTCGGCCTGGACCTGCCCGACGTGCCCGAACCTGCCGACCCCGAACGCCCCACCGGCCGTGTCCCG
Source organism: Hamadaea sp. (assembly GCF_013362815.1). GTDB lineage: Bacteria > Actinomycetota > Actinomycetes > Mycobacteriales > Micromonosporaceae > Hamadaea. Next base: position 36,355 of record NZ_JABFVK010000099.1, on the reverse strand, counting down.
CGTCCCCGCCCAAACGGCAACGGCAGCAATGCCAACGGCGGCAACGGTTCTAGCCCGTCCGGCCGTTCGTTGCCCGATGACCCCAACGACGCCTTCATCTGAAAGGAGGTTCCTGCCGTGAGCATGCTTGGTTCCGCGTTCGTGCGGCCTGCGATTCCGGTCGCGCCGAACCTGTCGATCTTCGACCCGGTGTTCATCGGGGTGGACGAGTTCGGCAAGCCGGTCTACGTGACCATGATGTACCGCAACAAGCTGATCGGCGGTGAGCCCGGCGCGGGCAAATCGTCGCTGCTGTCGAACTATCTGGCGCACGCCGCCCTGTCGGCCGACTGCCGCCTGTGTCTGATCGACGGCAAGCAGGTCGAACTCGGCCTGTGGGAGCAAGTCGCCGACGTGTTCGTCGGCCCGGACCAGAAACACGCGATCCGCACCCTGTTGCGGGTGCAGCAGGTGATGGACAACCGCTACGCCTATCTGCGCCAGCACCGCCGCCGCAAGATCACCCGCGATGATGCGTTCTCCGCGATCCTCATCGTGATTGACGAGATCGCGTACTTTTCCGCCACCGTCGGCTCCAAGACCGAACAGGACATGTTCTCGGCTCTGCTGCGGGACCTGGTCGCCCGGGGCCGTGCGGTCGGCATCATCGTCCTGGCCGCGACCCAACGCCCCTCCAGCGACATCATCCCGACCAGCTTGCGGGATCTGTTCGCGTGGCGGTTCTGCGGCCGCACGTCCAACGACTCGTCGTCGGACATCGTGCTGGGCCATGGCTGGGCCTCGAAGGGCTACACCGCCAACAGCCTCGACCCGACCAATCAGGGCTCGGGTCTGCTGATCGCCGAAGGCGGCACACCGAAGCTGGTCAAGGCCGCTTATCTGACCGACGACGACGTGATCCACCTCGCCGACTACGCCGCCTACATCCGCCGCCCGCAACACGCACTCGCCGCCTGAGCCGGAAAGGACACCGTCATGAGCAAGCCGAAACTGCGCCAGCGCATCACCGACGCGGCCGTCACGGTCGGGCACAAGGCGGCCCGGTTCCAGCGGCCGAAGGTCACCCAGGTCTTGTGCGAGCCGTGCGGCCGGTGGGTCAAGCCCCGCGAGTTCGAACCCCGCATGTACGCGTGCACCACCTGTGCGCCGGGCATCGCCCACGCCCTGTATCGGATCCAGCGTGACGCCGCCCAGATCACCACGGCGGCCCAGCGCGCCTATGAGAAGGAACTGCACGCCTGGCGGCGACAGCTGGCCAGCGTCAACCGATAACCGCAGTTCACCAGCACCGCCCGGACCAGGTCCTAACCGGCAAGTGAAGCCCTGGTCCGGACGGCCATTCCACCATCCACGAAGGGACGTGGCTGTCATGCACCCTACCCTCACCCTGCCCCGGCTCACCGAACCGGTGACCTCGATGCGAGACCCCCTCGCTGCCGGGCGCGCCACCCTCACCCGCCTCGCCGGACGCCCTGACCGTGTCCGCGACGCGTTCCTCGCCCACTACCTGGGCCAGATCCTCACCGAGCTCGCCGACCGTGTCACCGATCCGGTCGCCGCCGAGCTCATCTCCCGTGCCCTGAGCACCTGCGCTGCCAACGAGCAGATCAGCCGCGAATACCACGCCGCTTTGGCCTACGAGCGGCCCACCGACGAAGACGAACCCACCACCACTGGAATGCCGGCCGGAGTCGTCGGCTACGCACTCGGGAGGCACACCCGATGAACACCCCCACCAACCCGACGCCGGTTGCCACTCCGGCGCAGATCCTGCGGGACGCCGCGACCTACCTCCAGGTGTACGGCTGGACCACCGACAACTACTACGACCGCAGCACCGCCGCTGCGTTCCCGCCCGCCTGCGCGAGCGGTGCGATCTACTACGCCGCCTGCGGCGTGGCCTACCCCGCCACCCTCGACGGGCTGGACAGCTACTACGAGGCCGAAGACTTCTTCGTCCGCCACCTCGGCCTGAACCCGAAGCAGTCGGACCTGCCTATCGCCGACTGGAACGACCGGGACGGCCAAACCGCCGACACGGTCATCACCGCACTGCGGTCGGCTGCCGACGCGTGGGAGTCCAAGCATGCTGGTGGTGCGGCATGACCGCGCGCCCGCGTCTGCTGGACCTGTTCTGCTGCGCCGGTGGCGCGAGCATGGGCTACCACCTGGCCGGCTTCGACGTCGTCGGTGTCGACAACCGTCCGCAACCCAACTATCCGTTCACGTTCCACCAGGGCGATGCTCTGGAGTTCCTGGCCGCCCACGGCGACCGGTTCGACGCGATCCACGCCTCGCCGCCATGCCACGACCACACCCCGTTGGCCAACGTCGTCGGCCACGACGGAACCGGATGGCTGCTCGACGCCACCCGCACCGCCCTGGACATCCTGGGCCGGCCGTATGTGATCGAAAACGTTCCCGGAGCGGACATGCCCGGGGCCGTCACCTTGTGCGGTACCGAGTTCGGTCTGCACACCGACACCGCGACCCGCGGCCGGGTATGGCTACGCCGGCATCGACGCTTCGAATCCAACCGGCTGCTCATGGGTGCCGGTGGCTGCTACTGCCACACCAAACGCGGCCGGATCATCGGCGTCTACGGCACCGGTGACAGCGGCCAAGGCCACGGCTGGAAAGGCTCGTTCACCGACCGGCAGACGGTCATGGGCATCGACTGGATGACCCGCGAGGAACTCTCCCAGGCCATCCCGCCGGCCATGACCCGGTTCATCGGCGAACAACTGCTCGCCGCCCTGATCCCGACCGGCGGTGCCCGATGAGCACCCCGAACGTCAAGACCCCGTTGACACCCGTCCCGGCGCAACGCCGCCGCGACACCGTGGAGAACCCGGCGTTTGCCGCGTTCGCCAAACGCATCATGCGGGCGTTCGCCCGCCGTGTCGGCGACGAAGCCGACATCGAAGCCCTCACCGATCTCGTCGCCCTGTCCAACGAGGTCGACGACGCGATCGCCACCGCCGTACGCGGACTGCGTAAGGCGAACCCGCCCTACTCGTGGGCCGACATCGGCCGCGTCCTGGGCATCTCCCGGCAAGCAGCACAACAACGCTGGGGCGGCGGTGACATGCCATGACACCGGTAGATCCCCGCCTGCTCACAGCTGGACTGGCCGTCACGGTCGCCACGCTGATCGACGTGTTCGCAGACCACTTCCGTGGTCTGCCCGCCGCCATGGTCTGCCCTGGCTGCGGTCACCGGTTCGCCGACAACGACACCACCGGCGACTGCCCCACCCTCGCCGTGGTCCGGCCGCTGCTGCTGCGCCGCCACCACGAAAACCCCAACCACACCAAACGCCTCCCAGCTGAGGCGTTCGAAAACCTGCGCCTGACCAAACCCAAACCCTTGCGCGCCAACCCTTCCACGCGCCCACAACCACCGGTCACCGGTGACCTGTTCGACGTCACCGCCTTCCGCCGCACCGCACGGCAAGGAGACCTCTCATGACCGACACCCGCATAGCCGCGTTCGCGGCCGTGTTCGCCGCTCTGTACGCCGCCCACCAGGTGGCCGACCACTGGATTCAGACCCAGTACCAGGCCGACCGTAAAGGCCAGCCCGGCCGGGCCGGACGCATCGCCTGCGCCGCCCACGTCACCACCTACATCGCAACCGCAGTCCTCGCCCTCCTGGCCATGGCCCACTACACCGGTCTGACCCTGCACCTACCCGCCACCGTCGCCGGACTCACCGTCTCGGCCCTGACCCACTACTTCGCCGACCGGCGCACACCCCTGGCCAAACTCGCCCGCCTCACCGGCTGCGACCGGTTCTACCGCCTGGGCACACCCCGCCCCGGCCACGACGACAACCCGTCGCTGGGCACCGGCGCGTACGCGCTGGACCAGTCCTGGCACATCGGCTGGCTGTTCATCACCGCCCTGGTGGTGATCGCATGACCAGCCCCAAAACCCGTTCCGGCCTGCCCGGTCGTGGCTGGGCCTACACCGGAGCCATCCTCGGCGGACTGGTGTCCATCGCCGCCAACATCGGCCATTCGTTCATCGTCCCTGTCGGCGCACCCGCCGACTGGCAGCCCGAACCCGGCCAGGTCGTCTCAGCGATCGTCTGGCCCGTCTTCCTGTTCATCGCGGTCGAAATCCTCGCCCGCATCGGCTGGCCCAACGGCCGCATCTGGAAAGTCATCCGCTGGGGCGGCATGCTCCCCGTCACCCTCGTGGCCGGAGCCGTCTCCTACCAGCACCTGTCCGGGCTGCTTGCCCACTACGGCGAAGACACCTTCGTGTCCACCGTCGGACCGCTAGCCGTCGACGGACTCATGGTCATGGCCACCGCAGCCATCCTGGCCACCGGAGCCAAACCCCGCCGCACCACCCTGAACACCACTACGACTTCGGTCACGCCGTCCACCACGGCGACCGCCACCGCGTCTCCGCAGATTGTCCCGGCCCGGCCGGTGCCGGTCCCGGTCGTCGTTGACACCCCGACATCTGAGCCCGTCCCGGTCCGATCCGCCCCGGCAGTCCAGCCGCCTACGGCGGTCGTCTCCCCGGCATCTGACACGGCCGAACCTGTCGCGACCCGTGCACCCGACACGGTGCCCGTCGCACCGGCGCCCACCGCCGCCGAGTCGGCTGCGACCTCAACCCCCGCAGTCGCCCCGAGCGTCCCCCTGGGCCGTCCGGTCCCGGCCGCTCTGCTGTCACGCGCCCGGCACACCGCCCAAGCGCACCATGCCACCACCGGAGAACCGATCACCGCTGGCGAACTGGCCGTCCGGCTGCGTATCGACACCCGCGACGCCGCCCAGATCCTCGCCGTGCTCAACCTCGACCCGACCAACACCAAGCCGACCGCGACCGTCAACGGCAAGCTTGTGAGCAACCGCCGGTGAACGTCTCGACCCCGACCGTCGCACCCAGCCCCGTGCTGGGTGCGGCCCCGGCCGCCGAGCCGACCCGCACCCACCCCCGGCAGTCCGAGCCGTGGCGGGCCTTCCGGCCCGAGACGACCCGTGACCACATCGCCGTCCGCGCCGCGTCGACCGACATGGACGCCTGGTACGCCCACATCGCCCCAGCTGCTGCGTGCTCGCAACCCGTCCGGCTGACCGGTGGCCTGTTCACGATCGTCCGTACCGGTGACCGGGCGACCATCATCGACGCCCGCTACACCGACCAGATGCCCGACGGCGTGCTCTACAAAGCCTGCGGCAACCGGCGAGCCTCGGTCTGTCCTGCGTGCGCGAAGTTGTATCAGCAAGACGCCTACCAGCTCATCCGGGCTGGGCTCGTCGGCGGCAAAGGCGTCCCCAAGACGGTCGCGACCCATCCGGCAGTGTTCGCCACCCTCACCGCACCCTCGTTCGGGCCGGTGCACACCCGAGTCGTGGGCAAGCACACGTGTCAGCGGCGGGCCCGCTGCGATTGCCGGCCGAATCCGTGCCGCGCCCGCACCGGCAAAGGCGACGTCAAAACCTGCCCGCACGGCCAAAGCCTGGTCTGCTTCGCCCGGCATGAGGAGGGCGATTCCCGGCTCGGCCGTCCGCTGTGCTTGGACTGCTACGACCACGACCACCACGTCGTGTGGAACCTCTACGCCCCCGAACTGTGGCGGCGCACCAAGCAAGCTGCGGAACGCTACCTCCACGGCCTGGCCCGCGACCGCGGACTCCCCGACGCCATCGTGGTCACCGCGTCCGGCAACACCGTGCGCAAGTCACCGGTCGGCCTGTCCCACGGCAAAGTCCACGAACTCCAGCAACGCGCCGCCCTGCACTACCACGGCATCCTGCGCCTGGACGGCCTCGACCCCACCGACCCGGCCCGGATCGTGCCCTCACCGGCCGGTTTCACCTCCCACGACATCGAAGCCGCGTTGCGGCACGCCGCCGCGCATATCAGCTTTACCACCCCGGACCATCCGGACCGGCCCGGTGGCTGGCCCATCACCTGGGGCGACCCGAAAGCTCTCGACGTCCGCCACGTCAACGTCACCGGACGCGGCGAAATCTCTGACCAGCAGGTCGCCGGATACCTCGCCAAATACTCCACCAAGAGCACCGAGATAACCGGGTTCGTCTCCAAACGCCTCACCGAAGCCGACGTCCGCGCGATCGAACCCGACACCCACGTCGGACGGCTCGTACACGCCTGCTGGCGCATCGGACGGCCCCGGGCCGAATGCCATGTCATCGGCTCCGGCCGACTCGTACCCACTTGGCGCACCGCCCGCCTCGCAGAGCCGTGGACGTGCCCCGACTGCGGCCGACGCACCCGGCTGGCCATGTGCATCGACTGCAACCCCACCCGTCAAGAAGACATTGACACCCAACGGGCCAACCAGCGCAAGCTCGCCAACGACAACCCCTACGCCCGGCTGCGCCGGTGGGCTCACATGTTCGGCGTCGGCGGGCACCTATTCACCAAAGCCCGCCGCTACTCGGTCACCTTCGCGGCGCTGCGCGCCGCCCGCATCGAATTCCGGCGCACCGAAACCACCCCAGCTGCGGCCGACGCCGTCGTACGCACCGCCGACCACACGGCCGAAGAAACCACCCTCATCGTCGGCAGCTTCACCTTCGCCGGAATCGGCTGGCACAACAGCGGCGACGCCCTCCTCGCCAACACCAGCGCAGCCCTCGCCCGCGCCCGACGCCAAGCCGCCCGCGACGCCCTCACCAACGACGTCGCCACCACCTGGCACTGATCCCCGGGCCGAAGGATTTCCAGGCCGGCACCGCCCTGCAGAAGACCCAAACAGCAAATCCTCCGGACAGCACCACCGTTCCTTGAGAACTCCATAGAGGACAGAACCGAGACCTGCCGCCAGCGCAGCAAGTCCAAACTCTGTCGGCCCCCAGCGGCCGGAACTCAAGGAAGGAGCAACCCACGTCCATGACAACCACAGCACTCGTCTCAAAGGAGGACGCCCGTAAGGCCTTGTACAAGGTCCCCGAGGCGATGAACCTCCTCAGCCTCTCCCGGACCGTCATATACGAACTGATCCGATCCGGGCGACTGCGTACGGTCAAGGAAGGCCGTAGCCGCCTCGTCCCCGCCACCGCCATCACCGACTATGTCACGCTCCTGGAGCGCGAAGCCGGAGCCGCCGCATGACCACGCGACGCAGCAGGGGAGACGGCGGACTCTACTGGAGCGAAAGCCGCCAACGCTGGATCGCCGAAGCCACCATCGGCTACACCCCGGCCGGGAAGCGAATCACCCGCAAAGGCAGCGGGAAGACCAAGACCGAGGCCAAGACCAAACTCAAGGAAGTCTTGCGCGACCATGAAGACGGGTTGGCCATCGCCCCGCAGAACTTCACGGTTGCAGACGCAGTGAACGACTGGCTGTCGTTCGGCCTCACCACTCAGGCCGAAGACACGCGAAAGAACTACTCGAATCTGTGCCGAAACCACGTGCTCCCAGGGTTGGGCGCACGTAAGTTGCGCGATCTACGAGCAGATGACGTAGACCGATGGCTCGCACGCGAAGCGAGGACGCTGAGCACGCGTACGCTGCGAATCGTTCTCTCGCTACTCAACCGGTCGGTCATGCGTGCCATGGCGCGCGACAAGGTTAAGCGCAACGTCGTGGCGCTCTGCTCGGTCCCAAAGGGGCAGAAGCCAGGAAGACCCTCAAAGGCACTGACGCTGTCCCAGGCGAAGGCGGTGCTAGACGCCGCCGAAAGCAGCAGGATTCACGCCTACATCGTGCTCTCTCTGCTTACGGGGGCACGGACGGAAGAGATGCGGGCACTCACCTGGCGTCATGTGGACATGGGCGGCAGGCCGGAAGGCGATCCGCCCACGCCGCCCTCGGTCGAGGTCTGGCGGAGTGTGCGCACGGATGGTGATACCAAGACGCGAAAGTCACGGCGGTCGTTAGCACTGCCCAACAGGTGCGTCGATGCGCTGGCTCGTCTTCGGGTCAGACAGGCTCAGGAGCGAGCGACGGCGGGGGACCGTTGGCATGAACTGGGTCTGGTGTTCGCGACCAAGACGGGGCGACCACTTGACGCGGGAAACGTCCGGACGGCGTTTCGGAGTGTCATCCGCAGGGCGGGTCTTCCGCCGAAGGACTGGACGCCTCGGGAACTGAGGCACAGCTTCGTCTCGATCCTGTCGGACAGCGGTGTGCGGCTGGAGGACATCGCGGATCTCGTCGGTCACGCCGGAACGGCCGTAACCGAGCAGGTCTATCGTCATCAACTTCGACCCGTACTGCTGGGTGGCGCGGTGGCGATGGATGAGATCTTCAAGGAGGAGGAAGCGCCCGAGTCTGAGGAAGATCCTGAGGAGCAGGCATAGTCACCCAGTTAGTCACTCAGCAGTTTGACGAGAGTGCGCGTGAACGTCGCTGAGCTGGGTAGATCGTTACCCACTCAGCGGCAAACGCGTTTGAATAGCTGTCAAGAGGTCAGCACATGCCTGTTACCGGACCCGGTCACCTGCTTGCCCTGATCCGTACGCGTCCACACTGGACGAGGCGGGAGCTGCTCGACGCCACCGGCATGTCCCGGCCGACGTTGCTGGAGCGGCTCGCCCCGCTGTTCGCGGCCGGTCTCATCCATGAGGCGGGATCGACGCGGTCCGAGGGCGGCCGGCCGCCTCAACTGATCCGGTTCGACGACCGGTCGATGGTGGTGCTGACCTTCGACGTCGGGCATACGCACGCTCGGGTCTGCTACAGCGGCGTCGACGGCCGGCCGCTGCGGTTCGTTTCGCTCCGCGTAGACCCCGCTGATCCTGGCACCATCGTCACCGAACTGCTCGGGGTCGCCGCCGAGTTGGGACCGGCGATTGGCGAGCGGCTGATCGGAGTCGGGGTCGGGCTGCCCGCGCCGATCTCGCCCCTGACCGGGCTGCCTTCGCCGTCGACGGTGCTGCCGTCGTTTCCCGCTGCGCGAATGCAGCGGCTTTGGGAGGTCCCGGTGGTGTTCGAGAACGACGCTCGGGCGTTCGCCCTGGGCGCGGCGCTGTCTCTCGCCGGTGGTGTCGTGCTGGGGGTGAAGTGGTCCAGTGGCATCGGCGCGGGCGTCGTCGTGGACGGGCGCTGCCTCACCGGGGCCGACGGCGCGGCCGGGGACATCGGGCACATCCTCGTCGACCCGGACGGGCCGCTGTGCCGCTGCGGACGACGTGGCTGTCTCGCGGCCTTCGCCGCCGGGTACGCCCTCCAGGGTGCGTCGCCGGTAGCGGCGGCACGCCGGGTGGGTGGCGTCCTCGCCTCGCTGATCGCGCTGGTCAATCCGCGTACGCTGGTCCTCGGGGGGTCGATCGGGGCGCAGCCGTCCGTGGTGTCGATAGTGGACGAAGTGGTGCGTTCGGTGGCGATGCCGCACAGCGTTGGAGAGTTGCGCGTCGTCGCTTCGCCGCCGGAGGTGGAAGCCGCGACGGTCGGGCTCGTCGAGCTGGTCGTACGCCGAGTGCTGTCGCCGGACGCCGTCGACGCGTTGGCCGCGCCATGATCAGCGGAAGTTTCGCGGGGCTATGACCCCGCGAAATTTCCGCTGATCAAGGCGCGGCGCGCATGCGCCAGCGCGAAGCGCGGAGCGTGCGTTACGAGCCGCTGCGAATGCGTAGTACCTCGTCGATGGTGTCCGCCTCGTCGGCCCGCTTGTCGTCGCGATACCGCAGCACCCGGGCGAACCGCAGAGCCACACCGCCGGGGTAGCGCGGACTGGTCTGCACGCCGTCGAAGGCCACTTCCACCACCTGCTCGGGGCGTACGGTGACGACCCAGTCGCCGCGGTCGACGGCGAGTTCCAGGAAGCGCTGCGTCTGCCAGCGCAGCATCTCGTCGGTGAGTCCCTTGAACGTCTTGCCCAGCATCACGAATCCACCCGTACGCGGATCCCGCGCGCCCAGGTGCAGGTTCGACAGCAGTCCCGTACGCCGTCCATGACCCCACTCGACGGCCAGCACCACCAGGTCGAGGGTGTGCCGCGGCTTCACCTTCACCCAAGCGCCGCCCCGGCGGCCGACGTCGTAGGCGGCGTCCACGGATTTGATGACGAGTCCCTCGTTGCCGCCCATGATCGCCGCCGCGAAGAACTCCTCGGCCTCCTCGGTGGAGGTGACGGTCTGCCGGTCGATGAGCAGATCGGCGGGGACGATCGAGGCGAGGGCGGCCCAGCGCCGATGCCCGGGTTCGTCGAGGTAATCGCGTCCGTCGGCATGCAGCAGGTCGAAGAACTTCGCGATCAACCCGCCCGGCGCGCCCGATCGGGTGGCGGCGAGCGATGCGGTGATCTGGAACGGATGCGGCCGACCCTGTTCGTCCAGCGCGAGGGCCTCGCCGTCGAGCACCAGCTCGCGAGCGGGCAGCGAGCGGACGGCGGCCACGATCTCCGGCAGCCGGGAGGTGAGGTCGTCCAGACTCCGGCTGAAGACGGTCACCTCGTCGCCCGACTTGTGCACCTGGATGCGTACGCCGTCGAGCTTGACGTCGGCCATGGCGGGCACACCGGTGACGGTCAGCGCCTCGTCGACCCCGGAAGCGGCCTGAGCCAGCATCGGCGCGAGCGGACGGCCGACGGCCAGCGTGAACTCCCCGAGCGCGGCGGCGCCACCTCGTAACGCGGTCGCGGCGACGAACGCGAGGTCTCCGCTGAGGAGCAGCGCACGGCGTACCGCCGCTGCCGGAACATCCGCGGCCTGTGCGATGGCCTCGGCCAGGACCCCCGCGAGCGCCCCCTGGCGGACCTCGCCCGTGAACAGACCCCGCAGCAGTTTCTGCTCGGGCGCGGTCGCCGCCCCGAACAGTGCCTGGACCTCTTCCTTGCGCCGGGCCTGCGAGCCCGTGCCGCTGATCGCGGCGAGCCGGTCGACGGTGGCCGCGACCTGCCCGACCGTGAGCGTGGCGACCTCGGTCGGCGAGGGCAGTGCCTGTAATGTCGCCCACCCCACCCCGGTCGTACGCTGCCGCAGCTCACCGGCGAGGAAAGCGGCACCGGCCTCGGCCTCGTCGGAGGCGAGCCCGCGCAGCGTCTTCGCCAGCAATTCGATCTTGGCTTTGCGACCGGACGTCGCCGCCACCGCCTCCGACGTCGCGGCTACCTCTGCGAACAGCACGCTCCCATCGTGACACCGGCGTACGACACGCGCTGCTCATCGAGCGCATGATCATCGCAGGATCCGGGATAACGCGGCCTCCCGCGCCCGGAAAGGGACGTTATCCCGGGATAACGCGAGAAAGAGCAGTGAGTAGCGAGCGTTCGCGAGCGGAAGAGAGCCCAGCCCGCCGATACCGGTCGAGCCCAAGCGAACGCTCCCACGCCAGCACGTCCTCCAGGAAGGCGGAGCGGGACCGATGAACCAGCCCGGCAGCCACCGCGGCAGCCCCCGTACGCCGAGACCACCCGGCGTAGTCGTCAGCCACGAGCCACATCGCGAACGAATCGGGCCCCATGTATTCCTTGACGTCCTGGGCCAGCAGCCATTCCGCGGAGGCGCGTACGACGGGTCCGGTATGCCCGCCGACCTGCCGGCACAGCTCGATCCACTCCGCGAAGGGGACGATCGGCCCGACCGTGTCGAACACCCCGGCCGTGCCGGATTCGCCGAGGTCGAGCAGCCAGGCGGCGAGGTCGCGTACGTCGATCACCTGGGTCGCCACGTCTGGGGTGTCCGGCACGAGCAGCGGCTCCTCCGGCGCTCGGGCCGCCCGCGCCACCCAGTATCCGGCCCGGTCGCTGCGATCGCCGGGACCGCCGATCAACCCGGCGCGCGCGATCACCAGCCGGTCGCCGAGTGCCGCCTGCGAGGCCTGTTCGCAGGCGACTTTGGCCTCGCCATAGAGATCCTGCTCCACGACGTCCAGCTCGGTCGCCGCGCGTAGCGGAAACGACTCGTCGGCGCCGGGCGTCTCGAACGACGCGTAGGCGTTGCCCGACGACACGTAGGTCCAATGCCTGGCCTTGTCCGCCAAGGCGTTCAGGGCTCCGCGTACCAGTCCCGGCTGCCAAGACACCTCGACGACCGCGTCCCACTCCCGGTCCGCGACCGCGTCGTAGGCTCCCGGTTCCGTCCGGTCCGCCACGACCAGCGTCGAACCCTCGGCCACCGCGCCGCTCTCGCCACGCGCCAGACACGTCACCCGATGCCCGCGCGCGACCGCCTGGCTCGCGTACTCCCGGCCCAGAAAGGCCGTGCCGCCCAGAACTAGGATCTCCATGCGGCCCACTCAACACCCCATCAGCTGGTACGCCCAACGCAGTTCGCCGACAGCGCAAGATCCGTCAGCCGATACCATTCCCGTCATGAGCCTGCCGCTGCCGTATCGAGTGCTGACCGGACCGGACGACTCCACGTTCTGCGAACGGGTGAGCGAGGCCCTGGCCGACGGCTACGAGTTGCACGGTTCTCCGGCGCTGACGTTCGACGGCGACCGAGTGATCGTCGCGCAGGCGATCACCTTCCCATCGGATCGTGCGGTCGTCAGCGACTACGACGAAGGATGGCCGGCGCGGGCGCAATCGCTCATCAGTGAACTCGCGAGCGCTCTCGGACCGGCGGCGTCGCGAATCGAGCACATCGGCAGTACGGCGATTCCCGGGATGGCCGCGAAGGACCTGCTCGACCTGCAGATCAGCGTCTCCGACCTCGACACCGCCGCAGGGGCGTTCGCCGCACCACTGGCCGAACTCGGATTCGAGCGTACGGCGTTCAACTCCGATCACGTGCCGGCCGGAAGCGGCGACGATCCCGCCCGATGGGCGAAGCGCTTCTGGCGACGGCGGAACCACCCGTCCGGCGACGTGAACCTCCACGTACGCGTCGTGGGGTCACCGAACGAACGTCTCGCCTTGTTGTTCCGCGACTGGTTCCGCGCGCACCCCGCCGCGATTCCGGCGTACGCCCAGTTCAAGCGGGTGCTTGCGGACAACGTCCCGGATCGGGTCGCGTACACGGACGTGAAGGATCCGGTGGTGGACCTGGTGATCGGCGCCGCCGAGCAGTGGGCGACCGCCACTGCCTGGCGCCCCTGACATCTGGTGCCAGCGGACGAATTGATGGGTTCCGTCGACGAAGAGATGACGGCCTGGGTCCTCGACGGCCTGTACGAAGTTCCCTGGCGGGCACTCTGCAGCGCTCGCCCAGGAGCGAACGCCTCGGCAGTGCCGGACCTGATCACGGCCTTGGTCACGAAGGCGAAGACGCTGGAAGACTTTTGGCGTTTGCGGCGGATGCTGGAAGACGAGGTCATCTACGAGGGGTTCTTCATCCAGGCTGCGCCGTATGTCATCCCTTTCCTGGCCCGCTGGATGTTGGTGGACGAGTCCGAGGACGCTCGGGCGACAGCGATCGGAATCATCGATCTCATCAGCGCCGACGATCCGGATGACCCGGACGACTCCGGAACGCCGGAGGAACGCGAAATTCTCCGGCTGGCACTTGTCGACGCCCTGGACGCCGTCTACGACGTGATCGCGAGGGCCTCCGGCCCTTCTCGTCGTCAGGCGATCACCTTGGCGTACGGAATCGACGGGATGACGCCTCGGCTGGTCGAGGCGCTTTCCGAGGCGGAAACCTCGAGTGATGACGAGGCCTTGCGGGAAGTGATCGCGTACGTGCGGCGTGACGGCCGCGGTGGTCACCTGGGCCGGCCCGTTGACTAGCATGCACCCGCTCAGTCGGCACGTGACCCGCCATGGCTCCGATCGGATGTCGCAGCGGCGTTGGAATACCGGCGTTGGAATACCCAGGAGGAACGATCGGCAGGAGGCCGACATCGCAGCATGTGCGTCTCGATGCCAACGCCGCTATCGATAAAACTCGATCAGCCGGATTCTCGCAGGATCTGATGCCCGGGAGCCCCCAGACGGCGTTGCGAGCCGTGACCAAGCATCAAGGGAGTCGCGAAGCCCGAGTACGGTGCTTTATCTGAGTATGATCAAGTTCCCTGGGTCTGCGATTTTCGGCTCGCATCGGCCGACATGTGCCCGTCGTATGCGCCAGAAGGCTGATTTCCGCTGACCACGGGTACTTGATCATCAATTCTGGCCAGAAATCGCAGACCACGGGCACACGATCTTGGCGTGCGCCCCGAACCCTGTACCAACGGGCTCTAAAGCTCGGCGGCGGGGATGAGGCAGAGGTCGAGGAGTTCCGGCAGGTCGTCCACTGAGTACTCCGGAAGGTGGTCGTCCGGGTCGGCTCGATGCTGTGCCGCCTCCGGATGTGCGGCATTCGTGACCAGCACCGGACGCATACCGGCGTCGTGAGCGCCGCGTAGTTCCCGTCCGCCGCCGTCGCCGACGTACCAGCACTCGGCGAGTGACACCCCGAGCCGGGAAGCGGCGGCGGCGTACAACTCCGGGGCGGGCTTGCGGATTCGTTCGCGCCAGCTGAAGACGGGGGCGTCGATCAGCGGTGCGAACGGGTTGTTCGGCCAGTCTTCGACGAGTTCGCTGCTGCAGTCGCTCATCAGCGCGAGCCGGAAACCTCGTTCTCGCAACGCAGTCAGTGTCTTGACCGCGTCCGGGCGGGGGCGCTGTGTATGCCGTGCGCCGTCCAGCTGCGCCCGGAGCGCTGCGGTGAGTACGCTCTCGGACGGATCGACCCCGCAGCGGCGAGCCATCGCGAGCAGGGTGGCCCGGGTGTCGCCGTACGCACCGATGATCCGTTCGCGGAACGTGTCGACCATCGCGCCCCAGAACACGTCGCCGTCGATGCCGAGCACTTCACCGGTACGCGAGTACAGCTCGCGCCGCTCGCTTTCGCCGGCCGGGTTCGACAGGGTGCCGTAGTAGTCGAAGACGATCGCGCGCATGCGCCATGATCCCACGCCCCAAGATCACCACCAGATCAGGGATCGCGGTCGAATCACGGGTCAAGATTCGGCCCAGAACCCTGATCCGGCGCGAAAAGGCGCGGCGCGAGAGAGCGCGGGAGAGAGCACGGCGCGGGACCGGGGGTTGACGAGCGAGGAGAAGCGCGGCTACGTTAATTCAGCGACGAAACATAGTCTCGGAAGGAAGTGCTCGAATGGTCTCCGCGACCTCCGGCCCCCGGCTGCGGGATGTCAACCGGACGGCGATTCTGGCGCTGGTCGGCAGGCATGGGCCCATCTCACGGGCGGACATCGCCCGGCGGCTCGGGCTCAGTCCGCCGACGGTGACGGCCGTGACGCGGTCGTTCATCGAGGCCGGAGTGCTGCACAAGGTCGACGACGACGCCTCGCGCGGCGGCCGGCCGGGTGAGTTGCTCGCCGTGGCTGGATCGGCGGCGTCGGCGATCGGCGTCAAGGTCGCGGCCGGGCACGTCACCGGTGTGCACGCGGATCTGGACGGGACGGTGCTCGACACGTTCTCCGCGCCGGTCGACGCGCTCAAGGCCAATCCGTTCGACGCCCTCGCCGAGCTGCTGACCCCGCGTATTCCTCAAGGCGACCAGCCGACGTTCTTGGGGGTCGGGGTGGGCATTCCCGGCTTCGTGGACACCGGCACCGGGCTGGTGCAGGCGCAACTGCTCGGGTGGAAGCGCATGCCGCTGGCCGACTACCTGTCGCAGCTGGTCGGCGTACCGGTGTTGGTGGACAACGACGTCAACACGCTGGCCGCCTATGAGCACCTGTACGGGTTGGGCCGTCCCTACGAGGACTTCCTCACGGTCACCCTGGGCCGGGGCGTCGGCGCGGCGGTGTTCTCCGGCGGCGACCTCCGACGCGGTGGGCATGGCGCGGCCGGGGAGCTGGGCCACCTGCCCGTCGATCCGGAGAACGGGCTGCCCTGCCACTGCGGACGGCGGGGCTGCTTGGAGACGTACCTCTCCGACGAGGCTTTGATGAAGCAGGCCGGCACGAAGACTCCCGAGGAGCTCAAGAAGCGGGCCGACCAAGGGGACAAGGAGGCCCAGCAGGTGTACGCCGAGGCCGGCAGGCGGCTCGGGCTGGCCGTCGCCGGATTGTCGGTCGTCCTCGACCCGCAGGCGATCCTCGTCAGCGGCGAGGGCAGCCGAGCGTGGCCCCACCTGGCGGTCGGCTTCGAGCCTGCCTTCACCAACGGCGTGTTCCCCGGATTCGCCGACCGGATCTCGGTGCATGTCGATCCCTGGGATGACGCGAAATGGGCACTGGGAGCAGCTGCCCTCGTTCTGCGTACCCCTTTCACTTTCAACGCGGACCCCCAGGCTGACGCGGTGCGATCGCGGCTCGCGGCCTTCTCTCTGGAGGCCGGAGCGTGAGCGCGCAACGGCGCTGGAGGAACGCGGGCGTCGCGGCGATCTTCCTCGCGCCGAGCCTGGTCACGCTGCTGGCGTTCTGGATCGGGCCGATGATCGGCACGGTCTGGGTGAGCTTCCAGGACTGGAACCTGATCGGCGTGCCGAGCTTCGTCGGCCTTGACAATTACGCGGAGCTGGCCAAGGACGCCGATTTCCACGCCGCGTTGCTGCACACACTGCTCTACCTCGCGGGCTATCTGCCGCTCGTGCTGATCCTGGGGTTGGCAGTGGCGTTGCTGCTCAACGCGAAGCTGCCCGCGATGACGCTCTACCGCGCGATGTTCTTCCTGCCCGTGGTGAGCAGCTGGGTCGCCATCTCGCTGTTGTGGAAGTGGCTGCTCAACCCGGCGGGTGGGCTCGTCGACAAGGCGCTGGGCCTGGTCGGCATCGACGGGCCGGGCTGGTGGACCGATCCGACCTGGGCGATGCCGTCGGTCGTCCTGGCCTCGGTCTGGAAGGACGTCGGATTCGTCGCGGTCATCCTGCTCGCGGGACTTCAGGCGATCCCGAAGGACCTGCTGGAGGCGGCGGACCTCGACGGCGCATCGGCGTGGCGGCGGCTGCGCAGCATCACGCTGCCGCTGCTCAGCCCGTCCCTTTTCTTCGTCACGGTGATCAGCTTGATCAACGGCTTCCAGGTCTTCGACCAGGTCTGGGTGATGACCGGCGGCGGGCCGGGCGGCGCGAGCAGCGTCGTGGTCGAGCAGATCGTCCGGTACGCCTTCAGCTACGGCCGGGTCGGCTACGCCTCCGCGATGAGCATCGTGCTGTTCGCGATCATCCTGGTCGTCACGGTGGCGCAGCTGAGGTTGCAGCGGCGGTGGGTGCAGTATGACTAGGAAGATCCTGCGATACGCGCTGCTCACCTTGGGTGCGGTGGCGATGATCGGGCCGTTCCTGTGGATGCTGGCCACCTCGTTGACCGGTGACGCGCAGATGAGCAATGCCGATGCTGCCCTGTTGCCGGACCCGGTCACCACCGACCCGTACGCACGACTGGCGAGCGCGTTCCCGTTCTGGCGGTTCGCCGCGAACAGCCTCGGGGTGGCGATCGTGTCGACCCTGCTGCAATTGTTCACGAGCGCGACGGCGGCGTACGCCTTCAGCCGGTTGCGGTTCAAGGGAAGCAACGCCCTGTTCGTGCTGTACCTGGCCACGATGATGATCCCGATGCAGGTGATCATCGTGCCGCTGTTCATCGAGATGCGCTCGCTCGGCCTCGTCGACACGTACGCCGGACTGCTGCTCCCCACCGCGGTGTCGAGCTTCGGAGTCTTCATGCTCCGGCAGGCCTTCATGGCGTTGCCGAAGGAGTTGGACGAAGCGGCCTATGTGGACGGAGCCGGTCCGTTCCGGGTGTTCTGGCGGGTCCTGCTGCCGCTGGTGGGCCCGGCGCTGGCGACGTTCGCCGTATTCGCCTTCATGGCCAGCTGGAACGCCTTCCTCTGGCCGCTCGTGATCGCGCAGACCGAGGCGCACACCACGCTGCCCGTCGGCCTGTCGCTACTGCTCGGCCGCTACGGCCCGGCCTGGAACGTGGTCATGGCCGGGTCCACGGCGAGCATCCTGCCCATCCTCGTGCTCTACGTCTTCGCCCAGCGCTACGTGGTCCGGGGCATCGCCTTCACCGGCATGAAGGGCTGAGACAGCAAGTCCAGTAATACCGTCCCTCACCAGTTGGAGATTCGATGAGAACTACCCGACGCCTCCTGGCGGCGGCCGCCGCGGCAGTGACCGTGGCCGGTCTGCTCGCCGCCTGCGGGGGTGGCGACTCCGGCACGTCCACGGAGTCCGCTACCGGAAAGATCACCTACTTCACCTTCTCCGCCGCGCCGGACCACCTGAAGGAACTGGACGCGCTCAAGGCGGAGTTCGAGAAGCAGAACCCGGGCATCACGGTGGAGGTCCAGACGGCCGCGTACGCCGACTACTTCACCAAGTTGCAGACCTCGATCGCCGGGGGCAACGCGCCCGACACGTTCGAGCTGAACTACGAGAACTTCGTGACGTACGCCAAGGCCGGTGCGCTCATGGGGCTGGACGACGTCGCGAAGGCCGACTCGGATTACAAAGCCGACCGCGTGTATCCCAAGGCGCTGCAAGCCTTCCAGCTCAAGGGCAAGCAGTACGGCATGCCCTCGACCTTCTCCGACGTCGTGCTCTTCTACAACTCCAAGCTGTTCGACGCGGCCGGGGTGGCGTACCCGACGGCGTCGTGGACCTGGGACGACGAGAAGGCGGCGGCCGAGAAGCTGACCGACAAGGCCAAGGGCGTCTACGGCGACTACCAGCCGGTGACGTTCTACGAGTTCTACAAGGCGCTCGCCCAGAACGGCGGCTCGTTCCTGTCCGAGGACGGCAAGAAGGCGACCTTCAACGACGCCAAGGGCCTGGAGGCCGCGCAGTGGCTGCTCGGCAAGCCGGGCACGGTCCAGCCGACGGTCGCCGAGATCGGCGGCAAGGCGGACTACGACACCGCGTTGTTCAAGTCGGGCAAGCTCGCCATGTGGCACAGCGGCATCTGGATGTTCAGCTCGCTGGCCGACGCGAAGGACCTCGGCTATGACATCGTCGTCGAACCCGGTAAGGCGCAGAAGGCCAGTGCGGTCTTCTTCAACGCCACCGCCGTGTCCGCCAAGACGAAGAAGGGCACCGCCGCCTGGAAGTGGGCCCGGTTCCTCAGCACTTCGGACACGACCGTCCAGACGCGGCTCGCCTCCAGCTGGGAACTGCCGGCCGTCAACGACCAGACCGCCTTCGACAGCTACCTCAAGCAGACGCCGCCGGCCAACCGGCAGGCCGTCTTCGACTCGCTGAACGCCGTCGCGCTGCCCCCGGTCATCGGCGACCAGCAGGCGCAGATGCAGGACCTGGTCACCAAGGCCCTGGAGAAGGCCGCGTCGGGCCAGGCGACCGCGCAGCAGGCGCTGGACGAGGCTGCCGCTGCAGTCACCGCGCTGATCAAGTAACACCTCAGGGGCTCGGCCGAGGTGAAGTCGGCCGAGCCCGCCCTAGCTTAACGAGGAGCAACACCGTGCAGACCGCTGTCGGGGCGAGCGTCGAGCTCATCGCCCGCCACCAGCACACCGGCGGGGCGTACCCGGCCAGTCCGACCTATCCCGTCTACGGCTACTGCTGGCTGCGCGACGGCTCGTTCATCGCCGAAGCGATGAGCCGCGCTGGGCGTACCGAGAGCGCGGACGCGTTCCACGGCTGGTGCGCTCGGGTGATCACGGCCCGCGCCGGGCACGTCGCCGAGCTGGTCGAGGCGGCTCGCCGCGGCGAGGAGATCGATCCCCGGCGGATGCTCCCGACTCGCTACACATTGGACGGCGGCGACGGCGACGAACCCTGGTGGGACTATCAGCTCGACGGCTACGGCACCTGGCTGTGGGCGCTGGTGGAACACGCGCGGCGGCACGACGTCGACCTCGCTCCCTACCGCGACGCCGTCGAGACCACTGTGGACTATCTGGCGACGTTCGGCGCGGACGCCTGCTACGACTGGTGGGAGGAGCACGCCGAGCACCGGCACGTCTCCACTCTCGGCTCGGTCGCGGCCGGGCTGGCCGCCGTGCTCAGCACCGATCTGCTCGCCGACCGCAAGGCCGCGGAGGAGATGCTCGCGCGGCTGCGCGAGCTGATCGCCGGTCCGGGCACCGTCGACGGGTCACTGGTCAAGTGGCTCGGCTCCAGCGCGGTGGACGGCAGCCTGCTCGCCTGCCTCACCCCGTTCGGGCTGGTCACGCCGGAGATCGCCGAAGGCACCTACCAACGGGTACGCACAGAGCTGCGTCGCACCGGGGTCTACCGATACCTCGGCGACACCTTCTACGGCGGCGGGGAGTGGCTGATCCTGACCGCCTGGCTCGGCTGGTACGAGGCGCGTACCGGGCGGACCGAGCTCGCCCGGGAACGGCTGGCCTGGGTGGCCGCCCAGGCGACGGCCGAGGGCTGGCTGCCGGAGCAGGTCAGCGGCGACACCCAGGACCCGGCGTACATCGCCGAGTGGACGGCCAAATGGGGTCCGGTGGCGACGCCGCTGCTCTGGTCGCACGCGCTGCACATCATCCTCGCGCTGGAGCTGGACTCATGACCCTTTCGCATCGTCCCTTCGGGACCGAACATCCCTATCGCTACGACCTCGATCAGCGGGTGCCCGCGCGTCCGGTCGTGGGAGAGACCTTCGAGATCCGGGTGCTGGCCGAGCCATCGGTGTCGACTGTGGACGTATTCTTCGCCGACGGTTCCCGGATTGCGGCCGAACCGGTCGATCCGGCGTCGGTGACCTGCGACTTCGGGGCGCAGTCGGCGCCACCCGCCGGCGCGGCCGGTCACCTGACCGAGGCGGCCAGCGCTGTTCCCGACACCGGCGGCCTGGTTCTGTGGCTCGCGACTGCGGTGGCCGACAGGGATACCTCCTACGTCGTGGACGGTGGCGGTACGCGGCTCGGCCCGTTCGCAGTGGTCCCAGTGTCGTGGCAGTCTTCTGGAGGCACCCTGGAGGCCTCGGGCTCGGCGTCTACTGTGGAAGACGTCGAGTGGCTCGCGGGGTCGCAGGGGGCGCACCGGGTTCGCTTCGCGCTCAGGCTGTCGGAAGGCGAGCATGTCGTCGGCTTCGGTGAGCGCTACCACGCGCTCGACCAACGCGGCGAGGTCCTCGACGCCACCGTCTTCGAGCAGTACAAACGCCAGGGTCACCGGACCTATCTGCCGATGCCGTTCGCGATCGTCACCGGGGGAGCAGCCGGCGACTGGGGCTTCCACGTCCAGACCACCCGCCGCACCTGGTACGACGTCGGGGCCACCGATCCGGGACGGCTCCTCGTCGAGGCCGAGATCGATCCGGTCGACCCCGTCCTCCGACTGCGCCTCTACCAGGGCGAACCCGGCTCGATCGTGCGGGACTTCCTCGCGGAGACCGGCGTACCGCCGCAGCCACCGGAGTGGATCTTCCGCCCGTGGATGAGCGGCAACGAGTGGAACACGCAGGAGCGCGTGCTCACCGAAGTACGCCGAAGCCTGGCCGAGCAGATCCCGGTGGGCGCGATCGTCAT
Source organism: Hamadaea sp. (assembly GCF_013362815.1). Classification (GTDB taxonomy): domain Bacteria; phylum Actinomycetota; class Actinomycetes; order Mycobacteriales; family Micromonosporaceae; genus Hamadaea. The sequence goes on along the minus strand of NZ_JABFVK010000099.1, from coordinate 15,085 downwards.
CGAGGCCTGGAGCGACGAGGCGACCTTCGTGGCGTTCCGCGACGCCTCCTACGAACCGCACGCCGACGGCGCTCCGCATCGGCTGAGCGACTTCACCTTCCCGGCCGACGGAGCTTGGCCGGACCCGAAGGCGATGGTGGACGAACTGCACGACGCGGGCGTCAAAGTCCTGCTCTGGCAGATCCCGCTGGTGCCGACCGACCGCGGCGACCTGACCGGGTCGAAGTCGGCCGCCGAGCAGGTCGCCGCCGACGCGGCCACCATGATCGACCGCGAGTACGCGATCAAGGAAGCCGACGGCAGCCCACACCACAACCGCGGCTGGTGGTTCCCCGGTGCCCTGCTGCCGGACTGGACCAATCCGGAGGCCCGGCGCTGGTGGCTCGACAAGCGTCGCTACCTGCTCGAAGACCTCGGCATCGACGGGTTCAAGACCGACGGCGGCGAGCACGCCTGGGGCCACGATCTCCGGTACTTCGACGGCAGCCGGGGCGACGCCGGCAACAACCTCTTCGCCGTCCGGTACGCCGAGGCGTACCACCACTTGATGCGCGAGACCGGAACGGACGGCGTGACCTTCAGCCGCGCGGGTTTCACCGGCGCGGCCGCCTTCCCGGCACACTGGGCGGGCGACGAGAACTCGACCTGGGAGGCGTTCCGGGCGTCCATCACGGCCGGTCTGACCGCGGGCGTGGGCGGAATCTTCTTCTGGGGCTGGGACCTGGCCGGATTCTCCGGCGACATCCCGGACGCGGAGCTGTACCTGCGATCGGCGGCGGCGGCCTGCTTCGCGCCGATCATGCAGTACCACTCGGAGTTCAACCACCACCGCGAACCCTCGGTGGACCGTACGCCGTGGAACATCGCCTCCCGCACGGGTTCTGCCGACGTCGTCGAGGTCTACCGGCGGTTCGCGCAGCTCCGTGAGGAACTGGTGCCGTACCTCGCCGCTCAGGCCGCGCGCTCGATCGAGACCGGCCGGCCGCTGATGCGCCCGCTGTTCTTCGACCACCCCGGCGACCCCGAGATCTGGAACTGGCCGCAGCAATGGCAGCTCGGCGACGACCTCCTGGTCGCCCCGGTGACCGCGCCCGGCGCCACCGAATGGCAGGTCTACCTACCGGCCGGCGAATGGATCGACTACTTCACCGGCGTACGCCACACCGGGCCGGCCGTGGTGACGCGGGAGGTGCCGGTCGACGAGATCCCCGTCTATCGCCGCGCCTGATCCCGCGGTACCCTGGTACCCGATGGTACCTGGGTACCGAGGAGGTTTCGATGTCGGCAGCCGTCAAGCGACCAGCTCCGCTGAAAGTCGATCCCGAGATCGACGAACTGATCTCGCAGGGTGCGCACTTTCTCGGCCTCACGAAGAAGGACCTGGTCGCAGAGGCTGTGCGGGAGTACATAACGGCTCGGCGGGACGAGATTCGCGGCAAGATCAGCGAGGCGATGCGGTTGCTGGACGGCACGACCGCCGCTCGGGTCGCGATGGTGAGCGGCGTGTCGCCCGAAGACATCGAACGGCTCGGCGGAATCCGGGAGTGACCCATGATCCCCCCGCGGCCGACCCTCCGATGCCTTGAGGAGGATCTGAAGGTACCCATCCCGGCGATCGACGACCCGCTCGACGAGATCGACCACCCGATCATCCGCAAGGCTGTGGAGCAGTTCGGCGAACGCGAGAGCAGACATGAGCGCATTCGGTCGATTGACGATCAGGTCTTGTTCAAGGTCAAAGTGCAACGCTGGCGCGGCGCGGTGTGGGTCGAGCCGGAGCTGCCTTGGCTGATCGCCGCCGGATGGCGCGAATCAGGCAGCGCAGACGACTTCTACGCTGCGCTGGCGGCGGACGGCCAGAGCGCGCGTGCACACTACAACGCTGCGCACAAGCGGGCGCTCACCACCGACACGTACATCATGGACTTTCTGCCGCAGCGCGACGATCGTCTCAGGTTGCAAGCTGAGGCGGGCCTCCGGTTTGTGCGCGTATTGGAGAGCCTGATCCCACGGCTGCTTCGTGAGTCTCTTCAGGACGGTCGCGAGCACCGTGTGGAACTCGACTCATTCGGCCTAGGCATTCAGGTGCGCGCTGACCACGGCCACGAAACCTATGTGGCGATCCGTATCACGGGCTCGGTGCCCGGGAATGTCACCTTGGTGATCCTTGACATCGTTCCCGGGTGCGATCGGTCGGGCTGGTTTCCGGAGGCAACCCTGCCGGACCGGCCGCTCGCAGGCAACGAGCAGGCCCGGTCCAACATCATGGATCCCACGGCGGCGGCGCGCCTTCTAGAAAGCGAGAGTTAGCCGCCGAGCAGGGTGCGTACGCGCTTGGCGCCGACCGCCAGCAGCAGGGTGGGCAGCCGGGGACCCGTCTCGCGGCTGACGAGCAGCCGGTAGAGCAGGGCGAAGAACGTCCGCTGAGCGACCTTGAGTTCTGGGGTCGGCTTGACGTCCATCGGGAGGCCGAGCAGCTGCTTCGGTACGCCGTACACCAGAGTGGTGAGCCCTTCGAGCGACCAGTTGTCCTCGAGACCGGCCACGAGCAGGCGCAGCGACTCGCGCTGGGCGTCGTCCAGCGAGTCGAGCAGCTCGACGTCCGGCTCCTCCCGGACGATGGTGCGCTCCTCCGGCGTGAGCTGCGTGTTCACCCAGTGGTCGGCGCAGTCCAGCCGGGGCCGGGCCTCGTCGAGCGAGCCGATCGGGTTCGCCGGGTCGAGGTCCCGCAGGATGCGCAGGGTCTGCTCGTCGTGGCCGGTGGTGACGTCGACGATCGAGGCCAGCGTCCGGTAGGTGAACGGGCGCGGGGTCAGCGGCAGCTCGCCGGCGCTGACCGTGCGGACGGCTCGGTCGTAGGCCAGGCTGTCGGCCGGAGTGGCGGACCCGTCGGCCACCTTGCGCGACGTCGCGTCCCACTCGTCGTAGAGGCGGTGGATCTCCTGGTCGAAGGCGACCGTGAAGGACTGATTCGGGCGGCGGCGGGCGTACAGCCAGCGCAGGACCGGGGCCTCCATGATCTGCAGCGCGTCGGCCGCCGTCGGGACCCCGCCCTTGGAGCTGCTCATCTTGGCCATGCCGGAGATGCCGACGAAGGCGTACATCGGGCCGATCGGCGGGTCGGCGTCGAAGACCTCCCGGACGAGCTGCGTACCCACGACGAAGGAGGAGCCGGGGGAGGAGTGGTCGACGCCGGACGGCTCGAACTCCACGCCCTCGTACGCCCACCGCATCGGCCAGTCGACCTTCCAGACCAGCTTGCCGCCGTTGTACTCGGACAGCAGGACGGTCTCGCCGTGGCCGCACTGGCAGGTGTAGGTCAGCTCGGTGGTGTCGTCGTCGTACGCCGTAACCGTGGTGAGGTCGCGGCCGCAGACCGAGCAGTAGGGCTTGTAGGGGAAGTAGCCCGCGGCGGTGCCGCCGTCTTCCTCGCTGGCGGCTCCGGAACCCTCGGCCTGCTCGCGCTCGTTCTCGTCGGCCGAGTCGTCGAGCGAGTCGACCGCCGCCTTCTTCTTCGTCCGGTATCGGCCCAGGACGGAGTCGATCTTCTCCCGCTCTCGCATGGCCAGCAGGATCTGCTCCCGGTACGCCCCGGAGGTGTACATCTCGGTCTGGCTGATCTCGCGTACCTCGATGCCCAGCTCGGCGAGGGCAGCCCGCATCGGGGCCTTGTAGTGCTCCGCCCACGACGCGTACGCGCTGCCCGGCGGGGCTGGGACGGCGGACAGCGGCTTGCCGATGTGCTCGTTCCAGGCTTCGTCGACGCCGTGCGGGACCTTGCGCAGCCGGTCGAAGTCGTCCCACGACAAGACGTGTACGCAGTCGTGCCCCCGGCGGCGGATCTCATCGGCGACCAGGTGCGGCGTCATGACCTCGCGCAGGTTGCCGAGGTGCACCGGGCCGGACGGGCTGAGCCCGGACGCGCAGACGATCGGCTTCTGGGAGCCACGCTTCTCATGCGCGGCGATCACCTCGTCGGCGAAACGGGACACCCAGTCGGCTTCGATCGTGCTCTGCGTCATTCGTCCGGTCCTTCTCCCACGTCAGTGCGGTCCGGTCCATTCTTCCTGATCGGCAGCGCGGCCCGCACACGGGTTAGTGTGCGGGCCGCCACTGTCAGATCGCGGCGCGCAGCTGATCCGCCCGCTGTGTCACCTCAGCCAGGACGCGACGGGCGGTGGCCAGCTCGGCGGGGTCGAGATCGCCGAACACCTGCCGGGTGGCCGGACTGGTCAGCTCGGTCAGCCGGGTCAGGACCCGCTTGCCGGCGTCGGTGATCCGGGCCGGTCCGGCCGCCCGGGCGGTGCCCTCAGCCAGTCCGGCCTCCTCGAGCCCGGCCAGCAGATCTGCTGCCCCCAGCGGAGTGAGGTCGAGCTGTCGTTGGCTGACGAGGAAGTCGTGCAGTACGCCCGGATCCTCATACGGGCCGCGTACGGCGAGGACTCGCAGGGTGATGAATTCGTTGGCGGTGGCGTCGGTCCCGGCGAGCATCGTGTCGAGCAGCGCGCGGAGAGCGCCCTGAGCCTCGGCGATGTCCTGGCCGGTCAGCGTCGGGATGGACTGCGTCATGATCACTCCTGTCTGGTGCGCCGCCTCAAGATCAGCACCGGATCACGGATCCGGGTCGAATCACGGCGCAAGATTCGACCGAGAACTCTGATCCAGCGCCGGAGGTGATCCAGCGCCGGAGGTGATCCAGCGCCGGAGGTGATCCAGCGCCCGGACAGGTCGCGGCGGCGCGGGTTACGTGGCAGGCCCTCCGAGGAGAGCCCGGAGGGTGCGGATGAGTTCCCGGTTGCGCTCGGAGCCCGAACCGCCGATCGGCGCGGTGAGCTCGTCCTGGAGCGCGTGCACGATCTTCACCGCTGCCAGGAAGGACTCCGTGCCTTGGCTGGTCAGGCCGAGCTGCCGGGCGCGGGTGTCGGCCGGGTGCGCATTCCGAGTGACCAGGCCGGCGGCCTCCAGACTGCGGATCAGCTTGGAGACGTAGATCGGTTCGAGCCCGGCCGCGTCGGCGAGCTGACGCTGGCTGGGCTGCTGCCCGGCGCGGGTCAACACGTAGAGCGAGCCGAGCAGGGCGTACTGCGCGTGGGTGAGACCCAGCGGCGCGATCGCGCGGTCCACTGCCGTCCGCCACCTGGTGGTGACCTGCCAGAGGAGTCGCCCGGTCGCGGTGTCGTCGTACGCCATGCCGATACGGTACATGGCAACTATATCCATGGCAACTAAATGCCTCGGGACTCCCGAATGGTTAATCGATCACGTTGATCGCGACCGTCGACGTGAAGCTGTTACATCGACCTATTGCTAAATGGAAAGGTTTACAGCACACTCGCAGACACCTCCACTGGAGTGCCGTCGAGAGGAGTCCACGATGGACCGTCCTGGCCGCCGCCGCGTACTTGCGGGATTCCTTCTCACAGCGGTGATGCTGCTGGTCACAGCCACTCCGCAACCGGCGACGATCTTCGGTCCGGTGGACCTGAAAGTGAGCTGGTTGTGGTCCTGGCTGGCCGCGCCGTCGGCCTTCGCGGGAGGTAAGCCGATCGGTCCCGCGCAGGAGAGTGGATCGGCGGCGGGGAAGGGCCACTACGTCGGGTACGCCGACACGAAGGCATCAGGCGGGGCGGGCCGGGCTCCGGACAAGGCGCCCGCCGAACGCCAGGACGGCAAGACGCAACGGCTGACGACGCCGGGCGTACAGGGTTTCGCGCCTGGGAAGAGCACGCGGAAGGCCGACGGGTCCACGGCCGGCTCGGATCTGTTCGCCAACCCGGACGGCAGCTACACCCGGGAGGTGTCCCAGGGTGCGATCAACTACCGGGACGCCAAGGGCGCCTGGCAGAGGATCGATCCGCAGGTGACGTCGGCCGGGGATCGGCTGGGGCAGCGGGCGAATCAGCTGGGGTTGCAGTTCGCCCGGCGGGGCGATGACAAAAGCTTGGTCTCCGCATCGTTCGACGGCGTCGGGTTCGGCTACTCATTGCGCGGGGCGGCTGCCGTTCCGGCGCAGGCCGGGGCGTACGCGGTCACGTATGCCGGGGTGCTGCCCGGGACGGACCTCGTTGTGGAGTCCCGCCAAAGCGGTGTCAAGGAGTCGATCGTTCTGCGGGAACGGGGCACCACGACGGAGTGGGTGTTCCCGCTCAAGCTCGACGGGCTGACACCGAGCCTGGACGACAGCGGCGGCGTCGTCCTCGCCGACGACAAGGGCACCGTCAAGGGCCGTATTCCCCCGGGGTTCATGCACGACTCGAAGTTCGACCAGGCGAGCGGCGAGTTCACCAGTTCCAACGCGGTGAAGTACGCCCTGGTCGAGGTGGATGGCGGGATCGGCCTGCGAGTCAGCGTCGACCAGGCCTGGCTGAACGCGCCCGAGCGGGTCTATCCGGTGACGATCGACCCGACGACGGAGTTCGCGACGACCGGCGACACCTACGTGTACTACGGAACCGACACCGATCATTCCGGCGAGGACGACCTGGCCATCGGCACCTGGGACGGCGGTACGCACCGCGGCAAGGCCCTGATGCACTTCACCGATTTCGCCGCCACCTTCGCCGGGCTGCGGATCACCTCGGCGAGTCTCAAGCTGTTCCTGACTTGGCAGGGAAGTTGTTCGGCGCAGCCGTTCACGGTGCACCCGATCACCACCTCGTGGGAGGTCGACACCGCTCGCTACGGCAGCGTGAACTACACCGGTCCCACCTTCGGTTCCCAGATCGGTACCGCCACCCCGACGAACTACTCGCAGGCGTGCGCCAACACCGGCAGCGACCGGACGGTCGGCTCCTGGGTGAGTGTGCCGTTGACGAAGGCGACGTTGGACGGGTGGTTGAGCGGGACGCTGGCGAACAATGGTTTGGGGTTGGATGCGTCGCAGACGGCGACGACGGATTTCAAGCGGTTCACGTCGCGGAATGGTCCGTCGGGGGCGGTGTGTGACAGTCATACGTGTGCGCCGTATCTGTCGGTGACGTATACGCCGAATGTTGCGCCGCAGATCGATTCGCAGTATCCGCCGCGGGATTATCAGGCGACGTCGTTGACGCCGGAGTTGCTGGCGCGGGGTCATGACCCGGATGTGTGGCCGAAGGCGGCGGTTCAGTACAACTACAAGGTCAATGATGCGTCGGGTGCTTTGGTGGCGACGTCGGGGTGGACGAGTTCGTCGAGCTGGACGGTGCCGGCGGGCAAGTTGCAGTGGTCGAAGACCTATTACTGGTGGGTGGTGTCGTACGACGGGTGGGCGACGAGTCCGGATCCGTTGAATGTGGCGTATTACTTCCCGTTGTCGACGCCACCGCCGCAGCCTTTGGTGACGTCGGGGTTGTCGCAGGATGCCGGTGGGCGTGGGTTCGAGCCGAGCGCGGGCAACTATACGACGGAGGCGATGGACGCCCAGGTTGCGACGGTGGGTCCGGCGTTGGCGGTGCAGCGGTCGTACAACAGTCGTGATCCGCGTACCGGGTTGGCGTTCGGCGCGGGCTGGTCCACGGTGGTCGATGCCAATGTGACCGAGCGGATGGCCAGCGCCAACGGCAAGACTGCGGTGATCACGTATCCGACGGGTACGGAGGTGGCGTTCGGGCGGAACGCGGATGGGTCGTTCAATCCGCCGTCGGGCCGGTATGCGGTGTTCACCACGGTGACGGGTGGTTATTCGCTGGTCGACAAGGACGGCACGACCTATTTGTTCACGCGTCTGGTGGCGGGTACGCCCGGCACGGATGGTGTGTATGCGATCACGTCGATCAAGGATGCGGCCGGGCGGACGCTGGCGCTGGCGTACAACGCGGCGGGTCAGGTCGAGACGATGACGTCGGCGTCGGGTCGGGCGCTGCATTTGACGTGGTCGACGCCGGCGGGGGCGGGCAAGGCCCACGTCGCCACGGTCTACACCGACCCGGCCACAGCCGGGGACTCCAGCACCGTTTCGACCTGGTCGTATGCGTACAGCGGGGATCAGTTGACGAGGGTGTGCCCGCCGACGGATTACGCGCATTGCACGACGTATGAGTATGGGACGGGGTCGCAGTATCCGACGGCGTTGCTGGATGCGGGTCCGCACTCGTATTGGCGGTTGTCGGAAGGCGCGGGTGCGGTCAAGGCGGCTAGTGATGTCCTGGACAACGGGGGCACGGACGCGGCGACCTACGCCAACGTGGCGTTGGGTCAGGCGGGTCCGTTGCCGGGGTCGGCGGCGACGGCTGCCGGGTTCAACGGCACCTCCTCCTACGTGGAGGTGCCGGGCAAGCTGGTCAGTGCGGCGAGTTACCAGTCGGTGAGCATGTGGTTCAAGACGACTACCCCCGACGCGGTGCTGTTCTCCTATCAGAAGGATCCGATCACCGGCGGCACGACGGCGGGTAACTACACCCCGGGTATTTATATCGGTAGTAGTGGCCGGTTGCGGGCGGCGTTTTGGACCAACGACGTCAGTGCGGGGATCGTGTCGGCGAACCCGGTGACCGACGGGGCGTGGCATCATCTGGTGCTGGCCGGGGCCGGCAACACCCAAACCTTGTACCTCGACGGGCAGCTGGTGGGTTCCCGCAGTGGCCTGATCACGTTGATCGACGCGTACAGCGCGACGCATGAGTATGTGGGTGCGGGGTTCTTGGGTGGGGCGTGGCCGGATCAGTCACATCAGTCGGGCACGTCCAGTCAGGGGTTCGCGAACTATTTCACCGGGTCGATCTCGGATGTGGCGTTGTTCGACCGGACGTTGACGGCTGCGGATGTGGCGGGTTTGCGGGGGGCGGCTTCGGTGGCGGCGCATCCGTTGACGAAGATCGTGCGCCCGTCGGGGGCGACGGCGGCGCAGATCTCCTATGACCCGGTGAGCGGGGTCGTGACGCAGGTGGTCGATGAGCACAACGGCACGTGGAAGATCAGCTCGTCGACGGTGGCCGGGTCGTCGCAGGTGTATGCGGCGTCGGTGTTGTCCGGTGGCCCGGCTGATTATCTGCGGATGAACGAGACCGGTGTGTCGGAGGCGGTCAACGAGGTCAACGGCGGGACCGGGACGTACAGCACGGTGACGTTGGGTTCGCCGGGCCCGTTCGCGGACGCGACGGCGGGCAGGTTCGACGGCACGTCTTCCTATGTGGAGCTACCGGCGACCGACATCCCGACCACTGGCCCGAACTCCATCTCGATGTGGTTCAGCATGCCCTCGGGGTCCACCAAGGGCGGCGTGCTCTACGCGTACCAAAGCATGCCTATGAATGGCGATCTGAGCGTGAGTGGCTATTGGACCCCGGCGCTGTATGTAGGTGTGGACGGCAAGCTGCGCGGGGGATTCTGGACCGGAAGCGCCGCGAACGTCTTGACCACGACGGCCTCGGTCGCCGACGGTAAATGGCACCACGTGGCGCTGTCGGCGACAAGTACCAGCCAGTCTCTCTACCTGGACGGGACGCTCGTCGGCACCCGCAACGCGGCGCTGGCGGCGACCACAGCGACCTACGCCTACCTGGGCGCGGGCAAGTGGTCGGCGAGCTGGGCCGGAAACGACGGGGACAACGCGGGCTACTTCCCGGGATCGATCGGCGAGTTCGCCTTCTACAAGACGAGCCTGACCGCCGCGCAGGTCGCGGATCAGGTCGCGGCGAGCAAGAACGCCTCGGCGAGCGCGGCGGGTGCGGCGCTGGCGAAGAAGATCGTCGTGACCGACCCGATGAACGCCACCACGACGTACTTGTATGACGTTGACAACGGCAACCGTCAGGTGGCCGAGATCTGGACCGACGGTACGCAGGAACGGCAGACCACATACGGCTACAAGGACGGCTATCTGCGTACGGTGACCGATCCGAACGGCAACGTCACCACCAGTGAGTACGACGCCCGAGGCAACACCATCTCGGAGCAGACCTGCCAGGACCGGTCGGCCGGGAAGTGTTCGACCGTCTACTACTCGTACTACCTGAATACCGCGTCACCAGGGGATCTGCGCAACGATCAGATCACCGAGATCAGGGACGGGCGGTCGGCCAGCGCGACGGACAACACGTATCTGACGAAGTTCGAGTACGACGCGCTGGGCAACAAGACGAAGACGACCGACGCGTTGGGCCGCATTGCCAAGACCGAGTACACCGACGGTACGACGATCGCGGCAGCCGACGTCGGGTTCGCCCCGGCCGGACTGCCGTGGCGTACGACGTCGCCGGGTGGTCAGGTGCAGACGACCACGTACTTCGCCAACGGTGACGTGGCACAGGTGACCGACCCCGCCGGGCTGGTGACGAAACTCGCCTATGACGGCCAAGGTCGGGTGGTCACCAAGACCGAGATCTCCGACGGCTATCCGAACGGTGTCGTGACACAGGTCGTCTACGACAAGCTCGGCCGGATTACTCGGCAGACCGATCCGGCGACGACCAACCGGGTGACGGGCGCTGTGCATACCCCGGTCACGACGACGGTCTACAACTTCGACGGGCAGATCACCCAGCAGACCGTCAGCGACGCGACCGGCGGGGACGCCGCGCGTACGTTGCAGAACAGCTATGACGCGTTGGGGCATATTGCGACGGCGACGGACGCCAGTGGCAAGGTGTCGACGTTCTCCTACGACCTCTACGGGAACATGACGCGGGAGGTCGACGAGACCGGGGTGGAGACGCGGTACGCGTACGACGCGAACGGGCATCTGCTGACCTCCACGCTCATCGGGTACACCGGTGATCCGAACAATCCGATCACGGCGCGGGATCTGGTGACCGAGTCGCGGGCGTACGACCCGGCGGGCCGGTTGGCGTCGATCACCGATGCGATGGGGTTCGTGACGGCGTTCACCTACACCGACAACAACCTCCAGGTTGCGGTGATCAAGAAGAACGCCGACGGCAGCCAGTCGTATGTCGCCGAGCAGACCGAGTACGACGCGGCCGGCAACGTGATCCGGGAGCTGAGTAACAACAACGTCACCGAGACCAAGTACACGGTGGACGCGGTGGGCCGGGTCACCGGTGAGACGCTCGACCCCAACGGGGTGGCTCGCAAGACCAGCTACACCTACAACAACGACGACCTCGTCACCGCCAAGTACTTCTCGGACAACACCGGCTATGTCACCGGCGTGGGCAGCACGTTCGACACCGCCGGCCGGGTGACCTCCGACTGGGCGCGTACGCTCGGCGCGGGCAAGCCCGACGGCTGGTGGCGGCTGAACCCGTCGTCCGGCACCGAGGTCGTGGACAACTCTGGCGGCGACAACACGGCGACCGCCACAAGCGGCGTGACCTGGTCCGGTGGCGCGGGCGTGTTCAACGGAACCACCGGCTGGGCGACCACGCCCGGGCCGGTGCTCAACACGACGCAGAGCTTCAGCGTCTCGGCTTGGGTGAAGCTGGCGGTCAACACCGCCGGACAGACCGCGGTGTCGCAGGACGCGTCGGTGAACTCCGGGTTCAACCTCCAGTACCTCAAGGGCCCGAACCGCTGGTCGTTCACCCGGAACCTGACGGACACCACCTCGCCGACCTCGGCGACGGCGCAGTCCACCGCCGCACCCACGTTGAACACGTGGACGCATCTGGTGGGCGTCTACAACTCGGCCAACGGCCAGATGACGTTGTACGCCAACGGAACCGCGCAAGGCACGGCGACCGACACGACACCCATCGCCTCGAACGGGCCGCTCGTCATCGGCCGCTCCAAGTACAACGGGGCGCAAGAGGCGCCGTTCAACGGCTCGATCGGCAACGTGCAGGTCTACCAGCGGGCGCTGAGCGCTGCCGAAGTGTCCACGTTGTACGGCAACGGCCAGTCCGGACGGCCGATCGGCGACGCGTACAACACGACGAACTACACCTATGACCAGCGCGGCTTGAAGCTCTCGGAGACCGATCCGCTCGGCAACACCGAGTACTACGAATACGACGAGTCCGACAACCTCGTCGCCACGACGAGCGCTGCCGTCATGGCCGAGACCAACGGCGGTACGCCGGTCAGCTCGCGGCCGGTCACCACCACCGGTTACGACACTTTCGGCGACGAGGTCGAACTGCGGGACCCGGACGGCAACGTCACCGTCATCACCCGGGACGCCTCGGGCCGGCCGACCTCGACGAAGCTGCCGTCTTACACACCGCCCGGCGGTACGCCCATCACCGCGACGGTCTCGAAGACCTTCAACGGCTCGGGCGACGTCACCTCCACCACCGATCCCTTCGGCAAGGTCACTACCTACGAGTATGACCAGCAGGGCCGGCTGTCCAAGGCGACCGAACCCAACGGCGCGGTGACCACGTATGCGTACGACCTGAACGACGAGCTGCTGCGGATGGTCAACCCGCTGGGTGCGTACGCCGAGTCCACCTACGACTATCTCGGCCGCCAGGTCTCCGAGTCGGTGTTCGAGCGGTCCACGTCGAGTGCGTACACGACGAGCTACACCTTCAACAGCGGTGGCTTCGTGCAGAAGGTGACCCGGCCGTCCGGCTCCTACGTCACCTACACCACGAACTCGGTGGGTGACACGACAGCGGAGACGGACGCGGCCGGAAACGCAACCCAGTACAAGTACGACCACCTCGGTCGGCAGGTCGCCGTGACCGCCCCGGACGGGTCGAAGCGTACGGCGGTCTACGACGAGCCGGGCAACAACATCACTGCGAAGGCGTACGCGACGAACGGGTCGCTGATCTCGAAGATCTCAGCGGCTTATGACGGCAACGGCAATCAGGTGAGCACGACCGACGCGCTCGGGCATACGACGACGTTTGCGTATGACGCGACGGGGATGGTGACCGGGGAGACGCAGCCGATCTCGGCCACGGCGTCGATCACCACCTCGTTCGGGTATGACGTGGAGGGCCACCGGACCCGGTACACCGACGGGCGGGGCAACAAGCATCTGTCGACGTACAACTCGTGGGGGTTGCTGGAGTCGCAGATCGAGCCGGCGACATCGGCGAACCCGAACGACCGCACGTGGACGATCTCCTACGACGCGGCGGGGCGGGCGGTGAAGCAGACCCAGCCCGGTGGGGTGGTGGTCGCCAACACCTACGACACCGTCGGCAACCTCACCGCCCAGACCGGGTCGGGGGCGGAGGTCGCCACGGCCGACCGCACGTTCGGCTACGACCTGGCCGGGCAGTTGACGTCGATGAAGGCCGGGTCTGGGACGGACACGTTCGCCTACAACGACCGCGGGTTCCTGACCACCGCATCCGGTCCGTCGGGGGCGTCGAGCTTCACCTACAACGGTGACGGGTTGGTGTCCGGGCGTACGGACGCCTCCGGAACCAGCACGTACTCGTATGACACGGTGGATCGGCTGTCGGGGGTGACCGACGCTGCGACTGGACAGAGCGTGGCGTACACCTATGACGGGTTGTCGCGGGTGACCAAGCAGACCTACGGCAGCGGTGACTCGCGGAACTTCGGGTATGACAGTGCCAGCCGGTTGGCGTCGGACACGTTGAAGACCTCCGCCGGGGCAACGGTCGCCTCGATCGTCTACGGGTATGACCTGGACGGGCGGGAGACGTCGAAGACCACGACCGGATTCGCCGGGTCGGCGGCGCACACCTACAGCTATGACTGGGCCGGTCGGCTGACGTCGTGGAACAACGGCGCCACGACCACCACGTACGCGTATGACGCGTCGGGCAACCGCACGCAGCTCGGCGCGAAGGCGATGGTCTACGACGAACGCGACCAGCTCGTCGGGGACGGGTCGACGACCTACACCTACACCGCCCGGGGCACGTTGAAGTCGACGGTCACCGGGTCGACCACCCAAACCCTGGCCAGTGACGCCTACGGGCAGCAGACCGCGATCGGCGGGCAGGCGTACACCTACGACAGTCTCGGCCGGGTGCTGACCGCCGGGACCACCAGCCTGTCCTATTCGGGGTTGGCCAACGATGTGGCCGGCGACGGGACGGCCACCTACAGCCGGGACCCCGACGGTGACGTCCTCGGCGTCAAACCCACCTCTGGCACCGGGGTGTTCGCCTGGGCCGATCTGCACACCGACCTGGTCGGGCAGTTCACCGCGACCGGGGCGGCGCTGGCCGGATCGTCGACGTACGACCCGTTCGGGACGGTCACCGCGACCGCGGGCAAGGTCGGCAACCTGGGTTATCAGTCGGAGTGGACCGACAGTGTCGCCAACCGGGTGAACATGCACGCACGCTGGTACAACCCGGCGACCGGCCAGTTCGACAACCGCGACACCGTCGACAACGACCCGGTCCCGGACTCCATCGACGCCAACCACTACCAGTACGGCGACGGCAACCCGCTGCAGACCATCGACACGACCGGGCACTGGGGCTGGAACCCGTTCAAGGCGGTCAAGAAGGCCGTAAAGAAGGTCGTGCACAAGGTCACCCACTCGACCGCCTGGAGCTACGCCTCCTACTACGCGCGATCCACCTGGCACGCGGCGACGCACGTCGCGAAGAAGGTCGTGCACCACGTCAAGAAGGCGGTGCACAAGATCCGCAAGGCCGTCCACCGGGTGACGCGGGCGATCAAACATGTCGTCCACCGGGCGGTCCATTACGTCAAGAAGAAGTACAAGAAGGCCGTCAACTGGGTCAAACACACGTATCACCGGGTCAAGCACTACGTGGCGAAGACCTACAACCACATCAAACAGAAGGTCAAGAACGCCTACCACCGGATCAAGCAGGCCGGCTCGCGGATCGTCGCCAAGGTCACCAAGACCGTCAAAGCGGCGGCCAACAAGGTCAAGGACGCCTATCACGCAACCGCGAAATGGGTGAAGGAACATAAGGACACGCTGATCCAGATCGGCGCGATCGTCGCGGGGGTGGCGGCGGGCATCGCCTGCACCGCGGTCACCGCCGGGGCCGGAGCCGCCGCCTGTGCCATCGGGGCGGCCGCGCTGATCAACCTCGGCAAGGACGCCGCCCAAGGCAACATCCACGGCTTCAAGGACGCTCTCGGGTCGCTGGGCCAAGGCGCTCTTCAAGGCGGCATCGGGGTCGTCACCGGCGGCGTCGGCGGTCTGGTCGCGGGCAAGGTGGCCGGAGCGATGGGCGGCTTCGCGGCGAAGGTCGGCGGGCGCATGATCGCCGGGTTCGCCGGTGGAGCG
>NZ_JABFVK010000079.1 GCF_013362815.1 Hamadaea sp. | reverse complement strand
GCCCGCCGGCCGGTCGCGCCGGGTTTGTCGGCCGGCCTCCTGCCCGCCGCGCCGCTGCCCGGCGATCTCGCGTGGGCCCAGGGCAATCCGGCCGTCGCGGCGGCGTTCGGGGCGGCCGTCCGGGCCGTCGACCAGACCTTTCTTCCCCCGAGGGTACGCACGATGGCGCAGGCCAAGCTCGCCGAGTTGGGTGGCGGCGACCCGGGCTGGGCCACGCCGGACTGGCTGGCGGCGGCGGTCGCGCCGTTGCCCGACGTCGATCGCCCGGCCGGTCGGCTGGTGCTGCTGACGATGTTCGCCTCATACCGGGTCACCCCGCAGGTGATCGTCGACTTCCGCGACGGCCGTCCCAGCGACGCCGCCCTGATCGAGGTCACCGCGTGGGCGGCGCTGCTGGCCGCCCGGCATCTCGGAGCCCGCCTGTACGCCGCCCGCACCCACCCCGCACCTCCGGTACCACTCAGCGAAGGGACGAGCCCATGACCATCAGCGACGCCTTCACCGACCTCACGGCCGACGGCGAGGAGATCGAGAATCTGCTGGCCTGCCAGCCGGACGCGGCGTGGGACACGCCCACTCCGGCGGAGGGCTGGACGGTGGCCCACCAGATCGCCCACCTCGCCGCCACCTTCAAGCTCGCCGGGTTGGCGGCGGCGGACGCCGACCGCTTCGAAGCCCTCAAATCGCGCCTCAGCGCCGACTTTCAGACCAATGTGGACACCGCGATGGCGCCGTATCTGGCGCTGACTCCACCCGCTTTGCTGGGCCGATTCCGGGAGGAGCGGATCGCCGCCGACAAGGCGCTCGCCGCCGTCCCGGAGGGACAGCCGGTGCCGTGGCTCGTCCGCCCGCTCCCCGCCTCGGTGCTCGCGGCGGCCGGGATGATGGAGCTGTTCGGCCACGGCCAGGACATCTACGACGGACTGGGGCTGCACCGGCAGTACACCGATCGCGTCGGGCACGTCGCGTTCTTCG
Source organism: Hamadaea sp. (assembly GCF_013362815.1). Classification (GTDB taxonomy): domain Bacteria; phylum Actinomycetota; class Actinomycetes; order Mycobacteriales; family Micromonosporaceae; genus Hamadaea. The sequence goes on along the minus strand of NZ_JABFVK010000079.1, from coordinate 11,244 downwards.
GTACGCGTACGTGGGACTTCGGGTATCAGGCGCGTGGGCTGGCCACTCCGGACGTCTCCTTCCGTTTCGCGCTGACCGCGCCGTCCGGGAAGGAGTGGATGTTCGGCCCGGCCGACGCCGAGCAGACCATCTCCGGGCCGGCCGTCGACTTCTGCCTGCTCGTGACGCGTCGCCGGCACCCGGACGACCTGCGGCTGACCGCCATCGGCAAGGAGGCCGGCGAATGGCTGGAGCTGGCTCAGGCGTACCGGGGTCCGGCCGGTCCCGGCCGCCGCCCCGGTCAGTTCACCTGACCCTCACCGGTCGCGGAAACGGCCGTCCGTCCCCTATGGACGGGCGGCCGCTTTACGTGTGGTCGTCAGACGAAGAAGGTGTTGGGTTCCAGGCCGCAGAGGATTCGGCCGTAGAGCTCGAGGTTGGTGCTCGGCAGGTTGAGCGCGTGCAGGGTGATCGTCTGCATGTCCCGCTGGATGCGCTGGATCGGGATCGAGGAGTAGATCGAGGACGCCCCGCTGGCCATGGCGAAGGTGTTGACGGCGTCCAGGCCGAGCTGGCAGATCCGGCCCACCGCCATGCGGGCGTACGCCCGATCCTGCAGACTCCACGGCTCGTCCCGCAGTCCCTTACCGTCCACCAGGTCGGCGAGCCGCCGGGCGTGGAACTCCATCTCGTCGATCTTCAGCGAGGCGTCGGCCACCTGGAGATGCGTCACGGGAGCCTCGATCTGGCTCGCATACGCGGTGTTGGTGATCGCCCGGCCGGGCAGCCGCTCGAAGAACGCCTCCCGGGCCGCCCGCGCCAGCCCGACGATCTTCCCGGTCGTCGAGGCGGAGACCGCGCCGACCATGGGACCGCGGTAGATCGGGAGCTCGCGGTTGCGCACCGAGGCGTACTGCTGCTGCATGAGCGCGCTGATCTTCAGGTACTTGACGGTCGGGATGAACAGGTCCTGCACCCGGAGGGTCACGCTGCCGGTGGCACGCAGACCGGCGACGTCCCAGTCGTCGATCACCTCGAAGGCGCTGATCGGCGCAAGCGCCAGGATCGGCTCCGCGCCGCCCTCGCCGTCGGGCAGGATCGCCGACAGCAGCTTCCACTGACTGTGCGCGGCTCCGCTGTTGAAGTTCCACTGCCCGGAGACCACGACGCCGCCGTCCTTCGGCACCGCCATCGCGGTCGGCGCGAGGGTCCCGCAGATGCGCACGTCGGGAGTGGTGAAGACCTCCTCCTGCACCTCGTCGGGGAACATCCCGATGTTCCACGACATGATCCACCAGGCGGCGGTGTTGAAGGCGGCCGAACCGTCGCCCCGGCCGAGTTCGATGCCCACGTCGACGAGCGTCCCGGTGTCGCAGGCATACCCGCCGAACCGTTCCGGCGTACGCAGCCGGAAGATCCCGGCGTCCGTCATCGCCTGCACGGTCTCGTCGGACAGCCGGCGGTCGCGCTCCGACGACTGGGCGTTGGCCCGCAGGACGGGCACGAGGTCTGCCGCGCGCCGCCGAAGCTCTTCACGGGTCGGTTTCTGGATGACGTCCACGGGGTCTCCTTCGCTTCGTCCATTCTGGACCGATGCCATTACTGCGCATTTTCGGAGTTGCCGAAAGGCGTACGGCATGCCTTGCCACACAACCAGATCGGCACGTCGCACGCCGATGCTAGCGCCCCCTGGGCTGCGCGTATCGAGCAATCTCCGAGAAGTTCATCGATGGCAAATCGATACGATGACCCCGATCACTCCCCCAATTCATTTTCCCGATGGGAGACACGTGGATGGCCAATCAACTCGGTGACCACGCGGTCGTCCTGGGCGGCAGCGTGGCGGGTTCGCTCGCCGCCCGCATGCTCTCGGACCACTACCGGAAGGTCACGCTGGTCGATCGCGACACGCTCTTCGGTCCGGACGGTCCCCGGCACGCGGTGCCCCAGGGCCATCACATCCATGCCCTCCTCGCGCGAGGGCAGCAGATCCTCGACGAACTGTTTCCCGGGTTCACCGACGAACTCGTCTCGATCGGGGTGCCGATCGGCGACTTCGGGACAAGCCTGAGCTGGTATTTCAACGGCGAGATGATCCAGAAGGCGGAAACCGGGCTCATCTGCGTCGCCGCGGGACGGCCCCTGCTGGAGGCGCGCCTGCGCGGCCGGGTCAGCGCCCTGCCCAACGTGACCTATCGCGAGCGCACCGACATCCTCGATCTGGTCGCCGCACCGGACCGGGGCCGGATCATCGGCGTACGCGTCCAGGGGAAGGACGCCGCCGAACCCGAGGTGCTGCAAGCAGATCTCGTCGTGGACGCCACCGGCCGCGGCACGCGTACGCCCAAGTGGCTCGAACAGCTGGGCTATCCGCGCGTGCCCGAGGAGCGGGTCAAGATGGAGCTGACCTACACCACCTGCGATTTCCACGGCCCGTTGGAGTTCGACCCGATCGGCGACGACATCGCGCTGTTGCCGGTGGCGACCCCGGCGATGCCGCGCGGCGCGATCTTCGCCCGCCTGCCCGACCGGTACGCCATCTCCCTGACCGGCATCCTCGGCGACAAGCCGCCGACGGACATGCACGGGTTCATGGAGTACGTGAAGAGCCTGCCGGTGCCCGAGATCTACAAGGCGGTACGCGACGCCAAGCCGATGGGTGAGCCGCAGACGTTCCACTTCCCGGCCAGCATCCGGCGTCGATACGAGCGGATGAGCCGGTTCCCCGATGGACTGCTGGTCGTCGGGGATGCCGCCGCGGTCTTCAACCCGGTGTACGGCCAAGGCATGACGGTCGCCGCGATCGGGGCCACCGTGCTCGGCAAGCACCTCGGCCTGGGCGTGCCGCAGCCGCAGGCGTACTTCCGGGATCTGGCCAAGGTCGTCGACGGGCCGTGGGACATGGCGGCCGGCGCCGACCTCGGGTTCCCCGGCGTCGAGGGCAAGCGGTCGCTCAAGACCAAGATCGGCAACACCTACATTCCCCGGCTCCAGGCGGCGGCCACCCGTGACGGCGTGCTGTCGGCCGCCTTCCTGCGTACCGCCGGGCTCGTCGATCCGCTCACGGCGCTGATGAAGCCGGGCGTGATCTCCCGGGTGTTCCGCGGCCCGCGGTGACCCGCACCCTTCGAATCCTTTGAGGAGGCACCCATGGAGAGGCGCTGTCCGCACCTGATGGACCGCACCGGTCAAGACATCCACGCCGAGACCGAGGAACTGCGCAAGCAGGGGCCGGTCGCACAGGTCGAGCTGCCCGGCGGGGTGCTCGCCTGGTCGATCACCAGCTACGAGCTGGCCAAGCAGGTGCTCGGCGACGAGCGGTTCGCCAAGGACCCGCGACAGCACTGGCCGGCACTGATCAACGGCGAGATCCCGGCGGACTGGCCGATGATCACCTGGGTCGTCATGGACAACATGACCACCCGCGACAACCCCGACCACGACCGGCTGCGCCGGGTCATCTCGCAGGGCTTCTCGGCCCGGCGCATCGAGTCCGCCCGTACGCTCGTCGAAGGCATCGCCAAACGGCTGCTCGACGGGTTGGAGCAGGTTCCGGCGGGCACGGCGATCGACCTGAAGAAGGCGTACTGCTATCCGCTTCCCGCTTCCGTCGTGTGCGACCTTTTCGGCGTACCGGAGGAGGCGAGGGCGGACGCGCTCAAGGGCGGCGAGGTCAACGTCAGCACCACGATCACCCCGGAAGAGGCCGAGGCCAACGTCGAGCAGTGGCACAAGGCGATGGAGGACCTCGTCGCCGAGAAACACGTACGCCCCGGTGACGACCTCACCAGCCTGCTGATCGCCAGGAAGAGCGCCGACGACGAGGTCCTCACCGACGAGGAGATGGTCGGCACGCTGCACCTCATGCTCGGCGCGGGTTCGGAGACGCTGATGAACGTCCTGAGCCACGCGATCCTCAACCTGCTGAGCCACCCGGACCAGCTCGCGTTGATCCGAAATGGACAGATCGGCTGGGACGCGGTCGTCGAGGAGACCCTGCGGGTCCAGTCGCCGGTCGCGCAGCTGCCGTTCCGGTTCCCCACCGAGGACATCGAACTCGGCGGCGTACTGATGCGGAAGGGCGACCCGGTGATGATCGGCTTCGCCGGCATCGGCCGCGACCCCGAAGTGCACGGCGAGACCCGGGCCGAGTTCGACATCACCCGCGCCGACAAGACACACCTGTCCTTCGGCCACGGAGTGCACTACTGCCTCGGCGCTCCGCTGGCCCGGCTGGAGGCGTCGATCGCCCTCCCGGCGATCTTCGAGCGCTTCCCGGACATGCGTCTGGCGGTCAGCCGCGACGAGCTGGAACCGCAGGGCACGTTCATCATGAACGGCCACGCGGCGCTTCCGGTGTATCTGAAGGCCTGATCTCGGCACTTCCTCGGGCTCTTCCGCCTGCGCTTTCGCTCGGCCGGGAGAGCCCTCTGCTTACCCCTCTTTCGGCAAAGGACCCCTCATGAGCTCTCCGTCCACCCCCGACCCGCGCCGTTGGCTGGCGCTCATCCTGCTGTGCACCGCGAACTTCATGGTCATCCTGGACTCGCAGATCGTCATCCTCGCCCTGCCGAAGATGTCCGAGGCGTTGCACCTGTCGCCCGAGGCCGCGCAATGGGTGCTCAGCGCCAACCTGCTCACCTTCGGGGGCCTGCTGCTCCTCGGTGGGCGTGCGGCCGACCTGCTGGGCCGCCGGCGCATGTTCATGCTGGGAACGGCGTTGTTCCTGCTGGTCTCGGTCGCCTCCGGGCTCGCACCCAACGGCGAGATCCTCATCGCCGCCCGCGCGCTGCACGGCGTCTCGGCCGCCCTGATGGCGCCGACGGCGCTGTCCATTCTCACCACCACGTTCCCCGAAGGCGCCGAGCGCAACAAGGCGCTGGCGGGCTGGGCAGGCATCGCCGGCATCGGCGCGGTGACGGCCCTGCTCATCGGCGGCGCACTGGCCAACCTCGGCTGGCAGTGGGTCTTCTTCGTCAACGTGCCCGTGGCGCTGCTGATGCTCGTGATCAGCCCGGTCCTGCTTCGTGAGAGCCGCAACGCGGGCCTGCCCCGCAAGTACGACGTCGCGGGCGCGCTCAGCAGCACCGTCGCCCTGGTCCTCCTCGTGTACGCCGTCGCGATCGCCCCGATGGCCGGGTGGCTCAGCCCGATCACGCTCGGCCTGTTCGCCGCGTCGATCCTGCTGTTCACCCTCTTCGTCGTCATCGAGCGCCGCTCCAGCGCGCCGCTCGTCCCACTGCGTATCTTCCGCAAGCCCAACCTGAACGGGGGCAACCTCGCGATGGTGACGATGGGCATGCTCGCCTTCGGCTTCTCCGTCACCATCTCGCAGTACTCGCAGATCGTCCTCGGCCTCACCCCCTTCGAGTTCGGCGTACGCCAGGCGATCATGCCCGCGATGGCCTTCGTCGGCGCGTACGTGGGACAGGCGTTCGTGACCCGGCTCGGCTTCCGCCCCATCGCCGCTGCCTGCCTGGTCATGCTGGGCGCAGGCAGCCTCATCATGGCCCTCACCGCCACGGGATCGCTCTCCTACGGCGCGACCTTCATCGCACTGATCCCGTTCGGCGTCGGCATCGGACTCGGCACCACCGCGGCGTCCGCTGCCGCCCTGTCCGGCGTCGCCCCCTCCGAATCCGGCCTCGCCTCCGGCTTCAACACCGCTGCCCAGCAGGTCGGCGGCGGACTCGGTGTCGCCGTCGTGCTGACCGTGCTCGCCTCCTACACCGGTACGGGCACCGGCGGCTTCCAGTCCGCGTTCGTCGCCTGCGTCGTGTTCGCCGTCGTCGGCTTCGTCCTGACGGTGGCGCTGATGCGCAGCAAGCAGGCGACCGAAGCGGGTCTGCAGGCCGAGCAGCCCGTGCCCGTGCTTACGCACTTCTGATCCGCGCTGCATAACCTGTTTCATGATCAACGGAGTTTTCGCGGGGTTATGACACCGCGAAAACTCCGCTGATCATGGCATTTCATGATCGGCGAGGCGGGCGGCTCGCTCTTCGAGGTAGCGGCGCTCCGGCAGACTCGTCGCGCGCCGGGCGGCCGTTTCGTACGCCGTCAGCGCCGCTGCCGAGTCACCGGCCAGTTCCAGCAGATGTGCGCGTACCGCCTGAAGTCGGTGACCACTGGCGATGCGCTCGTCGGAGTCGAGCGTGGCCAGGAGTTCGAGGCCGGCCGCGGGACCGGTGACCATGGCCAGGGCGACGGCCTTGTTGAGGCGGACCATGGGGTTGGGCCAGACCTGCTCGAGCAGTTCGTAGAGCACGAGGATCTGGGGCCAGTCGGTGTCGGCGGCGTGCGCGGCCTCATCGTGGACTGCGGCGATCGCGGCTTGGAGCTGGTAGGGGCCGATCGGCGACTCACTGAGGGTTTGGGTGACCAGGCGCGTGCCTTCGGCGATCTGCTCCTGATTCCACTTCGTCCGGTCCTGATCCGCCAGGGCGATCAGTGTGCCGTCCGGACCGGTACGCGCGGAGCTGCGCGCGTCGGTGAGCAGCATGAGGGCGAGGAGCCCGGCCACTTCGCCGTCCTCGGGCAGGAGCCGGTGGAGTTCGCGAGTGAGCCGGATGGCCTCGGCGCTCAGATCAGGACGGCGCAGATCGGGGCCGGAGGTGGCGGTATAGCCCTCGTTGAAGATGAGGTAGAGGACGTGGCGCACCACGCGGAGCCGTTCGTGCAGGTCGGGACCGGTGGGCAGGCGGAAGCTCGCCCCGGCCGCCTTGATCTGCTGCTTGGCGCGGCTGATCCGCTGGCCCATCGTGGCGTCGGGAACCATGAAGGCGTGCGCGATCTGGGTCGTCGTGAGGCCGCCGACGGCGCGGAGGGTGAGTGCCATCTGCGACGGGCGCGACAGCGCGGGATGGCAGCAGAGCAGCAGCAGGATCAGGGTGTCGTCGCCACTGGCGTGATCGTCGCCTGGGCCGATGGTGACGAACTCGTCCCGCGGGGTCAACGCGGCCGAGGTGGCCTCACGGTGCTGCCGGGCGGCCTCGCTGCGCTGCAGGTCGGTGAGGCGCCGGCCGGCGACGGTGATCAGCCAGGCCGCCGGAGAGTCGGGTACGCCCTGCTCCGGCCACTGGACGACGGCCGCGAGCAGGGCCTCCTGCACGGCGTCCTCGCACGCGTCGAAGTTGCCGTAGCGGCGCAGGAGCACGCTGAGGACCTGCGGCACGAGTCCGCGCAGCAGGTCCTCCGGCACCATCACCTCTCCATGTCGGACAGATCCGCGAGCGGCCGCAGCTCGACGGTGCCGTAACGGGCGTCGGGCATCCGGGACGCGATCTCGATCGCCCGCTCCTCGCTGGCGACGTCGATGAGGAAGAATCCGGCGAGGTGTTCCTTGACGTCCACGAACGGGCCGTCGGTGACGGTGAGCTGCTCGTCGCGGATACGCAGCGTCTTGGTGGTCGACGGCGCGTCCAGGGCGGCCGACTCGACCAGCTCGCCCGACTGGTGGATCTCGGCCATCAGCGCGCCGAACTCCTTGAGCTTCGTCGCGCGCGCCTCGGGCTCCAGCTGTTCCTGCTGGTGGAGGAACATCGGGTGGACCCAGCTGGCGGGGTTGCTGTGGATCAGGACGACGTACTTCATGCTTCACCCCTACGCTCCGGCGCCGGTGTGGCGCCTCTCATCAAGTAAGTCGGAACAAAGAGGCGGATTTCGACATCCGGCGAGCTGGCCCTTCACGGGTCCGGCCACCCGACCGAGGCTAGAGCATCGCCCCAGACCGGGCAACGGTGCCACGCGGATCGATGAACACCGCCGAATGTCGAAATCCGGCGTCCGGTTCCGACTCCCCTATGAGGCCGAAATCCGGACCTTCGGGCCGAGCCAAAGGAAGGTTTCATGCGTCTACCGACCGTCGTCAGCCCTGAGGAGTGGCTGACCGCCCGCAAGGCACTGCTGGCCGCCGAGACTGCGGCGAACGAGGCCCGGCGGGCCGCGGCCGCCGAGCGGCAGCAGCTGCCCATGGTACGCGTCGAGAAGAAGTACGCCTTCGAAGGCGACCAGGGCACTGTGGGGCTGGCCGACCTGTTCGAGGGCCGGCCGCAACTGATCGTCTACCACATGATGTTCGACCCCGCGTGGGACGAGGGCTGTCGATTCTGCTCGTTCCTCATGGACAACGTGGGCCATCTCGCGCACCTGCACGCGCGGAACACGACGTTCGCCATCGTCTCGCGCGCGCCGCTGGAGAAGTTGCAGCGCCACCGCGAACGCATGGGCTGGCCGATGCCGTGGTATTCGTCGTTCGGCTCGGACTTCAACTACGACTTCCATGTCACCCTCGACGAAGCGATCGCACCGGTCGAATACAACTACAAGGACAAGGCGACGCTGCTGGCCGAGGGGCAGGACTTCTTCACCGAAGGCGAGCAGGGCGCGGTCAGCGTGTTCGTCCGCGACGGCGACGAGGTCTTCCACTCGTACTCGTCTTACGGCTGGGAGAACGACATCCTGCACAACACGTTCAACTACCTCGACTTGACGCCGCTGGGGCGGCAGATGGACGGGCCGGGGAGCGTCGCCGTCCGGTACCACGACCGTTACCCGGGCTGACCCTGTCGCTTTGGCGTCGCTGGCGGCGTTGCTGGCGGTGCTGGCGTTGCGAGATCCCGGGATAACGTCCCTTCGAGCGGAAACGAGGGGACGTTATCCCGGGATATCGCGCACGGGGCGTGCCCCGATCGCGCACGCTCGCCCCGACATCGCGCAGCGTCAGGCGTCGAGCATCTCCCGCCGCCAGTCGGTCCGAGGCTCCCGCCGAAGCTCGTGCCGCAAAGCCTCGACCAGCGAGGTGTGCACGGGATTCCAGCCGAGCGCATGCCGGGTCTTCACCGCCGAGCATTCCTGGTCGAGCCGGAACAGCCCGGCGAAGATCGCGATCTCGGGCGGTGGTTCCTCGTCGAGCGACCAGGACATCGTCTTGCCCCCGCCGACCACGTCCGCGATGACGTCGACCTCGATGTTCTCGGCGACGCCGTACCAGTAGGTCCGGGGGGCGGCCTTCTTGGCGATCGCCACGTACAGCCACGCGAGATCCTCCACGTGAACGGCGCCCCAGCGTACGCCGGGCTCACCGAGGTAGACGCCGGCCCCGACCCGGTCGCGCAGCGGAATCCAGCGGTCCCCCACGACGCCGCCGCCGTTGCCGTAGATGAGTCCCGGCCGCACGATGATGCCGCCGCCGTCGATCACCCGGCGTTCCACTTCGTCCCGCCACCCGACGAAGGGATGCGGGACGGGAACGGTGTCCTCGTTGGTGTAACCCTCGCCGGAGACGTCCGACCCCGACGTGTAGATCAGCGGCACGCCGGAGGCGAGCAGGCCGTCGACGGACGCGAGATCGTGCTCCTCGTCGAGGATCGCGCCGAGGTTGACGACCAGGTCGAAGCCCTGGGCGGCCGCAGTGAGCGACGCCGGATCGGTCAGGTCGCCGGGCACGGTCGGATAGCGGCTGGGGATCGGCTTGCCGTCCGGCCGCTGGAGGCAGGTGACCTGGTAGCCCGCCTGGAGGAAGGCGCGCGCGGTATGCGTGCCGGCGTACCCGGCGGCGCCGATGACGAGCACCTTCGCCGGAGGCTGCACGCCCTCCCCCACTTGGTTGTCGTACTCCGCCATTTCTTCCCCCTTCTCACCAGGTGACGGGCAGGCTCTTCAAGGCGTACACGGTGGTGTCGTCGCTGAACTGCAGCTCGCTTTCGGGGATCGCCAGGCGCAGCCCGGGGAACCGGTTGAGCAGCGCCGGGTACGCCTCCCGCAGTTCCATCCGGGCCAGCGGCGCGCCGATGCAGAAGTGCACACCGTGCCCGAAGGCGAGATGGCCGGACGGTGCGCGGGTGATGTCGAGCCGGTCGCCGTCGGCGATGTACTCGGGGTCGCGGTTCGCGGCGGCGAGCGCCGGGACGACGAGGTCGCCTTCCCGGAAGACATGTCCACCGACGACGGTGTCGCGAGTGGCCTGGCGGACGAAGCCGCCGTGCAATACGCCGAGGTAGCGCAGCAGTTCCTCGACCGCGCCGGGCACGACTTCGGGGTCGTCGCGCATCATGGCGAGCTGCTCGGGATGGCGCAGCAGGGCGAGCGTACCGAGCGACAGCATCTGCGTGGTCGTCTCGTGACCGGCGATGAGCAACGCGTTGGCCAGCCCGACGAGCTCGTCGTCGGTGATGTCGTCGGCTTCGCTGCCCGCGCCGTGTTCACGGAGCAGCATGCCGATGATGTCGTCGCTCGGATTCTCCCGGTGGTGATTGATCAGTTCGCGGGTCACCCAGCCGGCGTCGCCGAGCCGCCGCAGCTCGGCCAGCGGCGAGGAGTCCTGCTCGACCCGGGAGGCCTTGCTGCGAAAGCGTTCCCGGTCGGCCTCCGGTACGCCGATCAGCTCGCAGATCACCATGACCGGCACGGTCTTGGCGAACATGGTCACGAGGTCGACCGGCGGACCGGCCTTCTCCATCGCGTCCAGCGCGGTGTTGATGATCTCGACGACCCGCGGTCGCAGCCGCTCGACGCGGCGGGTGGTGAACCAGGCGTGCACCATCTTGCGCAGGCGGGTGTGCTCGGGCGGATCGAGGAAGATCAGGTTGCCCACCTTGCGGCGACGGCGGATCTTCTCCGGGTCGAATCCGGCGTCGGTCAATGCGGGCGGCGGTGCAACGGTGCCGACGAAGAACCCGTCGGTGTCGGCGAGCTGCGCGCGCACTTCGGCGTACCGGCTGATCAGCGTCGCTTCCTGGCCGAAGGCGGTGGTCACCTGGGCCAGCTCGCCGGAATCGCGTACGCGGGCCAGCTCGTCGGCGATGCCCAGCCCGTCTCGGGTCCGGGACAGCGCCATCGGGCAGCGCAGCACCGGCTCTGCAGTGTCGGTCATCGCTCGGCCTCAGGACTGGAAGAACTCGGTCATGATCGGCGCGACCCGCTTCTGATCGTAGAGGTGGCCGACCTCCTCCATCGTGATCAGCTTCGCGTCGGCAAGCTCGTCGACGACCAGCTCCATCGCGTCGAAGATGCCGCGGACGGTCAGCTCGCCCCGGATGATCAGGGTCGGCGCGCTGATCTTGGCCAGCGCCTCGTGCGGGATCTGGGTGTGGTCCCGACTGATGATCGCGTCGTAGTAGGTCGACGGCGCGTTCGCCAGGAACGCCTGCCAGGCGGGGTGCTGGCGGAATCCGTCGATGGTCTCGTCGGTGACGAAGCCGACGACGTCCCGGCCGAACAACGCCACCGCGCCATCGTGGTCGCCGGCCTCGTTGAGCCGTAGATCGG
>NZ_JABFVK010000103.1 GCF_013362815.1 Hamadaea sp. | reverse complement strand
TCGTTGCAGGCGCTGGCCGTCCGGGCGTTCCGGGCGCTCGACTGCCGAGGCCTGCTGCGGGTCGACTTCTTCCTCCCGGCCGACGGCACCGGTCCGGTGATCAACGAGGTCAACACCTTCCCGGGGTTCACCGCCGCTTCCCAGTACCCGCAGATCTGGGCCGTCGCCGGGATCGCCTTCCCGCAGCTGCTCGACATCCTCATCAGCACCGCCTTGGGAGCCACCCGTGATTCTCTTGTCTGACCGTCGCGTACGCGAACTGCCGGTGGCCGACAACGGCGAGGCGCTCGTCGACGTGCGTACCGTGGACGGGCTGCGGGTCGATCATCGGCTCGCCGATCCCTTAGGCGCTTATGCGCTGCTCCGGGAGGGCGTGATCGACCGGCTCCTCACCGCCCAGCGCCGGCTGCCGGACGGCGTGCGACTGCTGATCGTCGAGGGCTACCGGCCGCTGTCGTTGCAGGCGGCCTACTTCGGCGAGTACGCCGGCAAACTGCGCCAGGCGCATCCGGAGTGGGACGCCGAGCGCGTACACGTCGAGGCCAGCAAGTACATCTCGCCACCCGAGGTGGCCCCGCACAGCACGGGCGGCACTGTCGATCTGACGCTGTGCGCCGAAGACGGCACCGAACTCGACCTCGGTACGCCGATCAACGCGACGCCGCTGGAAAGCGCCGACCGCTGCTTCACCGCCGCGACGGACATCCCGTCGGCGGCCCGCTCGGCCCGGTCGACCCTCGGCACCGCGCTGACCAGCGTCGGAATGATCAACTATCCGACCGAGTGGTGGCACTGGTCGTTCGGCGACCGCTACTGGGCGCTGCAATCCGGGGCCGGGCGCACCTGCTACGGCCCGGTCGACCTCGCCGCCGCTTTGACGCCTTCCTCGGCGCTTTCTTTGGCGCCTTCTTTGGCGCTTTCTTTGGCGCTGGATCAGGGTTCCGGGTCGAATCATGGGGCAAGATCCGACCCGGAACCCTGATCCAGCGCGCCCGTCGGCGCGCGTGTCAGACCCAGCGCCAGCAGATCGGCGATGGCGGCTGCGGCCTGCGCGGGCCAGGTCGGGTCATAATCGGCGACGACAATCCGGGGCACGCCGTGATCGTGCCACTTTTCCTCGTCAGGCGTGGCCGGGGTCGGGCCGGTCCTGGATGTGCAGGCTGCTCGGCTTCTCGCCCCGCGCGGCCAGCCGACCGGCGGCGACGGCGTCGTCGCGGGTCTCGTGCCGGGAGACCATCTCGCCGTCCCGGCGGACCTGCCAGCACTCACCGTCCGGCACTACGCGGTACTCGGTGTGGTTCATCGTCGGACCATCCGTTCGCTGTCGTCTGTCCAGTGTGCTGCGACAGAGACGCGGGCGAGGGTTGCCCCACGCCGGATGTACCCATTTCGGGGTAGGCCGAACCACTGCTGATCCGCCGCGGGCGTTCGCCGGAAACCGTCCGACCTCGTGGCTAGACTCGGCCGATGGCCGTGCTGCCGTGGCTCTTGCGCTCCGCTGAATCAGACTCCGATCCCGCCCTTCGCTGGCAGGTCCTGCGCGATCTCACCGACACGCCGCCCGAGATCGTCGCGGCCGAGCGCGCCCGGATCGCGTACGCGGGCTGGGGTGCGCGGCTGCTCGACGAGCAGGGCGCCGACGGCCAGTGGGACGGGGGCGCGTGCTTCCCCGGCGGTTGGTGGTCCGAGAAGCACTCCAAGGAGGAGGGCCAGCCGTGGACCCCCACGCTGCCGACCCTGCAACTGCTCGTCGACTTCGGGATCGATCCGGCGGCCGAGCGCGTACGCCGCGCCGTCGACCTGGTACGCGCGAACAGCCGCTGGGAGTATGACGACCGGCCGTTCTTCTCCGGCGAGGTGGACTGCTGCATCAACGGCCGTACGGTCGTCATCGGTGTCTACTTCGGACAAGACGTCGACGGCATCGTGAGCAGGCTACTGGCGGACCAGCTCGCCGACGGCGGCTGGAACTGCTACGCGCTGGAGACAGGCTCGGTTCGTTCCTCGTTCGCCTCGACGATAAACGTGCTGGAAGGACTGCTCGCCTACGAACGGGCGACCGGCGCTTCACCCGAGGTACGCGAGGCGCGTCGCCGAGGCGAGGAGTACCTCCTCGAACGGCGGCTGCTCCGGCGCTTGAGCACCGGCGAGATAGTCGACCCGAGCTGGCTGCAGTTCTCGTTTCCCGTCCGGTGGAAATACGACGCGCTGCGGGCCTTGGAGTACTTCCGGACGGTCGGCGGAGCGCCCGATGCGCGCTTGGCGGAGGCGCTCGACCTCGTCCGGTCGAAGCAGCAGCCGGACGGCACCTGGCTGCTGGAGCGTACGCACCCCGGCCGGGTCTACTTCGGGCTGGAGGAGGGCGACGGCCGCCCGAGCCGGTGGAACACGCTGCGCGCGACCCGGGTTCTGCGGTGGGCCGATGCCTGATCGCAGCGGTCCCAGCGGTGTCGTCGAGCGAACCTTCCAGATCACCGGAGCGACCGGGCCGGTGCTCGGCGTCGCCTGGCTCCCAGCGAAGGAGCCCAAGGCGGCCGAGCCCAAGGCGGCCGAGCCTGAGACGGCCGGGTCGGAGGCGGCTCGGCTTGTTCTGCTCGGCCATGGCGGCAGCGGCCACAAGCGCAGCCCCCGGAACGTCGAGCTGGGGACGTGGTTCGCGGCGAACGGCCTGGCTGCCGCGGCGATCGACGGGCCGTACCACGGCGACCGCGTGCGGGCTCCGATTCCGGCGAAGGAGTATCAGGAGCGCATGGTCGCCGAGGGCGTCGACGCGGTGCTGGACCGGATGACGGCCGATTGGCTGGCCGTCGTCCGGATGCTCGGCGCGGAGCGGGTCGCGTACGTCGGGCTCTCCCTCG
>NZ_JABFVK010000018.1 GCF_013362815.1 Hamadaea sp. | reverse complement strand
GGCGGCCCTGGTGGCGGTGCCGGCGGTGGCGGTGGCTTCCGCGGCGGTCCCGGTGGCGGTGCCGGCGGTGGCGGTGGCTACCGCGGCGGTCCCGGTGGCGGCGGTGGCGCTGGTGCCGGTACGGGCACTGGTTACCGCGGCGGCCCTGGTGGTGGCGGCGGTGCACCGGTAGGCGGCGGTGGCCGTCCCGGTGGTGGCGGCGGCCGTGGTCGCGGTGGTGGCGCAGCGGGTGCCTTCGGGCGTCCCGGTGGCCGGCCCTCGCGCGGTCGGAAGAGCAAGAAGCAGCGGCGTCAAGAGTTCGACAACCTGTCGGCGCCGACGATGAGCTCGGGCGCTCCGCGGGGCAACGGCCAGATCATCCGGCTGCCGCGTGGCGCTTCGCTGTCGGACTTCGCCGACCGCATCAACGCCAACCCCGGCTCGCTGGTCCAGGAGATGTTCAACCTGGGCGAGATGGTCACGGCGACGCAGTCGTGCAGCGACGACACGCTGATGCTGCTCGGCGAGCACCTGGGCTTCGATCTCCAGATCGTCAGCCCGGAGGAGGAAGACCGCGAGCTGCTCGCGCAGTTCAACATCGACCTCGACGCCGACGTCGACGAGGAGCGTCTGGTCGTCCGGCCGCCGGTGGTGACCGTCATGGGTCACGTCGACCACGGTAAGACGAAGCTGCTGGACGCGATCCGGTCGGCGAACGTCGTCGAGGGCGAGGCCGGCGGAATCACCCAGCACATCGGCGCGTACCAGGTGCACGTCGAGCACGAGGGTGAAGACCGGGCGCTGACCTTCATCGACACCCCGGGTCACGAGGCGTTCACCGCCATGCGTGCCCGTGGCGCCCAGGCCACCGACATCGTGGTCCTGGTCGTCGCGGCGGACGACGGCGTGATGCCGCAGACCATCGAGGCGCTCAACCACGCCAAGGCGGCCGACGTGCCGATCGTGGTGGCGGTGAACAAGGTCGACAAGCCGGAGGCCAACCCGGGCAAGGTGCGCCAGCAGCTCACCGAGTACGGGCTGGTGGCCGAGGAGTACGGCGGCGACACCATGTTCGTCGACATCTCCGCGAAGAGCCGGATCAACATCGACGGGCTGCTGGAAGCGGTGCTCCTGACCGCCGACGCTTCCCTCGACCTGCGGGCGCCGATCGACGGCAACGCGCAGGGCATCGCGATCGAGGCGCACCTCGACAAGGGACGCGGCCCGGTGGCCACGGTCCTCGTCAACCGGGGCACGCTGCGAGTCGGCGACTCGATCGTGGCCGGCAACGCGTACGGCCGGGTCCGGGCGATGCTCGACGAGAACATGCAGCCGGTTCCGGAGGCGGGTCCGGCCCGTCCGGTCCTGGTCCTCGGTCTGACCGCGGTGCCGGGTGCGGGCGACACGTTCCTCGCCGCCGACGACGACCGGACGGTACGCCAGATCGCCGAGCAGCGGCAGGCCCGTAAGCGGGCGGCCGAGCAGGCGCGACTGGCCGGCCGGGCGACGCTGGAGACGCTGCTCGAGAAGATCAAGGAAGGCGAGCGCACCACGCTCGACCTCATCATCAAGGGCGACGTCGCCGGTTCGGTGGAAGCTCTGGAAGACGCGCTGGTCAAGCTGCCGATTCCGGACGAGATCCAGCTGCGGATCATCCACCGGGGCGTCGGTGCGATCACCGAGAGCGACGTCAACCTGGCGTCGGCCTCGGCCGACTCGACGGCGATCATCATCGGCTTCAACGTTCGCCCGATGCAGTCGGCGCGCGAGATGGCCGACCGCAATGGCGTGGAGATCCGGTACTACACGGTCATCTACCAGGCCATCGAGGAGATCGAGGCGGCCCTCAAGGGCATGCTCAAGCCGGTCTTCGAGGAGGCTGCGCTGGGTTCGGCGGAGATCCGCGAGGTGTTCCGCTCGTCCAAGATCGGTCTCATCGCGGGTTGTATCGTCCGCGACGGGCTCCTTCGGCGCAACGCCAAGGCGCGCGTCATCCGCGAGGGCACGGTCGTGGCGGAGAACGTCACGATCACGTCGCTCAAGCGGTTCAAGGACGACGCGACCGAGGTGCGCGAGGGCTTCGAGTGTGGTCTGACGCTGGGCGGCTTCGGCAGCCCGCAGATCGGCGACATCATCGAGAGCTACGAGATGCGCGAAAAGCCGCGCGTCTGACGCTCGCTCGCTGAGTACGGCGGGGCGGTCACCTTCGGGTGGCCGCCCCTCTTTTGCGCCCAACGATCATGGGCGGCCATGATCAGCGGAAGATTCGCGGTGCCATAGCCCCACATTTTCTCCGTTGATCTCCGCCAAGAGGCTCTAAGTCCATGATCAACGGGAAGGGGTGGGCGAGGGTGTCGGGGAGCCGACTGGCTGAGCGGCCGGCCGGCACTACCATCGCGCCGTGGAGCGGCCGGGCGTCGTGATCAGCGCGGGTGACGACCGCGCGCTATATCTGCGGATCGAAGAGATCGCCGCCTACCGGGAGCTGGCGATGATGGTCCGACGCCGGCCGACGGTCGCGGGGCCGCCACTGGCCGTGGAGGCGCTCGATCGGCTCGGCGAGTCACTCGCCGGCGACGCGGACATCCAGCTCAGCGAGGCCGAGGCGGACTGTCTCGATCTGCTGCGGAACCAGACGCTCATCCGGGCCGCGCTGCCGCTGCGGATCCGGCCGGTCTGCGTCGCATGTGGACTCGCTGCCGAGAAGCTCGTCAATCCGGCCCGGCCCACCAAGGCGGCCGGCAAGTCCGGCGAGGTCGCCGAGACGATCATCGAGAGCGTCGGCATGCTCGCGGAGAATCCGGTGCTAGCGGTTGTGCGTTTCGTCGGCGGGATGGGCAAGATCCGCGCCGACGTGCAGGCGGATCTGCCGGGCTGCGTACGCTGCGACGGGATCGAATTCGACTCGCATGCCGTCACGTTCTGCCCGAACTGCCGGGCCATGCGGGAGGAGTCCGTTCTCGTCGCCTGCCCCGACTGTGGGGTGGACTTCCCGGTCGGCCGGGACGCTCGAACGCTGTGGACGCCGCGCGCGCAGGCCGTCGCCGCGGGGCGAATGGCATACGCGGCCGAACGGCTGGGCGTCGCCGCCGGTCAGCTCGAGAACTCCCTCTACGGCGGCCAGAAGGAGCTGCTGATCGCCGGGCTCGCGGCCGAGGACGAGCTGATCGGTTTGGTCCGCTGCGGACGCCCGGCCGACACGATGCGCGGCGTCGCGCTGCTGTTCACGACCGGTGGGCTCGGCTGGGCGCACGAGGTCATGACGTCCAAGACCGTGGGCGGCACGGTGCGCTGGCCTCAGGTCACGGCCGTGCACCTGTCCGGGTCGCCGGGCCAGCAGGTTTTGGCCCTACTGGTACGCGATGAGGCTCCACTGGTGTTCAACCGCTTCAAGGGCAACGGGGTGAACCTGAGCGGGCGCGTCTGCGACTTCACCGCGCCCGGTCTGCATCAGCTCGTCTGCGAACTGACGGGTCTGCCCTGGGAGCCACCGGTTCTGCCGATCTCACCGGCACCGCTGCCGCCGTCACCTCCTCCGCTCCCGTCGCCTGCGCCTCCGCCCCGACCACCTGTGCCGCCGCGTTCGGTGCCGCAGCAACGGCCGCCCGGCTGGTACCCCGATCCCTGGCGGCAGGCGCCCGCCCGGTGGTGGGACGGACGGCAGTGGACCCAGCACGTGCGACGGTGAGTTAGCATCGGCCGCTATGAACGGCAGCCCCTCGTCCTCGGTGAAAGTAGGGCTTGGACGGTCCAATGTGGTCCTCGCCCTCGGCATGGTGGTGTTTCTCGGCTGGATCACCTTCGTCGCCGTCAAAGGATCCATTCAGGAGCCGGACGCGCCGCTCGGCTATGTCATCGGCGGGATCTTCGGTCTGGTCCTGATCTTTCTGCTGATCAAGCTCCCCGTCTTCCTGCGCGGGCGCAGCCTGGAGTTCGACGCCGCCGGACTGCGATTCTGGCATGGCTCCCGGCATGTGCTCATCCGCTGGGACGACGTCGTCGCCGTCGGGATCGCGTACGAACAGGCTCCGCAGGACGCGAAGCCGAAGCTGCACATCCCGTCCTCGGTGCAGGACGAGGTGAAGGGACGGGTCGCGGACTTCCTCAACGATCAGGCCCACGAGGTGCTGCAGATCAGCGGCAAACGGCGGATCGCGCTGGAGATCTATCCGCGGCAGTTGGCCGCGATCGAGGCGTACCCGAAGCTGCGGCCGTATTGGCAGACGCTGGCCCCTCCCGAGGGCGGGCTGCCGCCGGCCGGCTGGCGACTGCCGTTGCCGCCTGTCGTCACCATCGCGCAGGCGGTCGGCCGGGGCGCGGAGACCTACCAGCCACACCGGTGGCTGGGTTGGTATGCGAGGGCGTGGTCTACGGCCCGGTAGGCTGTCTGCCTTGTGGGAACTGAATACGCGCTGCTCGTCGCGCCGTCCGCCAACCGGGTCTACACACAGTCCGCGCCCGACCTGACGAGAGCCGAGCTGGCCGCGTTCTCCACGGGAGCGCTGGAGGATCGGCTCGGCCCGGCCTCGCCGCGCGATCTCGGCGGGCAGACGTATCTCGTCTTCGCCACCGAAGAGCCGCTGAGCTCGGCGGACCTGGCCGTGCTCGGCAACCTCTCCAGCGGGCTCGCCCTGTTCGAGCTGGTCTCCGGCGATCTGCTGCGCCCGATCGCGACGCCGGGGCTGGACAAGTTCGACGACGACTTGATCACGATTCCGAAGTACTCCGGGAAGACCAACGAGAACTTCACCAAGCTCCTGCTGAACGTGACCGCCCTGGCCAGCGCCTGGGGCAGCGAGTTCGGCTCGCGTACCTTCACCGTGCTGGACCCGGTCGCCGGGCGCGGGACGACGCTGAACCAGGCGCTCATGTACGGGTGGAACCCGATCGGCATCGAGATCGACGGGAAGGACTTCGAGGCGTACGCCGCGTTCTTGAAGACGTGGCTCCGGCGGAAGCGGGTGAAGCACCGCGCCGAGATCACCCCCGTACGCCGAGAGGGCCGCAAACTCGGCCGCCGGTTCGACGTCGAATTCACCTCTGACGACAAGCGCCTGACGTTCTTCGAGTCGGACACGACCGCCGCCCGGGCGCTGATGAAGCGGCAGGTCGCCGATCTACTGGTGGCAGATCTTCCCTACGGCGTGGTCCACGGCTCGCGTACAAGCAAGGGATTGGAGCGAGGACCCGCGGAGCTCTTGTCGGCCGCGTTGCCCGGGTGGATCGAGCTGATCCGGCCCGGGGGAGCCGTGGGCCTGTCGTGGAACACGCACGTCGCGCCGCGCGAGCAGGCGGTGGAGCTGCTGGAGCGGCACGGTCTGGCGGTGTTCGAGCCGGCTGGGCTGGAGCACTGGGTCGACCAAGGAATAACTCGTGACGTGTTGGTGGCCCGGCGCTCGTAACATGGATCTTCGTGTTCACTGGAACTGCGCTATTCGACCTGTTGTTGCCGGGTGACTCGCGGTCGCTGAAGGACAAGCGGGGTTACCTGCGCCCGATTCTCGCCGTGCTCCGCAAGTACGAGGTGAGCGCGGCCGAGGTCGGCGACCAGGACCGGCACGGACGCGCTCAGCTGGGGGTGGCGGTGGTCGCCGCCGACGCCGCGCATGTCCGCGAGATCCTGGACCACTGCGAGCGGGCGGTCGCCGGGCGGCCCGAGGTGGAGCTGCTCTCGGTCAAGCGCCGGGTGATCGGCGACGACGACTTCTAGCCGCCGGGGTCTTCGGCGCGCTGGATCAGGGTTCTGGGTCGAATCATGGACGAAGATTCGACCCAGAACCCTGATCCAGCGCTCATCCGGCGGCGGTCCGGCGCTTATTCGGCGGCGGTCCGGCGCTCATCCGGCGGCGATCGGGGCGGCGGTCCGCTGGGTGATCACGGCGGCCGGTGGGTACAGACTGGCCGGGTAATCTGGTGGCCGGAGATCCGGACGATCCGGCGAGACACCCGTTTCGTTCCTTCTCCGCTGTCCGATACGTGTGGAGGTGGCGAGATGTCCGATCCTGCTAAGGTGCGACGGCACGCCGAGCGGGTGCGGGAACTGGTGGCGTCGGCGGTGCGGACGCAGATCAAGGACCCTCGGTTGGGCATGATCACGATCACTGACGCCCGGCTCACCGCCGACCTGCGTGAAGCCACCATCTTCTACACCGTGCTCGGCGACGCCGAGGCCAAGGCCGGCACCGCCGCCGCTCTCGACAGCGCCAAGGGCATGCTCCGCGGCTCCGTCGGCCGGGCGCTGGGTCTGCGCCACTCGCCGTCGCTGGAGTTCGTGCTCGACGACGTCCAGGAGCATGTCAAGCACATCGACGACCTGCTCGCCGAGGCGCGTCTGCGCGATCGCGAGGTCCACAAGCTGGCCGAGGGCGCCGAGTACGCCGGTGACGCCCAGCCCTACAAGGTGGAGGAGGACGAGGAGTCCGAGTTCGCCGACGACGAGGATCTCGAAGAGGCCGAGGACGCGGCGGCGCGTCGCTGATGGGAGAGATCACCGAAGACCGGTGGGCCGCGGCGACCGGCGCTCTGCGTACGGCTGTCGCGGCCGGCGATCCCATCCTGCTCGTCTGCCACGTCAACCCGGACGGCGACGCGCTCGGCAGCATGCTGGCGGTCGGGCAGGCGCTGCGGAAACTCGGCGCGACCAAGGTCCAGGCGACCTATCCCGGGCCGTCGGCGCTCCCGGAGCCGTTCCTCGTGCTTCCCGGCCTCGACCTGCTGGTCGATTCGCCGGAGGCGCCGGTGCTCATGGTGACGCTGGACGCTGCGGCGGAATCGCGCCTGGGTGCGTACGCGTCGTTGCTCGGTGAAGTGCCGACGATCGTGCTGGACCATCACGCCAGCTACACCGGATTCGGTGACATTCCCCTGGTGGACAGCGGTGCGGCCGCCACTGCCGTGGTGGCTGCGGAGCTGATCTCCCGGCTCGGCGTACCGCTGGACCTCCAGATCGCCGAGTGCCTCTACATCGGCGTCATCACCGACACCGGCTCGTTCAAGTACGCCCTCACCACCCCCGAAGTGCACCGGCTGGCGGCCGACCTGCTGGAGACCGGGCTCGACCCGGGGGAGATCTCAAGCCGGGTGTTCGACACGCGCCCGTTCGGCGCGGTCAAGCTCTACGGCGAGGTGCTCAGCCGGGCGGTCCTGGAGCCGGAGAACCGCCTCGTCTGGAGCGCAGCCAGCCTGGCCGACCTCGAGCGGCACGGTCAAGCGCCGTACGTCCTCGAGGGGCTCATCGACGGAATCCGCTGCGCTGCCGAGGCCGACGTGGCCTGCCTGTTGAAGCAGGTCGGCCCGGCCGAATGGTCAGTGTCGATGCGTAGCCGGGGCGGAGTCGACCTCAGCCGGGTCGCCGTCGCCCTCGGCGGCGGTGGTCACCGCGCTGCGGCCGGGTTCACCGGCTACGGCACTCCGGCGGAGATCATGGACCGGATAAGGATCGCATTAGGGGAATAAAACCCTCCCCGGGCCGGGGTGAACCAGCCACAATCGAGTCATGGATCACCCGGAACTTGCCGTTCCGAGCGCGCCGGCCTGGTCGCGCCCGGCCGTCATGCTGCCGATCTTCGCGTTCCTGTCGCTGCTGGGCGGCCTGCTTCCGTCCTTCTCCCTGGAAGCCAACGTCTACGTCTTCACCCTCGGTGCCGTGATGATGTACCTCGGGCTCGGCCAGCGCGTCCCCCGCCGGCCGGCCCCGCGCCGCCTCCCCGCCGGGCTCGCCTGGTGGCTGCTGCCGGTCGGCGTCTTCGTGGTCTTCGAACTGAGCACCTTCGCGATCGGCGACGACAAGAACTACCCGACGCTGTCGCTGCTCGCCGATCCGCTGCTCGACAACTACCTGCCGCGCACGATCTTCTACTTCGGCTGGCTCGCCGGATTCTGGGGGCTGGTACGCCGATGAGACTGCTCGCCATCGCCGGATTCATCCTCGCCGGCCTGCTCATCATCGCCATCGAATGGGCCGCTCGGCGTACGCGTCGCATCCCGACCCTCGGCGACATGGCCGCCGTCGTCATGACCCACGAAGTCGGGCGCATCCCCGTCGGGCGGATCGCCGTCTTCGGCTTCTGGTGGTGGGTCGGCTGGCACTTTCTCGCGCGCTAGCGCTCCCGGCTTTGGGCGCTCCCGGCTTTGGGCGCTAGATCACGGATATCCATGCTTCCGGTGCCCAAGATCGCATGCATAACCGTGATCTGCAGGGGTTGTCGCAGGGTCTGTCGTACGCCCGACGTTCAGGATGTGGGAAAGGTGTTCCTGCATGTGGACCTGAACGATAGTTTTGCGAACTATGCAAACTAACGTTAAGTCAGCTCCAGCCAAGCCCAAGCCGAACGCCGACGAACAGCGTGAGCAGATCCGCCGTGCCCTGCAGACGTCGATGGACACCCGCCAGTAGCCGTAACTAGCACTGCCGAATTGACTCCTTACAAGGAGAACGGCACCATAGGCGGGTGACCCCCAGCCTTCGGCGTATAGCGGCGCTCGCGCTACCCGCGCTCGTAGTTCTCGCCGCTGAGCCCCTCTATCTTCTGGTCGACACCGCTGTGGTCGGCCATCTCGGCCGAGTGCCACTAGCCGCGCTCGCGATCGGCGGGACGATCCTCGCCGTGACCGCCTGGCTCGGCAACGTCCTCGCGTACGGCACCACGGGAAGAGCCGCGCGCAGCTTCGGCGCGGGCTCTCGGCGTACTGCGGTGGAAGAGGGCGTCCAGGCATCCTGGCTCGCCCTGGCGGCTGGTCTCGGCTTCGTGCTCCTCGCCCAGCTGCTGGCCGGGCCGGTCACTCGCGCCCTCAGCGGTGATCCCGAGATCGCCGAGCACGCCGAACTGTGGCTGCGGATCGCTTCGCTGGGGATTCCGTTCATCCTGCTCGTCTTCGCAGGCAACGGCTGGATGCGCGGCGTACAGGACACCAAACGACCGCTGTGGTACGTCCTCGGAGCCAACGTCCTCTCCGCGATCCTCTGCCCGCTGCTGGTCTATCCGGCCGGCCTCGGGCTCGCCGGTTCCGCCGTCGCCAACGTCGCCGCTCAGGTCGTCGGGGGAGCGCTGTTCGTCCGGGCGTTGGTCGCGGAACGCGTACCGCTCGCGCCGCGCCTCGCCATGCTGCGGCAACACCTCGTCCTCGGCCGCGACCTGCTCGTCCGGGGACTCGCCTTCCAGCTCTGCTTCCTGTCCGCGGCGGCGGTCGCCGCAAGATTCGGCGCTGCCGCGGTCGCCGCCCATCAAGTGGGGCTCCAGCTCTGGATGTTCTGCGCGTACGCCCTCGACGCGATCGCGATAGCGGCGCAATCCCTGGTCGGCGCCGCGCTCGGGGCGGGCGACGTGGTCACCGCGAAGCGTACGGCGACTCGGATCGGGCAGATCGGGCTCGCCTGCGGAGTGATCTTCGGCGTCCTGGTGCTGGCGTTGGCTCCGGTGTTACCGCATCTGTTCAGCAACGACCCGGACGTACTCGGTCAACTGGCCATCGTCTGGCCCTGGTTCATCGGGATGCTCCCGCTCAACGGAGTGGTCTTCGCCCTCGACGGCGTACTCGTCGGTGCGGGAGACGCCCGCTACCTGCGGAATCTCACGATCGTTGCCGCACTGTGCGGTTTCCTGCCCGCCATCTGGCTGGCGTTGTGGCTCGACCTCGGACTCGGTGGCGTGTGGGCGGGGCTGACCCTGTTCATCGTCCTCCGGCTGGGTGCGCTGCTCCTTCGGCTGCGCGACGGCTCGTGGGCGGTGCCCGGGGTCGCCCGCGCCTGACGGGAGCCTGCGCCTGACTGGAGCCCGTGCCCGCGCGGGTCGCGTCGGTGATGCATCCGAGACGATCATGGGGGCGCGACATGATCAACGGGGTGGGGAGGGGGAGGGTGGGCGTGATCTGCGGGGAACGGGCGAAAGGTCTAGACTCGCGCGGTGCGGCGGATTCCCCTGATCCTGGCGATCGTGGCGGTGGTGCTCGGGCTGGGCCTGATCGGTGGGGTCGCGCTGCTCGGCGGCGGCGCGGCGGGGAAGAACACGCCGGCGTCGTTCCTGGACGACCGGGCGCAGGCGAAGCTCGAGTCGAGCCCGTCGGCGAGCCCCAGTCCGGCGGTGAAGACGCCGAAAGCGCTGGTCTACAAGTTCCCGGTGCAGGGCACGGCGTCGTACGCCCACACCCACCACGACTATCCGGCCACCGACATCATGGCCAAGTGCGGCAGTGGCGTAGTCGCTCCGATCGACGGCGTGATCCTCGAGGTGAGCCTGGAGGACACCTGGGACGCCGAGGTCAACTCGGGCGCGACCCGCGGCGGGTTGTCCTGGTCGCTGCTCGGTGACGACGGCGTGCGCTACTACGGCTCGCACCTGTCGGAGGTCGACAAGACCATCAAGCCCGGCGCGCGGGTGGTGGCGGGTCAGCACATCGGCAAGGTCGGCAAGACCGGCGACACGACCGCGTGCCATCTGCATTTCGGCATCTCGCCCGTCTGCAAGAAGACGGGGGACTGGTGGGTCCGCCGAGGCGTGATCTTCCCGTGGTCCTATTTGGACGCCTGGCGCAAGGGTGTCAACCAATCGCCGGTAGCAGCGATCCAGGCCTGGCAGAAGCAGCACGGCTGCCCCAGCAAACCGCTGACCGATCCCTAGCCCGTACCCTGTCGGCATGGCGGAACACCAGGTCACCGACGGGCTGATCGTAGTCGACAAGGCGCCGGGGATGACCTCGCACGACGTCGTCGCCCGCTGCCGGCGGATCGCGCGCACGCGCAAGGTCGGCCACGGCGGCACCCTCGACCCCATGGCCACGGGCGTCCTGGTGATCGGCGTCGGCAAGGCCACCCGCCTGCTCACCTACGTGGTGGGCACGCGCAAGATCTACCGCGCCACCATCCGGCTCGGCCAGACCACGGTCACCGACGACGCGGAGGGCGAGGTCACCGCTTCGGTCCCGGCCGCGCATCTTTCCGATCAACTTGTACGCACACAGCTGTCCACGATGACCGGAGAAGTGGATCAGGTGCCGAGCGCCGTCTCCGCCATCAAAGTCAACGGCGTACGCGCGTACAAAATGGTCCGGGACGGCGAAGCGCCCGAGTTGGCCGCCCGCAGGGTGACCATCGAGCGGATCGACGTCTTCGACGTGCGGACCGACGGTGACTTCGTCGACGTCGACGTCGAGGTCGCCTGCTCGGCCGGAACGTACATCCGGGCCATCGCGCGGGACCTCGGCGTGGCATTGGGCGTCGGCGGCCATCTCACGGCGCTCCGCCGGACCGCGGTGGGCGGATTCACCCTCGATGAGGCGTACCCGTTGGAAAAACTCGCGGACCTGGCGGAAGCCGGCGGCGATCCGGTGACGTTGCCGCTGGCCGCGGCCTTGCGCCGGGCGATGCCGATCCGTGAGGTCGACGAGGCCGCCGCGAAGGTCCTGTCGCACGGCCGGCCGCTGGAGCCGATCGGCCTCGACGGCTCTTACGGCGTGCTCGGCCCGGACGGCACGCCGCTCGCGGTCGTCTCGGAACGGGGCGGCAAGGCGCGCCCGGAGATCGTCCTCGCCGCCGCCTGAACCACTGTGAACAACGCCGCGTAGGCCGTCGTCGCCAGGGCGGCCAGGCTGCAGCCGCCGATCGCCGCCCAGTGCAGATGCCAGGCGAGTTCGTCTGGATGCGGGGTCGTGAGCACGCTCCACACCGCGCCGATGCCGGTCGCTACCACTAGCAACGCCAACGCCGTGACCCGCGTTCGCGAACCGAGACGCAGGCCCGGACTCGGCTGCGGAGTGAACCGTCGTAGCCGGAACAACGCCCATGCGGCCAAGACGATCAGGCCGAACAAGCCCGAGAGGTACTGCAGAAGTTTGTAGAGCGGAAGTCCCAGCACCTGGGTGCCGAGGGCGGATCCCCAGATCGTCACGCTGCGGGCGTGCGTGAAGCTGTCCCAGAAGGCGTGCGTCGCCGCCCCGAAGACAGCCGCGACGGGCACCCAGACCAGATGGGCGGGCTGACGCAGCCGGGTCGGGGGCCGGATGCGGTCGCCGACCGCGCGCGGTAGCAGTTGAAGCAACGCCGTCCGGAACACGAGGTAGTAAAGCGCGACCACCGCACAAGTGGCGAGGACGTCGACGGTGAGGATGCCCTTGACCGAGTGGGTTTCCGCGTACGCCGGCCAGCGCCTGGTGAACAGCGGCACATCGGGGATCATCGAACCGATGGCGAGCGCTGCGGGCGCGTACGCCCATCCGGTGACCGGGCGGCGGACGAAGGGCAGGACGGCGGCGATGTGACTGGGCGTGAACGGCATCGGCGGCCAGCCTACGACGGGACACGATCATGCGGTGTCCCGCGAGATTGGCGGAGCTGACATACGCTGCCGCACATGACGGACACTCCGGTCGGCACCGCCGGGCTGCCCGAGGACGGCACGTTGCAGCACTGGCGGCTGCTCGTGGCCGTCGTCGCGCCGGTCGTCGCCGTCGCGACGCTCGTGCAGTCGATGCTCGATGTGCTGAGTTCGGGCGGGAACTCCGCTGTCGTGGATGGACTGACGCTGCGTACGCCGGGCTGGCCGGACGCCCTCGCGGGGTTGGTCTGGCTGGTTGCCTGGGCGTGGGCGGTGAGCGCCGTCATGATCGCCCTCCGGGGCCTGGTGACGGGGGAGCCGCCGAGCGCGTTCGAGGCCTTGCGGCAGGCTGCGCGACGGCTGCCGACGTTCCTCGGCGTACTGGTGATCGGCGGGATCGGCGCGACCGCCTGCCTGCTTCTCGCCGGAGTCGTGGGGAGCTTCGCCGGTCCGCTGGTCTTCGTCGTCGTGGCCGTCGCGGTCTTCGCTGCCGCTTCGCTCGTGGGAACGCTGCCGGTGGCGGCGCTCGACGGGCTCGGGATCTGGGCGTCGGTCAGCCGGGGCGTCGCGTACGCCGAAGGCCGCCGCTGGCGCGTCTTCCTCGTGATGCTCGGAGTAGTCGTCGCCGGAGTCCCGGCGGGCTGGCTGTCCAGCTCGCTACCCGACGTGACCGCCGGTCCGATCACCGCCGCGCTCGGCCGGCTCGCCGTGGCCGCCCTGACCGTCGGGGCGATCGGCGTACAGGGCGCGCTGCTGGCCCGCTGGCGGCTTGGCCTCGACGGCGGGCTCAGCCGCGCGACGGCTCCGTGCCCGGGGCACTGGCTGGCGGCGTGCGGTGGGCTGACTGCGGTCGTCGTCGTGACGGGCGGGCTCGTCCTGGTCAACCCGATGGGCGTACCGGTGCTGAGCAGCTCGGGCCCGCTGAAGTCCACTGAGCACCTCGGCGAGTACGCCGTCACGACAGACGGGGAACCCCGGCTCGGCGTCGGTGCGTCGAAAAGCCCGATCGCCTGGGATACGAAGCGGGCCCTGTTCGACGGCGGCACCTCGCTCGTCGCGTTGGCGTACCCGGGGAACGGGCCGGTCGAAATGACGACGTGCCAAGGCACTCTCTGCACAATGGGGAAGGCGGAGCTGGAGCGGCCCGGCTTCTTCTGGGATCACTGGGTCGCCCGCGCGCTGCCTGGGGGCGGTCTCCTCGCCGTCGCTCCGGTCATCGAGCTCGGGACCGTCGAGGGCACGGCGAAGCTGGTCGCCTGGATCTGCCCCGACCGCACCTGCCGGTCGTCGCACCGGATCGAGCTGGCCGAGGTGAGTTACGAGCCGCCTCAGGACTTCCCGCTGGCCGTCGCGATCGGGCCCGAAGGCGCGCCGATGATCGCGTACGCCCATCAAGATGGGCGGGGCTTCGAAGTCGTCCGCTGCGCCGACCGGGACTGCACTCGGCATACCCAGGAGTACGGCGAGGCCGGCACGCTCGGCGGCGAGGAAGACCTGACGATCGTCGGGCTCGGCTTCGACCGGGACGGGCGGCCGGTCGCGGTGCTGGCCGGGAAGACCCCACCGACGCCTTCGGGGCTCCACGTGCGGATGGGGCGGGAACCCCGGCCCCGGGTGATCAGCGTCACCTGCGAGGACGACAGCTGCTCACGGCGTACCACTCGGGCTTGGAACGAGATCTCCGACGACGGCGGTGACCTGCGCGCCTGGCCGGTGTCGATGCCGGACGGGCACCTCGCGATCTTGCAGGAGGACGTGCGGGGAGCGCGCCTGATCACGTGCCGGCACCACTGTGAAGGTTGATAGCTTTGGCCCTATGCAGCGGTGGAGGGGCGCGGCGCAGGCGCCGCGAGGGTGGGGGCGCTCGGTCATCACGATCGGCGTGTTCGACGGCGTGCACCGAGGCCATCAGGCCACCATCGGGTACGCGGTGAAGCGCGCGCGGGAGCTGGGTGAGGCGAGCGTCGTGCTGACCTTCGACCCGCATCCGTCCGAGGTCGTGCGCCCGGGTTCGCACCCGGCGGTGCTGACCACCCAGGAGCGCAAGGCCGAGCTGATCGAGGAGCTGGGCGTCGACGCGCTCTGCGTGCAGCCGTTCACCCGCGAGTTCTCGAAGCTGCCGGCCGAGGAGTTCGTGCACGACGTGCTGGTCGAGCAGCTGCACGCGGCCGAGGTCGTGGTGGGGGAGAACTTCCGGTTCGGGCACAAGGCGGCCGGCGACGCCGAGCTGCTGGAGCGCCTGGGCCGCCGGTTCGGCTTCACCGCGACGGCCGCTCCGTTGCTGGCCGACGACTCGACCGTGTTCTCCTCGACCTACGTCCGTTCGTGCGTGGCCGCCGGAGACGTCGCCGCGGCCGCCGCCGCGCTCGGCCGCCCGCACCGGCTGGAAGGCGTCGTGGTCCGGGGTGACCAGCGCGGACGTCAGCTGGGCTTCCCGACCGCCAATCTCCTGTGCGGGCCACACGCCGCGATCCCGGCCGACGGGGTGTACGCAGGCTGGCTGCTCCGCAACGGCAAGCAGCTCCCGGCAGCGGTCTCGGTCGGCACGAACCCGACCTTCGCGGGCACCGAGCGCCGGGTCGAGGCGTTCGTCCTCGACTTCTCCGGCGACCTCTACGGCGAGCGGGTCGCGCTGGACTTCATGGCGCATCTGCGGCCGACGGTGAAGTTCGACACGCTGGAGGCGCTGGTCGCGGCGATCACCGACGACGTCTCGCGTACCCGGGACGTCCTCGGCCTGGCGTGATCATCGCTTGGCTGGCGTGATCATCGCTTGGCTGGCGTGATCATCGCGCCCAAAGCGCATGATCCACTCCGTAAGGTAACCTTGACGAGGCTCCGCGTACGCCTGCCCGACGCCGTGGGTGCGGAGCCCGGAGTATCCATGAGCCTTCGGCTCACACGCGAAATGGGAGAACATGGCGCTCGACGCTGCAGTCAAGACTCAGATCATGCAGGAGTACGCGACGACCGAGGGTGACACCGGTTCGCCGGAGGTCCAGGTCGCCGTGCTCACCAAGCGGATCAAGGACCTGACCGAGCACCTGAAGGTGCACAAGCACGACCACCACAGCCGCCGTGGGCTGCTGCTGCTGGTCGGCCGCCGCAAGCGGCTGCTGGCGTACCTCCAGAAGACGGACATCGCCCGATACCGCGCGCTCATCGAGCGCCTCGGCATCCGGCGCTGACGCATCAAACAGGGGAGTGACCTGCGGGTCGCTCCCCTGTTGGCAAGACAGCCCGGTCAGCCGGGCTGACAATGCAAGAAAGACGAGGCGCGATCGGCGGCCACAGGTTGACGCTCGGTCCTCGGTAGTGGCTCCCGGAGCCGCCCCGCCGTCGCGGGAGCGGAGCCCGAGGGCTTCGATCGAAGACCGGCCGTCCGCCGCCAGCGCATGCCGCGCGCCAGACGACCGAAGAGGAGTATTCATCCATGACCGAGACCACTCTCGGCACCCAGCACAGCACCGCCGTGATCGACAACGGCGCGTTCGGCACGCGGGAGATCACCTTCTCCACCGGGCGGCTCGCCCGGCAGGCGGCCGGTTCGGTCCTCGCCCAGCTCGGCGACACCGTGGTCCTCTCCGCGACCACCGCGAGCAAGACGCCGAAGGACCAGTTCGACTTCTTCCCGCTCACTGTCGACGTCGAGGAGCGGATGTACTCGGCGGGCCGGATTCCCGGCTCGTTCTTCCGCCGGGAGGGGCGCCCGACCGAGGACGCCATCCTGACCTGCCGCCTGATCGACCGGCCGCTGCGCCCGTCGTTCGTCAAGGGCCTGCGCAACGAGGTCCAGGTCGTCGAGACGGTGCTCGCGCTCGACCCGGCGCACCCGTACGACGTGGTCGCGATCAACGCCGCGAGCATGTCCACCAAGCTTTCCGGCCTGCCGTTCTCCGGCCCGATCGGGGCGACCCGGGTGGCCCTGATCGACGGCCAGTGGGTGGCCTTCCCCACCCACGAGGAGCTCGAGCGGGCCGTCTTCGACATGGTCGTCGCCGGTCGCGTGGTCGGTGACGACGTCGCGATCATGATGGTCGAGGCCGAGGCCACCGAGAACACCGTCAAGCTCGTCGGCGCGGGGGCCAAGGCCCCGACCGAGGAGATCGTCGCCGCCGGTCTGGAGGCCGCCAAGCCGGTCCTCCGCGAGCTGTGCCGGGCCCAGGACGCCCTCGCCGAGGTCGCCGCGAAGCCGGTCAGCGAGTTCCCGGTCTTCCTGGACTACCAGGACGACGTGTACGAGGCCGTCAAGGCGGCCGGCGCGGCCGAGGTCGCCGAGGCGCTCAAGATCGCCGGCAAGGCCGACCGGGAAGAGGCTCTCGACCTGGTCAAGGAGAAGGTGATCTCGGCGGTCGCCCCGCAGTTCGAGGGGCGCGAGAAGGAGGTCTCCGCGGCCTTCCGCTCGGTGACCAAGTCCGAGGTACGCAGCCGCGTCCTGCGCGACAAGATCCGCATCGACGGCCGCGGCCTGGCCGACATCCGGCCGCTGACCGCCGAGGTCCAGGTGCTCCCGCGAGTGCACGGTTCGGCGCTGTTCGAGCGGGGCGAGACCCAGATCCTGGGTGTCACCACGCTGAACATGCTGCGCATGGAGCAGGCGCTGGACACCCTGTCGCCGCAGAAGACCAAGCGCTACATGCACAACTACAACTTCCCGCCGTACTCGACCGGTGAGACGGGTCGCGTCGGCGCCCCGAAGCGCCGCGAGATCGGCCACGGCGCGCTGGCGGAGCGGGCGCTGATCCCGGTCCTGCCGTCGCGTGAGGAGTTCCCGTACGCGATCCGCCAGGTGTCCGAGGCGCTCGGCTCGAACGGCTCGACCTCGATGGGGTCGGTCTGCGCCTCCACGATGTCGCTGCTGACCGCGGGTGTGCCGCTGAAGGCGCCGGTGGCCGGCATCGCCATGGGCCTCATCTCCGGTGAGGTCGACGGCAAGACGGAGTACGTCACGCTGACCGACATCCTCGGAGCCGAGGACGCCTTCGGTGACATGGACTTCAAGGTCGCCGGTACGCGGGACTTCGTCACCGCGCTGCAGCTGGACACCAAGCTCGACGGCATCCCGTCGGACGTCCTCGCCGCCGCGCTGCGTCAGGCCCACGACGCCCGGCAGACGATCCTGGACGTCATGCAGGAGGCCATCGAGTCGCCGGGCGAGATGAGCGAGTACGCCCCGCGGGTGACCTCGGTGAAGATCCCCGTCGACAAGATCGGCATGGTGATCGGCCCGAAGGGGCAGACCATCAACGCGATCCAGGACGAGACCGGCGCCGAGATCTCCATCGAGGACGACGGCACGATCTACGTCGGCGCGACCAACGGACCGTCGGCGCAGGCGGCGGTGGATCGGATCAACCAGATCGCCAACCCGACGCTGCCGAAGGTCGGCGACAAGTTCCTCGGCACCGTGGTGAAGACGGCCGCGTTCGGCGCGTTCATCTCGCTGCTCCCGGGCCGCGACGGTCTGCTGCACATCTCCAAGGTGGGCGACGGCAAGCGGGTCGAGAAGGTCGAGGACTTCCTCAACGTCGGGGACAAGGTCGAGGTGGAGATCGCCGAGGTCGACTCCCGCGGCAAGATCTACCTGGACAAGGTCTACCCGGAAGGCGTCGAGAAGCCGGCTCCGGCCGAGCGTCCGGCCGGCCGGGACCGTGAGGACCGTGGCCCCCGTGACCGGGACCGTGGCGATCGCGGACCGCGTCGTGACGGTGACGACGGTGGCCGTGAGCGTCGTCGGCAGCAGCGGCGCGACTGACCGCTGACCGTGAATCAGCCGAACATGACCGTGCCGTCCAGCGCTTTTCTGGACGGCACGGCGCCTAGGCGCCACAAGCAGCAACAGGTAACCGTGCCGTCCAGCGCTTTTCTGGACGGCACGGTCCGTAGGACAGTGCTTCCGAGCGGGCTTCGCATCCTGACCGAGGACGTGCCTGCCATGCGCAGCGTGTCCTTCGGGATCTGGGTCAACGTCGGTTCGCGCGACGAGCTGGAGGGCGAAGGCGGCGCCTCGCACTTCCTCGAGCACCTGCTCTTCAAGGGCACGGCCCGGCGTACCGCGTTGGACATCTCGGCCGCGATCGAGGCGGTCGGCGGGGAGACCAACGCCTTCACCACGAAGGAATACACCTGCTACTACGCGCGGGTGCTCGACGCCGACCTGCCGCTGGCCATCGACGTCATGTGCGATGCCGTCGCCAGTTCGGTGCTCGCCGATCCCGACGTGGAGACCGAGCGCGGGGTCATCCTCGAAGAGATCGCGATGAGCGAGGACGAGCCCTCGGACGAGGTTCACGACCTGCACGCCGAGCTCGTCTACGGCGATCATCCGCTGGCCAAGCTCATCTCGGGCACCGTCGACTCCATCACGCCGATGACCCGCGACGGCATTCACGAGTTCTACCGCGCGCGGTACTCCGCTCCGGTCATGGTGATCGCGGCGGCGGGTCGTCTCGATCACGACCAGGTCGTGGACCAGGTGGTCGCCGCGCTGGCGGGAACACCGCTGGACACCGGCTCCGCGTCGCCCGTCGGGCCGCGTTCCATGCAGACGCCCATCTCGTACGCCGAACCGAAGTCGGTCACCCGCCGCAAGGACACCGAACAGGCGCACTTGGTGCTGGGCGGGCCGGCGATCGGACGGCGTGACGAGCGGCGCTTCGCGGTCGGCGTACTGAACAACGTGCTCGGCGGTGGCATGTCGAGCCGGCTGTTCCAGGAGATCCGGGAGAAGCGCGGGCTGGCCTATTCGGTCTACTCCTACACCTCGCAGTACGCCGAGACCGGCACCTTCGGGGTGTACGCCGGATGCGCGCCGGGCAAGGTCGACGAGGTGCTCGAGATCGTCCGCGATCAGCTGGCCCGAGCCGCGGCCGAGCCGATCTCGGAGGAGGAGCTACGCCGGGGGCAGGGGATGCTCAAGGGCGCTCTCGTGCTGGGCCTGGAAGACACCGGGTCGCGGATGACCCGGCTGGCCAAGGGCGAGCTGCTCTACGGCGATCTGCTCGATGTGGACGATCTGCTGCGCCGGATCGAAGCCGTCACCATCGCGGATGTCACCGAGGTCGCTCGCGCGGTGCTGACCGGCCCGGAGTACCTGGCGATGATCGGCCCGCACTGACTGTTCCGGTCGCTCGATCGGGCTGTTCCGGTCGCTCGATGTGGCTGCTTCGGTCGCTCGATGCGGCGCGGACCCGGCAGGGTGGACGGGCACCAGGGCACCGACTGTTAGGTTGAGGCTGTGACGATTCGGGTCGGAGTGCTGGGCGCCCGTGGGCGCATGGGTCAAGAGGTCTGCCGGGCGGTCTCGGCCGCCGACGGACTGGAACTGGTCGCGCAGATCGACCAGGGTGACCCACTGGACGCGCTGACCGAGGCCGGTGCCCAGGTCGTCGTCGACTTCACCAACCCCGACGTGGTGCTCGCCAACGTGCGCTGGTGTGTTGACCGGGGCATCCACGTCGTGGTGGGGACCAGCGGATTCACCGAGGAGCGACTCGCCGAGGTGCGTTCCTACCTCGCGGCCACGCCGGAGGTCGGGGTGGTCGTCGCGCCGAACTTCGCGATCGGCGCGGTCCTCATGATGGAGTTCGCCGAGAAGGCCGCCAAGTACTTCGACTCGGCCGAGATCATCGAACTGCACCATCCGCAGAAGGTGGACGCGCCGAGCGGGACCTCTCTGCGTACCGCCCAGCTCATCGCGGCGGCCCGGGCCTCGGCGGGGTTGGGCGAGATCCCCGACGCGACGAAGGACGAGTTCGACGGGGCTCGCGGGGCCACGGTGGAGGGCGTACCGGTGCACAGCGTGCGCCTCCGGGGACTCGTCGCGCACCAAGAGGTCCTCTTCGGTACGCAAGGCGAGACGTTGACGATCCGGCACGACTCGTTCGACCGGGCGTCGTTCATGCCCGGCGTCGTGCTCGCCGTACGCTCCGTCGGATCCCGTCCGGGGCTGACCGTCGGGATCAACTCGCTCCTCTGACCTTTCAGAGGAGAGTGGCGTACCGCGACTGCGGCACGAGCATGTCCTCGACGTCGAGCGCCCGCTGCGCCCCGTCCGGCGCCCAGCCCGCCGAGCCGAGGAACTTCGGCGTGGCGGGAGCCTGATCGAAGACCCAGGCCAGGGCTGAGGTGAAGCCGTCGTCGCGCCAGTGGTCGGCAGCCGCCGCGAGCAGCCGGCTGCCGTGTCCCCGCCGGCCCCAGCGCGGTTCGACCAGTAGCTCGCCGATTTCGGCCGCCGTGGAGAGATCATCACTGGGCCCGGAGGCGACGAAGCCCACCACGTACGATGAGGTCGACGACTGCTCGACGGCCACGAGGACCCGGTGTCGCTCGGTCGGCGGCGCCATGATCGAATCGCGCCAGGTTGCGGCGAACTCTCCTTCGTCCAGCTCCGCCAGGACGTGCCGGGGAAAGAGCCGACGGTAGGCGATCCGCCAGGTCGCCACCTGGATGCGTGCGATCTCCCCGGCGTCGCCGGGCCGCCCGGGGCGGACATGTCCTACAGCCACGACGTCAGAGCCTAACGAAGTGCCGGATCGGGGAGAGGGAACGGGTGAGACATCGGATCGCGATCGTGGCCGTGCTGGCCCTGGCCGCCCTCGCCTTCGACGCCGCATTCGCCACCCGGCACGGTTTCTTCGACCTCAAGGTCTACTACGGCGCCGTCAACTGGTGGGTCCACGGGCACGGGGAGCTCTACGACTTCATCAAGCCGCGCAGCACTTACGGCTTCACCTATCCGCCGTTCGCGGCGGTGGCGATGCTGCCGATGGCGTTCGTCCCGTGGGGAGTGGCGATCGTCATCGCCTCACTGCTGACGATCGTCGCGACCGGACTGGTCGTCTGGTGGCTCGTCGCCGAACCGGACCGCCGCTACAAGGCGGCCCTGATCCTGGCGCTGCTCATCGCGTACGAGCCGATGCGCGAGACCTTTCTCTTCGGCCAGGTCAACATGCTCCTCGTGGCGCTCGTCGCCGGGGACCTGTTCTTCGGGGTGGGCAAGAACCGCCGCTGGGCGGGCGTCGGGATCGGCCTGGCCACCGCGGTCAAGCTGACGCCGGGCCTGTTCATCCTCTATCTACTGCTCACCAAGCGCTGGCGGGCGGCGCTCGTGGCGATGGGCACCGCGGCGGTGACCACGCTGGCCACGGCGGCGATCGCGCCGGACATGGCCCGGGAGTTCTTCACGAACGCGCTCTGGGACACCGACCGGATCGGCTCGCTGGCCTTCATCTCGAACCAGTCGCTGCAAGGGCTGGTGGCGCGGCTGAACCCGGAGCACCCGTCGAGCCTGCTCTGGCTGGTGCTGGCGATCGGCGTACTCGTCGTGTGGGTGGTACGCAGCCGTCGCGCGTACGCCGCCGGGGACGAGGCCGCCGGACTGGCCCTCACCGGCGTGGTCTCGTGCCTTGTCAGCCCGGTGACGTGGATTCACCACCTGGTCTGGTTGATCCCGTCACTGATCCTGCTGGTGAACGCCGGCCTCGCCGATCGGGCGCACCGCCGGCGGTACTGGGCGATCGCGGGCGTCAGCTACGCCTTCCTGTGCAGCAAAGTGGTCTGGCCGTTCGACAACCACTTCAGCAGCTTCTGGGGCTTCCTGGGCAGCAACGTCTACGTCTTCATCGCACTGGCGTTGTTGTTCCTGACCCCGATCCGGTCACCGCACGAGGTGGTAGCGCAGCTCGGGATAGCGGAACGTGGTCGGTCGGTAGGTGACCCGGGCGTTCTGTCGTAGCCGGTCGTTATCTTTGCTCCCGATGGAGACGTTGACGCTTACTCAGGCCCGCCGGATCGCGCTGGCGGCCTCCGGCTTCGGCGGGCGGGCGCTCGCCGCCCCGCCGACCGGCCGTCACCTGCGGCGGGTGGTCGAGAGCACCGGACTGCTCCAGATCGACTCGGTCAACGTCCTCCAGCGGGCGCACTACCTGCCGGCATACAGCCGGATTGGGCCCTATGAAACGGCGCTGCTCGATCGCGGCAGCTCCCGGCGTCCCCGCTGGCTGTTCGAATACTGGGCACATGAAGCCTCGCTCGTCCCGGTCGAGCTGCAGCCGGATCTCCGCTGGCGGATGGCCACCGCCCGGGAGAAGGCGTGGGGCGGTCCGCGCAGCATCGCGCGGGAGCGGCCGGAGCTCGTCGAGTGGGTGCTCGCCGAAGTGGCCGACCGAGGGCCCGTGACCGCGGCCGAGATCGAGGCCGACGTGCCGAAGCCGAAGGGCGACAACTGGGGCTGGAACTGGTCCGACGTGAAGAAGGCGCTGGAGTTCCTCTTCTACGAGGGCTCGGTCACGAGCGCCGGCCGGAACACGTCGTTCGCCCGTCGCTACGACTTGACCTCCCGGGTCCTGCCGGCCGAGGTGGTCGGCGCGCCGACCCCGGCCGCCGCCGACGCCCATCGCCGGCTGGTCGAGCGGGCGGCTCGGGCCCTCGGGGTCGCGGCCGAAGCCGAGCTGCGCGACTACTTCCGGCTGCCCGTCGACGGCGCGCGGCAGGCGATCGCCGATCTCGTCGACGGCGAGGTCCTCGTTCCGGTCCAGGTCAAGGGCTGGAAGCCACAGGCGTACCTGCATCGCGAAGCGCCCCGGCCGCGGCGGTTCACCGGCGGCACTCTCATCAGCCCGTTCGACCCGCTGATCTGGGAGCGGGGCCGAACCGAGCGGCTGTTCGGCCTGCGCTACCGCATCGAGATCTACGTGCCCGAGCCACAACGGGTCCACGGCTACTATGTGCTGCCGTTCCTGCAGGGCGAGCGGTTCACCGCCCGGGTCGACCTCAAGGCCGACCGCAAGGCCGGTGTGCTGCGCGTACCAGCGGCATGGCTGGAGCCGGGCGCCGATCCCGAGAGCACCGCCCCCGCGTTGCGCGCCGAGCTCGACCGGCTGGCCGGATGGCTCGGGCTGAGCGGCGTCGACAAGGCCGAGCGAGGGGATCTCGCGGCTTTTCTCAACGGTGTAACGTCAACGGCATGACGCAGGTGGAGTCCGTCCCGCCCGGCCAGGTGATCGTCGGCCCGCCCGATCGGGTCACCGCCTGGTTCATCCGCCGTAGCGCGGCCCTGCCGGCCTGGGCCGGTCCCGCCGCCGCTCTCGTCTGCATCGCGGGAGCCCTCGGCTACACGCAGATCACCGACCCGACCCACTCGTCCGCCGGTGAGCCGCCGTCCTGCCTGCTGAAGCTGACCACCGGCTTCGACTGCCCGGGATGCGGCGGCACCCGCGCCGCCTGGTACCTCATGCACGGCGATCTCGCCGCTGCGGCCCGGCACCACCTGCTGTTCGTCTTCGCGGTGCCGTTCCTCCTGTACGCGTACGTGGCGTGGGCGAGCAAGAAGGTCTTCGACAAGCAGCTGCCGCAGCTGCGCGTGGGTCCCAAGACGATCGCCTGGTTCCTCGGGATCTGGGGCGCGTTCACGATCCTGCGCAACCTGCCCTGGGCCCCGTTCACCTGGCTCTACGTCTGATCGGAACCGCCTTCGTCACGGCTTTGCCGGTGGGCGCGGCTTTCGGTGGGCGCTGCCCAAAATCGCACCGAAGAGGGTGGGGGTTGGGCTTCGCCGTTGGCGAATTGTCCGACTTCCATGATCAACGGAAGATTCGCGGTGCCATAGCCCCACATTTTCTCCGCTGATCATGGCAGCTAACAGCGAAGCCCCGCCCCCGCTCTTCGGTGCGATTTTGGGCAGCGCCTACCCGAAAGCCGCAGCGCCCACCCGAAAGCGGAGCGGCCGCAACCTCACGGAGGTCACGGCCGCTCGCGGAGGTCAGCCGGCGGCGCGGTTCACCAGGATGTCGCCGCTCATCGACCGCAGGTGCAGGGCGACTGCGGGCTGACCGTTCGCCGGTGCGCCCGAGGGCTGCAGGTCGCTGCGGGCACGGCCCGACATCGAGCTGAGCTCCAGCCAGATCGCGACCCCGGGCGTGACGCCGACGGAGATGTCGCCGCTGGCCGAGTTCACCTTGGCGGTGCCCTGGCGCAGCGTACGCACGGCGAAGTCGCCGGATGCCGTGGTGCCGTGCAGGTCGCCGCCCAGCGTGCCGATCTCGACGTCCCCGGAGGCGGTATGCACAACTGCCGAGCCGTCGATGGTGTCGGCGCTGATGTCGCCGCTGGCAGACTTGATTTTGAATTCGCCGCCGACCTGCATGGTCCGGACGTCGCCGCTGGCCGTGGTGATCGCGAAGTCACCGGTGACGGTCTCGACGAAGACATCGCCTGAGGCGGTGTTCGCCTGGACGGTCCGGTACGCCCCGGTGCAGGTGGCATCGGCCGACGCCGTCTTCAGGTCGAGCGTGCTGTCCGCCGGTACGGCGATGGTGATGGCGAGCCGCGGGAAGCGCATCCGCAGCCAGCCCTTGTTCTCGGGAGCCTTGACGATGAGGTTCGTGCCGCGCAGTTCGACCACCGTCTGCTCGGCGGCCTCCTTGGACGCGTCCGAGCCGTCGGCCGGCTCCACCCGGACGGTTGCGGTGGTCAGGCCGGGCTGAGCGGCGATCTCCAGCCGCCCGGCGCTGACGCGTACCTCGGCGGAGAGGGGGCCTGAGACCGGGAACTCGTACATGATGATCAATCCCTTCGAGGGGTATGCCAGGCGAGAAGTCAGGATTGGGCGTAGCCGGTGATCCGGCGGCCCGGCTGGAAGCCCTGGCCGGGGCCGGGCGGGAAGGCGGGACCGGGACGGAAACCCGGTCCGGGAGGGGCCGGCTGCGTGGCGCCCCAGAGCGCCCGGACGAGCCAGGCGTTGACGGAGACGCCTTCGGCGGCGGCGGCCCGCTCGACCGCCTCCTTGAGCTGCTCCGGCAGCCGGAGCGTGATGCGCGCCTGCTCACCTTCGGTGGGCGGCGGTGTAGTGGCGGCCGGGATCGGCTGCTCGGGCTCGAACACGGTCTCGGTGACGACCAGGTCGGCGTCGCGACCGCGGAGGCGTACCTCGACGCTGGCGCTGCTCAGCTTGCTGGTGATCTCGGCGGCGGCGTCGGACAGCGCCTCCATGAGGCAGAGGCGGGCGGACGCCTCCAGGGAGCCTGCGAGCAGTCCGGCGGCGCGGGTGACGTCGTCACCCCCGGGCGCGGCGGCTGCGGTCAGGTCTCGCTGAAGGTTTTCGAGGTACGGCGACAGCTCCATGACTTCACTATGACATCGTCCTTGACATCACGCAAGTGTCTTCCTGATGTCAGGAGAGGGTGGGTCTAGAGTGTCGCTTGTGACGGAGATCGTGGAGCCCCAGGTCAAGTTGATCGCATGGACGCAATTCGCGGCCCCGGACGACGTTCCGTGGTCGACCGACGCCGACGGCGGACAGGCCCTCGCGGAGTTCGCCGGGCGCGCGTGCTACCAGTCCTGGAGCAAGCCGAATCCCGCCACCGCGACCAACGAGGGGTACCTGCGTCACATCCTCGAGGTCGGTCACCTGTCCGTCCTCGAACACGGGTCGGTCAGCTTCTACTTCACCGGCGTGTCGCGTTCGTTCACCCATGAGCTGATCCGGCACCGGCACTTCAGCTACTCGCAGCTGTCCCAGCGGTACGTGCCCGAGCGCGAGGCGGCCATGGTCGCCCCGGAGGCCATCGCCTCCGACCCCGAGCTGCACAAGAAGTTCGTGGAGGCCGGCGAGGCTGCGGTGCGGGCGTACAACGAGCTGCTGGAGGGCCTGGAGGCCAAGTTCGCCGACGTCCCGAACGCCACGCTCCGGCGCAAGCAGGCTCGGCAGGCGGCCCGCGCGGTCCTGCCGAACGCGACCGAGACCCGCATCGTCGTCACCGGTAACTACCGCGCCTGGCGGCACTTCATCGCCATGCGGGCGACCGAGCACGCCGACGTCGAGATCCGCGAGCTGGCCATCGAGTGCCTGCGCCAGCTGCAGCGGGTCGCGCCGAACGTGTTCAACGACTTCAAGATCACGAAGCTGGCCGACGGCACCGAGATCGCCGCGAGCGAGTACCTCTGGCAGGGCTGACCGCCCTTCGCAGCCAGTTCACTCCGGACCGCAGTTGACGATAAGTTGGCAAGTATGACGCGCGACTCCCGGCGACCGTTCGGCCGCCTGCTCACCGCCATGGTGACCCCGTTCCGGGCCGACGGCTCGCTCGACGTGGACGGCGCCGCCCGGCTGGCCGCGTACCTCGTGGACGAGCAGCACAACGACGCGCTCGTGATCAACGGGACCACCGGGGAGAGCCCGACCACCTCCGACGCCGAGAAGGAGACGATCCTCCGGGCCGTCATCGAGGCGGTCGGCGATCGGGCTCAGATCGTCGCCGGAGTCGGCACGTTCAACACGCCCCACACGGTCGAGCTCGCCCGGACCGCCGAGAAGGCGGGCGCACACGGTCTGCTCGTCGTCACTCCGTACTACAACAAGCCCCCGCAGGCCGGGCTCCTCGCGCACTTCCGCACGGTCGCCGACGCCACCGGGCTGCCGATGATGCTCTACGACATCCCCGGCCGAAGCGGCGTACCGATCGCGACGGAGACCTTCCTGCGATTGGCCGAGCACGACCGGATCGTGGCCGTGAAGGACGCCAAGGGCGACCTGACCGCCAGTTCCCAGGTGCTGCGCGACACCGACCTCGCGTACTACAGCGGCGACGACGCGCTGACCCTTCCGCTGCTGTCCGTCGGCGCGAGCGGTCTCGTGGGCACGTCCACGCACCTCACCGGCGCGATCGCCACCCGCATGATCTCCGCGTACCACGACGGGGACACGGCGGAGGCGCTGCGCCTGCACCGGCAGCTGCTGCCGCTGTTCACCGGGATCTTCCGGACGCAGGGCGCGATCCTCGTCAAGGCCGCGATGAACGCGAAGGGCCTGCCTGCCGGACCGTTGCGCCCGCCGCTGGTCGACGCCACCGAAGCCGAGCTCGCGCAGCTGCGAGCCGACTGCGACGCCGCCGGCCTGCCTCTCTGACTCGCGAATCGCGGCTGCGCAGCCGGCGGCCGCCCATGGACCACAGGAGTAATGAAGTGACCGAAGCGCACGTGGAGTTGCCCGCACCGCCCCCACTGCCGGAGGGCGGGCTACGCGTCATCCCCCTGGGTGGACTGGGCGCGATCGGGCGCAACATGACCGTCTTCGAATTCGACGGCAAGCTGCTCGTGGTCGACTGCGGAGTGCTCTTCCCCGACACCGAACAGCCCGGCGTCGACCTGATCCTGCCCGACTTCGAGCCCATTCTGGACCGTCTCGAAGACGTCCAGGCCATCGTCTTGACGCATGGGCACGAAGACCACATCGGAGCGGTGCCCTATCTGCTCGCGCACAAGCCCGACATCCCGCTGGTGGGTTCGCGTTTCACGCTCGCCCTGGTCGAGGCGAAGCTCGCCGAGCGCCGGATCACGCCCTACTCGCTGACCGTCGTGGAAGGACAGCGCGAGCAGCTCGGCCCGTTCGAGGCCGAGTTCTTCGCGGTGAACCACTCCATTCCGGACGCGATGGCGGTGGCCATCCGTACGCCTGCCGGCCTCGTGCTGCATACCGGTGACTTCAAGATGGACCAGCTGCCGCTGGACGGCCGGATCACCGACCTGGCCGGGTTCGCCCGGCTCGGCGCGGAGGGCGTCGACCTGCTGCTGTCGGACTCCACGAACGCCGAGATCCCGGGCTTCGTGACCTCCGAACGCCAGATCGGGCCGGTGATCAGCTCGATCTTCGCCAAGGCCACCGGCCGCATCATCGTGGCGTCGTTCGCCTCCCACGTGCACCGTGTCCAGCAGGTGCTCGACGCGGCCGAGGAGCACGGCCGCAAGGTCGCCTTCATCGGCCGGTCGATGGTCCGCAACATGGGCATCGCGCGCGAACTCGGCTTGCTGCACATCGCGCCCGGTCTGCTGATCGGCATCGACGAGGCGACCACGCTGCCGCCCGAGCAGATCGTGCTGATGTCGACCGGGTCGCAGGGTGAGCCGATGAGCGCGCTGGGCCGGATGGCCACCGGCGACCACCGACACATCACCATCGCCTCGGGCGACACCGTGGTGCTCGCGAGCTCGCTGGTGCCCGGCAACGAGACCAGCGTCTACCGGGTGATCAACCAGCTCGCCCGGCAGGGTGCCAACGTCATCCACAAGGACGTGGCCAAGGTGCACGTCTCCGGCCACTCGCCCGCCGGCGAGCTGCTCTACCTGCTCAACGTGGTCAAGCCCAGCAACCTCATGCCGGTCCACGGCGAGTGGCGGCACCTGCGGGCGCACGCCCGGCTCGGCGTCGAGAGCGGCGTCGCGCCCGACCGCATCGTGCTGTGCGAGGACGGCGACGTCGTGGACCTGGTCGACGGCCGGGCCGAGCTGGTCGGTCACGTCAAGAGCCGCTACGTCTACGTGGACGGCCTGGCCATCGGCGACGTCGGCGAGAGCCTGCTCACCGAGCGCCGGATCTTGGGCGACGGCGGATTCATCGCCGTCACGGTGGTCGTCGACTCGGTCACCGGCAAGGTCGTGGGCGGCCCGACCATCTCGCAGAAGGGCTTCTCGGAGGATCCGGCCGCGTTCGACCCGGTGCTGCCGCTCATCACTCAGGCCCTCGACCGGGCCGCGGCGGACAACATCACCGACCCCCACCAGCTTCAGCAACTGGTACGCCGAGTCGTCGGCAAGTGGGTGAACGAGGCGTACCGGCGGCGGCCGATGATCGTGCCGTCGGTTTTGGAGGTCTGACCACATAGCGGGGTGTGACACGCTTTCGCGAATGCGGCACCTCGTTGATGATCTCCTCTACGCTGTCAAGCATGGCGCGCCGTACCACCCCGACCACGAGCCGCCGCGTGAACCCGCCGAAGGCGTCCACTGCGGTGGCACGTACCTCCGCGTCCCGCACCACTCGGCGTACCCCTGCTAGAACGACCGCACGACGGCGGACCGCGAGCTTCCCCGGGCCTTTGGACGTGCTGGGCAAGGTGACCGGCGGGCTGTTCTTCGGCCTGGCCGGGGCGACCGGCTGGGCGGCGCGGGCGGTGGGGCGGCAGGCCGCGACGGCGCGCGAGCTGGAGACGGAGCATCGGCGCGACGGTCTGGGCCTGCTCGGCCTCGTGACCGCGTTGTTGCTGGTGGTGGCGCTGTGGTTCGACGGCGGCGGCCCGGTCGGGGCGTGGATCGCGGACCGGGTGCGATTCTTCTTCGGCTCTGTCGCGAATGGACTGCCGCTGTTGCTCGGCTTCGTGTCGATCCGCATGATGCGGCACGCGTCGGAGGAGAATCGGCAGGGCAGCGGCCTGGTGGGCTGGGGCAGCCTGTTGCTGGCGCTGGCCGGTCTGTTCGACATCAGTCAATCCCCGGCCGATCAGACGGGGCGCGACGCCGCCGGTGGCGTGATCGGCGCGCTCACCGGTGGCCTGCTGAAGGACGCGGTCAGCGGCTGGGTCGCCGTGCCCGCGCTGCTCGTGCTGCTGGTCTTCGGCGTGCTCGTGGTGACCGCGA
Source organism: Hamadaea sp. (assembly GCF_013362815.1). Taxonomy (GTDB): domain Bacteria; phylum Actinomycetota; class Actinomycetes; order Mycobacteriales; family Micromonosporaceae; genus Hamadaea. Next base: position 92,254 of record NZ_JABFVK010000018.1, on the reverse strand, counting down.
CGCCGCTCAACAAGGTGCCCGAACGGCTGGCCGCCTTGAGCGATCGGCTCTTCGGCGGCCGGACCTCCACTGAGGACGAAGAGGATCTCGCCGATCTCGACGAGCGGCCGTCGCTGCCGCCGCGCCGCCGCAAGCCGCTGCCCGACCCGTTCGGGCCCGCGGACATCGACGGCGAGATCATCGAAGACCTCCAGGAGACCATCGTCCTTCCGCGTACGCGGAAGAAGGAGCGCAAGCAGCTGGAGGCCCCGGCGCACACCCCGCCACCGGCCAAGGAGCTCAAGCCGGAGCAGCTCGCGGTGCCCGGACTGGGCGGCGATTACGTCCTGCCGCCGATGACGATGCTCGGCCACGGGGCCGCGCCGCGCGCCCGGTCGAAGGCCAACGACGACGTCATCGAGGCACTGCGGCACGTTTTCGACCAGTTCGACGTGGACGCCGCGGTCACCGGGTTCAACCGCGGTCCCACCGTCACCCGGTACGAGGTCGAGCTCGGCCGGGGCGTCAAAGTCGAACGGGTCACCCAGCTCTCCCGGAACATCGCGTACGCCGTCAAGTCGCAGGACGTGCGGATCATCAGCCCGATCCCGGGCAAGAGCGCGATCGGCATCGAAGTCCCCAACAGCGACCGGGAGGACGTGGCCCTCGGGGACGTGCTGCGCTCCCGGGTGGCCGAGCAGGAATCGCACCCGATGGTGGTCGGCCTCGGCAAGGACATCGAAGGCGGTTACGTCGTCGCCAACCTGGCCAAGATGCCGCACATCCTCATCGCCGGCGCGACCGGCGCGGGCAAGTCCAGCTGCCTCAACTCGCTGCTGGTCTCCATCCTCGCCCGGTCCACTCCGGACCAGGTGCGGCTGCTGCTGGTCGACCCGAAGCGGGTGGAGCTGACGGCGTACGAGGGGATTCCGCACCTCGTGACGCCGATCGTGACCAACCCGAAGAAGGCCGCCGACGCCCTCGACTGGGTCGTCCGCGAGATGGACATGCGCTACGACGACCTCGCCGCGGCCGGCGTACGCCACATCGACGAGTACAACCGCAAGGTGCGGGCCGGGCAGGTCAAGCCGCCACCCGGGTCGGAGCGGGTCATCGAGCCCTACCCGTACCTGCTGGTGATCGTGGACGAGCTGGCCGACCTGATGATGGTCGCGCCGCGCGACGTCGAAGACTCGGTGGTACGCATCACGCAGCTCGCCCGGGCGGCCGGCATCCACCTCGTCCTCGCGACCCAACGGCCGAGCGTCGATGTCGTCACCGGCCTCATCAAGGCCAACGTCCCGTCCCGCCTCGCGTTCGCCACCAGCTCCCTGGCCGACTCCCGGGTCATCCTGGACCAGCCGGGCGCGGAGAAGCTGATCGGCCGGGGTGACGGCCTTTTCCTGCCGATGGGCGCGTCGAAGCCGATCCGGATCCAAGGCGCGTGGGTCGACGAGAAGGAGATCGTCGAGGTCGTCGAGTTCTGCAAGCGACAGCGCGATCCGCAGTTCCGCTCGGACGTGACCGCCCCACCGCCGGTCGACAACAAGAAGAAGGCCGAGGAGGAGATCGGCGACGATCTGCAGCTGCTGCTGCAGGCGATCGAGCTGGTCGTCGTCTCGCAACTCGGCTCGACGAGCATGCTGCAGCGCAAGTTGCGGGTCGGCTTCGCCAAGGCCGGGCGGCTCATGGACCTCATGGAGACCCGCGGCATCGTCGGGCCCTCCGAGGGGTCGAAGGCGCGCGAGGTGCTCATCAAGCCCGACGAACTCCCCGAGGTCCTCGAGTCCCTCGGCGCCTCCGACTAAGGCTCGCTTCCCGCGTCTTTTCCCGTTGATCATGAACTTATGGGGGCTGTCGACCGGCGTGTCGTGTCCGTAGCCCCCTGATCAACTCCCTGAGCGGGTGATCAACTAGGCGACAAGTTACGGTGTCGCCGTGACAGCACCCGAGGTATCGGCCGACCGTGAGTCGGTCGTCCGCGTCTCCACTCTGGAACTCTTCTTCGATCTTGTCTTCGTCTTCACCATTACCCAGCTCACCGCCGTGCTGGCCCATGACCTCACGGTCGGCACCGCGCTCCGGGTGCTCCTGCTGCTGTTGATCATTTGGTGGATGTACGACGGCTTCGCCTGGATGACGAACACCGCCGCCCCGACCGATCCGGTACGCCGAGCGCTCCTCCTGCTCGGGATGGCGGGATTCCTGCTGATCGCATTGGCCTTGCCGGACGCCTTCGGCGCTGCCGGCTGGGCGGTCGGCGCGGGGTACTTCCTTGTCAACGCGATCCACAGCGGACTGCTGCTGCGCGTAGCTCCGGACGCGATGCGCAAGCTCGCCCCGTTGAACCTGCTCAGCGCGTCCCTCGTGTTGGCGGGCGGATTGGTGCCGGACCCCTGGCGGATCATTCTCTGGATCGGGGCGGCCCTCGTCATGACGGCTTCGCCTTACTTGCATCCCCTGACGGAGTGGAACATCAGCTCGGCGCATTTCGTCGAGCGCCACGGGCTGATCGTGATCATCGCCCTGGGCGAGTCGATCGTCGCCATCGGCGTCGGGGCCTCGGGCCTGAAGCTGACGCCGACGTTGATCTTCGTCGCCTTCCTCGGCCTGGTGCTCTCCTTCCTCCTCTGGTGGGTGTACTTCGGCGGCGACGACTCGGCGGCCGAAGAAGCGCTGGACCGTACGCCGGTCGAGAAGCGCGGGCGGGCGGCTCTGCACGCGTTCGGCTGGGCCCATGTGCCACTCCTGCTGGGCATCATCGGGTTGGCGGCCGGCGTCAAGAAGGCGATCGGGCATGCCACCGAGCACATCTCGGTGGCTCAGGCGCTCGTACTGAGCGGCGGTGTCGCCGTCTTCCTGCTGGGTGACGGGCTCTTCCGCCGCATCCTGCGCATCGGTACGCCGTGGTTCCGGGTCGTGGCCGGGCTCGGCGCGCTGCTGACCGTCCCGCTCGGGCTGTGGCTGAACGCGGTCGCTCAGCTGAGCGCGCTCGTGCTCCTGCTGGCGGCGCTGCTCCTGCTGGAACGGCGTTCGCCCGATAAGCCGCGCGCCGCGGCGCGGTAATCGGCGGGCCATTTCGGCCGGATCAGGGATTGCGGTCGAATCTCTCGCCAAGATTCGACACGGATCCCTGATCCGCCGCAAATCCCCTTCGACGATGGCCCGAAGCGGAAGCATCTGCCGCTATGCGGACACGAGAACGGGGTGTGTCGCAGGTCCCCGGTAGTCTTGTCGGGTGCCGCCTTCCACCACTTCTCAGCCCCGTGTGGCCCTCCTCACCCTGGGCTGCGCCCGCAACGAGGTCGACTCCGAAGAGCTCGCCGCCCGCCTGGCGGGTGAGGGCTGGCAGGTGACGACCGACGGCGAGGGCGCCGACGTGGTGCTCGTCAACACCTGCGGCTTCGTGGAGAAGGCCAAGCGCGATTCGATCGACACCCTGATCGACGCCGCGAAGACCGGCGCGAAGGTCGTCGCGGCCGGGTGCATGGCCGAACGCTATGGCAAGGAGCTGGCCGAGATCCTGCCCGAGGCCGACGCCGTGCTCGGCTTCGACGACTATCCGGGCATCGCCACCGTCCTGGACAAGGTCCGCCACGGCGAGCGGCTGGCTGCGCATACGCCGCGTGACCGGCGCGAGCTGCTGCCGGTGACGCCGGTCGAGCGCCGGTCGGCCGACGTGATCATCCCTGGTCACGCGGCGACCACCGTCGACGCGGCCACCCCGGCGCACCTGCGGCCGGTGTTGCGGCACCGGCTCGACAGCTCGCCGGTCGCCTCCCTCAAGCTCGCCAGCGGCTGCGACCGCCGGTGCTCCTTCTGCGCGATCCCGGCCTTCCGTGGGGCGTTCGTCTCGCGTACGCCGGACGAGCTGCTCGCCGAGGCCGAGTGGCTGGCCCGGACCGGCGTACGCGAACTGGTCCTGGTCAGCGAGAACTCCACCTCATACGGCAAGGATCTCGGCGACCCCCGGGCGCTGGAGAAGCTGCTGCCGCAGCTGGCCGCGATCGACGGCATCGTCCGCGTACGCGCGAGTTACCTCCAGCCCGCGGAGACCCGGCCGGGGCTGGTCGAGACCATCGCGACGACGCCAGGTGTGGCGGCGTACTTCGACCTGTCGTTCCAGCACTCGTCGGAGGCGGTGCTGCGGCGCATGCGCCGGTTCGGTTCGACCGAGCGGTTCCTGGAGCTGCTCGGTTCGGCCCGGGAGCTCGCACCGCATGCGGGCGCGCGATCCAACTTCATCGTGGGCTTCCCGGGCGAGACCCCCGCTGACGTTCGTGAGCTGGAGCGATTCCTGACCGAGGCGCGGCTGGACGCGATCGGCATCTTCGACTACTCCGACGAAGACGGGACCGAGGCGGCCGGCTTCGACCGCAAGGTGACGCCGCGGACGGTTCAGCGTCGCTACGACAAGTTCCTGTCGCTCGCCGAGGAGCTGTCGGCTCAGCGCGCCGAGGAGCGGATCGGCGCCCTTGTCGAGGTCCTGATCGACACAGTCGTCGAGGGCGAGATCGAAGGCCGCGCCGAGCACCAGGCTCCCGAGGTCGACGGGTCCACCACCCTCGTGAGCGCCGCGGAGGCAGTCGACCTCGGCGCGCTCCAGCCCGGCGACCTGGTCCAGGCCCGCGTGATCGCCACTGAGGGCGTCGATCTGGTCGCCACGCCGGTGGCGATGATCGACGCACGCCGGACACCGAGTCACCGGGGCCACTAACGTGTCGGCTGTGCAGGAGCGAGTGCGGAAGGTTCCGGTCCTCAACGCGGCCAACGTGCTGACCGCGCTGCGCATCGTGCTGGTCCCGGTCTTCGTGGCGCTGGTGATCGTGTCGGGGATGACCGACACCAAGTGGCGGATCGCGGCCGCGGTCGCCTTCGGCGTCGCGTCGCTCACCGACTTCGTCGACGGCTGGATCGCGCGCCGGTTCGGCCTGATCACCTCGTTCGGCAAGGTCGCCGACCCGATCGCGGACAAGGCCCTGACCGGCGCTGCGCTCGTGCTGCTCTCCGTCTACAGCGTGCTGCCGTGGTGGGTCACGCTCCTTATTCTGGTACGCGAATGGGGCGTGACCGCGCTCCGTTTCTGGGTGATCCGATACGGCGTGATCGCAGCGAGCCGGGGCGGGAAGGTCAAGACGGTCCTGCAGATCGCGGCCATCACCTGGTACTTGTGGCCCTTCGGATCACCGCTGAGCGCGGTGGGACCGTGGTTGATGGCTGCGGCCTTGATCGTTACCGTCGTCACGGGGGTCGACTACGCCGTGACCGCACTGCGGATGCGGGCGGCGAAGAGGGCCTGACCCGCGAGAGGGGAGGGCAGTCGTGATCGACGCCTATCTGGACCGGCTGGGCGTACGCCCGACGAAGCCCAGCGTCGACGAGCTCGTCGCGCTGCACCGAGCGCACGTCGAGCGGATTCCGTACGAGAACATCGAGATCTACCGCGGGCAACCGCCGGGGATCGAGACCGACGAGTCGCTCGGCTGGGTCGCCCGGGGCCGGGGTGGCTACTGCTACCAGCTCAACGGTGCCTTCGCGACTCTGCTCACCGCCCTTGGGTACGCCGTGACCTGGCATGTCGGCGGAGTGCACACCGCTGAGGAGCCGGTCGGGGCGACGGGCAACCACTTGGCGCTGACCGTCTCGGGGCTGCCCTCACCCGAGTGTCCCGAGGGCATCTGGTTCGTCGACGCCGGTCTCGGTGACGCCCTGCACGAGCCGTTGCCGTTGCGCACGGGCAGCTATCGGCAAGGTCCCTTCGAGTACGCCCTCGAGCCCTCCAAGATCGTCGAAGGCGGCTGGCATTTCACGCATGCGGCCGGCTCCTCGTTCGCCGGGATGGACTTCGGCCCGGTCGCCGACGGCGTACAAGCTTTTGCCGCCAATCACGCGTACCTGTCGACTTCGCTGGAGTCCGGCTTCACCAGGACGCTGACGATTCAGCGCCGGGACGCGGATGGGGTTGACATCTTGCGCGGCTGCCAGATGATCCGGCGGTCCGCCGAGGGGAAAAGCGTGCGGGAGGTGACCAGCCAGGCCGAATGGCTCGCGGAGATTGCCCGGTTTGGCCTATCTTTGGAGGGACTCGACCCGAATACGCTGTGGGCGAAAGTCCACGCTGATCATGAGGCCTGGTTGGCGAGTCAGGTGCCGGAGGTTCGGTGAGCCACCCGCTGGGGAATGTGCGTGAAATGGTCGACGTTCTTGTTCGACGTGGCCAGACGATCGCGGTGGCGGAGTCGCTGACCGGCGGCTTGCTCGCCGCGACCTTGGTCGAGGTGCCTGGAGTCTCCCGCACGTTCCGAGGCGGTCTCGTCGTGTATGCGACGGATCTCAAGGCCAAGCTGGCCGGCGTAGATGCCGACCTGCTGGCGGCGAACGGGCCGGTGGATCCCGAGGTGGCCGCTCAGCTTGCCCGTGGTGCCGCGCTGACCTGCGGCGCTGACTGGGGGCTGGGCACCACCGGGGTCGCTGGTCCCGAACCGCAGGACGGTGTGAGCGTGGGAACAGTCTTCGTCGGCGTGGCGGGCCCGCAGGGCTACCGCGAAGTTCGTGGGCTGCGGTTGGACGGCGATCGCGCCACGATCCGGGCACAGGCCGTCTCAGCGGCGCTCACGCTGCTGGCTGAGGGTCTCGACAAGGGGTAGGGTCGTAATCAGCCGTCGGTGACAACCGACGGCAAGCACTATCTGCCGGCAATGATCCGCTAGGGGGTGTGTCATGGTGCTGTTGCGACGCGTCATCGGCGATGCACTGCGCGGGCGCCGCCAGCGCCAGCACAGGACCCTGCGAGAGGTCTCCACCGCGGCCAACGTGAGCCTCGGATACCTCTCGGAGATCGAACGCGGCCAGAAAGAGGCCTCGTCAGAGCTGCTCTCGTCGATCTGTGATGCCCTCGGCGCGCAGCTGTCCGAGGTGCTCCGGGAGGTCAGTGACACGCTCGCCCTCGCCGAGCAGCTTGAGGGCCTGGAGAACGGCCGGCCGGTCGAGGCTGCCACGGCTCCGGCCGCACCCGCTGCCCGCAAGGTCATCCCGGGTACGCGCAAGGTAACCACGCCGGACACCAAGATCACGGATGGCCAGGTGTCGGTGACGGTACGCCACGATTCGCCGTTGCGGACCACCCTCATGGCGACTCGCAACCGGCGGCCGGGGCGTACGCTCGAGCGCACTGCCGGCTGACCCATCAGCGCACGTCAACGGCGCGCCCGCCTTCGTGGCAGGCGCGCCGTTTCGCTACCCCCGACTGTCCGCGCGATCATGAACTACCGGGCATGATCGCCCGGCGTGTCGCGTCCACGGCACCCTGATCATTTCCCCAGCGTCGTGATCCACATCCTCGGGAAACGATCATCGAGCCCGGGGAACGATCATGGGCTCGCGGACGCGCCACGCCGGGCGAGAATGACCGCAAGTTCATGATCAACGCGCAGGAGACGCGCAGGAGACGCGCAGGAGACGCGGAGGAGACGCGGAGGAGACGCGGAGGAGACGCGCAGGAGTCGCGCAGGAGACGCGGAGGAGTCGCGCAGGAGACGCGGAGAGGCGACGAACGCGACGCAGCGGCAAGGCGACGTCAGTCGGTGGTGATGCGTAGGACGTCCCCGGCGGTCACGCCCAGCACGACCGCCGCCCGTCCGCCGTTGACCGCGACGGCCAACCGCTCGGCCGAGTCGGGGAAGACGACCATCCCGCCGTGCGGCACGTCGGCGAAGGTCGCGCCGTTGATCGCCCGGCAGCCGCCGACGACGATCTGCCCGGGTAGTCCGGCCAGCAGCGATCCGTCCGCGGCCAGCTGCACGTTGCCGAAGCGGTCGATGGTCAGTACTTCGGCCTCCAGCCAGCCGTCGCCGATCGCCACCACCGGATCGGGAAGCATGACCAGGCTGGCCGGGTCGATCTCGGGACCGGCGTCCATCAGCGAGGCGCCGGCGGCGATCCGCCCGGCCACTGGAGTGAAGACGTCCCGGCCGTGGAACGTACGCGAAACGCGCCCGGCGAACCACTTCTCGTTGGTCAGGTGTACGCCGCCGACGACCCCGCCGAGTTCGCGCGCCGCCCAGGGCAGGAGTCCGTTGTCCGGGCCGACGAGGATGCCACCCGGCGTGATCAGCGCAACCGGCCGGCGCAGGGTGCCGACGCCGGGATCCACGACGGCGACGTGGACGGCGCGGGGCAGGTGGGGGACCGTCTGCGCGAGGACGGCGGCGCCTCGGGCGACGTCACCTGGCGGGACGAGGTGAGAGACGTCGATGACGCGGGCGGCCGGGGAGTGCCGGGCGAGCACACCGTGGCAAGCGGCGACGAAACCGTCGGAGAGGCCGTAGTCGGTCGTCAGCGAGATCCAGTCATAACCGGGCATGTCTCGAAGTTACCGCGAGAATGCGGTGCGTCACTGCCCCTGCTCTCGGCGTACCCCTATCTTGCTGAAAAGGACGATCACCGGAAGCGTGCAGATCAGCGGGCCCACGACGGCGAGGGGTCTGGTCAGCCACCACTGTAGATCGATGCGCAGATCGTCGCTCCGGTCCGTGAACTCGTAACCGAACAGCAACCAAGCGAGGAAAAGGAATATCGCCAGCCCGGTCGTGTGGACCAGATAGAGCGGCAGTGAGAAGCGGTTGATCAGGTCGTTCGCCCGATGCCACCGAGGTCGCAGCAGCACCCGCTGCATCGTCGGTCGGAGCAGTTCGACAACGCCGATCTGAAAGAGCAGCAGGGCGACGATGACGAAGGTCGGCGGTGCCATGTTGGAGAACCGTTCGCCGGGCACGCCCACCATCGATCCCGGGTAGAGCCCCGAGCCGACGAGTCCCACCAGGCCGAAGAGCCCGGCCCACAGCAGCGTCCAATCGGCACGGCGCGGCGCGTCGACCACCTTCTGGTAGAAGAATCCCGCCTGATGGGCGAGGCCCCAGACGAGCACCATGTTCGCCCAGCCCGCTGCCTCGAGGTGGTAGTTGAACCGGACCACGTCGATCATCATCGCCGCGCCGCCGAGCCAGACCAGCACGAGGCTGCCGTACCGGCGGTGCAGCGAGAGCGACACCGGCAGGAGCACGATCAGCATCAGGTAGATCGCCAGAAACCACAGTGGGCTGATGATGAGCCGGACGCCCCGGCCGATCCCCTCCAGCTTGAAATACCCGCCGATGGCCGAGCCCACCGCGATCCAGGCCAGCATCACCACCACGGCCGGCACGGCCAGCTTGCGGATCCGCCGGCCGACAAACGCTCCAATGTGTACGCCGTTGAGCTGAGCCCGTTCCCAGGAGCGGAGATGGACGTACCCGCCGACGTAGAAGAACAGCGGCATGACTTGAAAGAGCCAAGTGGCGAGCCAGAATCCGCGAGTGAACCCGAGCGGGCTGGTGGCGTGCGGGCCGGCCTGAGGACCGTTCGGCTCCCAGGTCAGGATGGTGAAGGCCCAGTGCCACAAAACCACGACGATCAGGCTGGCGGCCCGGAGGAAGTCCACGTAGTCGTCGCGGGACCCGGCTTTCGGGGTCGTCTCGGTGACTGCCGTGGGGGCGCTCATGCCCGACGACTATGCCAGAATCGGTGCCACCGTATGGTCTGCTGCCCGACGCTCCGCAGCGGATCAGGCGCGTAGCCGAAGTCCCCGAGGCGTCACAGTGAACCCGGCCGCCGCCAACGCCTCACCCAGGACGCTGTCGTGCACCGCCTCGCCGTCGGCCCGTTCCACGCTGAGGCTGCCGAGCGCGCCACCGCGTACGGCCTCGGCGAGAGCCTTGGTAGCCGGCGTGAGCTGCTCTTCGGCGAAGGTCAGCAGCGTACGCCCGCCACGCTCGACGTAGAGGGCGAGGTCGCCGTCGACGAGCACCACGAGCGCACCCGCCTTGCGACCGGGCCGGTGCCCGCCGTCGGCCGGGGGCCAGTCGAGCGCTGCGCCGTAAGGGTTGGCCGGATCAGTCGCCGCGAGCACCTGAGCCGGGAACGTGCGGTCGGCGTACGAGCGGAGGCGGTCGACCGCACCGGGCAGGGCGAACTGCGCCGCTCCCAGTCCTTCGACGAAGTACCCCCGGCGGGCCGCGCCCCGTTCTTCGAGGCCGGCGAGGACGGGGTAGACGGCGGCGAAGCCGCCGGGCTGACCTTCGGCCGCCACTGCGCCCCGAGTGACGACGCCGTGCCGTTCCAGCAACGAGTCGGCGAGGGCGGCTGCGCGTCGAGTGGGATCGAGGTCACGGTCGGCGACGAGATGCCACCGCCCAGCCACCGTCGGCGGGCCCTGCCGCAAGGTCGTCAGCGAGACGCGTCCGCTGCGCTGGTAGCGCGAACGACCGGGAGCCGGCCGGGACTTGTGGGCTCCCGTGCCGCCGGAGAGCAGCGCTCGCACCGGCGCGAGCGTGTCATTGCCGACAAGGCCCGCCCACACGAGATCCCACAGCGCTTCGACGACTTCGGCTTCGTCGGCGGTCGAAGGTAGCTGCCGGAAGAACAGCGCGCCGCCGCTCAGTGCATCCAAGATGGACTGATGTAGTTCGGGCCACTCCTGATCGAGGGCGGGCGGCAGCAGCAACGGCGCGGAATCGGCGAAGGCCAAGGCGATCCAGCCGTCGTTGCCCTGGATCGGACCGGCCCCGCACCAGACGACCTCGCCGGTGGCGCACAGCTCGTCCAGATCGGACGGTCGATAGCCGTCCACGCGGGCGGGCAGGATCAATCGTTCCAGCGCCGACGCCGGCACCGGTACGCCTTGCAGCTGAGCGATGACGTCGGCGACGCCGTCGAGGCCGTTCCGGCTTCGTCCGATGCCCTGCCACCGGGAGAGGAACCGGCCGAGAACCCGGGGCGGCACCGGCTCGATTTCCTTGCGCAGCGCCGCCAGCGACCTGCGCCGAAGCATCCGGAGGACCTCGGCGTCACACCATTCGACGTGACCGCCGTCGGAAGCCGCGGTGAACTCGCCCGACACGACCCGGCCGGTCGCGGCGAGCCGGCGGAGCGTGTGGTCGACGACGGCCACCCCGAGACCCAGGCGCGCTGCGCAGTCCTCGGCCCGGAACGGCCCGTGCGTACGCGCGTATCGGCTGATCAGGTCGGTGAGCGGGTCGGGGACGGGGGCGGTGAACGCAGCGGGCAGACCCGGTGGCAGCGCCACTCCGAGGGCGTCGCGATAGCGGCCGGCGTCCTCGGCGAGGATGTAGCAGTCCTGGGCGGCGACGCGTACGCGGACGATCCGGTTGGCCCGTTCCAATGGGGGCAGCCACTCGAAGGCAGCACCGAGCGCGCTCAGTTCGTCCAGGGTCAGCTCGCCCAGCTGGCGCAGCACCTCGACGACGTCCTCGCCGTCGCGCAGCTGCCGCTCGGCCCACCGCAAGCGCTGCGAGACCGCTTCGATGACCGCGGGATCGAGCAGTTCCCGCAGTTCCACCCGGCCGAGCAACTCGGCGAGCAGCGTCGGGTCGAGCGACAGGGCCGCCGCCCGGCGTTCGGCCAGCGGGACGTCCTCGCCGTAGAGGAATGCGCCGACGTAGCCGAAGAGCAGTGATCGCGCGAACGGCGACGGCTTGGCCGTGGTCACGTCGATGAGGCGTACGCGTCGGGCAGCGACCGAGCGCATCAGGTCGGTCAGGGCGGGCAGGTCGAAGACGTCGCGCAGGCACTCGCGAGCCGCCTCCAGGGTGACCGGGAAGTCGGGGAAGTCCCGGGCGACGTCGAGCAGCTGGGCAGCGCGCTGACGTTGCTGCCACAACGGTTGCCGCTTGCCCGGATCGCGCCGGGGCAACAGCAGCGAGCGTGCGGCGCATTCGCGGAACCGCGACGCGAACAGGGCCGAGCCGCCGACCGCGTCGGCCACGATCATCGAGATCTCTTCGGCGTCGAAGACGAGGTCGGCCGCGCCGGGCGGCTCCTCCGCGCCCTCGGGGAGCCGGATGACGATGCCGTCGTCGGCCGCGTGGACCTGAGCGTCGACGCCGAGCCGCTCGGAAAGCCGCTGCCCGATGGCCAGCGCCCAGGGCGCGTTGACCGGTGCCCCGAGTACGCAGTGCAGCACGATCCGCCAGTCGCCGAGCTCGTCCCGGAACCGCTCGACGAGGACGGTGCGATCGTCGGGCAGGTGCCGAGTCGCCTCGCGCTGCTCCGCCAGGTACGCCGACAGGTTCTCCCGGGCCGCCGGATCGAGTCCATCCACATCGGAGGGCTGGCGGAGGAAGGTGCCGATGGCCTTGCCGAGCTCGACCGGCCGCCCGGCCTGGTCGCCCTTCCAGAACGGCAGCCGGGCCGGTTGGCCGGGAGCCGGCGACACCAGTACGCGATCCGGCGTGATCTCCTCGATCCGCCACGAACTAGTGCCGAGGGCGAAGACGTCGCCGACCCGGGACTCGTAGACCATCTCCTCGTCGAGTTCGCCGACGCGGGCGGGTTTCGCCGATCCCGCGAGGAAGACGCCGAACAGCCCCCGGTCGGGGATGGTGCCACCGCTGGTCACGGCCAGCCGCTGGTTGCCCGGACGTCCGGTGATCCGGTCGGTGGCGCGGTCCCAGACGATCCGCGGCCGCAGTTCGGCGAAGGCGGTCGACGGATATCGGCCGGAAAGCATGTCGAGGACGGAGTGCAGGGCCGAATCGGGCAGCTCCGCGAACGGGGCGGCCCGCCGGACGAGGGTGGCGGCGTCGGCGACCGTCCACTCGTCAAGCGCCGTCATGGCCACGATGTGCTGCGCCAGGACGTCTAGGGGGCTGTGCAGGTAGTCCAGCGACTCCAGGGTGCCGCCGACCATCCGCCGCGAGACCACGGCCGAGGTGAGCAGATCGCCGCGGTGCATGGGGAAGACCACGCCGCGCGAGATCGCGCCCACCTGGTGCCCGGCCCGGCCGACGCGCTGCAACCCGGCCGAGACGCTGGGCGGCGCGCCGACCTGCACGACGAGGTCGACCGAGCCCATGTCGATGCCGAGTTCGAGGCTGGAGGTGGCGACGACGGCGGGCAGTCGCCCCGACTTCAGCTCCTCCTCGATGTGCTTTCGCTCCTCTTTGGACACCGAACCGTGGTGAGCCCGCGCGATCACGCCTGGCGCTCCGTAACCCGCGCCGGCCTGCGCCATGATCTGCGCCGGCATCTGGATCGCGCGATCGAGGTCTTCTACCGCCAGCTCGTTGAGCCGGGCGCACAGCCGCTCCGCGCCCCGCCGCGAGTTGGTGAAGACGATGGTCGAGCGATGCCCCTTGATCAGCTCGTAGACCCGATCCTCGACCGCGGGCCAGATCGACGCGCGCCGGGGACCCTCGTCGTCGGCACGTCCCTCGTCGAGCGCCGTCATGTCCTCGACCGGCACCTCGACCGAGACCTCGATCGTCTTCGCCGTCGGCGGTTGGACGACCGCCACCGGCGCGGCCCCGCCGAGGAACCGGGCCGCCACCTCGGTCGGCTGGACGGTCGCGGACAGCCCGATCCGTTGGGCCGGCCGGGCGAGTAGTGCGTCGAGGCGCTCCAGCGACAGCGCCAGGTGAGCGCCGCGCTTCGTCCCCGCGACCGCATGGACCTCGTCGAGGATCACCGTCTCGACGCCCCGCAGCGCTTCCCGGGCCTGCGATGTGAGCAGCAGGAACAGCGACTCGGGCGTGGTGATCAGGATGTCGGCCGGGCGCTTGGCGAACACCCGTCGCTCGTCGGCCGGGGTGTCACCGGTACGCATCGCCACCGTCACCGCGGGCTCGGTCAGCCCGAGCCGGTCGGCGGCATGCCGGATGCCGGTCAGCGGCGTCCGCAGGTTGCGCTCGACGTCGACCGCCAGCGCCTTCAGCGGGCTCACGTAGAGCACTCGGCAGCGCTTCTCCGGCTCGGCCGGCACCGGCTCGTGGGCCAGCCGGTCCAGGGCCCACAGAAAGGCCGCGAGCGTCTTGCCGGAACCCGTCGGAGCCACCACCAGGGCATGATTGCCCGCCGCCACAGCCTGCCACGCACCCGCCTGGGCGGCGGTGGGGGCGGCGAAGGCGGTCGAGAACCACTCCCGGGTCGCCGGGCCGAACAGCTCCAGCACGTCGGTCACGCCATCCATCCTGCCCCGAGCCCCTGACAATCGGCAGCATGACCAAAATCGTCCGCCTTGCAAGTCTTGCCCGTTTCGTGACGCTCGGTTACCGTCGTAAAGACGTTGAGTAGTCCATCGAACCAGCCTGGGGGTCTGAGCAATGGACGACCGTCGAATCCGCCCGCGCCGCACCGCCGCCCACGAATCAGACGTCCTCCTCCGCCAGCTCGACGGTCACCTGGCCTGGGTCCAGGTCCGCGCCCCGCACGACCTGCCGCTCGCCGAACGCATCGCGGTCACCCTGCGCCGATTGGTCGCGGAGACGTCTCGCTCCAGTGCCGCGGATCGAGCGATGGTACGCGCAGCGGTGCACTTCGTCGTCGTCAGGCGGCATCGCAGCCAACAGCGCTTCGCCCGGCGGCCTGTGAGCGCCGACGTTCCTGTCCTCAACGAGATCGTCACCGCTCTTGGTCGTGGGGATCTCGCTCTCGCTCTTACCTGACCTTCGGTTGCCCTTCGTTCGGTGTGGTGTTGGAAGAGCGCGCCGAAGAGGGTGGGGGTTGGGCCTCGTTCGTTGGCCGCCATGATCAACGGAGAAAATGTGGTGCCATCACGCCGCGAAACTTCCGCTGATCATGGCAACGCAGCGTCAGGCGAGCCTGGGGCGCAGCCGCGCTCGCAAAGCGGACTGCGCGGCAGGCCACTCCTCGGCCGTCAGGCCGAAGACGTAGGTGTCCCGCCAGGTGCCGTCGAGCAGCTTCTTGTGCCGCCGCAGCACGCCTTCCCGGGTCGCACCCAGCCGTTCGATCGCCGCATGCGACCGCTCATTCTTCGAGTTGGCCTCCCACTGCACCCGTACGCACCCCAGGGTGTCGAAGGCGTGCTGGAGCAGGAGCAGCTTCGACTCCGTGTTGATCCCGGTACGCCACCAGCGCCGCCCGAGGGTGGTGATGCCGATGATGACGGAGCGGTTGTGCGGGTCGACTCCGTAGAACGACGTAGTGCCGACGATCTCGCCGGTGACCGCATCCCGCTGCACCCAGGGCACCCGCGCTCCGCGTACATGTTGGTCTTCGGCGTCGGCGACGAGCCGGGCCATCTCCTCGACCGTGCGCGGGGTGTCGTTGAGCAGGTAGCGCCATACCTCCTCGTCCTGGCCGACGGCGGCGAACAGGCCCGGCGCGTGGGACAAGTCGAGGCGTTCGAGGACCACGTGTTCGCCCTTGAGCGTCGGCGCTTCGTGCCACTCGCTGGGGACGGTACGCAGATAGTCGGGCAGGGGAGCGGTGACCCCGGCGTCCCGCTCGGCAGTGCCGACGACCGTACGCATCGGCACGACACCGGCCCAGTGTGGCAGCCCGAGATCTTCGGCGTCGTCCACGACCCCACCGGTACGCCCACGGACGCTGACCTCGGTCAGATCGAGCCGCAGAACGGCGGTCTGCGCCGACTCCTTGGCGGTCGGCGGACGCGTGTCGGCCGCCCGGCCGGGGCCGACCTTCTCGGTCAGCGCGGTGAACGCCAGATCGCGTTCGGCCGGGTCGGTGACCGGGATCGCGACTCCGTGCGCCACCAGCGACCGGTAGTTGGCGCTGTGGTTGAACTGCGACCGGGCCAGGACCAGGCCGTCGAGGTGGGTGACGCTCAGGCAGACCGGCAGCCCCTCGGCGCGGCCACCCAGGCCCACCCGGGATCCGGTCGAGAAGTGCACGTAGACGACGTCGTCCACGCGTACGAACAGGGTCGGGAGGGCGCGCGGCTCGTCGCCGACGATGAACGACAGTGTGCAGAACCAGGCCTCGTCCAGAATGGCGTGCGCCTCCTCGCGGGAGTAGCTCATCCGCTCCTTCTCGCGAAGACTGGTGGTCCGAGGGGTTTTGGCGTACATGAGGTCCCACCTAATGCTCATTGTTCTGGTACAGTCTTGAAACTGTGGCAGTACAGTATCAGATCGCCGGGAAGACCGCAGCCGAGATCGTCCGCAGCGTGGAGGACGGCGTGCGTACGGGTGCGCTGCGAGCAGGCGACCTGCTGCCGACGGTACGGGCCCTCGCGGCCGAGCTGAGCGTCGCGACCAATACTGCGGCGGCGGCGTACCAGCAGCTGCGTCAGCGGGGGATCGTGGAGACGCAGGGCCGCCACGGCACTCGCGTACGCCCCGAGCCGCCGATCTCGGCCGATCGCAGCAGCCGCGGTCCGGTCGTGCCGGACGGCGTACTCGATCTGGCCGTAGGCGAGCCGAGTCTGCTGCCGGATCTCGGCCCCGCCCTGGCTCACGTCGCGGCGCAGGGCGTGACCGCGAATTACCGGGATGCCGGTGTGCTGCCCGAGTTGGCCGAGCGGGCCCGCGAGCGGCTGCCGGATCTTCCCCCCGACGCCGCGCTCACCGTCGTCGGCGGCGCGCTGGACGGGCTCGATCTGCTGTTCGGCACGGCGCTGCGACCCGGAGACCAGGTCGGCGTGGAGGATCCCGGCTGGGCGGCCTCGCTGGATCTGGCGGCGGCGCACGGCCTGTCGGTGGTCCCCATCCCGGTCGACGACGACGGCCCGACGCCGCAAGGTATGCGAGACGCCCTGCACAAGGGCGTCAAGGCGGTCATCGTCACCACCCGGGCGCAGAACCCGACCGGCGCGGCCGTGACCACCAAGCGTGCCAAGCATCTGGCCACCGAGCTGAGGGACAGGGACGTCCTGCTGATCGAGGACGACCATGCCGGCGAACTGGCCGGCGTCCCGCTCGCCACGCTGGCCGGGGTGACGCCGCGGTGGGCCTTCCTGCGCAGCGCGTCCAAGCCGTACGGGCCAGATCTGCGGATCGCCGTGCTCGCCGGCGATCCCGCCACGGTCGCCCGCGTCGAGGGACGGCGACGGCTCGGCGCGGGCTGGGTCTCCACCGTGCTGCAACGCACCCTCGTCCGGGTGTGGGAGACGGTCGACACGTCCGCCGCCGCCCGGGAGTACGACGCCCGCCGCGACGCGCTCGTCGGCGCGCTGCGCGCGAGAGGCTTCACCGCGCACGGCCGGACCGGCATCAACGTGTGGGTTCCCGTCGACGACGAGACCCGAGTCCTCACCGCGCTTCGCGATTCCGGTTACGCGGTCGCCCCCGGCAGCTTGCACCGAGTGGCCAGTCCGCCCGGCGTACGAGTAACCATCGCGAACTTGACCCAAGCGGACATCGAGCCCTTCGCGGACGCCTTCGCGGCGGCGGCGACCGGCGGACGCTGGACGGTCTGACCTGCACCGGAGCGGGTTGGCATCACCGCCGGATGATCGTCAAGGGTAGGGTGACAGATCCACCCTCACTCCTTACCCCTCGGAGCATCCGAAGTGTCGTCTGTCGATGTCGTGCGCATTCAGCGCCGCACGGTGCGCGTCCTGGTCGCCAACGAGATCGTCAGCGGCCTCGGCGTGGCCATCGGCATCTCGGTCGGCGCGCTGCTCACCAAGGAGATGGTCGGCACCGCGCTGTCCGGCGTGGCGCAGAGCGTGGCGGTGGTCGGCGCGGCCCTGAGCGCGCTGCCGGCCAGCCGCATCATGAACCGGTACGGCCGCCGTCCGGGCCTGGCGCTGTCCTATCTGGTCGGTGCGGCCGGTGCGATCACGGTGGTCGCCGCGGCGGCCGGGCGGCACATCGCGCTGCTGATCGTCGGGATGTTCCTGTTCGGGGCCGGTAACACCGGGAAGTATCAATCGCGCTACGCGGCGGCCGACCTGGCCCGGCCGGAGAAGCGCGGGCGGCAGCTGTCCTGGGTGATCTGGGCGTCGACGATCGGCGCGGTGGCCGGGCCGAACCTCGCGGCACCGGTCGGCCGGCTCGTGGCGGGCACCGGGATCCCCACTCTGGCCGCGCCCTATCTCGCCTCGGCCGCGACCTTCCTGGCCTGCGCGGTCTGGATTCTGGCCGTGCTGCGGCCGGACCCGCTCAAGCTGGCCAAACAGCTCGCGCCCACGCCGTTGCCCGTGATCGAGCCGGTCGGTTCGGGCGCGGTCGCGACGGTGGCCCCGCCGGTCACGACGGCGACACGGGTCACCTTCCGCGAGGCCGCGGCGGTGGTCTGGTCGGTGACCGGCGCGCGGCTCGGCCTCGTCGCTACCGCCCTGGGCCATCTGGTGATGGTCGGCGTCATGTCCATGACGCCTATCCACATCGGGCAGACGCATCACGGCACCGCCTCACTGACCATCGTCGGGTTCGTGATCGGCCTGCACATCGCGGGCATGTACGGCCTGTCCCCGCTGGTCGGCTGGGCCACCGACCGGCTCGGGCCGCGGCGGGTCATTCTGGCGGGGGTGGTCCTGCTGGTCGCGGCCTGTGCGGTCGCGGGCGCCTCCGGCGATGATGTGGTACGCCTGACGCTGGGCCTGATTCTGCTGGGTCAGGGCTGGTCGTGCACGATGGTGGCCGGTTCGACGCTGTTCGCCGCGAGCGTCCCGCTGCCGGTCAAGGCGGCCGCCCAGGGATTGTCCGACCTGACGACCGGGGTGGCCGGAGCGTCGGCGGGACTGCTGTCCGGAGTGATCGTGCAGTACGCCTCCTACGGAGTGCTCACATTGCTGGCGGCGTTCGCGGTGGTGCCGTTGCTGGCGCTCGTGCTGCGAACGGGGCAGGCTGGGTCGACAGACGTGACGATGAGCGGACGGTGAGCATGAAGCTGAGCGACTTCTGGCGGCGGATGGGGGAGTCCTTCGGTCCCGCGTACGCCCGATCGGTGGCGGCCGATCAGGTGTTGCCGCAGCTCGGCCAGACGGTCGACGACGCACTGCGGTCCGGGGTCGAGACGGTCACCGTGTGGCGGGCCGTCGTGGCGACTTACCCCGACCGGGTGCCGTCCCGGCTGCGATAGCGTGTCAAGGTAGCGCATAGTACAGGTGTACGGGTATCGTCCTCGATCGGGACTCGATCCGGACTCGGTCCGGACGATCGGCGGGGTGGCGCGGTTTTGTCAGACCCGGCGCATAACGTGTCCGGCGTGACGAAGAGCTCGACGGTGAAGGCCCCCTCGAAGGCGGGCCAACAAGGGGTGGCAGGCATGGCTGTGACTAGTCCTGATAAGACGAAGGCACTCGATCTAGCGCTGGCGCAGATCGAGAAGGCCCATGGCAAGGGTTCCGTGATGCGCCTCGGCGAGCGCCCGCAGGTGCAGATGGCGGTGATTCCGACCGGTTCGATCGCCCTCGACGTGGCGCTGGGCGTCGGCGGGCTGCCGCGGGGCCGGATCGTGGAGATCTACGGCCCGGAGGCGTCGGGTAAGACCTCGCTGGCCCTGCACGCCATTGCCAATGCGCAGCGCAGTGGCGGCATCGCCGCGATCGTCGACGCCGAGCACGCGCTCGACCCGGAGTACGCGCGGGCTCTCGGAGTCGACACCGACGCGTTGCTGGTCTCCCAGCCCGACACCGGTGAGCAGGCGCTGGAGATCGCGGACATGCTGGTCCGCTCCGGCGCGCTCGACCTGATCGTGATCGACTCGGTGGCCGCCCTCGTGCCGCGGGCCGAGATCGAGGGCGAGATGGGTGACAGCCACGTCGGTCTGCAGGCCCGGCTGATGAGCCAGGCGCTGCGGAAGATGACCGGTGCGCTCAACAACACGAACACCACCGCGATCTTCATCAACCAGCTGCGCGAGAAGATCGGCGTCATGTTCGGCTCGCCCGAGACCACCACGGGTGGTAAGGCGCTGAAGTTCTACGCGTCGGTGCGGCTGGACGTCCGCCGCATCGAGAGCCTGAAGGACGGCACCGAGGTCGTCGGCAACCGGACCCGGGTCAAGGTCGTGAAGAACAAGGTGTCGAGCCCGTTCCGGCAGGCCGAGTTCGACATCATGTACGGCAAGGGCATCTCCCGTGAGGGCTCGCTGATCGACGTCGGCGTGGAGCAGAGCATCATCCGCAAGGCCGGTGCCTGGTACACGTACGAGGGCGACCAGCTCGGCCAGGGCAAGGAGAAGGCGCGGGAGTTCCTCAAGGAGAACCCCGACGTCGCCGCCGAGATCGAGAAGAAGATCCTCGAGAAGCTGGGCGTCGGCGTGAACGCGGGCAACGACGAGGCCGGTGGCCCCGCGCTGCCGCCCGTCGACTTCTGATCTCTTCGCACCAACCTGGGGGCGTGGGCGCTGCTTGTCGGCGGCCGCGCCCCTTTTGCGTCAGCGGGAGGATCGGTTGATCTTGGCGAGAAAATGTCGCTATAGCGACCCGAACTCGCCAAGATCAAGTCGCGCCCCGACTGACGGAGAGCACGGAGGGGGAGTCGGATGACGATTCGAGGGCGTACGGGGCGGGGATGGGACGCCGCCACGCCGAGACCGCCCCGCCGGTCCCGGAAACGGCCGGTGGAGCCGGAGAACGATCCCGACCTGTGGGGGCCGGACCCCGAAGCCGCCGAGGTCGCACCGGAGAGACGGCAGCCGCGTGAGGAGAAGAAGCCCGAACCGCCGAAGGACGAGCGAGAACGCGCCCGGGAGATCTGCCTGAACCAGCTCGGCGTACGCCCCCGGACCCGGTCGGAGCTGGCCACGGCGATGACGAAGCGCGGCATCAGCGCCGAGATCGTCGAGGAGGTGCTCGACCGCTACGACGAGGTCGGCATCATCGACGACGCCGCCTTCGCCCGTGCCTGGGTCGAGTCGAGGCACTACGGCAAGGGACTGGCCCGCCGGGCGCTCGGCCAGGAGTTGCGCCGGCGTGGCGTCGACCAGGAGGTCATCAAGGGCGCGCTGGCGGAGCTGGAGGTGGAGACCGAGGAGGTCACCGCCCGTGAGCTCGTCGAACGGAAACTCCGCACGATGCGAGGTGACCCGGAGGCGATGTTCCGCAAGCTGGTCGCCATGCTGGCGCGGAAGGGCTACCCACCAGGCATCGCCTTCCGAGCTGTGAAGGACGTGCTGGCTCAGGTCAGTGACCAGGCGGAGGAGTTCACCGAGGGCCGTAAGGTGTGGGAAATGGGCTGGGAGGCCAAGCAGGAGTGGGCCGAAGGGCTGGCCCTCGAAGCGATGGACTCGGAGGGGGAACGCCCGGATCGTGTCTGATCATGAGTTCTTGACCGAGCGTCCCGTACAACCTAGCCTCGTGGTACGAGGGCGACCTCCGACCACCTTGGGTTAACGCACACAACATAGATCGCGTAACAGTAGAGCAACAGTTTTAGTGTCGATCTGCCTCTCGGCATCGGCTCAGCGCTCGCCTACCTGGGCAAACGTTGATCCGGGCGCGAGTAGCTGACGTGCACCCTCGCCATGGTCGGGCGTCGCGAAACAACGGCGTGTGACGGCGAAGGGAGCGACCCATGAGTCCGCTCGAAGGAGTGCTGACCGGCGCGGTCGTCCTACTCGCCCTCGGTGTCGTCGCGCTGCTCTTTCTCGGCGTACGCGTCGTCAGGCAGCTTGGTGGCGGTAAACCGAGGACGAAGGCCGTCGACGATCATTCGCTGTGGCAGCGACCCATCGCTCAAGAGGACGACGCCGAGTCCCGTCAGATCCACGCGGCCGCCATCGAGGCGGCCGCCGCCTTGGAACAGGCCCGGGCGCTGACCGTCACCGCGCAGCGGGAGGCCAGTTCGGCCCGGGGTGACGCGACGACGGCCAAGGCGGACGCGGCCGCGGCGAAGGCGGAGGCTACGGCGGCCCGGGCCGAGGCACAGCGCATCATCGACACCGCCCACGCCGAGTCCGAGCAGATCCTGGAGCGGGCCAACAAGCAGGCCGAGATCGACGCCGAGCAGACCCGGCAGGCCGCCCGGCGGAGCGCCGAACGGGAGATCGGGCTGCTCACCGCGACCGCGAAGGAGCAGGCCGAGGACGCCGAGCGGCGCGCTCAACGGCTCGACGAACGGGAGCGGCGACACGCCGAGGAGGCGGACCGACTCGCCGAACGGGAGCGCCTGCACGGCGAGGAGGCCGAGCGGCTGGCCGAGCGGGATCGCCGGATCGCCGCCGCCGAACTCGACCTGGTCCGCTGGGAGACCGAGCTCAACAAGCGGTCGGAAGAGCTCGACCGGGCCGAGGAGGCCCGCCGCCGGGAGCTGGAGCGAGTCGCCGGGCTCACCGCCGACAGCGCGAAGGCCGAGCTGGTGGAGGCGGTGGAGGTGCAGGCCAAGCGAGAAGCCGCCCTCCTGATCCGCGACATCGAGAACGACGCCCGCAGCACGGCGGAGCACCGCGCCCGGCACATCGTCGTCGACGCCATCCAGCGAGTGGCCAGCGAGCAGACCGCCGAGAGCGTCGTCAGCGTCCTGCACCTGCCCTCGGACGAGATGAAGGGCCGCATCATCGGCCGCGAAGGCCGCAACATCCGGGCGTTCGAGCAGGTCACCGGCGTGAACCTGATCATCGACGACACGCCCGAGGCGGTGCTGCTGTCCTGTTTCGATCCGGTACGCCGAGAGATCGGCCGGGTCACCCTGGAGAAGCTGGTGCTGGACGGCCGGATCCACCCGCACCGCATCGAAGAGGTCTACGAGACCGCCCGCGACGAGGTCGAGCGGCTGTGTCACCGAGCGGCCGAGGACGCCCTGGTCGAAGTCGGCATCACCGAGATCCACCCGGAGCTGGTGACGATGCTGGGCCGGCTGCGCTACCGGACGTCGTACGGGCAGAACGTGCTGAAGCATCTGGTGGAGACCGCCCACATCGCCGGGATCATGGCCGCCGAACTGCGTCTCGACCCCGCGCTGATCAAGCGGTCGGCCTTCCTGCACGACATCGGCAAGGCGCTCACCCACGAAGTCGAAGGCTCGCATGCGCTCATCGGCGCCGACCTGGCCCGCCGGTGCGGCGAGTCCGAAGAAGTCGTCCACGCCATCGAGGCGCACCACAACGAGGTCGCACCGCAGACCATCGAGGCCGTGCTCACGCAGGCCTCCGACGCGTGCTCCGGCGGGCGGCCGGGGGCTCGGCGGGAGAGCCTGGAGGCCTACGTCAAGCGGCTGGAGCGCATCGAGGAGATCGCCGGCTCCAAGACCGGCGTCGACAAGGTGTTCGCCATGCAGGCCGGGCGGGAGATCCGGGTGATGGTCCGGCCCGAGGACGTCGACGAGATCGGGGCGGCCGTGCTCGCCCGTGACGTCGCGAAGCAGATCGAGGAGGAGCTGACCTACCCCGGTCAGATCCGGGTCACCGTCGTACGCGAGTCGCGGACGACCGAGATCGCCCGCTGACCCCTAGAGCCCGCAGAAACGGAAGATCCACATCCCGTTTCGCGTCAGAATCGGGGCCGATCTCGACACGAAACGGGATGTGGATCATGCGTGCCTAGAGGCTGCCCGCGCCGCCTGCGCCCGCGGAGGCCTCCGCCACAAGCGCGGTAGCAGGCTTGTCGATGGGCTTGAAGCCGCGCCGGGACAGCCGCTTCTGCAGGTACGCCGCAAGCTTCGACAAGGCGTAGTTCACGACGATGTAGATGACGCCGATGGAGAAGTACATCGGGATGCCGATCGCGAGATGCTCGCCCCGGAACGCCTCCACCATCTGCTTGGTGACGCCGAGCGCCTCCTCGTAGGAGATGATGACGCCGCCCAGCGAGGTGTCCTTGAGGATCACGACGACCTGGCTGATCAGGGCCGGCAGCATGACGCGGAACGCCTGCGGGAACATGACGATCCGGGACGACTGCCAAGTGCTGAGGCCGACTGCGCGGGCGGCCTCGTCCTGGCCCTGCGGCAGACCGTCCATTCCGGACCGGATGATCTCGCCGATGACCACGCTGTTGTAGATCGTCAGGCCGATGACCAGGAACCACATGCGGTCGTCGAAGTCGATGCCCCAGATCGGCAGCACCAGGAAGACGAAGTACAGCGTCGTCACGACCGGCGTACCACGGGCGATCTCGACCCAGGCTCGGGTCAGACCCCGCCCCACGAGTACGCCGAATCGGCCGAAGCCGCCGAACGGGGAGCCGGGGAATCGCCGGTGACGCAATTCGCGCAGCTCTCGGCGTACCAAAGCGATCAATGATCCGAGCAGGAGAGACGCGATGATGGACAGGACCGCGGCCTTGAGCGTGTTGAGCCAGCCGTCCCCCCAGCGTTCCCAGACGAGCGAGAAGTACTGGTTGTTCGGGTCGACGATCGGACCCCAGAGCTCGCCCTTGAACTGGCCGGCGTCGGCGAGCGGGCGGTAGATCCAGAGGTAGACCGCGAGCCCGATGAGCGGCACCGCGACGACGCTGCCGATGATCGTCATCGCCTTGGTACGCGGACCGGGCGAGTCGTAGAGGACGCTGCTCATCGGCGGACCGCCTTCTTCTGCGAACGTTCGACGGCGTCCAGCGCCAGGCCGAGGGGAATCGTCATGGTGAGGTAGCCGACTACGACGCCCAGGAAGACCGGGAGGGCGTCGTAGTACTCCTGCGAGACGAGTTCGTCGACGACGCCCATCAGGGTCACGATGACGCCGAAGGCGGCTGCCAGCGCGGAGTTCTTGATCATTGCGATGATCACGCTGCCCAGCGGCACCACCGCGTACTTCCAAGCCTGTGGCAGCACGATGTGCCGGAGGTTCTGCCCGAAGGTCAGCCCGAGCGAGCGGGCCGCTTCGGCCTGGCCGGGCGGGACCGCGCCGATGCCGCTACGCAGCGCCTCGCAGACGAACGCGGCGGTGTAGACCGTCAGCGCGATCGTGGCGAACCGGAAGAAGGGCAGGTCCGTGCCGAGCGGCTTGATCACCGAGGTCAGGCCGGGGATCTTCAGGAAGCCGGCGTTGCTGCCCAGCAACGGCAGGGCGAACGCCGTGAAGAACATGACCACCGTCAGCGGGACGTTGCGGAAGATCGTCACGTACGCCGTCCCGACGCCGCGCAACGGCGGCAGCGGCGCGATGCGCAAGACCGCGACGACGCCGCCCAGGATCAGTGCGCCGATCGCGGCCAGCAGCGACATCTGCAGCGTGCCGAGATAGCCGTCCCAGAAGACGCCGAGCTTTTCGGAGAAGACCTCCACGGCGTGCCCCTTCTCTTTACGGGGCGTGGCCCGGGCTATCCAGCCCGGGCCACGCGGGTTGACTCAGTAGCGCTGGATGGACAGCGCGTCCGGGACCTTGATGAGGTCCTTGATGGACGCATCCCAGGCGGCCTTGTAACGGCCGTCCTTGAACGCCGCCTCGAGGACGTCGTTGATCCAGTCGCGGAAGACCTTGTCGTCCTTCTTCACGCCGATGCCGTAGGGCTCACGGGTGAACGGCTGGCCGAGGACCTTGTACTTGTCCGGCTCCTTGCTCGCGTAGCCCGACAGGATCACGTTGTCCGTGGTCAGCGCGTCGACCTGACCGGCGTTCAGGGCGTCCAGGCACTTCGAGTAGACGTCGAACAGCACCAGCTGGGTGTTCTTGTCCTTGAGGTACTGCTCGATGTTCTTGGCCGGGGTCGAGCCCGTCACGGAGCAGACCTTCTTGTCACCGGCGCGGAAGGTCTCCGGCCCGGCGATCGAGGTGTCGTCCTTCTTGACCAGGATGTCCTGACCGGCGATGAAGTACGGGCCGGCGAAGGAGACCTTCTCCTTGCGGGTGTCGTTGATCGTGTACGTCGCCACGACCAGGTCGACCTTGTCCTGCTGGATGTAGTCCTCGCGGACCTTCGACGTCGACTCGACCCACTCGATCTTGTCGGCGTCGATGCCCAGCTCCTTGGCCAGGATCTTGGCGATCTCGACGTCGAAGCCGGCCGGCTTGCCGTCCAGGCCCTTCAAGCCGAACAGCGGCTGGTCGAACTTCGTGCCGACCTTGATCTTGCCGGCCTTGGCCAGCTTCTCCATGGTCGAACCAGCGGCGAACTTGCTCGAACTCTTGTCATCATCGCTGCCGCCACAAGCGGCCGCGCCGAACGCGAGCGCGGCGGCCAGCGCCACCGCGGCGATGCGCGTCAAACGCATGGTGTCTCCTCCCTCAACACCGCTGGCCGGCATCGGGCCGGCAGCGGAGAACTCTGGTCGTCGCGCTACCCGGCACGATCAGTGCGTCAGCACCTTGCCCAGGAAGTCCCGGGCCCGCTCGGTCTGCGGGTTGGCGAAGAACTCGGCCGGCGTCGCCTGCTCGACGATCTGCCCGTCGGCCATGAAGATGACGCGGTCGGCAGCGTGCCGGGCGAAGCCCATCTCGTGGGTGACCACGATCATCGTCATGCCCTCGCGAGCCAGCGAGGTCATGACGTCCAGCACCTCGCCGACCATCTCCGGGTCGAGAGCGCTCGTCGGCTCGTCGAAGAGCATCGCCTTGGGCCGCATCGCCAGCGCGCGGGCGATCGCGGCGCGCTGCTGCTGGCCGCCCGACAGCTGCGCGGGATGCTTGCCGGCCTGGTCGGCGATGCCGACCCGCTCGAGCAGCTCCATCGCGTGGCCGCGCGCGGCGTCCTTGGTCTCCTTGCGTACCTTCACCGGCCCGAGCGTGACGTTGTCGAGGATCGTCTTGTGGGCGAACAGGTTGAAGGACTGGAAGACCATGCCGACGTCGCTGCGCAGGCGCGCCAGGGCCTTGCCCTCGGCCGGCAGCGGCTGGCCGTCGAACGTGATCGAGCCGGAGTCAATCGTTTCCAACCGGTTGATCGCACGACACAGGGTCGATTTGCCGGAGCCGGAGGGGCCGATGACGACGACCACCTCACCGCGGTTCACCGAGAGGTTGACGTCCCGGAGGACGTGCAGCTTCCCGAACCACTTGTTGACACCGTCCAACTCGATCAGGGTCTGCGGCGCGGCCGGTGACGCAGTGGTCATGCAGATGTCCTCCGAGAGGTGACCGGCGAGGCGCGTCCGTGAGCCGAGCCGGCATGAGGGGTCTTGATGCGAACGCAGTCTAGAGCGACCCGAGTGACAGGAGTCAACCCGTTTGGTCACGGGGTCATAACACCCTGGTGGCGGCGGCCTGGCCGTCCGGGGGATCGGCAGGACCGCCGATCGCGTGACGCAGACAACACCGCTGGACCTCGCCGCACCTTGTGGCCAAGCCGTTACCGTAAACCTGAAGCGAATTACCAAGGACTTTGACTATCACCAAGCGTGCGAGGGACCACCATGTCGGACGTAAAGCTTGAGCACCCGGGCGGGCAGATCCTCCTCCCGGTACACGAGGCCGTCGAGGGACCGGCGGGCGCGGACGTCAGCAAGTTGCTCAGCCAGACCGGCTATGTGACCTACGACCCCGGCTTCGTGAACACCGCCACGTGCTCGTCGAAGATCACCTACATCGACGGGGACGCGGGCATCCTGCGGTACCGCGGCTACCCCATCGAGCAGCTCGCGGAGAAGTCCTCCTTCCTGGAGGTCTCCTACCTGCTCATCTACGGCGAGCTGCCCACCGCGGCCCAGCTCACCGAGTTCACCGACAAGATCCGCCTGCACACCCTGCTCCACGAGGACCTGCGGCGCTTCTTCGACGGCTTCCCCCGCGACGCGCACCCGATGCCGGTGCTCTCCTCCGCCGTCACCGCGCTGTCGACGTTCTACCAGGACAGCCTCGACCCGTTCGACCAGGAGCACGTCGAGATCTCCACCATCCGGCTGCTCGCCAAGGTGCCGACGATCGCGTCGTACGCGTACAAGAAGTCGATCGGGCAGCCCCTGCTCTACCCGGACAACACCCTCGGCTACGTCGAAAACTTCCTGCGCATGACCTTCGGGGTGCCGGCGGCGGCGTACGACGTCGACCCGGTCCTCGCGCGTACCCTCGACATGCTGTTGATCCTGCACGCCGATCACGAGCAGAACTGCTCCACCTCGACGGTGCGCCTCGCGGGTTCGGCCCAGGCCAACCTGTTCACCTCGATCTCAGCCGGCGTGAACGCGCTGTCCGGGCCGCTGCACGGCGGCGCGAACGAGGCTGTCCTCGAGATGCTGGGCGACATCCAGGCCGACGGCGGCGACGTCGAGGCGTTCGTGCGCCGGGTCAAGAACAAGGAGGACGGCGTCCGCCTGATGGGCTTCGGCCACCGGGTCTACAAGAACTACGACCCGCGCGCCGCCATCGTGAAGAAGGCCGCCCGCGACGTCCTGGCCCGTCTGCACAAGCCGGACCCGCTGCTGGACATCGCCATGCGGCTGGAGGAGATCGCGCTCGCCGACGACTATTTCGTCTCGCGCAAGCTCTACCCGAACGTCGACTTCTACACGGGCTTGATCTACAAGGCGATGGGCTTCCCGCCCAAGATGTTCACGGTCTTGTTCGCGCTCGGCCGCATGCCCGGCTGGATCGCCCAGTGGCGCGAGATGATCAACGACCCCGAGACGAAGATCGGCCGTCCGCGGCAGCTCTACGTCGGTCACCCCTCGCGCGACTATCCGCCCGTCGAAGGACGATAAACGTTTCATTTCGGACGTCCGCGGTGGTCCGGACCGTCCCTCCAGCCGGGGAGGGCTTGCCCGAGCCGCCAGGAGTGCAGTCAGTCGCCGTCATGTCCGCGCGTCCCGACCCCCCGGTACGCTGGGGGGTCGGGTAACGAAGGAGTCCGCGGGTGTCCAGGAGCTATCAGGTCGTCACGTACGGCTGCCAGATGAACATGCACGACTCGGAGCGGATTTCGGGGCTCCTGGATGCCGCTGGTTACGTCAAGGCAGCTTCCGGCGATGACGCTGATGTCGTGGTGTTCAACACTTGTGCGGTACGCGAGAACGCCGACAACCGGCTCTACGGCAACCTCGGTCACCTACGCCCGCAGAAGGTGAAGAACCCGGGCATGCAGATCGCCGTCGGCGGTTGCCTGGCGCAGAAGGACCAGGGCGAGATCGTCAAGAAGGCTCCCTGGGTCGACGTCGTCTTCGGTACGCACAACATCGGCTCGCTGCCGGTGCTGCTGGAACGGGCCCGGCACAACGAGGAGGCCGAGGTCGAGATCCTCGAGTCCCTCGAAGTCTTCCCGTCGACCCTGCCGACCCGGCGCGAATCCACCTACGCCGGGTGGGTCTCCATCTCGGTGGGCTGCAACAACACCTGCACGTTCTGCATCGTCCCGAGCCTGCGGGGCAAGGAGAAGGACCGCCGCCCCGGCGACGTGCTCGCCGAAGTTCAGGCGCTCGTCGACTCCGGTGTCCTCGAAGTGACCCTGCTCGGCCAGAACGTCAACACGTACGGCGTGGAGTTCGGGGACCGCCTCGCATTCGGCAAGCTGCTGCGGGCCACCGGGACGATCGAGGGGCTGGAGCGCGTACGGTTCACCAGCCCGCATCCGGCCGCGTTCACCGACGACGTCATCGCCGCCATGGCGGAGACTCCGAACGTCTGCCACCAGCTGCACATGCCGCTGCAGTCCGGGTCGGACCGGGTACTGAAGGCGATGAAGCGCAGCTACCGGTCGGAGCGCTACCTCGGCATCCTCGACAAGGTACGCGAGGCGATGCCGGACGCAGCGATCACGACCGACATCATCGTGGGCTTCCCCGGCGAGACCGAGGAGGACTTCCAGGCCACCCTCGACGTCGTCCGGCAGGCTCGATTCGCGTCGGCCTTCACCTTCCAGTACTCGATCCGCCCCGGTACGCCCGCCGCGACCATGCCGGATCAGTTGCCGAAGCAGGTCGTGCAGGAGCGTTACCAGCGTCTCGCGGAAGCGGTCGAAGAAGTCACCTGGGACGAGAACAAGAAACTCATCGGGACGCGCCCCGAGGTGCTCGTGGCCGTGGGGGAGGGCCGAAAGGACGCCGCCACCGGCCGGATGTCCGGGCGAGCCCGAGACGGCCGCCTGGTCCACTTCGCCGTCACGCCGGCGGAGGCGGCGACGATCCGCCCCGGTGACGTCATCACCACCGAGCTCACGTACGCCGCCCCGCACCACCTCAACGCGGACGGCGCAGTGCTCAGCCATCGGCGTACGCGAGCCGGCGACGCCTTCGAAGCCGGCCGAGTCGCCCGTACGCCCGGCGTGCTGCTGGGTCTGCCGACCGTCGGCGCCCCGAAGCAGACCGAACCGGCCGCCGACGCCTGCGCCTGCTGACCGCCCCCGTCCCGCGCGCTGCCCGCCCGTCACGTTCATGGCGGAGATCAACGGAGAAAATGTGGGGCTATGGCACCGCGAATCTTCCGCTGATCATGGCCGCCCACGATCATGGTCAATTCTGCGTCGCTATCACCGCCCAGAATTGACCATGATCATGAAACTCGGACAATTCGCCAACGAACAAAGCCCACGCCCCACCCTCTTCGGTGCGATATCGGACAGCGCCCACCCGAAACCGCAGCCTTCACCCCAGGCGACGACGCAGGCTCTAGGCCGCCCATCCGGACCCTGGGTTCATGATCAACGCGAAGAAGTGGGCAACGCGGAACGGCCGCCCCCGTGCGGGAGGCGGCCGTTGTCGTGAAAGGGATCAGGCCTGCTCGGCCAGCGCCAGGAACGCCTTCTTGGAGTCGAGGGCGGCCTGGGCCTCCTTGATCCGCTTGGCGTCACCGGCCGCCTGCGCCTTGGCCAGCTTCTGCTCGGCCTCGGCGACCTGCTTGCGCATCTGGTCGAGCATCGGGTTGGCCGACGGCTCGACCCGGCGCCAGGCCGAGTCCATCGCCGAGCGCACCTTGTCCTCGACCGCCCGCAGCCGGCGCTCCAGCCCGGCGGCGGCCTCGCGGCTGACCCGGCCGGAGTCGTGCCACTGGCCCTGGATGTCCCGCAGCGCCGCCTGGGCGGCCTTCGGGTCGGCGTCCACGTCCAGCGCCTCGGCCTGGGTCAGCAGCTCCTGGCGCTTGCCCAGGGCGGCCTTCTGCTCGGCGTCGCGCGCGGAGAAGACCTCGCTGCGACGGGTGAAGAAGGCGTCCTGCGCGGCGCGGAACCTCTCCCAGAGCTTCTGCTCGGCTTCCTTGGCGGCGCGGGGAGCGGCCTTCCACTCGTTCATGAGTTCCTTGAGCCGGGCTGCGGTCGCGTTCCACTCGGTGGAGTCAGACAGCTTCTCCGCCTCGGCGACGAGCTCTTCCTTGCCACCCTGCGCCTGCTTGCGCTGGGCGTCGAGGCTGGCGAAGTGGGCGCCCCGGCGGCGGGTGAAGCCGTCGCGGGCGGCCGCGAACCGCTTCCACAGCTCGCCGTCGGTCTTCTTGTCGATCCCGCGGATGGTCTTCCACTCATCGAGGATCTCCTTGAGCCGGTCGCCTGCCGCCTTCCAGCCGGTCGCCTCGGCGGCCAGCTTCTCGGCCTCCTCGACCAGTGCGGTCTTGCGGGCGACCGCTTCGACGCGGGCGGCGTCCCGGGCGGCCTTGGCCTCGCCGGCCTTCTCCTCCGACTTGGCGGCCAGCCGCTCCAGACGGGCGGTGAGCGTGGGGATGTCGCCGACGACGTGCGCCTCGGGCATCCCGGCCAGCAGCTTCCGGACCGCCGTCAGGGTGTGACCGGGATCGGCCGAGCCGTTGCCCAGCCGGGTCTCCAGCAGCTCCACCTCGGTGAGCAGGTCGGCGTAGCGCCGCGCGAAGTGGGCCAGGCCCTCCTCCGGCGTGCCTGCCTGCCAGGATCCGACGACTCGTTCTCCTTCGCCGGTCCGCACATAGACCGTGCCGTCCTCGTCGATCCGGCCGAAGGTCGTCCAGTCGCTCATTGTGCCCATCCTCAGTCTTCCCGGCCGGTCCGGTCCTCCGGAGCCGCCCGCCAGCGCGCGTAGAAAGTTGCTCCCGCATTGTCACAGGTCTTACCCGGTGTGCGTCCACCGCCTGCGGCCGACCGTGACCATACGGTGTCCTTGATGATTCTGACAGCCTCTCACCCGCGGGTCGCGGGGCACGAAAAGGTTACGGTTGTCCGATGCGGGTGATCGCCATCGTGGGTCCGACAGCGGCCGGAAAGTCGGCTTTGTCGATCGAGCTCGCGCACCTCCTGGACGCCGAGGTGATCAACTGCGACTCGATGCAGTTCTACCGCGGCATGGACATCGGAACCGCCAAACTGTCCCCGGCCGAGCGGGAAGGCGTACCGCATCATCTGCTGGACATCTGGCCGGTCACCGAGACGGCCAGCGTGGCGGTCTTCCAGGATCTCGCACGCGACGCGATAGCGCAGGTCGCGGCACGTGGGCGTACCCCCATGCTCGTCGGCGGCACGGGCCTGTATCTGCGCGCGGTGCTGGAGGAGTTCGAGTTTCCGGGCACGGACCCGGACGTGCGCGCGCGGCTGGAGGCCGAACTCGCGGCCGTGGGGCCGCTCCCGCTGCATCGCCGGCTGGCCGATCGCGACCCGGCCGCCGCGGCCAAGATCCTGCCGAGCAACGGCCGGCGCATCGTTCGCGCGCTGGAGGTGATCGAGATCACCGGGCGTCCGTTCACGGCCGCGCTGCCCGATCCGACCCCGCGCTACGCGAGTCTCCAACTCGCCGTCGATCGTGCCGATCTAGATCAACGAACGGAGCAACGAGTACGCGCAATGTGGCAGAACGGGCTCGTCGACGAGGTGCGGGGGCTGATCCCCCAGGGTCTGCGCGACGGCAAGACGGCCTCACGGGCGCTGGGCTACCAGCAGGTGCTCGCCTACCTCGACGGGCTGTGCACGGAGGAGGAGGCGTTCCAGGCGACCGTCACGGGCACCCGGCGCTTCGTCCGGCGGCAGCGGTCCTGGTTCCGGCGGGACCCCGCGATCGTCTGGCTCGACGGCGCGCGGGAGGATCTGGTGGAACAGGCGCTTTCCGTGATCAAGGAGGACGCGCAGTGAGGCTGGCTTTCGCCAAGGGCCACGGCACCGGCAACGACTTCGTCATCGTCGATGGCGACGCCCCGTTGACCCCGGAACTGGTCGCGGCGTTGTGCGACCGGCACTTCGGCGTCGGGGCGGACGGCGTACTGCGGGCGCTGCCGAGCACGACGCCGGAGGCCGCCTGGTTCATGGACTACTGGAACTCCGACGGCTCGCTCTCGGAGATGTGCGGCAACGGCGTACGCGTCTTCGCCCGGCACCTCGTCGAGACCGGTCGCGCCGCCGGGGACGGGCCGATCCCCATCGCGACCCGGGCCGGTCTGCGTACTGCGCTGCCGGACGGTCCGGGCTTCCGGGTCGACATGGGCGCACCGGTCCTCCTGGGCACGTCGTGGGCGCAGATCGGCGATCACAAGTTCGACGGGATCGGCGTCTCGATGGGCAACCCCCACCTCGTCTGCCCGGTGCCCAACGTCGAACCGTTGCGGCTGTGGGAATCGCCCGCCTTCGACAGCGACTTCTACCCCGAGGGCGTCAACGTCGAGTTCTACGAAATCTTGGCCGACGACCATCTGCGTATGCGGGTCTACGAGCGGGGCAGCGGAGAGACTCTCTCGTGCGGCACCGGGACTTGTGCGGTCGCTTTCGCGTACCTGCACTCGCAGGGCCGGGCGACTGGCACGGTGACGGTGGACGTCCCTGGTGGGCGACTTGTCGTCGACGTCGACGAGGCGACCAGCCGGCTCGCCGGGCCCGCTGTCATCGTCGGTCACGGCTTCGTCGACACTTCCGCGCTTCGCTTCTAGCTCCTTCGAGGGCTTCGCGTTGTCGCGGGGCGCGCCGGGTTGTGCGGCTTCGCGTTGTCGCGGGGCGCGCCGGGTTGTGCGGCTTCGCGTTGTCGCGGGGCGCGCCGGGTTGTGCGGCTTCGCGTTATCCGGCATAACGCGGCTATCCGCGGCCGAATAAGCGCGTTATCCCGGGATACGGCGCCGCCGCAGCGCGGGAATGCGCAGTCCCGGGATACTGCGCCGCCGCAGCGCGGGAATGCGCAGTCCCGGGATACTGCGACGCCGAAGCCGGGCTGTGCAGCGGTGCGGTCAGGCGACCGGCTCCGGAGGAGCCGAGGCCGCCCGGCATACGGCGGTGACGGCAGCGGCCACGGCCGGGGCGACCTTCGGGTCGAAGACGCTCGGCACGATGTAGCTCGCGTTGACCTTCTCCTCGCCTACGACGTCGGCGATCGCCTGGGCGGCGGCCAGCGCCATGTCCTCGGTGTACGCGGAGGCCTGGGCGTCGAGCATGCCCCGGAAGATGCCGGGGAAGGCGAGCACGTTGTTGATCTGGTTGGGCTGGTCCGAGCGGCCGGTCGCCACGACGGCGGCGTACTTGCGGGCTTCTCGCGGGTCGACCTCGGGATCGGGGTTGGCCAGCGCGAAGACGATCGCCTTGTCCGCCATCTGCGCGATGTCCTCGCCGGTCAGCAGGTTCGGTGCGCTCACGCCGATGAAGACGTCGGCGCCCTTGACGGCACCGGGCAGATCCCCGGAATAGTTGGCCTGGTTGGTGTGCTCCACCAGCCACTGGTGGGTCGGGTTCAAGCCGGTCATCCCGCGGTGCAGCGCCCCGGCCCGGTCGTATGCGATCACGTCACCGACGCCCTGCTTCAGCAGCAGCTTCATGATGGCGGTGCCGGCCGCCCCCGCGCCGGAGACGACGACGCGTACGTCCTCGATCTGCTTGCCGACGACCCGGAGGGCATTGGTCAGCGCGGCCAGTACGCAGATCGCCGTCCCGTGCTGATCGTCGTGGAAGACGGGGATGTCGAGCAGATCACGCAGCCGGGCTTCGATCTCGAAGCAGCGCGGGGCGGCGATGTCCTCCAGGTTGATCCCGCCGTACGCCGGGGCGATGGCCCGCACGATGCGGACGATCTCGTCGGTGTCCTGGGTGTCGAGGACGATGGGCCAGGCGTCCACATTGGCGAACCGCTTGAACAGGGCCGCCTTGCCTTCCATGACGGGCAGCGACGCGGCCGGTCCGATGTTGCCGAGCCCGAGGACGGCCGAGCCGTCGCTGACCACAGCGACGGTGTTGCGCTTGATGGTGAGGCGCCGGGCGTCGGCCGGGTTCTCCGCGATCGCCATGCAGACGCGCGCCACCCCCGGGGTGTACGCCCGCGACAGCTCGTCCCGGTTCCGCAGCGTGACCTTGGGACTGACCTCGATCTTGCCGCCGAGGTGAAGCAGGAAGGTCCGGTCGGAGACTTTGCGTACCTCGACACCGTCGAGCGCCTCGAGCGCGCTCACCACCTGATCGGCGTGGACGGTGTCAGCGGTGTCACACGTCAGGTCGGCCACTACGCGTACGTGGTCGGAGTCGACGACATCCAGCGCCGTGACGATGGCCCCCGCCTCGCCGACTGCGGTGGTGAGACGGCCGATCGCCGACGAGTCTGCGGTCACCGCCACCCGGATGGTGATCGAGAATCCGGCACTCGGCAGGCGCATTGTCGACACTTTCGTCCCTTTCATCACACTCCAGCGTGGCCCAGCCATTCTCTCACCGTCGTACGCCCACCAGCGAACCGCTGCCTTCGCATGTGACCTACGGACACGGGCAAATGGGGATGCGCGGGAGGGTCCCGGCGTGCCACGCTTGAGTGCGAGGAGGACAAGTTTTGACGAACTATCATGCTGAACCGCTTGTCGAGACCGGTGACGCCGAGACGCTGGGCGATCTTGAACTCGCGGAGAGGCACGCGCTGCGACGCGTCGCAGGTCTGTCCACCGAGCTCACCGATATCACCGAAGTTGAATACCGTCAGCTGCGACTGGAACGAGTAGTCCTGGTCGGGGTCTGGACCGCCGGCACCGTGATCGACGCCGAGAACTCCCTGACCGAGCTGGCCGCCCTGGCTGAGACCGCGGGTTCGCAGGTCTTGGAGGGCTTGATCCAGCGGCGCAGTCAGCCCGACCCCGCGACCTTCATCGGCCGCGGCAAGGTGGACGAGGTCCGCTCGGTCGTCGAGCAGACCGGCGCCGACACCGTCATCTGCGACGGCGAGCTGTCGCCGAGCCAGTTGCGCGCCCTGGAGCAGCAGATCAAGGTCAAGGTCATCGACCGGACCGCGCTCATCCTGGACATCTTCGCCCAGCACGCGAAGAGCAAGGAGGGCAAGGCCCAGGTCGAGCTGGCTCAGTTGCAGTACCTGCTGCCCCGGCTCCGTGGTTGGGGTGAGGCGTTGTCCCGTCAGACCGGTGGATCCGGTCGCGGTGGCGGCGCGGGCGGCGGCGTCGGCCTGCGCGGTCCCGGTGAGACGAAGCTCGAGACCGACCGTCGGCGGATCAACCACCGCATCGCCAAGCTGCGGCGGGAACTGACGTCGATGCGTACCATCCGGGACACCAAACGTGCGACCCGGCGGCGGAACGCGGTGCCGGCGGTGGCGATCGCCGGTTACACCAACGCGGGCAAGTCCAGCCTGCTCAACCGGATCACCGGCGCGGGCGTGCTGGTCGAGGACGCGCTGTTCGCGACCTTGGACACCACGACGCGGCGGGCGACCAGCGCGGACGGGCGGATCTACACGCTGTCCGACACGGTCGGTTTCGTCCGGCACCTGCCGCACCACCTGGTCGAGGCGTTTCGCTCGACCTTGGAAGAGGTGGCCGACGCGGATCTGTTGGTGCACGTCGTCGACGGCGCACACCCGGACCCCGACGAGCAGGTGCGCGCGGTTCGCGAGGTGCTCGCCGAGGTGGGCGCGGACAAGCTGCCGGAGTTGCTGGTCGTGAACAAGGTCGACGCGGCTGACGAGGAGACGCTGCTGCGGTTGAAGCGCGAATGGCCCGGCGCGCTGTTCGTCTCCGCCCAGACGGGCGCGGGGATCGCGGAGCTCAAGGCTGCGATCGAGGCACGCCTGCCGCGTCCCGCGGTCGAGGTCGCCGTCCTGGTGCCCTACGACCGGGGCGATCTGGTCACCCGGCTCCATCTGCGCGGAGAAGTCCAGGAAACGGACCATCAGGAGGAAGGCACATTCTTGCGGGTACGCGTAGACGCGGAACTGGCTGCGGAGTTGGCCCCCTACCTGGTGACGGATAGTAAGAACACGAGCGCTGTCGCGTAACGACAGCACCGGATTCCCCACCGTCCCGGCCGAGCATGCGAGACTTGCCGAATGCGGCGTGTGACGTTCTCGGTCATGGCGGTGGGGGCCGCGCTTCTGCTCGGGTCCCCAGCGCTGGCGGCCGACCCCTCTCCCTCGGCGGCAGCAGCCGCCCCGGCCCAGGGAAAGAAGCTCTGCAAGCTCAGCGACGAGCGTGTCGGTGAGCTGTCGGGCATCGTGGCGACCAGCACGGGCTACTTGGCCGTCAACACCGCGGAGAACGTCGACAATCCGGTCGAGAGCCACCAGAAGATCTGGCAGCTCACCGCGAACTGCAAGATCTCGGGTAAGGGCATCGCCTTCGGCGGGAACGGCTCCAACTCGCCGAACGACATCGTCCGGGCCAAGGACGGCACGATGTGGATCGCCGACACCGGTAACGCCAAGGAGCGGCCGAGCGTCGCCCTGTGGAAGCTGCCGGCCGCCCTCACGACGCCGCAGATCTATCGGCTGACCTTCCCGGAAGGTGACAAGCACGAGGTCCAGGCGCTCCTGATCAACGGTGACGGCACGCCCATCCTCGTGACGCACGAGAACGATCGCACGGCGTTCCTCTACACGCCGAGCGCTGCGCTGGCGCCGGGAGCCGAGGGCGTACCGCTGAAGCAGGTCGGAAAGATCGACATCCTGACCACCGTCACGGACAACATGCTCGGTGGGGCCGGCCGCAAGGGGTTCACCGGGGGCGCCGTCGCACCCGACGGCAGCCGGGTCGTGCTGCGTACGCAAGCCGACGCGTACGAGTGGGACGTCAACGGAAACGACGTGCTCGCCGCGCTGAAGACCGAGCCGCGAGTGACCGGGCTGCCGCAGCCGGCCGAGCAGTACAGCGGCGCGATCACCTACTCCGACGACGGTACGCAGTTCATCACCGCTCCGCGTCTGGACAAGGCGACCGACAAGGAAACCGCGTCGCTGCTGAGCTACACGCCGACGACGAAGCGCTACGTCGCCCCGCCGACGGTGAAAGCGTCCGAAGGGGACTCGGCACTCATGAAATGGTTCAAAGACCTCTCGCTGGACCAGGTCTACATGCTGCTCGCCGGGGTGGGCTTCGCCGGCCTGATCCTCGTCGGCCTCGGCGTCTTCGGGATGATCAGCGGCAAGAAGAAGCGCCAGAAGGCGGCTGCCGCGGCGAAGAAGAAGGCCAAGCGAGAGCGGGAAGCGCTCGACGAATTCGGCGACGCCGACTTCCCCGGCCCGCATGACAATGCGCCCACCACGGTGCTCGCCCCCGTCCACGCGTACGACGACCGAGGCAGGGGCGGGTATCCGGACCAGGGGGCAGGGGTGTACGGGTCGCCGCAGCCGCGCCCGCAGCCGGGGTACGGACAGCAGCAGCAGCCGTATTACCCCCCGCAACCCAACCCGCGCCCTAACCAGGATCCCTGGGGGGATCAGAACCGGTATTGATACCGGGTTCGTTGGGTGTGGCTGACGGCCGTGTTTGCTTCAACGGCCCCATTCCGCCCCTGGCTGCGTTGCTCGACACCTCGTTGCCCCGAGGCAACGTCGGCGTCGTGCGCCTTGCCAGGAACGAAATGGCATCCGTTTCAGCCCCGCCAGCAATTCGGTATGCCAAAACCGCGCCCGCCGCTGCGTTGTTTTCCCTGCAGATCACGGTTACGCATGCTTCGGAGCCCCGATTTGGCATGCATAACCCTGATCTGCAGGAAAGGCAGCTCGCGTCAACCCGCGGACAGCGCCCAGCTACCTATTCAACCCTCGAAGGTACGTAAAACGGATCCCATTTTGTTCCTGGCAAGGCGCACGACGCCGACGTTGCCTCGGGGCAACGAGGTGTCGAGCAACGCAGCCAGGGACGAAATGGGATCCGTTTTACACCCGCCGCATGACGGCGACGACTTTACCCAGGATCGAGGCCTCGTCGCCGGGAATCGGCTCGTACGCGGGGTTGCGCGGCATCAGGAGCACATGCCCGTTCCGCTTGCGGTAGGTCTTCACCGTCGCCTCTCCTTCGATCATCGCGGCAACGATGTCTCCGGAGTCGGCGGTGGGCTGCTGGCGTACAGCGACCCAGTCGCCGTCGCAGATGGCCGCCTCGATCATCGAGTCGCCCTTGACCTGGAGCAGGAAGAGAGTGCCCTCGCCGACGAGTTCGCGGGGGAGCGGGAAGACGTCCTCGACGGATTCCTCCGCGAGGATGGGGCCACCGGCGGCGATGCGTCCGACGACCGGCACGTACGCCGGGGTGGGCCGCAGCATGCCGAGCAGCTCCGGGTCGGTGTCGGCCGGCGGGCGGACGTCGACGGCGCGCGGGCGGTGCGGATCGCGGCGGAGGTAGCCCTTCCGCTCCAGCTCCTTGAGCTGGTAAGCGACGCTCGACGGGCTGACCAGGCCCACGGCGTCGCCGATCTCGCGGACGGTGGGCGGGTAGCCCTTCTGGTCCATCCAGGCACGAATGGTGTCCAGGATGCGCCGCTGACGGGCGGTGAGCTCGGGACCGCCTGGCAGGTCGAGCGTCGTGGCGGAGATCGAGGCCACGCTGCGCATCGCGGTCTTGGGCTTCTTCTCGGACGCCATCTGGCTGCCCTCCTGCTGAACTGATCCGGGGAAGCTGATCATCGGCGAAGGCCCGAGCGCCGCTGGCGGCGTTGTGTCCGGATTCGCTGAGATGACCGTATCGTGTTTCACCGACACCTTCAAACAGTTGTACGACGCGTGTCGGTCTCGACATCGTACGGTTGTTCTGGTACCCCTTTCAAGCCCTGCCTTTCGGGCGGATTCGCAGCGGGCAGTAACCACGAGGCGGCGCGGCGTGTTGAGATTCGCGACACGTGTCGGCGATGCCGTGTCGAACTTGCGCGAGGACCGTCTGAGGAATAAGTTCAACCCCAACATCTTGTGGTGACCGAGGCGCTCGACATCTATAGATAGCGTCGAGTGACCGGCCACGGTGATCTGCGTCATCTCATCGGCGTCGGCCTTTCGGGGACGGCCCGTGATCAGCCATGTCCGCCGGACGTGGTACCCGGCCGGGTGGGAGGAGGGGGACCTGATGCGCTGCCCGTACTGCCGGCACGCCGATTCCCGAGTGGTCGATTCCCGTGAGGCCGAAGACGGACAGATCATCCGGCGGCGACGTCACTGCCCAGAGTGCGGCAAACGGTTCACGACGGTCGAAGAGGCCGTTCTCGCCGTGGTGAAGCGAAGCGGTGTGACCGAGCCGTTCAGCCGGTCCAAGATCGTCAGCGGCGTACGCAAGGCCTGCCAGGGCCGGCCCGTCGACGAGGACAAGATCGCACTGCTCGCGCAGCGGGTCGAGGAGACCATCCGGGCCCGAGGGGCGGCCGAGATCCCCTCGCACGAGGTCGGGCTGGCCATTCTGCAGCCCCTCCGGGAGCTGGACGAGGTGGCGTACCTCCGGTTTGCGTCCGTCTATCGGGATTTCGAGTCCCTGGACGACTTCGAGCGTGAAATCGCCGCTCTGCGCACTCGTAACGGCAGTACGTCCGCCGTCTGAACGCCCTGCTGAAGGGCGCTGGATCACGAACTGAATTGTCACAGGCACGCGTTATACAGATGGTGAAAGCTGGAGGGGGCTCTCGATGGCGGGACGCACGCGAGCGGCGGGGATGAAGATCGACCGGGTCTGGACCACGGAAGGGGTCCATCCCTACGACGAGGTGGCGTGGGAGCGCCGCGACGTCGTCATGACCAACTGGCGGGACGGCTCGATCAACTTCGAGCAGCGGGGCGTCGAGTTTCCGGAGTTCTGGAGCGTCAACGCCACGAACATCGTCACCACCAAGTACTTCCGGGGCGCGGTGGGCACGCCCGAGCGCGAGTGGAGCCTGCGCCAGCTGATCGACCGCGTGGTGCAGACCTATCGCAAGGCCGGCGAGGAGTTCGGCTACTTCGCGAGCGACGGCGACGCCGAGCTGTTCGAGCACGAGCTCACCTGGATGCTGCTGCACCAGGTCTTCAGCTTCAACTCCCCGGTCTGGTTCAACGTCGGCACGCTGAGCCCGCAGCAGGTCAGCGCCTGCTTCATCCTGTCGGTCGACGACTCGGTCGACTCGATCATGGACTGGTACAAGGAGGAGGGGCTGATCTTCAAGGGCGGCTCCGGCTCCGGCATCAACCTGTCCCGCATCCGGGCCAGCAAGGAGCTGCTCTCCTCCGGCGGGACGGCGTCCGGCCCGGTCAGCTTCATGCGCGGCGCCGACGCGTCTGCGGGGACCATCAAGAGCGGCGGGGCGACCCGGCGCGCGGCGAAGATGGTCATCCTCGACGTCGATCACCCCGACGTCGAGGACTTCATCGCGACCAAGGCGCGCGAGGAGGACAAGATCCGGGCGCTGCGCGACGCCGGCTTCGACATGGACCTCGGCGGGCACGACATCATCAGCGTGCAGTACCAGAACGCCAACAACTCGGTGCGCGTCAACGACGAGTTCATGCACGCGGTCGACGAGGGCAAGTCGTTCGACCTGCTCGGCCGCCTCGACGGCCGGGTCGTCGACACCGTCGACGCCAAATCGCTGTTCCGCAAGATGGCCCAGGCCGCGTGGGAGTGCGCCGATCCCGGCATCCAGTACGACGGGACGATCAACGACTGGCACACCTGCTCGGAGACCGGCCGGATCACGGCGAGCAACCCGTGTTCGGAATACATGCACCTCGACGATACGTCGTGCAACCTGGCCTCGCTGAACCTGATGAAGTTCCTCGCCGACGACGGCTCGTTCGAGATCGAGAAGTTCGTCAAGTCGGTCGAGTTCGTCATCACCGCGATGGACATCTCGATCTGCTTCGCCGACTTCCCGACGAAGAAGATCACCGAGAACACCCGGGCCTACCGCCAGCTCGGCATCGGGTACGCCAACCTCGGCGCCCTCCTCATGGCCAGTGGCCTGCCGTACGACTCGGAGGGTGGCCGGGCGGTCGCCGCCGCGATCACCGCCTTGATGACGGGGACGGCGTACCGTCGGTCGGCCGAACTGGCCGGAGTCGTCGGCCCGTACGACGGCTACGCCCGCAACGCCACGCCCCACCAGCGCGTGATGCGTAAGCACGCCGCCGCTTGCGACGAGATCAAGCCGATCGGCGACGTCGCGAAGGCGATCACCAAGGAAGCCGCCAAGCAGTGGCAGCTCGGCAACAAGATCGGTGAGAAGCAGGGCTGGCGTAACTCGCAGGCGAGCGTGCTCGCCCCGACCGGCACCATCGGCTTCATGATGGACTGCGACACCACCGGGGTCGAGCCGGACCTGGCGCTGGTCAAGTTCAAGAAGCTGGTCGGCGGCGGGTCGATGCAGATCGTCAACCAGACCGTGCCGCGGGCGCTGCGTTCCCTGGGTTACCAGGAGGAGCAGGTCGAGGCGATCGTCGAGTACATCGCCCAGCACGGCCACGTGGTGGACGCGCCCGGGCTGAAGGCCGAGCACCTGTCGGTCTTCGACTGCGCCATGGGCGAGCGGGCCATCTCCCCGATGGGCCACGTGCTGATGATGGCGGCGATCCAGCCGTTCATCTCGGGCGCGATCAGCAAGACGGTGAACATGCCGGAGTCGGCGACCGTCGAGGACGTCGAGAAGATGTACTACGACGGCTGGAAACTTGGCCTCAAGGCGCTCGCGATCTACCGCGACAACTGCAAGGTCGGCCAGCCGCTGTCGGTCGGCAAGAAGGCCAAGGCCGAGGAGAAGGCGGAGGTCGTCTCGACGGCCCCGGCCGAGGTGGAGAAGGTCGTCGAGTACCGGCCGGTCCGCAAGCGGCTGCCGAAGAAGCGTCCGTCCCAGACGGTCTCGTTCACGGTCGGCGACGCCGAGGGTTACCTGACCGCGTCCTCCTACCCGGACGACGGCCTGGGCGAGGTCTTCCTGAAGATGTCGAAGCAGGGCTCCACCCTGGCGGGT
Organism: Hamadaea sp.; assembly: GCF_013362815.1. Lineage (GTDB taxonomy): Bacteria > Actinomycetota > Actinomycetes > Mycobacteriales > Micromonosporaceae > Hamadaea. The sequence goes on along the minus strand of NZ_JABFVK010000018.1, from coordinate 49,659 downwards.
GTGATGGACGCCTTCTCCGTGGCGATCTCGATCGGCCTGCAGTACGGCGTTCCGCTGGAGACCTACGTCGGCAAGTTCACCAACATGCGGTTCGAGCCGGCGGGGATGACCGACGACCCGGACATCCGGATCGCCAACTCGGTGATGGACTACATCTTCCGTCGCCTGGCGCTCGACTTCCTCCCGTACGACCGGCGGGCCGAGCTGGGCATTTTCACCGCCGCCGAGCGGACCGCCCAGCTGCGCGCCGAGGAGGAGGGCACGGAGTACGTGCCGCCGGCCGCGCCGGAGAAGCCGGTCATGCAGATCCAGGCGCCGGCTCCGGCCAAGGCGGTCGGTTCCTCGACCGAGCTGCTGGAAGCCGTACTGGGCAAGGCGGCCGACGCGCCGCTGTGCTTCACCTGCGGCACGAAGATGCGCCCGGCCGGTAGCTGCTACGTCTGCGAGGGCTGCGGCTCCACCAGCGGCTGCAGCTGATCATCGTCCCGCGGTACGAGAGGGGAGCCGTCGGCTCCCCTCTCGCCCTATAGGGTGATCGCCATGGGACGCACCATCATTTCGCCACCGGTCGCCTGACCGCGGTCGGCACCCATCTCCACCTGTTCCGGGCTGTGTGAAGCCCGGACGATGAGTCGTCGCCCGCAGACGCCAGTCATGGTTCGGACGACTTTCAGTGGAGAACTCGGAAATGAAGTCAGGCGTCTTCTTCGTCGCGACCGCAGCCGTTGCCTGGGGCATGGGCGGTGTCGTCGCGTCGGTCCTCTATCGGACCAGCGGCCTCGGGCCGTTGGCCGTGTCCTTCTGGCGCGCCGCGTTCGGCGTACTCGTGCTCGCTCTGGTCCAGCTGGTTCGGCGTCGGCCGATCGGGCCCCGGGCGGTGTTCCCGCGCGGCTGGGTCATGATCGTGATCGGCCTCGGTCTGGCCGTCTACCAATCCGCCTACTACTTGTCGATCGCTGAGGCCGGCGTCGCCGTCGGCACCGTGGCCACGCTGGGCGCATGCCCGATTCTGGTCGCGATCGGCGCGCGGCTCTTTCTCGGCGAGCCGCTCACCGGCCGCGCGGTCCTGGCCATCGGGGTCGCGATCGCGGGTCTGGTCATGATCGTGGGTGGTCCGGGCGAGGTCGGCCCACACCCGGTGCTCGGGGTGATCTGGGCGCTCGCCTCCGCCGCCGGCTACGCGCTGGTCACTCTGCTCACCCGGCGGTACGCCGACCACATCGGTTCGGATGACGTCGGCAAGACGCTGGCCTCGTTCGTGGTGGCGACGCTGTGCCTCTTGCCGTTGGCCGCAGCGGAGGGCCTGCTTCCGGGGTCGAACGGGCCCGCCGCGTTCGGGTGGCTGATCTTTCTCGGAATCGTGCCCACTGCGATGGCGTACACCATGTTCTTCAATGGTTTGAAGACCGTGCCCGCGACCACCGCGGCGATGCTGGTGCTGATCGAGCCGGTCAGCGCACTGGCGGTGGCAGTGGCGGCGCTGGGGGAGCGGCTCGGCCTGCCGGCCGTCGCCGGTACCGTGATGCTGCTGGCCGCCGTCGCGGCCATGAGCGTTCCGGTGCGGAAGGGGAGCCGTGAAGCCGTTGCCGTTGGCGCCGCGGGCCTTGACCGAGCCGCACCCGAGCCGGTTGGCGCCGGATCACCCGAGGCGAGCGGAGATCCTGCGCCGGCACGCTGAGGCGGTCGCGGACGGGCAGGCCGGCTACCTCGATCCCGAGACCGGCCTGTTCGTCCTCAGCGCCAGGTTCCTCGCGAACCGCGGCACCTGCTGCGAGCGAGGCTGCCGCCACTGCCCCTACGTCACCTGACCGGGCTTGGCTTTGGATGCACGCTGGATCAGGGATGTCGGTCGAATCTTGCCCCAAGATTCGACCTGGAACCCTGATCCAGCGCCCAAGGAGGGGTCAGGCGTTCTGCCAGAGGCCGATCAGGTTGCCCTCGGTGTCCCGGAAGTAGCCGGTGAAGCCCATGTCGCCCACGGCCTGGCGGCCGATGACCGCCTCACCGCCGAGCCGGACGACGGAGGCGAGCGCGGCGTCGATGTCGGCGACCTCGATGGTGATCACCGGGCCGTCGAACGGCGCCTTCCGATCGAGCAGCCCGCCGTTGATCGCGCCCGGGGTCAGTGGACCGCGATCGCCGCTCGGCGTGGTCGAGACCAGCGTGTAGCCCATCGCCGGGATCGGGGTGAGGTCCCATCCGAACGCCTGGGTGTAGAACTTCTGCGCCCGCTGCATGTCCTCGGCGGGCACTTCGAAATGGACGACTCGTCCGGTCATGTCCTTCAGCGTAAGACGAGGCTGACAACTTCGTGACAGTTCGCGACGGCTGTGTGCAGCGAAGATCGGCGTACGCTGCTCCGGTGACCCGCTACGTCGTCATCGGTGGTGGCATCGTCGGCCTGGCCGTGGCCCGTCAACTCCTCCTCGACCAACCCGCCGCCGACGTGACGGTGGTGGAGAAGGAGGGCCGGCCCGGGGCCCACCAGACCGGCCACAACTCCGGCGTCCTGCACGCGGGTGTCTACTATCCGCCCGGCAGCCTGAAGGCACGCCTGTGCCGGGCCGGGGTGGCGCAGATGATCGAGTTCTGTGAGGAGCACGACGTCCCGTACGCGATCACGGGCAAACTCATCGTGGCGACGGCGGCCGGTCAGCTGGGCCAGCTCCGGATGCTGGAGGAGCGGGCCCGTGGCAACGGGATCACCGTACGCATGGTGACGGCGCACGAGGCGCGGGAGCTGGAACCCGAGGTCGCCTGCGTCGGAGCCTTGCACGTGCCGTCGACGGGAATCGTCGACTACGGCCGGGTGGCGCTGGCCCTGGCGGGGCAGATCGAGAAGCTCGGCGGCCAGGTCCAACTCAACAGCGCGGTGACGGCGATCCGCCCCGACACCGTCGTGACGACCACTGGGGATCTGCGCTACGACACGTTGATCAACTGTGCCGGCCTCTACTCCGACCGGATCGCAGCGCTCGCCGGGATCACCCCGCCCGCTCGGATCATCCCGTTCCGCGGGGAGTACGCACAGCTCAAAGCGCATCGCACCGACCTCGTCCGAGGGTTGATCTATCCGGTGCCCGATCCCCGGTTCCCGTTCCTCGGCGTACACCTGACCAAGATGATCGACGGGACCGTCCACGCCGGACCGAACGCCGTGCTCGCGTTGGCCCGCGAGGGATACCGGTGGGCGAAGGTCCGGCCGGGCGAGCTGGCCGCCACCCTCACCTACGGCGGCTTCCAGCGGCTGGCGCGCAAGCATTGGAAGTACGGACTGGGCGAGGTGACTCGTTCGCTGTCGCGGCGGCGGTTCGCCGAAAGCGTGGCGCAGCTGGTCCCGGAGATCACCCGGGCCGACCTCGAACCCGCGGGTTCGGGCGTACGCGCCCAGGCGATCCGGCCGGACGGCAGCCTCGTCGACGACTTCCTCATCGTCCGGGCACCCCGGCAGGTGCACGTACTCAACGCGCCTTCTCCGGCCGCGACCAGTTCGCTCGCGATCGCCCGGCATATCGTGCAAGAAATGGCGACGGATCTACCCTGAGTCTTATGAAGCTTGGCGTGGGACTGCCGGTCTCCGGTTCCTGGGCGACTCCCGACCGCATCCTGCCGATCGCGGTACGCGCCGAGGAGCTCGGCTACGACAGCCTGTGGACCTTCCAGCGACTGCTCGCCCCGGAGGGCCTGGCCGACCAGTACCGCAGCGTCCTCGATCCGTTGCTGCCGCTCGCCTTCGTCGCCGCGCAGACGTGGCGGATCCGGCTGGGCGTCGCGGTCGTGAATCTTCCGTTCCTCTCCCCGGTCATCCTCGCCAAGCAGCTCGCGACGCTCGACGTCCTCTCCGGCGGCCGGGTGGACGCCGGGATCGGCACCGGTTGGCAGCCTGAGGAATTCACCGCGACCGGCGCTTCCCTGGGCGAACGGGGGGCACGCGTCGCCGAGTACGTCTCCGTTCTGCGTACACTGTGGACGGAGAAGTGGCCCGAGCATTCCGGGCGGTTCTACGAGGTGCCCCGGGCGGAGTTCGAACCCAAGCCCGTGCAGGCGCGCGTACCGGTCCTGCTGGGTGGAACCGCGCCGGCCGCGCTGCGTCGAGCCGGCCGGATCGCCGACGGCTGGATCAGCAGCAGCTCAGCCACGCAACAAGACGTCGCGCCGATGATCCGACTGATCCGTCAGGGCGCCGAGGAAGTCGGCCGCGATCCGGAGACGATGCGGTTCATCTGCCGCTGCGCCGTCCGCGTCCGTGAACCCGGTCGAGCCGACCGGCGGCCGCTCACCGGCAGCTTCGCAGAGATCCGTGGCGACGTGGAACGCCTGGCTGAGCAGGGAATGACCGAGTTGTTCCTCGACCTCAACTTCGACCCGCGCATCGGTTCGCCGGACGCCGATCCCCAGGTCTCGATGCGGGTCGCGGAAGAGCTCCTCGACGCCTTCTCACCCCTGCGGGATTAGTGCTACCTTCTCCGCCGTGCGTGCCGCGCTTGCCGGTGCGGTGACCGCGGCACTCCTCCTGTCCGGGTGCACCGCCTCCCCGCCCACCCCGAAACCCGCGCCCACGGTGCAACAGCGTCCGGCCGCGGCGGAGGGCGGCGCGTGCCAGCTCATCGACTTCGCCAAGGTCAGTGCGTCGCTGGGCCAGTCGTTCACGATCGCGGCCGCGGCCACCAAAGACAAAACCTTCACCTGTGTCGTACGCACAGAGCAGAGCCCGCTTCCGGAAGTGGTGCTCTCGGTGACCCAGACGAAGGCTGACGCCTCCGTCTTCAAAGACGTCGTGAAGCCGAAGGGCGCGACAGACGTCCCCGGCGTCGGCAAGGCGGCGTATCAGCTGGTCACACCGGCGAAGGGGCAAGTGGGCCCGGTCGTGGAGATCGGGTGGCTGACCGGTGACGCGAGGCTGCTCTTCCTGCGGCTGTCGTTGGCGGCCGACGCCGATCCGGCGGCTGCTGCGCCGGGACTGGTCAAGCTGGCCAAGGAGATCGACAAGTCCAGCAACTAGCGCCCGGCCCGCGCGCGCAGCTTCGCGTATCGAGTAGACAACGCGGGCAAGTCGATCGTCACTGGGAACGGCTGCTCCGTCTTGAACACGCCGACCGTCGCCTTACCCATCTTGTACTGTCCATCGGACGGGTCGAGCGTCAGCTCGCTGAGGGAGAGCTGGTCATCGTGAGTGTCGATGATCCAGTAGTGCGGGATCTCCGCGATGGCGTACGCCTGGGCCTTGTCGACCATCTCGCGGACGCTCTGCGACGCCGAAACCACCTCGACCGCGAGGAGCGAACCGGCAACCGGCACGGGTGAGACGTCGATGTGTTCGACCGGCATGACGACCACGTCGGGACGCGGTTCGTTCGCGTTGTCGATCGCGATCGACTGATCAGTGCTGACGACGTGCGTTTGTGGGCAGTGCTCGTCGAGCGCGAGCTTGATCCGAATAGCGATTTCCTGATGGGTGAAGGTTGGGGACGGCAAGATCAACCGTCCATTGACGAGCTCATAGTTCAGGTCCTCCGGCAGGTCCTTGAGGTCGTCCACAGTCCACTCGGTCCGGTCGAGATAGGTCGGCCGGGCATCCGCGACGGCAGTCATGGGCTGCTCCTCGTTCTCGGGCGATGTCATGAGAACCTTCCGCTTCGGGATTCGAGCCGGATACCGCATTGTCATCTGTCCGACAATCCGCAGCTCAGCACGGGTCTAGACAGTCACGACGAGCGTACGCCCGCTCACGTCGCGCAGCATCTCCCCCGGTTGGTCGCCGGGGGTTTCGGGGATTGCCGGTCGGCACTACGCTGCGCGGGCATGGGCCTGTTCGCGGCGGTGGTCGCGGTCGTCTGGGCGGCGGTCGCGGTGGCGTTCCTGCTTGCGGGCGTACGCCGGGTGCTGTGGTCGGAGCGGCTGCGCCGGGGCGGGATCGAGGCGGCCGGGACGATCGTCGAGAGTCAATTCCGATCGGGGTTCGCCGGGCGGGTCTGGTATCGCCCGGTGGTGTCCTTCCGGACGCAGGGCGGGCAGCGAATCCTCGCCCTCGGCCCAGTACGCCGCCGTTCGGCGTACCCCAGACGGGCACCGGTGCTGATCAGGTACAGAGCCGACAAACCGACTGTTATCGAGATCGTCGACGGTCCCGGCGAAGGACCGAGCCCGGCTGGTCACCTGTTCGCCGGACTGCTGTTACTCGTGGTTCTGATCACCTTCGCCGCCGCGGTGGGCTGATCAGACATGCCCACCTGGCGATCTTGGCCGTGCCGTGTTCGCCGTTAACTGGAATCACCCAATAGAATCGCAGGCAGCCACAGAGCCCCTGCGTCAGGAAGCTCCCACGGCGCGAGCTGCCGGAGGACCGAAGACCGTGAACGACCTAGTTGACACTACTGAGATGTACCTGCGCACCATCCTCGAACTCGAAGAGGAGGGCGTCGCGCCGCTGCGGGCCCGGATCGCCGAGCGGCTGCACCAGAGCGGTCCCACGGTCAGCCAGACGGTCGCCCGGATGGAGCGGGACGGTCTGCTGCGAGTCGTCGAGAGCGACCGGCACCTGGAGCTGACGGATTCCGGGCGGATGCACGCGGTCGCCGTGATGCGCAAGCACCGGCTGGCCGAGCTGCTGCTCGTCAACGTCATCGGGATGCCCTACGAGGAAGCCCACGACGAGGCCTGCCGCTGGGAGCACGTCATGAGCGACACCGTCGAGCAGCGGGTCTACGAGCTGCTCAACCGGCCGACGCGCTCGCCCTACGGCAACCCGATCCCCGGGCTAGACGCGTTCGACGGCGTCCAGCCGAAGGCCGAGACGGAGTCCGAGCGGAACCTGGCCTTCCCCGGGCTGTCCGGCTCGGTCATCGTGCGGCGTATCTGCGAAAGCGTGCAGACCGACGCCGAGGTGCTGCGGCAGCTGCACGCGGCCGGGGTCGACCCGGGCGCGACCGTCACGGTGGCGCAGGAGCGCGACGGCGTGACCATCGACCGCTCCGGCGAGCAGGTACGCCTGCCACGCGAGGTCGCCTCGCGGGTGTTCGTCACCACCCGCTGACCTTTCTGATCGCGATCTCCGGGATAACGTCCCCTCGGCGAGCGTCGAGGCCGCGTTATCCCGGATCGCGCGAAGATCAAGAGCACCGGAGCCCGGTCGCCTGACAGAATGGCGAGCGTGACCCCGTTCATCAGTGCTGAAGAGCTCGTGGCTCGGCTGCCCGAAGTGACCCTGCTCGACGTTCGCTGGCGTCTCGGCGGACCTTCCGGGCGTGGGGCATACGCCGAAGGTCATCTGCCTGGCGCGGTGTTCCTCGACGTCGACGAGGACCTGTGCGGCCCGCCCGGCGAGGGTGGCCGGCATCCGCTGCCGGACTTGGCGGAGTTGCAAGGGAAGCTGCGCGCCGCCGGAGTGAGCGCCGATCGCCCGGTCGTCGTCTACGACGGCGGTGACCTGCTGGCCGCTGCGCGTACGTGGTGGACGTTGCGCTGGGCGGGTCACCGGGATGTGCGAGTACTCGAGGGCGGCTTTCCGGCCTGGGCCGACGGGCTCACGACGGAGACTCCGGAGACCAAGCCCGGCGACTTCACGGTGGAGCCCGGTCACCTGCCGACGATCGAAGCCGACGAGGCGTTGGACTTCGCGGCGAAGAACGTCCTTTTCGACGTACGCGCCGCGGAACGCTACCGGGGCGAGGTGGAACCGATCGACTCCGTCGCCGGGCACATCCCCGGTGCGGTCAACGCTCCTGGCGTACTTCCCGAGGTGCCGGCCGACACGCAGGTGGGGGCGTACTGCGGGAGCGGGATCACCGCCGCGCGTGCGGTTCTCCAGTTGCACGCGACGGGCCGCGAAGACGCCGCGCTCTACCTCGGCTCGTGGAGCCACTGGATCACCGACCCCAGCCGCCCGATCGCGACCGGGGAAGAGCCCGCGAAAGATCCGGGTCAGTGATGAACAGCCTGGTGGTCTGGGATGAGGCGCTGCTCGGCTATGACCTCGGCGAGCATCCGCTCGACCCGGTCCGGGTACGCCTCACGATGGCTCTCGCCAATGCGTACCACTTGCTGGAAAGGCCGGGTGTCACGGTCCGCAAGCCGATCGCGGCGACGGACGAGGAGCTGGGCCTGGTCCACCGGGCCGATTACATCGCCGCGGTGAAGGCCGCGCCCGACGACTTCTTCTTCCACGGCTACGGCCTGAACACGTCGGACAACCCCGTGTTCGACGGGATGCACGAGGCGTCGGCGCTGATCGCCGGCGCGACCTTGGCCGCCGCCCGTGCGGTGTGGGCGGGGGAGCAGCGGCGGGCCGTCAACATCGCGGGCGGTCTGCATCACGCGATGCCGGCGCGCGCCTCGGGATTCTGCGTCTACAACGATCCGGCGATCGCGATCGCGGACCTGCTCGCGCGGGGAGCGGAACGAGTCGCCTATGTGGACATCGATGTGCACCACGGTGACGGGGTGCAGACGGCGTTCTACGACGACCCTCGCGTACTCACGATCAGCCTGCACGAGACGCCGATCGCGCTGTTCCCGGGGACGGGGTTCCCGGAGGAGATCGGCGGCCCGAATGCGGAGGGCAGCGCGGTGAACGTCGCGTTGCCGCCGGGCGCCAACGATCGTGACTGGTTGCGGGCGTTCCACGCCGTCGTGCCGGGGCTGCTGCGGGCCTTCCAGCCTCAGGTGCTCTTCACCCAATGTGGAGCCGATCCGCATCGCCTGGACCCCTTGGCGGACCTGCGGCTGTCGGTCGACGGTCAGCGGGCGGCGTACCTCGCCCTGCGCGATCTCGCCGAGGAGCTGTGCGACGGCCGCTGGATCGCCACCGGCGGCGGTGGGTACGCCCTGGTCGAGGCGGTGCCGAGGGCGTGGACCCATCTCCTGGCGACGATCACGGGCGATCCGCTCGACCCGGCCACCCTGATTCCGCGCGAGTGGATCGACCTGGCCGAGAGCCTGCGCCCCGAACGGGTCGCGCCGCAGCGGATGACCGACGACGGCGACATCCGTTACGCCCCATGGGTTCCGGAGTCCGAGCCGACGCCGCTCGACCGCGCGATCCTCGCGACCCGCAAAGCGGTCTATCCGCTGCACGGCCTCGACCCGTACGACCCACGGGACTGAACCGTGCGCGACCAGGTGGACGTGCTCCTCTCCGACGGTTCGACGGTCGGCATCCGGCCCATCGATCCGGCCGACGCCGACGCCATCGTGGCCATGCACGCCCGGTTCTCCGAACGCACCCGCTATCTGCGCTACTTCTCGCCGTACCCGCGGATTCCGGCGCGCGACCTCGACCGGTTCGTCAACGTCGACCATCGCGACCGGGAGGCGATCGTCGTCCTGCACGGCCGCTCCGACGGGAGTTCCGAGATCATCGCCGTCGGCCGGTACGAGCGGCTCGGCCCGCAAGCTCCCGACGCCGAGGTCGCGTTCGTGGTCGCCGACGCGTACCAGGGTCGCGGGATCGGCTCGGTCCTGCTCGAACACCTGACGGCGAGCGCCGAACCCGCTGGGATCACGAGGTTCGTGGCCGAGGTGCTCCCGGAGAACGGCGCGATGCTGCGCGTCTTCGCCGACGCGGGCTACCAGGTCAACCGCGAATACGCCGACGGCGTCGTCCACCTGACCTTTCCGATCGCGCCCACCGACCGCTCGCGTCAGGTCCAGGCCGACCGCGAGCGGCGTACCGAGGCCAGGTCCGTGGCGCGCCTGCTCAGACCGCGGGGGATCGCGATCTACGGGGCCGCACGCTCCGGGTCCGGCGTCGGCGCCGCATTGGTCCGGCACATTTCCGAGTCGTATGCACATCGCCCGCACCTGATCCGCCCCGGCGAGTCCCTGTCCGCTGTGGACGGTGACGTCGACTTGGCGGTGGTGGCCGTCCCACCGGCCGCCGTTCCGGCGGTGGTCTCCGATTGCGCCGGCCGCGTCGCAGGGCTGCTCGTCGTCACCGATCTGGCACCGGAGCAACGCCGGGAGCTGGTCCGGACGGCCCGTGCGACCGGCATGCGAGTCATCGGGCCGGGCAGTCTCGGCATCGGGACACAGGCGTTGAACGCCACGCTGTCCCCGCAATTGCCGAGACCCGGGCGAGCCGCCCTGTTCTGCCAGTCCGGCACCCTCGGTCTGCTGCTCATGGCCGAGGCGGACCGGCGTGGGCTCGGCGTCTCCAGCTTCGTCAGCGTCGGGCAGCGGGGCGACGTCTCCGGCAACGACCTCTTGCAGTACTGGGCGGGCGATCCCGACACCGACGTGATCCTGATGTACCTCGAGACGTTCGGCAATCCGCGCAAGTTCGCCCGGATCGCTCGCGAAGTCGGGCGGGAGAAGCCGATCGTCGTGCTGTCCGGGCGTACCGGGTTGGGGTCCACACTGGACCCGTCGGCGATGCAGGCCCTCGGCGAGCACTCCGGGGTGATCCAGGTCGACACCGTCGCCGAACTCGTCGACGTCGGCCTGCTGCTCACCGGGGCCCCGATGCCGGCCGGACACCGGGTCGGCATCGTCGGCAACGCCGCTCCGCTCGCCTCGCTGGCCAGCTCCGCCCTGGTCTCGGCCGGCCTCGCGGTGGGGCCGGTCGCCACGGTCGGGCCGTCGGCCGCCGAGGACGAGTTCGCCGCCGCGCTGCAAGCCACCCTCGCGGCCGACGAGACGGATTCGCTGCTCGTCGTGGTCGCACCACCGTTGCCGACCGGTGCCATGACGCTCTCGGACTCCGGTGTCGCGCCGTTCGCCGCCTCGGTGGCCGACGCGGCGAGCGCCCACGAAAAGCCCGTCGTGGCAACGTTCCTCTACGGGCGTGCGCCCGATTCCGTACCGTCCTATCCGTCGATCGAGGAGGCCGTCCGGGCGCTCGCCCGGGTCAGCCGCCGAGCCATGTGGCTGCGCGAATCCGAGGGTGTCATCCCGCCCTCACCCGTGTCCGGGCCGCCACCGGAGGCCGCCACAGTGGAGGAGGCGCTGGCGGCGTACGGGATCGAGGTGGTGCCGCATCTGCGCGCGCGGGGCGTCGAGGAGGCATTGTCGGCGTACGCGAAGTTCGGCGGAGTGCCGGTGGCGCTCAAGGTGGTGGAACGCCCGCATCGCATCGACCTCGGGGCAGTACGCCTGGACGTGGACGACGAGGCTCAACTGCGCCGTGCGTACCAGGACCTGGAGGGGCTCTTCGGCACGGGCGTCGAGATCTTCGTCCAGCCGATGACGGCCCCGGGCATCCCCTGCGTCGTCGAGCTGGTGGACGACCCCGCGTTCGGGCCGGTAGTCGGATTCGGCCTCGGCGGCGTCGTGGCCGACCTGGTCGGCGACAGAGCGTGGCGGGCGGCCCCGTTGACCGACCGTGACGCCTTCGACCTCGTACGCACGCCGCGCGCCGCCGACCTCCTCACCGGAGCGGCCGGCGGCACTCCGGTGGCCGTTTCCGCCCTCGAAGACCTGCTGCTCCGCATCGGTCACCTGGCCGACGAGGTCCCCGGCGTACGCCGGCTCACCCTCAACCCGGTGCTGGCCCGCTCCGACGGGTACGCCGTCCTGCACGCCTGGGGCGTGATCGAGGAGCCGAAGCCGCGCCCGGACACCGGTCCGCGTCTCCTCCCACCCGCCCGCTGACCCTGATACGCTCAGATGTGAGTCAATCATCCGTGAAAGACTCATGCGTGAGCGTATTATGCGAGGGCGGTGAGCTGTATGGATGGATTCGTCGGCCGGCGGACGGAGCTGGCTCAGCTCACCAAGCTTCTTGATCGCGTACGCTCCGGCGGCCGGACAGGTCGCCCTGGTCGTGCGGTGCTCATGCGTGGGCGCCGCCGGGTCGGCAAATCCCGCTTGGTCGAGGAGTTCGTCCGGCGTGCCGAAGTGCCGCATGTCTTCTACACCGCTTCCGCCCAGCCATCGGCGGAAGCGGAGCTGCGCCTGTTCATCCAGGCCGGCGCGGAGTCAGACCTGCCGCGTGCCTCGATGTTCGACGGTCAGGAACCGGGCACGTGGGATGCGGCGTTACGCCTGCTGGTCGCGGCGATTCCAGACGATCAGCCGAGTGTCGTGGTGCTGGATGAGATGCCCTACGTCATCGCGACGGATCCTGGCTTCGAGGGCACGCTGCAGAAGATCTTCGACCGCGACCTCTCGGCCAAGCCAGTGCTGCTGATCTGCATCGGATCCGACTTGGCGATGATGGAGGCGCTCAACGAGTACGGCCGGCCGTTCCACCAGCGTGCCACGGAGATGGTGGTGCCACCGCTCGGCCCGGCCGACGTCGGCAGCATGCTCGACCTGCCCGCCGCGGAGGCGATCGACGCCTACCTGGTCTCCGGTGGACTGCCGCTGGTGCTCGACGAATGGCCGCACGGAGCGTCGGTGGACGAGTACCTGGCGGAGGTGGTGCCGGATCCCACGTCTGCGCTGCTGGTCAGCGGCGAACGCGCGCTTGCCGCCGAGTTCCCGCCGGAATCCCAAGCCCGGCTGGTGCTGACCGCACTGGGTAGCGGCGAACGCGCCTACAGCCTGATCGCCCGAGCAGCCGGAGGCATGCCGCACGCGTCGTTGACCCGCGCCCTGGCATTGCTCACCGCGAAGCGGGCGGTGCAGGCGGTCACGCCGCTGTCGACGCAGCCGTCCAAGGAGACCCGCTATCTCATCGCCGACCCTCATCTGCGTTTCTGGCTCGCCTTTCTCGGGCCGTATCTGACCGAGATCGACCGAGGTCGCGGCGACCTGACGCTGGCCCGGATCCGGCGATCTTGGACTGATTGGCGAGGCACGGCGGTCGAACCGGTGATCCGCGACGCGCTCGGTCGCATGCCGGGCGACGTCCTACCGCCGGAGACCGGCGTCGTCGGCGGCTACTGGACGCGTACCAACGATCCGCAGATCGATCTCGTAGGCGCGGATCGGGGTCCGATCGCGAAGAAGATCACCATGGTCGGATCGATCAAGTGGCTGGAACGGCGAGCCTTCGACTCGCACGACTTCGCCGAACTCGTGGTCCACAGGGCGAAACTTCCGGGCGCGGATGTCACGACGCCCTTGATCGTGGTCTCTCGCAGTGGATCCAGTGTCGACGGCGTACGCCTCGTCGGGCCGGAGGACGTCGTCGGCGCGTACCGCTAGGCGGCGGGCGGCTGCGGGGCGAACAGGCCGGCGAGCAGCCGGTAGCGAGGCTCGTCCTCGCCCGCCTCTTCGACGCCGTCCACGAGGTCGGACAGCGTCGTCGCGAGTTGAGCGGCTTGGGCCTGGGTCAGATGGATCTGCCGCAGGACGAGGAACGGATCGGGAGCGGCTGCCTCGATCTCCTCGGACAGTACGCGCAAGGTCAGGGCCTTCTGTGCGATCGCCTGCTCGCCCGTGAAGTGGATCTTCCGGGCGACCCGTTCGTAGTACTGCTCGGTGCCGCCGCGGACGGGTTTGGTGTACGCGATCTTCACCATCCCCGCCTCACGCAGGACGCCGAGGTGGTGCGCGATGTTGCCTTTACGCGTACCGAGGTCGGCGGCGAGCTGGCTGATCGTGGCCTGCCGCTTGCCGAGGACGAACAGCAGGCGCAGTCGCATCGGGTGGCCGAGTGCGGCGTACTGAGTGGCCGAGGAGACCTCCAGGGTCTCTTCCGGTTCCGTCATGAGTTAAGTGTCAAGGACTCTTGACGCTTTCGTCAAGAGCGTGCTTCACTTCCCGGCATGACAATCGTGGAGAAGTTCCGGGACCAGCTGCGCCAGTACTACGTCTTCCCGGAGATCGCCGAGAAGATCGACGAGATCCTGGCCGAAGGCATCGCCTCCGGGCGCTACGCCGTGGACTCCGAGGCGGAACTGGCCGCGCTCGTGACCGCCGACGCTCAGCGGATCAACGGCGACAAGCACCTGCGGCTGCTCCATCACGAGGAGGAGCTGCCCGAACCGGCCGACGAGAGCCGGGCGGCCCAGGAGGCGGCGTTCCTCGCCGAGATGGTGGGCGTCGCCGGGCGTACGGCGTCGGGGATGCATCGCGTCGAGCGGCTGGACGGCAACATCGCGTACCTCGACATCCAGCCGCGCCTGCTGCCGGCCGCGATCACCGCCGAGGTGATCACCGCCGCCATGACGTTGATCGCCGACGCCGACTCGCTGATCGTCGACGTGCGGGGCTGCGTCGGCGGCGAACCGGCCATCGTCGCTCACCTGCTGAGCTACCTGTTCGACGACGAGGAGACCCCGCTGACCGGCATCTACGAGCGGGCGACCGACTCGACCCGGCACTGGTGGACGGCGGCTGCCGTGCCTGGCCGACGCTTCGGCGGGGCGAAGCCGGTGTACGTCCTCGTCGGACCGAAGACGTTCTCGGGCGGTGAGCAGGTCGCGTACGACTTGAAGGTGACCGGCCGCGCGACCCTGATCGGTCAGGCGACCCGCGGCGGCGCACACCCGCGCATCGGCCTGCGCCTGACTCCGCACCTGGAGGCGAGCATCCCGACCGCGCGGGCGGTGCACCCCTTGACCGGCACGAACTGGGAAGGCGTCGGCGTCGCCCCCGATGTCGAGGTCGACGCCGACGCCGCGTTCGAGACAGCCCTCAGCCTCAGCCTGGCCCGGTCAGCGAGCTGAGCGACGGCAGACGGGCCGCCGACGTGCCCAGTCCGGCCGGCGCCGGGATCGTCGGTCGGGACGAGGTGTACCGCTCTCGGAGTGAGGCCTCGTCGTACCGGCTGGTGCCCTGGTGCCAGCGCAGGATGCCGGCCATCCAGTCGCGCAGTTCGTCGGCGTAGCTCAGCAGCGCCGTCCGGGTCTCCGGTGGCAGCTGGGCGTCGACGAACAACCGGGGCAGGTCCTCCGCGACCAGGTGCTCGAACTGGCGAAGGCGGGCCTCCATGAGGTCGGCGGTGATCGCCGAGGCGGTGAGCGCGTCGCAGTTGAGGAACCGCTGGATCACCAGGACGCCGTTGGCCAGCTCGCCCTCGTACTCGATCTCCTTCTGGTAGGAGAACAGGTCGTTGGTCAGGCAGGCGTAGTCGGCCGCCGAGTCGTCGAGCGCCCGGACCGGCCGGCTCCGGTAGATCTCGGCGGGCACGAGGTCCGATCGCGTGATCCGGCACAGGCTCATGGTCAGCTGCGAGCCGAAGGTGAGCCGGCGCATCTCGAGGTAGTCCACCGGATCTGCGATCCGGTTCTGGGACTGCTGCAGCAGCTCCCACCGCCAGCTGTCCACCATGCTCAGGACCGCGTCGCGGAACTCGTGGCGGGCCTGCTCGTCCAGGGTGATCGCGGTACGCGCCCAGAGGTCGGCCAGCCCGAGCTCGACGGGGTTGACCGGAACCGCGTCGGGAGCCGGTCCGGTGAGCGGCATGAACAGCCTCATCCGCTGGGTGAACGCCTTCGCGCCGGCCAAGTCGCGCGTACGCCCGAAGACGAGCGGGAAGTAGTCGTCACCGTAGGTTCCCCAAGTGAGCCACTGTGCCGACAGATCCAACTCACGAGCCGTGGCTCGCCAGTGCAACATCGCGGCGCAGTACGCGAAGTCGAATCCGGCCATCACGGGCGCCGTCCACAGACCGCTGCCGAGCAGCCCGGGGGTCGGGCTGAGCATGCCCATGCGGGCCGCCCAATCGAGCGTGTTGCGCCGGGCGGCGTGCAGGTGCGGGCTCTGCTTCGTCGCGTACGGCATGGGAATCGCAGGGAGCGGGAGGTGGCCCACGGCCTGGTGCGGCACGTGACTGAAGGTCCGGACCAGGCCGTGCACGGACGCGGGCGGAATCGGCAGCGCCGCGGTGGCGAGGTCGTTCATGTAGCGCGACGAGCGCAGGTGCCATTCGTGGCCGCCGCTCTGCCAGTCCTGCAGGCCCTGGACGTAGCGGAGCGTGTCGGCCTGCCCGCCCGGGTCCACGTAGTGCTCGGCGAACAGCGCGGGCAACTCGGCCAGCGCGGTGTTCTCGAACTGATGCAGCCGCGAGGTGAGCAGGTCGTTGACGGTGTCGGCGGCCTCCTGCGGGCTGCATCCCAGGAAGTGCTCGACCACCAGGACCCCGTTGTTGACCTCGCCCTCCTGCTCGGTCTCCCGCTGATACGAGAAGATGTCGTTGCGCAGGTGTACGCCGTCGGAGAAGGTGTCCCGCAGCACCCGGAGCGGCCGGGTCCCGGCGATCGTGGCCGGCACCTCGGCGGCGACCGCGAACTCCACCAGCCCGGCCGACCAGGGTGCGCCGCCGACTTTGCGGCGCATCTCGACGTACTCGACCGGGTTCGGGATGCGCTTCTCGCTGATGTTGCCCAGCTCCCAGAGCGACTCCTGCAACAGATGCAGGGTCGCCTCGGCGAAGCGCTCCCGCCACGCGGCCGACATCGACGGAACGGTCCGAGTCCACAGGTCGGCCAGCCCTCGCTCGACCGCGTTCCCCGGAGCAGGCATCGATTCGCCGCCGATCGGCATGAACGCGGGTAGGCGGTCCAGATAGGACTTCGCTCCTTCGCGGTCCTGCGTACGCTTGTAGACCTCCAGGAAGTGGTCGTCGAAGAAGAACACCCAGACGTACCAATCCGTCACCAGCTCCAGGCGTTCTGCCGAGGCGTCCGGGTGGGTGTACGCGCACAGCAACGGGTAATCATGGGAGTCGTACGTCTGCTCGTCCCAGATGCCGGAACCCTCGATCATGTCCATCTCCCGAGCCCAGGCCTTGCTGTGGACGCGGGCGCGTTCGAGGTGGGGATTCAGCCGGGCCGGGTGCGGAACGTAGAACTCGGGCAACCGGAATGGTTGTGACATGGGCAGCGACCCTCCTGGAGTGCGGCTTGCTCCCCTGATCCCAGCGCATCGAATCGCCCATAGCACGTGTTTTCACCTCCAATGGTGATTTAACTTGACACCACCCCGAAGGCCGCTGATCTCATTGCGCCAAGCGGCCCGTACCGCCGCCCGCCGCAGGCATTCGGATCGAGTGCGCGGCGTCAGCTCAACCATCGCCGGGGACCGCCGGCGGTGCCCCTCGCAGCAGAACGGACGGTGGCGAAATGACGATCCTCGACGCTCCGAGCGAACCCATCGAAGCGGGGTCCGAGTCCCCGAACGGCCGGTCGAGCCTCAGTACCGCAGCGGCGCGGAACCTGGCGACGACCACCAAGTCCGTCCCGCAGATGCAGGAGATCACCTCCCGCTGGCTGCTCCGGGTCCTGCCCTGGCTCCAGGTCACGGGAGCGGCGTACCGGGTGAACCGGCGGCTCACCTATGCCGTCGGCGACGGGCGGCTGACCTTCACCAACATCGGTGACCAGGTCCGGGTCGTCCCACCGGAGCTGCGCGAACTGCCACAGCTCCGCGACTTCGAAGATCTCGAGACGCTCGACGCGCTGTCCAGAAGATTCGCCCAACGGGAGTACGCCGCCGGCGACACGATCGTCGAGGCGGGCGCGCCGGCCGACCAGCTCTACCTGATGGCGCACGGCAAGGCCGACAAGGTCGGCCTCGGTGAGTACGGCGCGAAGGCAGTCCTCGGCGTCCTGGCCGACGGCGAGTGCTTCGGCGATCAGGTGCTCGTCGAATCCGATCTGACCTGGGAATACTCCGTACGCGCGGCCACCGCCTGCATCGTGCTGAGCCTCCCGCGCCGGTCGTTCGACGAGATCGCCGAGCAGTCTCCGGCGCTCGCCGCCCATCTGAGCCGGTTGCGCAGCAGCCGGGTGCCGCGGCAGAACCGGCACGGCGAGGCGGAGATCGAGCTGTCGGCCGGTCACGACGGCGAGCCGAAGCTGCCGAGCACCTTCGTCGACTATGACATGTCGCCACGGGAGTACGAACTCAGCGTCGCGCAGACCGTGCTGCGGATCCACACACGAGTCGCAGATCTTTATAACCATCCGATGAATCAGACCGAGCAACAGTTGCGATTGACCGTTGAGGCTCTTCGAGAACGACAGGAGTTCGAGATGGTCAACAACCGCGAAATCGGTCTGCTCCACAACGCGGACCTCAAGCAACGCATCCACACGCGGACCGGGCCGCCCACCCCGGACGACTTCGACGAGCTGCTCAGCCGCCGCCGGAGCACCCACGTGCTCCTGGCGCACCCGCGCGCGATCGCAGCGTTCGGGCGGGAGTGCACCCGGCGCGGGATCTATCCGGCCACGATCGACTTCCAGGGGCACCACATGCCATCGTGGCGTGGGGTGCCCCTGCTTCCGTGCTCGAAGATCCCCGTCACGGACACCCACACGACGTCGGTCATCGCCATGCGGCTCGGCGAGGACGAGCAGGGCGTCGTCGGCCTGCACCAGACCGGCATCCCCGACGAGTACCAGCCGAGCCTTTCGGTGCGGTTCATGGGCATCAACGACCAGGCGATCATGTCCTACCTGGTCAGTGCCTACTACTCGGTCGCAGTCATGGTCCCGGACGCGCTCGGCGTGCTCGAGAACGTCCAGATCGGGCACTTCCATGACTGAGCGTCCGGTCGACGTCCCGTTGCGATCGCGTACGCCGGAAGCGGACGTCGGCACCGGACGCGTCGCCCCCGCTCAGCCCACCCCGGCGGCGCAGGTCGCCCGGCAGGCGGTCGATTCGGCCCGGGCGCTGGCCGAACCGGCGATCCGGGCGGCGGTCGACTCGCTGCCGGCCGTGCTGCGGCACGCGTCCGGCTACCACTTCGGGTGGTGGGACCGGCACGGCATCCCGGCCGTGCACGCCCACACCGGCAAGGCGCTGCGCCCGGCGCTGGTCCTGCTCGCGGCCCAGGCCGTGGGTGGTGCGCCCGCACCTGCGCTGCCGGCGGCCGTCGCCGTCGAGCTGGCCCACAACTTCTCGCTGATCCACGACGACGTGATGGACGGCGACGAGACCCGGCGGCACCGGCCGACGGTGTGGAAGGAGTTCGGCGTCGCTCAGGCGATCCTGGTCGGCGACGCGCTCCTGGCGCTGGCCTTCGACACCCTCGGCCTGCTCAGCGGGCCGGCCGATTCCCGGGTGGCCGGTCCCACCCGGGCCCGGCTGGCCCAGAAGATGCTGTCGGGCGCGGTCGGCGACCTGCTCCACGGCCAAGGCGAGGACTTGGCCTTCGAATCGCGCGACGACGTCACGACAGCGGAGTGCCTGGCGATGGCGCGGCGCAAGACAGGCGCGCTGATCGAATGCGCCACCGGTCTGGGTGCTCTCCTCGGCGGCGGCACCGCCGAGCAGGTCGCCCGGCTCCGTGGGTTCGGGGCCGATCTCGGGCTCGCCTTCCAGATCACCGATGACCTGCTCGGCATCTGGGGCGATCCCGCGATCACCGGCAAACCGGTCTACTCCGACCTGCGCAGCCGGAAGAAGAGCCTGCCCGTCGTCGTCGCGCTGCGCTCGGGCGTTCCCGCTGCCCGTCCGCTGCTCGACGCGTACGCCAAGGAAGACGAGCTGAAGGAGGCGGAGCTGGAGCGGCTCGCGGACGCCGTGGACGCTGCGGGCGGGCGGCAATGGTGCGTGGCGCAGGCGAGCGAGTTGATCAGCCGGGCGTTGGACCGGTTGCACGACGACCCGCCGCTGGCCCGGACGCTGGAGCTGACCGCGCTCGCGCGGCTGCTCACCCAGCGGGATCGGTAGCGAGCCATGCCCGGCGCGTGGCTGCTCGCGCTGGCGATGGCGGCCGGGGTGGTGCCGGCTACAGTAACCACCCCGGCCGCGCAACCGTTGTGCCGCAACGGTTTCGTTCTCGCACAGGACAAGACGCTGCTGCGCTTCGACGAGGACGCCCACGGGTACGCGAAGATCGCCGATCTGCCGAAGCCGTTGAACGCTCTCGGCTACTTCGACGACTACGTGTACGCGATCTCCGGAGGGCAGACGGTCACCGTCGACGCGGCTGGTCAGGTGACTGCGGTAGGGCCGGCGATCGTGCCGAGCGCCTACGCGGGCGCGGTGAGTGGCGACGACTGGCTCCTGCTGGACGGCTCGTCACTAGTCGACGTGCAGCTCCCCGCGCTGAAGGTGGTGCGGCGGGTTCAGCTGTCCGATCAGATCGATCTGGGTGACTGGGCGGTGAATCCGCTCGACGGCGCGCTCTACGGGCTGGCGGCTTCGCCGACGCGGCTCGTGCGCGTCGATCCGTCCTCGGGAGCGATGACCTCGGCGGCTCTGCCCACTGTGGATGGTGTCGCCTTCGGTGCGGTGTCGGTCAGTGCGTTCGGCGTACTGCTCGCGTTGGAGAACTCGACCGGCCGCATCTATCACATCCCGTTGTCCGATCCGGGGCACGCAACCTTCACCGAGGCCGGGGTGACGGCGTACCACGCCGATGCGGCGGCCTGCCCGGTCCTCTGGGACTACGGCTCGTCCGAGAACGCGGACGCGCCGCGCAACACGGTGACGACGTTGGGCGCCTTGAGCATCGGTGGGGTGGTCGGTTCCGACGACGGCTTGGCGGCGGCCCCGGCGATCGCCGCCGAGGCCACGGCGTTCCAGGTCACCGTCGCGGTCCGGAACACGACCCCGGAATCCGCCCTGCTCGCGGGCTGGCTCGGCGGCGTCCGCGCCACCGCCTCGGTGCCGCCGGGGGCGACTTCCGCGGAGTTGCGGTGGCCCGAGGTGGCAGTGCCACGCACGGCCCGCAGTCTGCGCCTGCTCCTGCGGTTGTACGCCGGAAGCCCGGCGGTGGTGCAGCCGACCGGATCGGCGTCCGGCGGCGAAGTCGAGGAGTACGCCGTCGGCATCCGTTGGCCTCAGCCCGCTCCCTACATTCCACCGTCCCCTCCGCCTCCCACGCCGTCGCTTGCTCCGCCGTCCGTCGCACCGTCGCATGTGGACCCTTCGCCGGTGGCGTTGGCCGCAGTCCGCCGTCCACCCCCGCCACCGCCGCCGAAACGGAAACTGCCACTCACGCTGACCTTCTTCGCGGGCTTGCTCGTCCCCGCGATCACCCTCGCGGCTCGCGTACGCCGCTGAGATCTTGGGGGCCTCGATGGATGTCATGCTCGCCGGAACGCTGGTCACCGCCGGGGCCGCCGCCGTGTCGGCGGGTGGCTTCCTCGTGGTCTCCAAGTTCGTGCCCGATCGCTGGCTGGTCGCCGACTCCGACGCCGCCAGCGCGCTCTACGCCACCATCGGGATGGTGTACGCCATCCTCATCGCCATCGCGGCGATCGCCGTCTGGGAACCCCGATCGGCGGCGGCGTCGAGCACCGATCTCGAAGCCGGGAGCCTCGTCGAGGCGTACTGGTCGACCGATCAGCTCGCCCCGGTGGACCGTTCCGAGGTACGCCAGCTGATCGTGGCGTACCTCGCGGATGCGACCGGGCCGGAATGGGATCGGCTACGGATTCGCCACGAGCCCGATGATCGGGCCGAACTCGCCTTCACTCAACTCCGTCACCGCGTCGACGCGGTACGCCCGCAGACCGATCCGGAGCAGAACGCGTACGCACAACTCAGCGCGCAGATCAGTGCGGCGGCCGGCGCTCGCAGTGCCCGGCTGCAGGCGGCCGGTGAAGGCATGCCGGGCCTGCTTTGGCCGGTGCTGCTCGCCGGCGGCCTGGTCAGTGTGCTGTTCCTCTACCTGTTCGGGCTGGACCGCACCTTCCCGAACGGGCTGATGATGGCGGTCGTCGGGGCGATGATCGCGTTGCTGCTCTTCGTCCTCTATCAGGTGGAGTTCCCGTTCAGCCGGGCCTTCGCGGTGTCGCCGGACAGCCTGCTCGCCGCCCTCGCCCAAGTACGCGGCCTGCCCTAGCCTTTGGCGGCTGCTTTGGCCGCCTTCTTGTACTCGCGCACCTTCGTCAGGGAAGCCAGGTCGACGATGTCGGCCGCCGACCGGAACGACCCGACCTCCCCGTACGCCCCGGCCGCCTCGCGCCAGCCGTCGGGTTGTACGCCGAGCTGCTTGCCGAGCAGGGCGATCAGGATGTGCGCCTTCTGCTTGCCGTAACCGGGCAACGCCGTCAGCCGGTTGAAGAGGTCCTTGCCGTCGGCCGCCTCGCCCCAGATCCGGCCGGCGTCGCCGTCATAAACGTCGGCGACTGCTTGACACAGTTGCTGCGTACGCTGCGCCATCGAACCGTGGTACCGGTGGATGGCCGGGGGAACGGCGAAGATCCGGGCGAAGTCCTCGGGATCGTGCCCGGCGACGGCGGCCGCGTCGAGGTGCTGGACGCCGAGCCGCTCGGCCAGCCGGTACGGCCCGGCGAACGCCTTCTCGAGCGGCTGCTGCTGATCGAGCAGCATCCCGATGAGCAGCGCCAGCGGGTCGGTCGCGAGCATCTCGTCGGCCGCGGGCTCCTGTGCGAGGAAGAGCTTCGACATGGCCCCCAGCTTGCCAGACCGGCCCGCTGGATCCGCGTCGGTCCGCAAGATCAGCGCTGGATCAGGGTTCACGGTCGAATCTTCGCGCAAGATTCGACCCAGAACCCTGATCCAGCGGCTCCGAGGCAGGGAAAAGGCGAGCTCAGCGCTTGAGGCCGACGCCGCACCACTCGGTGACGACGGTCTCGTCGTTGCCGTCCGGCCGCCAGTGCGACACGGTCACGAAGCCGGGCTCGAGAACCTCCAGCCCCTCGAAGTACCCGGCGATGTCGTCCGGCGTACGCGCGCAGATGGGAGCGGAGCCGCTGGAGTTCCACATCTGCATCGCCCGCTCGACCGCTTCCCGGTGGACTTCGGCCGTCGGGTGCGACATGACGAGGTAGCTGCCGGACGGGACGGCGTCGAGGAGCTTGCGCACGATCGCGGCCGATTCGGCGTCGTCCACGACGAAGTTCACGATGCCTAGCAGCATGATCGCGACCGGCCGCTCGAAGTCGAGCGTACGCGCGGCGTTCTGCAGGATCTTCTCCGGATCACGGATGTCGGCGTCGATGTAGTCGGTCGCGCCTTCGGGCGTACTCGTCAGGAGGGCACGCGCGTGTACGAGGACCATCGGGTCGTTGTCCACGTAGACGATCCGCGCGGCCGGATTGGTCTTCTGGGCGACCTCGTGCGTGTTGTTCGCGGTCGGCAGTCCGGTGCCGATGTCGAGGAACTGGTCGATGCCGACGGTCCCGGCGAGGTGACGGACCACGCGGCCCAGGAACTCGCGGTTGTAGCGCGCGGACTGGACGAGTTCGGGCATGAAGGCCAGCACCTGCTCGGCCGCCTCGCGGTCGGCGGCGAAGTTGTCCTTGCCGCCGAGCAGGTAGTTCCAGAGCCGGGCCGAGTGCGCCACCGAAGTGTCCAGGCGGGACAGCAGCTCGGCGTTGGGCGGTGCGTCGTTCACTGCAATGCACCTCGCATGAAGGGTTGGGGATCCATAGATTAAGTCACCGGGACAGATCGGCCGCGATTTTGCGGAGGATGTCGGGTGTCTGTTCCGGCGGTGCGGCCTCGATGCAGAGCGTCTCCATGACGATCTGGTACTGGTCGACGTCTTCGCGCTTGTCGAGGTAGATCGCGCTGGTGAGCTGCTCCACGTAGACGACGTCCGGCAGGTCCGGTTCGGCGAACCGCATGATGCTGAAAGCTCCGCCGTGTGCGGCGTGCCCGCCGATGACGAACGGCACGACCTGGATGCGTACGTTGGGCAGCTCAGTGGCCCCGATGAGCGCCTCCAACTGGGCGATCATCACCTGACGGCCGCCGACCGGGCGGCGGAGCGCGCCTTCGTCGACGACCGCCCAGAACTGGGGGGCCTCCGGTTTGCGGAGCACCTGCTGCCGGGTCATCCGCAGCTCGACGCGCCGCTCGACCCCCTCCGGCCCGGTACGCGCATGCCCGAGGCTGACGACCGCCCGCGCGTACTCCCGGGTCTGGAGCAGGCCGGGGACGAATTGGACCTCGTAGTTCCGGATGAGGGACGCCGCCGACTCCAACCCGATGTACGGCTGGAACCACGCGGGCAGGATGTCGCTGTACCGATGCCACCAGCCGGGCGCGTTCGCGTCGCGGGCCAGGGTCAGCAGCCGGTCGCGCTCCTCACCGTCGGCGAGCCCGTAGTGGGTGAGCAGGTCGGCGACGTCGCGCTCCTTGAAGCCGACGCGGCCGAGCTCCATCCGGCTGATCTTCGACTCGGACGCCCGGATCTGCCAGCCGGCGTCTTCCCGGGAGATCCCGCTCGCCTCCCGAAGCCGGCGCAGATGCGCCCCGAGCATGATCCGCAGGGCGGTGGGCCCGCCGCTGCCGGCGTCGAACGGGGCGACCACGGGCTCTCACCTCCCACTTCTCAAGGTCGTGAACTGAAGCATGCCTTATGCGGACCGAACGGCGGTTCACCGATCCGGTGGTATGCGTGTCGGGGACGAGCTGTCACGCCCGCCCGTCGGTGGCCTCGCGCTGGATCAGGGTTCCGGGTCGAATCTTGGGGCGAGATTCGACCGAGAACCCTGATCCAGCGCGAGGCGCGGCTTCTGGGAAAAGATCGTCGAAGTCGCCGTCGCGTACGCCGCCCACGAAGGCGGCGATCTCGTCGGCGGTGAACACGAGAGCCGGCCCTTCGGGGTTCCGGGAGTTCCGGATCGCCACGCCGCCGTCCTCCGGCAGCCGGGCGACCTCGACGCAGTTCCCGCTCGCATTGCTGCGTCCGCTCTTGCGCCAGCTCAGCTGCTGGCCCTGGCTCGCTTCAGTCACGAACTTGATTCCCTCCCCGAGGTGTATCTGCCATCTGCACGTGCATCCGCTCTTGCATCTGCACGATGCAGAGCGCATCATAACCCCAGTGACCTGGTACTGATCGTCTTCCGTGGATGAGGGTCGAGCCGACCGGAAGCCTCGATAAGCGGTCTGAGGTCCGCATATTCCATCGAACGGCCATATTGCGAAATCGGGCGGCCGACACCGTCGGCCCGCGCGAAAGGGGAACGCAGCCGTGAATCCAGCCGTCGTCGCGGTCTTACTGACCGGCTTGGCGGGCGCGGGGGTGGCGGTCTGGCTGGGCCGGCGGGTCCGCCGGGCGGAGGCGGCCGCCGTCGAGCTGCGCCGCAAGGTGCTCGCCGAGCGCATCGCCGCCCGGCAGGACTCCCTGACCGGCCTGCTCAATCGGCGCGCGTTCTACGAGCTGGGGACGGCGCTGCTCGCCGATCCGGCCCGGCAGCCGATGTCCGCGGTGCTCATCGACGTCGACGGCTTCCACCGGATCAACAACGCGTACGGGCAGATCGTGGGGGACGAGGTCCTCGTGGCGCTCGGCCGGCGGTTCGCCGACTACGTGGGCGGGCAGCTGGTGGCCCGGCTCGGCGGGGACGAGTTCGTCGCGCTCGTCCGGGTCCTCGGCGACAACCATCCCGACGCCGCCCGGCTAGAGGAGCTGCTGGCCACGCCGATCTGGGTCGGCGGCCAGGTCGTCCGGATCACCGCCACCGTCGGTGTGTCCAGCGTGGCCGGCCCCGCCGATCTCACCCGCGCGCTGCGCCGGGCCGAGTCGATGCTGCGCCGCACCAAGATCGTCCAGCGCCGCACGCGCACCCATCCCAGCACCCCCACCCAACGTGGCAGTCTCCCCGAGGGCAGCCCGCTCGAGCAGGCCCTGCTCACCGGGCACGAGCCGCGGACCGGCGGCGACCCGGTCTACTGCCGCACCCGGGTGGTCGCCAAGCGGCGTCGACGCCACTGAGCTCCACCAGCGCCGGGTCAGCAGCGCGCCCAGAGCCGCTCCCGCGGTGTTCTGCAGGACGTCGTCGAGGCTGGAGATCCGGCCCAGGTGGAAGGCGTACTGGGCGAACTCGATCGCCGCGGAGTAGCCGGCCGCCAGCAGGATCACGCGCGGCATACTCGCCAGCCATCGCCAGCGCAGCGGTGCCAACGCGCCCAGCGGCAACAGGAAGACCAGGTTCGCGAAGATCTGCACGAACGCCTCCGCGCCGTCTCCGCGTACCTGGGCCAGCAGGTCCACGAACGGGCGCAGGCTGACGCCCTCCGGCCCGTGCAGGGCGGTCAGCGCCATCCACGTCCAGGGCAGGGTCCCCACGAACACGCCCGTCAGCAGGGCGTCCGCGCGCCAGTTCCGGCCCCGTCGAGCTCTCGCCCACACTATGAGTACGCACAACGCAGCGACCGCCGCGGTGGAGACGAGAACCAGTCCCCAGCGTTGGATCAGTGCCGCTATCAGGTCCGAAGGCATGGTCCTGGCAGGATAGGGCAGTGACCGAACAGCAGGGCATCCTGGACCGCGCCGGCCTCGATCAGCTACGCGATGCGCTCGTCGACGCCGAGTTCACCCAAGCCGGGGTCGCCGCCCGGATCGGGCCGGAGGCATGGGCCGCCGCTGAGCGGGAGGACTTCCGGGCCACGTTGGCCGCCACCGACGGCGCGGACGATGCTCTAGGCGTACTCGTGCGGGTTTTTCTCGCGGGGCAGACCGAGCCGGAGGCGACGGTCGCGGGCGCACTCGGCGCGCTGCCGCTGCCGCAGGCGATCGCCTCCGGGCTGCTCGAACGGGCCGAGGGTGGCCTGCGGGCCGGCGTCGACCTCGACATCTACGGCGACTGGTGGGTCGTCGCCGATCTGCCGTCAGCGGCCCGGCCGGGCCGTCCGCTTCCCGCCGACCACGTGCTCGGCGTCGGCATGGCTTCGATGACGCTCGCCGATGCGACCATCCGTCGCCCCGTCGGCAGCGCACTGGATCTGGGCACTGGATGCGGCGTACAAGCTCTGCATTTGTCGGAACACGTGGATGCGATCACGGCGACCGATCTGTCGGAGCGGGCGTTGCGGTTCGCCGCGACTACCGCGCACCTGAACGGACTGTCGTGGGAGCTGTTGTCCGGCGACATGCTGGCGCCGGTGGCCGGGCGGCGGTTCGACCAGGTGGTGAGCAACCCGCCGTTCGTGGTCGGACCGGGCGTGACCACCCACACCTATCGTGACTCGGGACGGCCGGGCGACGGCGTATGCGCTGAGCTGGCGGCGGCCGCGCCTCGGCTGCTGAACCCCGGCGGCACTTTGCAGTACCTCGCGAACTGGGTGCACGTGGCGGGGGAGGACTGGGCCGAGCGTGTCGCGGGCTGGTTCGCGGGCACCGGATGCGACCTGTGGGTGATCCAGCGCGAGGTCACCGAACCCCTCGACTACGTACGCCTCTGGCTCTACGACGCGGCCGAAGGTCACGATCCGCAGCGCGCGGCCGCCTGGCTGGATTGGTTCGACCGCAACAAGATCGAGTCCATCGGATTCGGCCTGATCAGCGCCCGTTACAGCGGTTCCGACGATCCCGTCGTGGTCTGCGAGGACGCCTTCCAGCGCCTCGACCCGCCGGTGGGGGAGCAGGTCGCCGCGTGGTTCGACCGGCAGGACCGGCTGTCCGATGTGGACCTACAAGGGCTGCTTGATCTGCGTCTGCGTACGGCTCCCGGGTTGCGGCTCCGGCAGGACGCCACGATGAGCCCGGACGGTTGGGCGGTCGAGCGGCAGATCCTCGAACTGACCGACGGTATGCACTGGGCCGAGGAGATCGATCCGCTGATCGTCTCCCTCGTCGGGGGATGTGACGGTTCCACCTCGCTTCGCGACCTCGTCGGCCTGCTCGCCGCGGCTCACGAGGCGCCTTCCGAGCTGCTGGCGCTGTCGCTGGCGGGCATCGTCCGCCACCTGATCACCCGCGGCCTCCTCCTCCCCACCTGAGCCCCTGCGCTGCCCCCCTCGGGGCTTTCCGTGCTCCCCGCCCCCTTTCCGCGCGCCCCCTTTCCGCGCGCGCCGCTTTCCGCGCGATCATGAACTTGTCGGGGTGATCGATTGCGTTTCCGCAGGTGCCGTCTCCGGTTACCGGGTGATCGACTCCGTAGCTTGGTGATCGACTTCGGCTCAGAAGAGTCCGCCGCGACGGCAGGACTCCATGATCCAGTCGTCCAGGGTGCCCTTCCAGTCGGTGTCGCCCAGTGCCGAGTGGTCGACGACGAAGCGGCCGAAGACCTCGCGATTGGGGATGAGGCCACCCCGGCGGTCCAGTTCGAGGACCACCTGAGTGGCGACCGGCCCGGCGACGAAGGTGACTTCGAGCTGGTTGAGCATGGCGGCGTACTTGGCGGCGGGGTGGAACTCGATCTCCTGGAAGAACGGCAGCGTCTGGTCCACCCCACGCAGCGAGCCATGTTCCACATCGGACCGGATGATCCGGAATCCCAGGTCCAGCAGCGCCTTGACCACCGTGTCCTGCGCAGCGAGGGCCGTCGTCTCGATCGGGTCGAGGTCGCTCCGGTCGAAGGCCCGTGCCACTTCGAGCTCCGTACGCAGACCGAGCTCGACCGAACCGAGCCGGTGCCCGGCGATCGTCGTGAGCGGGGTCTCGTAGGGAACGAGGTACTCGAACGCGAACTCCCGTTCCTCGCCGGGAGCCAGCCCGAACGGACCGGTCAACGCCTGCCGGGCGAAGAAGACGTCGTCGAAGTGCGTGTCGTCGCCGTCCACGCATACCTTTGTGGACAGTCCGAGGACCACCTTGGCGATGGTGACCGGCCGCGATCCGCCGACCACCTGGACGACGCCGCTGATGTCGCCACCGGGCTGGGTGCGCTTGGTGTGCAGGGTCGTGGCGACGCTCGGTCCACCGGCGCCGAAGACCTGGCGCAACCGGTTCAACACGTTTTGTTCCTCCCCATGAACTTCACGTTCGCGGGCAAGCGTAAGCCACGCCACATCCGCGGTTGAGTCAGCTCACCGTCACTTCACGCGTACAAGTGCAAGCTCTTCTCATGTTCAGTGAACGGGGAGAGACCATGGACGACACCGCGGTAACGGTCATGACGAACGACCTCGACGCCGTCGACGAGCGCGGCGTCTCCTCGGACCTGGTCCGGGCCTACCTGAACGCGATCGGCAAGACCAAGCTCCTCACCGCGGAGCAGGAGGTCGAGCTGGCGCGCCGGGTGGAGGCCGGGCTCATGGCCGAGCACCTCCTGGAGGCGGCGCACGAGGCGGGCTACGCCTGCCCGGCCGCGAGCGATCTGGCGATCGTGGTGGCCGAAGGGCGAGCCGCGAAAGACCATCTGCTCGAGGCGAACCTTCGCCTGGTCGTCAGCGTTGCGAAGCGGTACACGGGCCGGGGGATGGCGTTCCTGGATCTGATCCAGGAGGGCAACCTGGGTCTGATCCGGGCGGTCGAGAAGTTCGACTACACCAAGGGTTACAAGTTCTCGACGTACGCCACCTGGTGGATCCGGCAGGCGATCACGCGGGCGATGGCCGACCAGGCCCGCACGATCCGCATCCCGGTGCACATGGTGGAGCAGGTGAACCGCATGGTCCGCGTACGCCGTGACTTGGCGGTCCAGCTGGGCCGGGAGCCCTCCATCGCGCAGCTCGCCGCTGCCCTGGAGGTCCCGGAGTACCAGGTCATCGAGCTGATGTCCTACGACCGTGAGCCGGTCAGCCTCGACCAGGCCGTCGGCGACGACGGCGAGAGCGCGCTCGGGGACTTCGTCTCCTGCGCGGCTCCGGCCACTGAGGACAGTGTGGCGATGGGTCAGCTGCGCGGCGAGGTCGCCTTCGTGCTGGCCACCCTCAGCCAGCGCGAGCAGGCCGTGATCCGGCTGCGGTTCGGCCTGGACGACGGTCGCCAGCGCACCCTGGACGAGGTCGGCAAAGAGTTCGGCCTGTCTCGCGAGCGCATCCGTCAGATCGAGAAGACCACGCTGTCGAAGCTTCGGCAGCCCGAGCGCGCCGGCCGCCTGGCCGTGTACGCCGCCTGACCCCCACCAACTCCAACGGCGCGTCGGCCTCCGGTCGGCGCGCCGTTCCGCGTCAGGCGAGGAGGGGGACGTGGCAGCCGTCCAGGTGGTCGTCGACCATCCCAGTCGCCTGCATCAGGGCGTACGCCGTCGTCGGCCCGAAGAACCGGAATCCCCGCTTCCGCAACGCCTTCGCCATCGCAGTGGACTCGGAGGTGACCGCTGGGACGGCGCTCAGCGCCGCCGGGCGGCCCCGTCGCGGGGGAGCGAACGACCAGAGCAGCTCGGACAGGTCCAGCGTGTCAGCCACCCGGGCGTTGTGCAGGGTCGCCTCGATCTTCGCCCGGTTGCGGACGATCCCGGTGTCGGCGAGGAGTCGTTCGACGTCGTCCGGCCCGAAGGCGGCGACCGCCGGAATGGAGAATCCGGCGAACGCGGCCCGGAAGTTCTCCCGTTTACGCAGGATGGTCAGCCAGGACAGGCCGGACTGGAACCCCTCCAGCGTCAACCGCTCGAACAAGGCGTCGTCGCCTTCGATCCGACGACCCCACTCGGTGTCGTGGTAGACCTCGTAGTCGGGCGTACTCGCACCCCAGGGGCACCGGGCCAGGCCGTCTGGCCCCATGATCAGATCACTCATTGTTCTACGTCGATAGTCTTTCCGGCGGGCTGCGTCGGCAGCTCAGTGGTGGAGGTCCCGGCAGCGGCCGGCGGCCGGTGACGCCACCGATGCTCCGGCTTGACCGGGCGGTCGTTGGCGACCATGACGGCGATCCACGGCAGCAGCACCATGCCCAGCCCGCAGAGCAGCAGCCACAGCCACAGCAGGGGGACCTGCCAGACGGCCAGCAACGAGCCCAGCAGGAGGCAGACGGCCCGCAGCGACATCATGACCAGGTAGCGGATCTCCCGGCTGTGTCGCTGCTTGTCGAGACTCGGCTCAGCGTCGGTGATCAGAATGGGGGCGTTGCGAGCCATACCTTCATCGTCCCACTTCTGACGGAACCCGCACCGGCGGCCTCGCGCCCAACGTCGTGACCGCCTGCGAACCAAGGGCCGTGGCGGCTTCCAGGGCCTTCTCGGGCGACGCGCCGGCGGCCAGCGCCCCGATCAGCCCGGCGGCGAACGCGTCACCGGCACCCGTCGTGTCCAGGGTGCGTACCTCGGGGGCGGGCGCGCTGATCGTCTCGCCATCCGGCAGCGCCCACACCGCCCCCCGCCCGCCGAGTTTGACGACCGCCGATCCCTCGACCGCGTCGGCCAGCCGCCGCGCCTGCTCTTCCGGGGTACCGTCACCAGCCAGGACTCGTGCTTCATCACTGTTCGCGAGCAGGATCTGCGTTCCGCGTACCCAGGAGAAGAAAAGCTCTGGGCCCACCTGCTCGAGCGGATGCGCGGACGCCGCGTCGACACTGACCGCGATCCCGCGGGCCAGGGCCTGGTCGAGCGCATAGCGACCCGCGCGC
The DNA here is from genome assembly GCF_013362815.1 of Hamadaea sp. Taxonomy (GTDB): domain Bacteria; phylum Actinomycetota; class Actinomycetes; order Mycobacteriales; family Micromonosporaceae; genus Hamadaea. The sequence goes on along the minus strand of NZ_JABFVK010000018.1, from coordinate 18,671 downwards.
CTCGAGCCCGGATCGAGCAACGTGTACGCCGATAGGTGCAGTCGGCCGGCGTCGCTGAGTCCGGCCGCCACGGATTCCGGGGTGAGCAGCAGATTGGCCCCACGGTCGGTGATCATGCTGCGGCCGTGCAGCGTCGACAGGACGACGATCGCGCCGGTGGCCGAGCCGGGGCAGACCTGAGCCGCAACGCGCACGCCGGCCGCGGTGAGTTCGGCGACCCGGTCCCGACCGGACTGATCGTCGCCGATCGCGCCGACGAGCACGACATCCGCACCCGACGCCGCCAGCCAGGATGCGGTGTTCGCGGCCTGGCCGCCCCCGGCGACCTGGATGTGCGCGGGTGTGTCCGACTCCGGGGCGAGCGGGGCCTGCAGCGCGGCGAGGACGTCGGTGATGATGTCGCCGACGCAGCAGATAGTGGTCATGTTCAGGGCTTCACAGGCGGCTGGCGGCCGCGGCGATCTGCGCGGCGAGAGCGGAGTTGTGCAGGATGATCCGGACGTTGACCTCCAGGCTCTTACCCTCGGTGGCCGAGTGGAAGTGGGCGAGCAGCGCGGGCGTGACGTCCTTGCCGGTGATCTTGCGCTCGGCCACCAGGCGGAGGCCCTCGGCGAGCGTCTTGTCGTGCAGGTCCGGGTCGAGCTGTTCGTTCACCGGGAGCGGGTTGGCCACGATCAGGCCGGCCTCGTGCAGACCCTGCTCGTTCTGCGCCTGCATGACGGTGGCGATCTCGTCCGGGCTCTCGACCGACCAGGTCAGGTCGAAGCCGGAGTCGGTGATGAAGAACCCGGGGAATCGCAGCGTGCGATAGCCGAGTACGCCGACGCCGAGCGTCTCCAGGCGTTCGAGGGTGGCCCCGACGTCGAGGATCGACTTCACCCCCGCGCACACGACTGCGATCGGCGTCCGGGCCAGGGTGATGAGGTCGGCCGACTCGTCGAAGGTCTGGTTGGCCTCGCGGTGTACGCCGCCGAGCCCACCAGTGGCGAAGACACCGATGCCGACCGCTGCCGCGATGGCAGACGTGCTGGCCACGGTCGTCGCGCCGTCGGCCTTCTTCGCGGCCGCGGTGGCGAGGTCGCGTACGGAGAGTTTGACGACGTCGTCGCGGGTGGCGAGCCGGGTCAACTCGGCGTCGGACAGCCCCACGACCAGCTCGCCTTCGACCATGCCTATGGTGGCAGGCAGCGCGCCGTTCTTCCGTACGGTTTCTTCAATTTCGCGTGCGATGCGCAGATTGTCCGGTCGGGGTAGCCCGTGCGAGACGATCGTGCTTTCCAGTGCCACTACCGGCGCGCCTTCTTCGAGGGCGGTCGCCACTTCCTCGCTCAACCTGATGCTCACGCCACCTAACCTAGCGGGCGGGTCGGACACTCCGTTGCTGGTAGTCGCTATCCCACTCGCCGACAGGCTCAGACTCTGAGAGACTTGAGGGGTGAGTACGACCCCTGAGACCGGCACGCTCATCGAAGAGCGCACCGACACCGATTACCGCCTCGAAGAGGGCGACCACGAGCGCTTTTCGCACTACGCGCCGAAGGACAAGATCATGGCGGCCTTGATCGAGGGCACGCCGATCCGGGCGTTGTGCGGAAAGGTCTGGGTTCCCACGCGCGACCCCAGCCGCTTCCCGGTCTGCCCGGAGTGCAAGGAGATCTACGAGTCGCTTGAGGAGTGACCCGCCCATCCGGCCCGAAGCCCCGCTGACGCGGGGCTTCGCCGTATCTCACATCGTTTGAATGGTGGCGATCCGCTCTTCGAGCTGCTCGATGGTGGCCTGCGCGCTCGGCGGGCCACCGCAGAGCCGGCGCAACTCGGCATGGATCTTCCCGTGCGGCAGGTTCGTCCGGTGATGATGGGCGGCCACCAGCGCGTTCAGCTGCCGCCGTAGGTGCAGGCGGCGCTCGGCAGCCGACATGTCCCGCGGCTGCGCCGGTACGCCCGACGCCACTGCCGCAGTGGCGGCTGCGTTCGACCGCTTCCGCGCGGCGGCCACCTGATCGGCCTGGCGTTTGTGCAACAGCGCTGCGACCTGGTCCGGCGTGAGGAGTCCAGGGAGCCCGAGGAACTCCTCCTCTTCCGGCGTACCGGCCTGGGCCGGGAGGCCGAACGTCGCCCCGTCGAAGATCACCTGATCCAGCTCGGCGGTGGCGGACAACGCCTCGATCTTCTTCGTCAGCTCCCCGCTGGCGTCCTCGCTCTGCTGCGCCCGCTCCAGCAGGTCGTCGTCGAACCCTTCGCGCTTGTTCCGCGCCCCGAGGACGTGGTCGCGCTGCATCTCCATCTCGGAGGCCAGCCCGAGCAGGTGCGGGACGCTGGGCAGGAAGACGCTGGCGGTCTCGCCGGGCTGCCGAGCCCGGACGAACCGGCCGATCGCCTGCGCGAAGTACAACGGCGTCGAAGCGCTGGTGGCGTACACCCCGACGGCCAGCCGCGGGATGTCGACGCCTTCGGAGACCATCCGGACGGCGACGAGCCACCGTTCGCCGCCGTTGGCGAAGTCGGCGATCCGCTTCGACGAGCCGGCGTCGTCGGAGAGCACGACGATCGCCTTCTCCCCGGTGATGCGCTCCAGCAGCTTCGCGTACGCCCGGGCGGCCTGCTGATCCGAGGCGATGACCAGACCGCCGGCGTCGGGCATCCCACCGGCCCGTTTCACCTGGAGGCGGGCGTCGGCTGCCCGGAGCACCTGCGGCATCCAGTCGCCACTCGGATCAAGTGCGGTCCGCCAAGCCTGGGCCACCACGTCTTGCGTCATCGGCTCGCCGAGTCGGACGGCGAGTTCATCCCCGGCACTGGTCCGCCACCGCGTCTCGCCCGAGTACGCCAGGAAGATCACCGGACGGACGACGCCGTCGGTCAGTGCATCGGCGTACCCGTAGGTCGAGTCGGCCCGGCTGCGGGGCAGTCCGTCGGCGCCGTCGCGGACGTACTCGACGAACGGGATGGGGTTGTCGTCGGACCGGAACGGGGTCCCCGTCAGCATCAGCCGCCGCTCGGCCGGTTCGAAGGCCTGCAGTACGCCGTCGCCCCAGCTCCGCGAATCGCCCGCGTGATGGATCTCGTCCAGGATGACCAGCGTCGGCTTCGTCATCGTCATCCGGCGGTGGACCATGGGGGCCATGCCGACCTGGGCGTACGTGACGACCACGCCGTGGAAGTCGCGAGAGGCGTACCCGTCGGAATTGCGAAACGCCGAGTCGAGCTGGATGCCGACCCGCGCGGCCGCGAGCGACCACTGGGTCTTGAGGTGCTCGGTGGGGGCGACCACGGTGACCCGCTCGACGGTGCCGTCGGCGAGCAGCTCGGCGGCGATGCGAAGCGCGAATGTGGTCTTTCCCGCACCCGGGGTGGCGACGGCGAGGAAGTCCGGCGACCGCCGCCGCAGGTACTCGACGAGAGCTTTACGCTGCCAGGCTCGCAGAGAGGGAAAGGTGTCCGGATCGGGGTTCATGCGAGCGGTCTCGAGTGGCACCGCCAAACTTTACCGGGTGGGTGCGTCAGGGCCCTGGCCTGGCTCGCTGTCCGATTCGGAGCCCCAGTCCGGGCTGCCCGTCTCGGGCCATCCCCGCGTGTCGCCGGGCTGATCGGGCTCGCCGGGCCAGCCCTGTCGAGTGGGCCAGCCCCCCTGAGCGGCCCGTCGGTCGGACGGCCAGGCGCCGAACCGGCGACGGCGCAGCGGCGTGCTCGGCCAGCCGGTCGGACCGGCCACGACGGGCCGGGCCGTCGGCGCGGACCATTGGCGCTTGACCGCGATCATCCGGATCACGAACACCAGCAACCCGGCCAGGAACAACGGGATGACCTTGTCGTCGTGGAGCCAGTTGAGGGTGGCGACCACGGCCGCGCCGGCGAGCGACGCGACGGCGTAGATCTCCTTGCGCAGCACGAGGGGGATCTCCCCGGTGAGCAGATCGCGCATCAGGCCGCCGCCGATGCCGGTGAGCATGCCGATGAAGCACGCGCCGACGGCCGGGACGGGAGTGGGATCGTTCAGGGCCTTGAGCGTGCCGGTGACGGTGAAGAGCGCAAGACCGGCCGCGTCGAGCGTCAGGATCGTCCGCACGATCTTGCCGAGGTGTGGATGCAGCCAGAAGGTCGCCAGCGACGCGACCACGGCGGTCACGGAGTACCGCCAGTCGGCGAAGGCCAACGGCGGGACGGTGTCGATCGCCAGGTCCCGGAAGATGCCACCACCGAGCGCGGCGACGAACCCCACGAAGACCACGCCGAAGGCGTCGAGGTGCTTGTAGACGCCCGCCGAAGCACCGGAGACCGCGAAGACCGCGACGCCGGTCAGGTCGGCGATGAGCAGGGCTTCGCTGGAGTCCACCGGGGAATGCTATCGGCGAGCCTGCCCTGGCATGCGAAAACCCCGCCGTGCCGCACACCCGGCACGACGGGGTCTGGAGTCTAGGTCACACCGTCTGGGGGTTAGTTCTTGGCAATGAGCTCGCTGCCCCGCCAGGTGAAGTCCGGCTCGACGGTGTAGTCGACGGTGATCTTCACCAGGTCGTCGGCGTACTTGTTCGCGTGGTGCCCGCAGAACACCAGTTCACCACCACCGGCGAGCACGATGCGCAGCTTGCCCGCCGCGTTGCAGCGGTCGCAGCGCTCATCGGCGTCTTGAGCCGTCGCCGTCTCCGGCGGCGGTGTGAGGGTCGCTGTCATGCCCGGCCTCCTCTGATCGTCACCGATGCTGGTCCGTTCGTTCTCCGCCGAACCTGCCGGCGGTTCCTTCCTTACGCCCACTCACCCTCCAACGTCGGTGCCGTGGACGGGCTTCCCGATCCGAGCTTGGATTCAACTCACATCGGGGGCGGACCACACGGTTCGGTTGGGACATATGAAGGGCCCCACGTGCCCCAACCTTGCGTTCCCCCAGCGTGCCACGTCAACACGGACTTTGCGATAGCGGCCCGGTCACACCCCTGAGTTCGTACGCACGGTGACCAGACCGATACGTTCGGTGGAGTGTTGGAGGGAAATCCACGGCAATTCCGCCCCACTGTATGCCACGAAAACCACCGCCGTCGCGCTCAATGTCCGGTTTCGCAGGCCCGTCTGGGGGACTGTTCGCTGAACGCGAACAGGGCCCCACTCGGGGGCCCTGTTCCTGCGTAGTGAGACGGCGGTCGACCGCCGCAGAGACTTAGTCGAGATAGTCGCGCAAGACCTGCGATCGCGACGGGTGGCGCAGCTTCGACATGGTCTTGGACTCGATCTGCCGGATGCGCTCCCGGGTCACCCCGTAGACCTGGCCGATCTCGTCCAGCGTCCGCGGCTGGCCGTCGGTCAGCCCGAAGCGCAGCCGGACGACGCCCGCCTCGCGCTCGGACAGCGTCTGGAGCACCTGCTGGAGCTGGTCCTGCAGCAGCGAGAAGGAGACCGCGTCGACCGCGACGACCGCCTCGGAGTCCTCGATGAAGTCGCCGAGCTGGCTGTCGCCCTCGTCGCCGATGGTCTGGTCCAGCGAGATTGGCTCCCGGGCGTACTGCTGGATCTCCAGCACCTTCTCCGGGGTGATGTCCATCTCCTTGGCCAACTCCTCCGGAGTCGGCTCCCGGCCCAGGTCCTGCAGCAGCTCACGCTGTATGCGGCCGAGCTTGTTGATCACTTCGACCATGTGCACCGGGATGCGGATCGTGCGGGCCTGGTCGGCCATCGCCCGCGTGATCGCCTGCCGGATCCACCAGGTGGCGTACGTCGAGAACTTGTAACCCTTGGTGTAGTCGAACTTCTCGACCGCCCGGATCAGACCCAGGTTGCCCTCCTGGATCAGATCCAGGAACGCCATCCCCCGGCCCGTGTACCGCTTGGCGAGGCTGACCACGAGCCGGAGGTTGGCCTCCAGCAGGTGGTTCTTGGCCCGGTCGCCGTCGCGGGAGATCCAGAGCAGGTCGCGCTGCATGTCGCGGACCAGCGTCAGCTCGCCCTCGTCGGCCGCGCGCAGCCGCTCCGCCGCGTAGAGCCCGGCCTCGATCCGCTTGGCGAGCTCCACCTCCTGCTCGGCGTTCAGCAGCGGGACCTTGCCGATCTGCTTCAGGTACGCCCGGACGGAGTCGGCCGAGGCGGTGAGTTCGGCGTCCTTACGGGCCTGCTTGAGCGCCTCGGACTCCTCGGCGTCCCAGTCGAAGTCGTCGGCTGCGGCGGCATCCGCGGCGGCGGCCTGAGCCATCTCGACGGGCTCGTCGACGACCACGTCCTCGAGGTCGCCGGCGAGCTCCTCGACTTCCAGGTCCTCGACGTCGGGCTCCTCGCCCGGCGCCTTCTCCTTGCCGTCGGCCGCCTTCTTGGCCGGCGCGGCCTTCTTGCCGGGCGCGGCCTTCTTGGCGGCCGCCGGATCGGCGTCGCCTTCCTCCTTGGCGGCGGCTTTCTTGGCCGGCGCCGCCTTCTTGGCCGGAGCAGCCTTCTTCGCAGCCGGAGCCGCCGCCTTCTTCGCGGCAGCCTTCTCGATCGGCTCGACGACCGCCTCAGCGCCGTCGCCGTCGATCGGACCACCCTGGGCGGGGGTCTTGCCGGCGGGCTTGGCAGCGGGCTTCTCAGCCGGTTTGGCGGGCGTCGCCTTGGCGGTGGTCGCCTTGGAGGCCGGGGTCGCCGAGCGCGCGGCTGCGACCTTCTTCGCGGGAGCCTTGGCGGTCCGCCCGTCGGCCACCACCGTCACGCCCGCCTCGAAGAGGGCGCGCAACAGCTTCTTGGCCTGAGTCGGGGTGACCTCGGCGGCTTCGACGGAACGAGCGATCTCCGCTTGCGTCAACTGGCCACCGGCCTCGGCGGCCTGGGCGAGGAGAGCGTCGGTGAGCGACCGTACGTCGGCGCCGATCTGGCGGGCTTCTGTCACGAACGACCTTCCGTCATCAGCGAGTGGGCTTATCAGCATGGGCGCCCTCCGGCCGGCCCGCGGGCGCGCCGTGGGACACGGCCGGGTGTATCGGATTGGGAGCCACCGGCTCGCCGCGAGGGTGTCGGCCCGGCGGCGGAGGGCGGCAGGCGTGAATTGTAGCGCCGTCTCTGGTGATCATCCCATCGCGCGCGCCGATCGTGCCTTTGCGAGGATGGGAACGTGGTGGATCAGGATGCACGAGAGCTGCTCGGGCTGGCCCAGCGGGTGGCCCGGCGAGCGGCGGAAACTGCTCGCCGGACGCGAACCGAGGCCATCGGGCACGTCGATACCAAGAGTACGGCGACCGACGTGGTCACCGCCGCTGATCGGGCGGTGGAACGGCAGATCGTCGAAGAAATCAGGGCGGCCCGGCCCGACGACGGGTTCCTCGGCGAGGAGTACGGCGTACAGGACGACACGGCGGCCAGTGGTGTCCGCTGGGTCATCGACCCGATCGACGGCACGGTGAACTACCTCTACGGATTACCCCAGTACGCCGTCTCCATCGCCGCCGAGGCCGACGGAGTGGTGATCGCCGGCGTGGTGGTCAACGCCGCCTCCGGCGACGAGTGGCACGCGACCCTGGGCGGGGGAGCGTGGCGGGGCGACCGGCGGCTCACCGGCTCGGCGCAGACCGTGCTGGCACAGGCGTTGGTCGGCACCGGCTTCGGCTACTCGGCGGACCAGCGAGCGCAGCAGGGCGTGGTGGTGGCCGGGCTGATCACCCGCGTACGCGACATCCGCCGATTCGGTTCGGCCGCGCTCGACCTGTGCGCGGCGGCCGAAGGCATGCTCGACGCGTACTACGAGCGGGGCCTGAATCCGTGGGATCTGGCCGCGGGCGGGCTGATCGCTCAGGAGGCCGGACTGCTCGTGACCGGGCTGACCGGCAAGCCGGCCGGTGGCGACATGGCGCTCGCCGCGCCACCGGCGTTGCACGAGCAGCTGCATGACGAACTCGTCGCCTTGCGGGCCGACAGCGGACCCTAGGACGTCAGTTGTCTTCCTTGGCGGCGCAGGAGTTCTTGGGCAACTGCGGCCCACCCGCGCCGGCCAGGGCGGTGAACGCCTGGTTGACCTCGGTCTGGGTGGCGAGCTGCTTGAAACCCGGGCCGAGGATCACGTCGACGGTCTCGTCAGTCCGATTCTTGTCATATTCATGGACGGCGTTGTTCAGGAAGTACGCGTCCAGCACGTACGCCGCGCCGACCCGCTTCGGGCCGTAGCGCAGAATCGCCACGCCGCTGACCGGCTTGCCCAGCGGGTTGTTCCCCGTCTTCTCGACCTTGAACCGCCGGTACTCGAAGTCCAGCTTCACACTCGTCGCCAGGCCGGCCTTGTCCGTCGCGTTGTAGACGTTGATGTGGATGGTCCGGGGGTCGTCCGGGAGCTTCATGTCCACGACGGTGTAGCCCGACGGGCACGCGTCCGGTGTCGCCGAGCTGCCCGACCCCTTGACCAAGGCCATGACGGTCAGCACTCCGGCGGCCAGCACGAGTACGGCGACCAGCGCCAGCGCTCGGATGCGTGCGAAGCTCATGTCCCAGCTCCCCGTCGATGTCAGTCGATATCAGAAGGATTGTCGATGTGGCGTAACGGGGGCGACACGTCCTCGGCCGACAGGCCGTCCGGCCTGCCGGACAGGGTGACGCGCACCGGCCCAGCACGGTGAGGGTAACCGTTGGACGCCGCCCGGGAGGGCAGGACCCGGCGGAAAGCCCGAATATCCACCGGCGCGCCGACGATGTTCGGGCGGTCGCTGACCCTACTTTTGTCTCGCTCGGTTGTCGGCTCAGTCACATTGGGAACATCCCGGCGCGCTCGGGCGTACATCACCGACACAGGCGAGGTATTGTGCCGCGTCCGCTGGGACCGGCCGGCGACGCCCACGCGCGGCGCGGCTTTGGATGCACCGCAGGAATTCGAGTTAGTGGAGTGTGAGAGAACCGATGGCGACCGACTACGACGCCCCGCGCCGTGACGAGGCCGAACTCGGCGAAGACAGCCTTGAGGAGCTCAAGGCCCGCCGCGTCGACTCGCAGTCGGGCAGCGTAGACGTCGACGAGACCGAGGTTGCGGAGAGCTTCGAGCTGCCAGGAGCCGACCTCACCGACGAGGAGCTCAGCGTCAAGGTGGTGCCCCTGCAGGCGGACGAGTTCACCTGCTCCCGGTGCTTCCTGGTGCATCACCGCAGTCAGCTGGCCGGGGAGAAGAACGGCCTGCCGATCTGCCGCGAGTGCATCTGATCCGGCAGTTTGGGGTGGCGGCGGTTGACCGAGTCGGGTCAACTGTTCTCAGACCACCGACGCGGTAGGAGGCTGGCGATGGCGAGCGAGAATCCGGTGCCCGGCGACGACGTGCCGGGCACCGGCCGTACCGGCGATCCGGCCGGCCCGCCGGACACCTTCGACGAGCAGGCCGCCGACGTCGACGGCTTCAGCAAAGCGGTGGCGGAGCTGGCGGAGTCCGATCTGGACAGCGCCAGCCGCCGCAAGGCGATCTCCCGCATGGTCACCGCCCTGCGCGGGCGCGGCGTCGGCAAGCTCTTCCAGCCCGGCAAGGCCGTCCGCTGGGTCACCGACGCGGTGGCCGATCTCGCGCCGCATGTGCCGGTACGCGACTACGAGACCCTGCGCCGGCACTTCCCCGGTCTGGACGGCGACGCGCTCGCGGAGCGGTTGATCCGCAACGCCGCTCGCTCGACCGGCGGGATCGGCGCGATCGGCGGCGGTGTCGGTTCGGTCCAGTGGGCGGTTCCGCCGACGCTCCTGTCCACCCCGGTCCTGCTCGCGGTCGAGACGGTGGCGGTGATCGGCATCGAGCTGAAGCTGATCGGCGAACTGCACGAGGTCTACGGCCAGCCGGTCCGCGGCACCACCGCGCAACGTTCGGCGGCCCTGCTCCAGTCCTGGGCGCACAAACGAGGCGTGAACCCGTTCCTGCCCGGTGGCGGGGTCGCCTCGATCCTGGGGACCGCCGCCCGCAAGGAACTCCGGGACATGATCGTCAAGCGGCTCGGTCGCAATCTGACGACTCTCGGGCCGCTCCTCACCGGTGCGGCCGTCGCGAGCTACCTCAACCGGCGATCCACCAAGGCGCTGGGTGAGGCGCTGCGGCGGGATCTGCGGCTGCGGCACCGGCCGGCGTTGCCCGGCCCCGAGTTGCCCCCGTCGCTGCCGCCCAGCTGACCGCCGGGTGGGCTCAGGCCGTCTTGGCGGACAGCCGTTCGCGGAGCGCCTCGGCCAGCTTCACCGGGCGGCGCGTCGAGACCAGCCAGTAGGGCGTGGGGTCGGCCGGATCGTCGAGGACGATCTGCACCGCCGTCCCGATCCAGGGGCGCAGGACGACGAAGGCATCGGGGTCGGCGTACGGGCCGAGCAGGTCGGCCCGGCCGGAGGCGTCCAGTGCGACGACTTCGCGGATGGCGCTCAACGGCAGGTGAGCCCGGTCGTTGCCGAAGGTGATCTCGAACTCCGGACCGCTCTCGTTGTCTGCCACCCGCAGACGCAGACGGGAGAACCACAGCAGCAGCGCGGCGGTCAGCGGCAGCAACACGGCGAACGGCGCCCAGCCCCGCGGACCCGGCGCGCCGAGGCCGATCTCACCCGCGGCGAGCGCGGCGAGCGCACCGCCCAGCGGCCACCACCACCAGGGGACGGTGAGCCGTTCCGTGAGACGGGGTGTCGCCGTTGTCCGTGCGGGTGCCATGGTGACCGAGGGTACGCGCGTGCCGCAGGTGAGCACTCGGTAAGGTCCTTCCCCCGGAGGTTCAAGCAATGACCAGTCAGGTTGAGATCGCCGTGCGCCTGCTCGACGCCGATCTGCCGCTCCCGGCGTACGCCCACCCCGGCGACGCCGGCGCCGATCTCGTGGCGGCCGAGGATGTGACGCTCGCCCCAGGCGAACGGCGCATGGTGCGTACGGGGGTGGCGGTGGCGCTGCCCGAGGGCTTCGTCGGGCTCGTCCACCCGCGCTCGGGGCTCGCCGCGAAACTCGGTCTCACGGTGCTGAACGCCCCCGGCACGGTCGACGCGGGCTATCGGGGCGAAATCCTCGTCAATCTCATCAACCACGACCCCCGGAACACCGCGCACGTCGCTCGAGGTGACCGGATCGCCCAGCTTGTTGTACAACGGGTAGAGAGGGCCGCGTTCCATCTCGTCCAGGAGCTGCCGGAGTCGGTACGCGGCGACGGCGGCCACGGTTCGACGGGTGGTCACGCCGCGCTCGCGGCCGGTAGTGTCACCGGCGCCCCGATCGGAAAGGCGATGCAGTGATGTTCTCCCGCCAGCGCAGCGGCCGACACGCGAAGGCCGACGCTCCGCGGCGCGGCGCGGAACGCCGTACCCCGGCTGACGCCGACGACCTCCCGGCGGAGTTCGGCGAGCCGTCGGGCCCGGTCGGCCCCTACGACCAGTCGGAGGCGCCCGAGGGGGTGGCCCGGCTCGATCTCGGCGCACTGCTCGTCCCGGCGATCGACGGCGTGGACCTGCGGGTGCAGGCCGACGCCGAGGGGATCATCCAGCAGGTGGTCCTCGTGTACGGCGACAGCGCCCTGCAGCTCGGCGTCTTCGCCGCCCCCCGGGGCGAAGGCATCTGGGACGAGGTACGCGGAGAGATCCGCAAGTCGTTGTTCGACGACGGTGTGGCAGCCGAGGAGGAGCCCGGCGACTACGGCACCGAGCTGCGCGCCCGCGTGCGTACGCCGGACGGCCTGACCGATCTGCGCTTCGTCGGCGTGGACGGGCCGCGCTGGATGGTGCGCGGCGTCTATCAGGGCCCGGCCGCGATCGACCCGGGCACCGCAGAGCCCCTCGTCGAGTGCCTCCAGGGCCTCGTGGTGGCCCGGGGACCGGAGGCCAAGCCGGTCCGGGAGCCGCTGTTGCTACGCCTCCCCCGGGAGATGGCCGACGCGGCCGCCGCTCAGGCCGCCACCGACGGGGAGCCCGCCATTACCGCCACTCCGGGTGGCGAGGAAAAGCGCAAGCCCTCGCCCCGGCCCCGCCGGGCATGAATCGACGTACGCTAGAGAAGTCGCATTGATGCTTGAGAGGGTGTGACGACGGGGTCATGGCGGCCGTCGAGGATCATCAGTCCCAGCCGGAGGCGTCCGGTCTACGGCGTTTCCTGCGGAAATTCACCGCGAGTGATCAAGAGCTCGAGTCGGAGGAGGTCCGGCGGGAGAGCGCCAAGGCCGACTGCGTCTGCGCCGACCGCGTACGCCGCGGCGAGCTCGTGAAGCTGTCGGGCCGACTGCGTACCGTGGTCTACACGCCGCGGACGAACCTGCCGACCCTGGAGGCGGAGCTCTACGACGGCACAGACGTCGTGACCCTTGTCTTCCTCGGTCGGCGGCACATCGCCGGCATCGAACCGGGCCGGGCGCTGACCGCCGCCGGGCGCGTCGCCGTCCGGGACGGCCGCAAGGTCATCTACAACCCGCACTATTCGCTCGACGCCCCGAAGTGAGGCACCGATGACCGATGACGCGCGTGGACCGGTCGTGACCGACGAACGTGACCCGGAGAAGCTGCCGCCCTTGTCGGAGCAGATGGCCGAGCAGCTCGGGGGCTGGCGTGGGCTGGTCGAGTCCGGCATCCCGGTGCTCGTCTTCATCATCGCCAACATGATCTTCGACGCCGTCGTGCCGGACGGGAGCTTCACCGCGCTCGGCGACAAGCCCGCCCTCAAGCTGGCCATCATCGCGTCCGTCGGGGTGGCGGTCGGCTTGGCCGGATGGCGGCTGGCGCAGGGCAAGCCGGTGCGGTTCGCGATCAACGGGCTCGTCGGCATCGCGCTCGGCGCGATCCTGGCCTGGCGGTCCGGCGAAGAGCGCTCGTTCTACCTGCCCGGGATCATCTACAGCCTCTGCTACGGCATCGCGCTGCTGGCCTCGGTGGTCTTCCGGCAGCCGTTGGTCGGCTGGATCTACTCCGTCGTCGCGGACGGCGGCAAGAAGGGCTGGCGGGCCGAACCCCGGCTGGTCCGGGCGTTCGCCTGGCTGACCGTGCTGTGGGCGGCCACCTACATCATCAAGGCCGGCCTGCAGTACCTGCTCTACCTGGCGCACGCCGACGTCGCCCTGGGCATCGCCCGGATCGTCCTCGGCTACCCGCCTTACCTACTGCTCCTGGCGCTCACGGTGTACGCCGTCCGGCGTATCCGCGCCGCTGACGCCGCCTGACCCCGCAGACCTTCTGCAGATCACGGTTACGCACGCTTCCGCGCCTGGTGGATTCAGGAAGCACGCGTAACCGTGATCTGCAACTGAACCGTCAAACGCCCAGCAGCGTCGCGCGTACCTGTTCCTCGACAGCGGCCGTGCACACGAAGATGAGTTCGTCGCCCGACTCGATCGGGTCGTCGGGACTCGGCGCGATGACCCGGCGTCCCCGCACGATCGCGACCAGGGCGGAGTCCGGCGGCAGCGGGACTTCGCGGACCGGTCGCCCGACGTAGGGCGCGGTCGACGGCAGGGTGATCTCGACCAGATTGGCCTCGCCCTGCCGGAAGGTCATCAGCCGGACCAGGTCGCCGACCGTGACCGCTTCCTCGACCAGCGCGGCCATCAGGCGTGGCTTGCTGACGGAGACGTCCACCCCCCACTGCTCGGTGAACAGCCACTCGTTCTCGGCCCGGTTGACCCGGGCGACGACCCGGGCGACCGCGAACTCGGTCTTGGCCAGCAGCGACACGACCAGGTTCACCTTGTCATCGCCGGTCGCCGCGACCACGACGTCACAGCTGGCGATGTCGAGCTCCTGGAGGCTGGACAGCTCGCAGGCGTCGGCGAGGGCCCACTCCGCGGCCGGTACGCGTTCCGGCCGCAACATCTTGGGCAGTTTTTCGATCAGCAGGACCTGGTGGCCGTTCTCGACCAGCTCCTGGGCGATCGAGCGGCCGACGTTGCCGGCTCCGGCGATGGCGACGCGCATGCGGACTCCTCAGTGTGCGGTGGGGGCGGAGCCGGTGACCTTGCGGACAGCCGCCGCGATCTCGTCGGTGACCAGCATGAACAGCTGATCGCCGTCCTGGAGGACGGTCGAGACGGTGGGCAGGATGCCCAGTCCGAAGCGCATGACGTACGCCGCGCGCGTGCCGGAGGCCTCCTCGATCGCGGAGAGCGGCCGGCCGATCCAGTCCGCGTGCAGCGGCGCTTCGACGATCGACACGACGCTCGTCGGGTCGCGCCAGACCTCGCCGGTGTCCTCGGGGAGCAGATGCCGGACGACACGCATGGCGGTCCACCGCACCGTGGCGACGGTCGGGATGCCCAGGCGCTCATAGACCTCGGCGCGGTTCTGGTCGTAGATGCGCGCCACCACGTTCGGTACGCCGAACGTCTCCCGGGCCAGCCGGGCCGAGATGATGTTGGAGTTGTCTCCGCTGGACACGGCGGCGAAGCAGTCGGCCCGTTCGATCCCGGCCTGGATCAGGACCTCGCGGTCGAAGCCGACCCCGGTCACGGTGATCCCGGAGAAGTCGGCCGGGAGGCGGCGGAACGCGTCGCCGTCCTGGTCGATGACGGCCACCGAGTGGCCTCGGCTCTCCAGGCTGTGCGCGACGGTGGACCCCACCCGTCCGCAGCCCATGATCACGATATGCACCCGGCGCCTCCTGTCGCTGTTGATCTGAGCGTGCCACATCCGGCCGAGCCGCACCGGGCCACCCGCCACGGAACGCCCGAGCCGCACCGGGCCACCCTGCGGAAGCGTGGGCGCGGCACGCGAGCCGCCCTGGGCGGTGCAGCAAAGGAAAGGGCCGTAGGCTGCGGGTGTGCCGAACCCGACGTCCGTGCTGAAACGCCTGCTCCTGGGTCGACCGTTCCGCTCGGACCGGCTGCATCACACGCTGCTGCCGAAGCGGATCGCGCTGCCGGTGTTCGCCTCCGACGCGTTGTCTTCGGTCGCGTACGCCCCGGCCGAGATCCTGTTGACGTTGTCGGCGGCGGGTGCGGCGGCGTTCCTGTACTCGCCGTGGATTGCGCTCGCCGTCGCGGTGGTGATGGTGACGGTGGTCGCCTCCTACCGGCAGAACGTGCACGCGTACCCGTCGGGTGGCGGTGACTACGAGGTCGCCACGGTGAACCTGGGGTCCAAGTTCGGCCTGACGGTCGCCAGCGCGCTGCTTGTGGACTACGTCTTGACCGTCGCGGTGTCGATCTCGTCCGGCGTGGACGCCCTCGGTGACATGATCGGATATGTCGGCGAGCACAAGGTGGGCGTCGCGGTGATTCTGATCGCCGTGCTCACCGCGATGAACCTGCGGGGCATCCGGGAGGCGGGCAGCGCCTTCGCCGTGCCCACGTACGCGTTCATGGTGGCGATCGGCGTCATGATCATCGTCGGCGTCTGGCGGATCTTCGTCGCCGGCCAGGATCTGCGGGCGCCCAGTGCCGACATGACGATCAAGCCGGAGCACGGGCTGTACGTGGGCGCCGGCTTCGCCTTCGTCTTCCTGCTGGTCCGGGCGTTCTCCTCGGGCTGTGCCGCGTTGACCGGTGTCGAGGCGATCTCCAACGGCGTACCGGCGTTCAAGCCGCCGAAGTCGAGGAACGCGGCGACCACGCTGCTGCTGCTCGGCTCGATCTCGATCGCCATGATGGCCGGCATCATCCTGCTGGCGCGGGCGACCAAGCTGCAGTACGTCGAGTGTTTCGAGGTCAACCCGGCGATCGGGTGCGCCGAGAGCCAGATCGAGGGCACCGCGCCCTTCACCAAGCAGCCGACGGTCACCGCGCAGCTGGCCGAGACGGTCTTCGGCGACTTCCGGTTCGGCTACTTCATCGTGCTGACGATGACCGCGCTGATCCTCGTCCTCGCGGCCAATACGGCGTTCAACGGCTTCCCGGTGCTCGGCTCGATCCTGGCCCAGGACCGGTTCCTGCCGCGGCAGCTGCACACCCGGGGCGACCGGCTGGCCTTCTCCAACGGCATCGTCTTCCTGGCGGCCGCGGCGGCGGTGCTGGTCGTGGCCTTCCGGGCGGAGACCACCAAGCTGATCCAGCTCTACATCGTGGGCGTGTTCGTGTCGTTCACGCTGTCGCAGACCGGCATGATCCGGCACTGGAACCGGCTCCTGCGAACCGAACGCGATCCCGGCGTACGCGCGAAGATGAAGCGCTCGCGGGCGATCAACACGTTCGGCATGATCCTGACCGGCTTCGTGCTGATCCTGGTCCTGGTCACGAAGTTCACCAAGGGCGCCTGGATCTCGATCGCGGCGATGGCGGTGATCTACGCGCTGATGGTCGCCATCCGCAAGCACTACGACCGCGTCGCCCGGGAGCTGGAACCGACCGAGGAGAAGCCGATCCTGCCGGCCCGCAACCACGCGATCGTCCTGGTGTCGAAGTTGCACATGCCGACGCTGCGGGCGCTGGCGTACGCCAAGGCCTCCCGGCCCGACACGCTGACCGCGCTGACGGTCAATGTGGACACCGCCGACACCCGCCACATTCAGGACGAGTGGGATCGCCGCGGCATCAGCCTGCCGCTGACCGTGATCGACTCGCCCTATCGCGAGATCACCCGGCCGATCATCGAGTACGTCAAGCGGCAGCGCGAGGACGCGCCACGCGACATCGTCACCGTCTACATCCCCGAGTACGTCGTCGGTCACTGGTGGGAGAACCTGCTGCACAACCAGTCCGCGCTCCGGCTGAAGGCCCGGCTGCTCTTCGAGCCGGGCGTCATGGTCACCAGCGTGCCCTGGCAGCTCTCATCGACCGCGTCGAAGAACCTCGATCGCTTCGACCGGCGTACCGCGCTCGGGCCCACGCGCGGCGAACGATCGCCCGACGACGCCTCGGTGCTATGACGCTGCTTGAACTCGACCGGGTCGAGGTCACCGTCGGCGCGCCGGCCCACGGCGGGCACTGTGTCGCCCGGCATGAGGGCATGGTGCTGTTCGTGCGGCACGCGCTCCCCGGCGAGCGGGTGATCGCCGAGGTCACCGAGGTGCACCGCGGCTACGTCCGGGCTGATGCCGTCGAGATCCTCGAGGCCTCGCCGGACCGCGTACCGGCGCCCTGTCCGTGGTCCGGCCCCAATGCTTGCGGTGGTTGCGACCTCCAGCACGTCTCGCCGTCCGCGCAATTGCAGTGGAAGGCCTCCGTCGTTCAGGAACTGCTCGCGCGGTTCGCGCACCTCGATCAAGTGGTACGCGTAGAGCAGTTGCCGTCGCCGGTAGGTGCGGATGGCGAACCCGACACCGGCTGGCGCACCCGCGTACGGTACACAGTGGACGCAGAGGGTCGCGCCGGGCTGCGTAAACACCGCTCGCACGAGGTCGTCCCGATCGAGCGCTGCATGATCGCCCACCCCGGGATCCGAGCGCTGCCGGTGTTGGACCGGACGTGGTCCACCGATGCCGTCGAGACGGTGGCTCCATCGAGCGAACCGGCGTTCGTGGTGACCGATCCGGCCCGGCCGATCGTGGAGCGCGCGGTCGGGCACGACTTCACCCTCGCCGCCGGTGGCTTCTGGCAGGTGCATCCGGCCGCCGCGCAGACCCTGGCCGACGCCGTGATCGAGCAGCTCGCGCCGAAGCCGGGGGAGACGGCGTGGGACCTCTACGGCGGGGCTGGGCTGTTCGCCGCCGCCCTCGCCGACCACCTCGGCGTCACCGGCCAGGTGACCTTGGTCGAGTCGGCTCCCGACGGCGTGGCCGCCGCTCGGCAGAACCTCGCCCAGCTGCCCGTACGCATCCTGGAGTCGACGGTCGAACGTGCGCTCGCGCCACGGCGCGGCAAGCCCGCAGTCAATGGACCTGTGGATCTCGTCGTCCTCGATCCGCCCCGGACGGGCGCAGGCAAGCAGGTGGTCACAGCCGTAGCCGCTTCGGGCGCGCGAGCTGTGTCCTACGTCGCCTGTGATCCGGCCGCCCTGGCCCGAGACCTCGCGACCTTCGCCGGGCTGGGCTGGGAACTCGCCCAGCTCCGGGCGTTCGACTGCTTCCCGTTCACCCACCACGTCGAGTGCGTCGCGCTGCTGGTCCCAGCCGGTTCGTAGCGGGCTCCGACCTGTTTCGGCACGTCCGGGCCCTGTACGCCTCGGTCGAACGGTCGGGAATAACGGGCATACCCGGGCCAATGGGCATGATCCTTTTGACCCGGCACCCGGCACCCTGAC
The DNA here is from genome assembly GCF_013362815.1 of Hamadaea sp. GTDB lineage: Bacteria > Actinomycetota > Actinomycetes > Mycobacteriales > Micromonosporaceae > Hamadaea. The sequence goes on along the minus strand of NZ_JABFVK010000018.1, from coordinate 656 downwards.
TAGGTTCGATGGCCTGTCCTGGAACCCCCGCGAAAGGTCAGGATCTTGTCGAACCACAGCAAGCCGGGTGCCCGCCGGTACCTCGCTCCCATAACGACCGCTGTCGTCGCCACTGCGATCATCGCCGGCGGAGCCGCCGCCATCGCGCACGTCGGCACCCCCACGTCGCTGCCGACGACGGCTTCCGTTGCGACTCCCGCTGCGGCGCCTACATCGTCCAGTCCTACGGCCAGTCCGTCGGCCACCCCGAGCCGGTCCAGCTCCACCCCGGCGTCGCGCGGCGGTACGCGTACCACCAAGGCGTCACCCACCCCGACCAAGACGCGCGCCGTCGTCTCGAGCGGAACCTGCGGAGCGTCGTTCTACGACGAGCCGCAGCAGACCGCGAACGGTGAGACGTTCGACCCGGACGCGCTGACCGCCGCGAGCAAGACGATCGCCTTCGACACGCGCGTCCGAGTGACCAGTTTGGACACCGGAAAGTCCGTCGTCGTACGCATCAACGACCGCGGGCCTTACGTCTCCGGCCGCTGCCTGGACCTTTCCCGGGCTGCCTTCGACGTCATCGACGACCTCGACAAGGGTTCTGTACGCGTTCGCTACGACATCCTTCGGTGAACCTGTCCTCTGGCTGCGGCTTTGTTCGGCTCGTTGTT
>NZ_JABFVK010000045.1 GCF_013362815.1 Hamadaea sp. | reverse complement strand
GCTGATTCTGCGCAGACCACGGGCACTTGATCTGGAAAATCGGGCTTCGGGAGCTGACCACGGGCACTCGACCTTGACCGCGGCGCGGGATCTTGACCGCGGCGCGGGATCCCGGGATAACGCGGCTTAGTTGGGCGGCAAAGCCGCGTTATCCCCGGATACGGCGATGATCAAGCGGCAAGTCAGAGCGGTTTGAGGGTGTTCGGGTCGATCTTCACCGTCGGTTCTTCACCAGGTTGCGACTCGGGCTTCGGAGCGGGCTCGGTCGGCTCCTCGGCTTCGAGGCGCGGGATGGAGATCTCCTGATCGGAAGCCCGCTCCCGGGTAGGGACCGGCGGCGTAGGCGCGGCGGGAGCGGGAGCGGATGCGCTAGGTGCGACGGGCGTCGGTGCGGGAGCGAGAGCAACGGGCGGGGCAGCGGGAGCAGCCGACGGTGCGGGCGCGGCCGAAGCAGGCGGAGCAGCGGCAGCAGCCTGCGGTGCGGGAGCGCTAGGTGCGACGGGCGCTGGTGCGGGCGCGACCGATGCAGGCGGAGCGGCGGGTGCGCTAGGTGCGACGGGCGCAGGCGGAGCAGCGGGGGCGGCGGGTGCGCTAGGTGCGACGGGCGCAGGCGGAGCAGCGGGGGCGGCGGGTGCGCTAGGTGCGGCGGGTGCGGGCGGAGCCGCGGGAGCGGAAGCGGCGGCCGCGGGAGGCGGAGCGGAAGGAAGTACGACGGTGGCGGCTGCGGGCGGCGTAGGCACCGCGACAGGAGCGGAGTAACGCGGGTAGTGCAGGGTCGGGGGTGCCACGTCGGGAAGTTGCTCGGTCACCGGTCCGGGCTCGGTGGCGTACCGGGTGGGGCCGGCGTACGCCGGTTGCTGGTAACCGGGCCCGGGCGCGTACGCCACTTGGGCGGGCCGGGTGTCGTAGCGGCTCCAGCGACGGGGGCTCGCCAACGTCGCGAGCAACGGTACCGCCAGTAAGACGCCGAGTCCCGAGCTGCCGATCACGTCGATGCCGAGGATCTCCACGCCGAGCAGGTTGAACCGGGCTCCGATGTCGTCGAGGACCCGCTGGTAGCTCACCGGGTCGACGAGCGGCCAGGCCGGCATGCCGAGGAAGAAGAAGCCGGCCAACGCCGGGCCGACCGGCGACAGGCGGGCCATCACGAGGACGGCGTACACGCCGCCGCCGACGACCAACGTGGCCAGGGCCAGCACCGTGGCCAGCGGGCGCTGGTCGACGCCTCGCTGGGCGGCTTGCCCGAAGGCGCTCAGTCCCAGGCCGGTCAGCAGATACACGATCGGCGCGAGGATCAGGGCAAGCAGGAACGATCCGAGGTGACGCATGCTCGGGCCTCCAGGTCGGATGAGGTCAGCGGCTCGGTGGTCCGGCCCACGGTCCGGTCGGCGGCGACCCGGGATTCTGGTTCTCGGGTGGTGCCGGCGACGGAACCGGGGCGGCCGTCTCCGAGCTGTCGGCGGGGAACGGTCGCCAGGCCGCAACCGCGTCGATACGTCCAGTGTCGACGACTGGTTCAACGGGGGACGCGGCCGTAGGCGTCTTCGGGCGTCCCCGCCACCGGCTGGGGCTCGCCGCGGTGAGCAGCAGAATGACGCCACCGACGAACGCGGTGAACGAGATGAGGCCGGATTCGGGCCGGAAGAGTACGCCCTCCGCGATCCGGCTGACGGACGAGAGCGGCGGCCGGAAGAGCCGGTCGGAGGAGACGTCGAACACGGTCACGAGGAGCCGGGGAGTGACGAGGAGTAGCCCGGCGGCTATCGGCCCGACGGGCGAGATGCGCGGCACGGCCAACGCGCCGATGAGAAGAGCGGGCGGCACCAGGAAGACGGTCTGGAGCATCGTCCAGTCGCCCGTCATCTCCACGATGACCGACGATGCGGCGAAGATCAGTGGCGCGACGATCAGCCCGGCGAGAAGGCTCCAGACGTGACGCATGCGCGCAGGCTACTCGCGCGCCCGACCGCGGAACATCCCACATATGTCGGCCTTCGGCGATGTATGGCGGAGCCATCTCACCGCCGTGCGGCCGGGTGGAAAGATGCGGCAAGATGGGCGGGCCAGGTCAAGGGTGACCTCGGGCGGGAGGAGTAGATCATGACCACGATCCTGTGGCGGCCGCCTGCGGACGTCCGGCAGACGTCCCGGATCGGCGACTATCTGCGGTGGCTGTCGGCCGAGCGGGGGCGCGACTTCGACGCGTACGCCGAGCTCTGGCAGTGGTCGGTGGAGGACCTCCCCGGGTTCTGGCGGTCGATCTGGGACTACTTCGGCGTCGTGGCCTCCACCGAATCCCCCGAAGTCGTGTCGAACGGCTACACATCCGGCGCACCCTTCGGCCCCGGTACGCCGTTCGGCCCGACCGGGACGTGGTTCCCGGGCGCGAGGCTGAACTATGCCGAGAACGTCCTGCGGATGCCGGGCGTGGCCGGTGACACCCCGATCGTCTTCGGCCGTTCGCAGAGCCGGGAACCGGTCGTGTTCACCGCCGACGAACTGCGCGACCAGGTACGCCGGGCGGCGGCGGGACTGCGTCGGCTGGGTGTCCAGCCCGGTGATCGCGTGGCGGCGTACCTGCCGAATGTGCCGGAAGCACTGATCCTCCTGTTGGCGACCGCGAGCCTGGGGGCGATCTTCACCTCGTGTGCCCCAGAATTCGGCACGCGGAGCGTGACCGATCGATGGACGCAGATTTCACCGGTCGTGCTCGTGGCCGTGGACGGCTACCGCTACGGCGACAAGCTCGTGGATCGCCGCGCGGAGGTGGCCGGAATCCGCGCTGCCCTGCCCTCGGTACGCGCCACTGTCGGACTGGACTACACCGGACAGGAAAACAGCGCTGACCTGAGCTGGGCCGAGCTGACCGCCGACACCGACGAGCCGCTGACCTTCGCCCAGGTCGCCTTCGATCAGCCGCTCTACATCCTGTACTCGTCCGGCACCACCGGGCTGCCGAAGCCGATCGTCCACGGGCACGGCGGCATCCTGCTGGAACACCTCAAGATGCTGGCACTGCATCACGATCTCGGCCCCGGCGACCGGATGTTCTGGTTCAGCACCACCGGCTGGATGATGTGGAACTATCTCGTCTCCGCCCCCGCGGTCGGCTCGGCGATCGTGATGTATGACGGCAATCCGGGCTGGCCCGATCTCGGGGCGCTCTGGCGGATGGCCGAGGAGACGGAGACGACCTTCTTCGGCACCTCCGCCCCGTTCCTGCTGGCCTGCCGCAAGGCCGGACTGTCCCCCAAGGACGTGGCGGATCTGAGCCGGCTCAAGGGACTCGGCTCGACCGGCGCGCCGTTGCCGCCCGAGGGGTTCCGCTGGGTCTACACCGACGTCTCGGACACACTGCAGCTGCAGTCGTTGTCCGGCGGCACCGACGTCTGCACCGGCTTCGTCGGCAGCACTCCGCTCAACCCGGTCTACGAGGGCGAGATCGCCGCTCGCTGCCTCGGCGCGCGGGTGGAGGCGTACGACCCGACCGGGAAACCGGTCCTCGGCGAGCTGGGTGAACTCGTCATCTCCGCGCCGATGCCCAGCATGCCGGTCGGGTTCTGGGGCGACGACGACGGCAGCCGCTATCGGGAGGCGTACTTCGACGTCTTCCCCGGCGTGTGGCGGCACGGCGACTGGGTCACCATCGCCGACCACGGCAGCTGCGTCATCACGGGTCGCTCCGATGCCACGCTCAACCGCGGTGGCGTCCGGCTCGGCACCGCGGAGTTCTACTCGGTGGTCGAGGCGCTCGACGAGGTCGTCGACTCGGTGGTCGTGCATCTCGAGGACACCGAGGGCGGCGCGGGCGAACTCCTGCTCTTCGTCGTGCTGCAAGACGGCTTGGAGCTGGACGACACGCTGCGCGCCAAGATCGCGCGCGAGCTGCGTACCGCGCTGTCGCCCCGGCACATTCCGGACGCGATCTACCAGGTCACGGCCGCTCCGCGCACTCTCTCGGGCAAGAAGCTCGAGGTCCCGGTCAAAAGAATTCTGACTGGTACGCCGGTCGACCGCGCAGCGGCGAAGGGTGCGCTGGCCAACCCCGAGTCGCTGAGCGCGTTCGAGAAGCTGGCTCGCGAACGCCCCCACTGACCCGCCGGCCCCCTCCCGCTGGATCAGGGTTCCAGGCCGAATCTTGGCGCAAGATTCGACCCAGATCCCTGATCCAGCGCCCGATAGGGCAGCCAGGGGGCTAGCGCATCTTTTGCAGGCCCTCGCTGAGTCGCCGTCGCCGTTCGCTGTTGGCCCCGAGCACGAGCGCCAGGATGCCGAGCGGAATCATGATCACCCAGGCGCTGAACGCCAGCGTGAGCGCGTGCAACGCGGTGACGATCGCGACGATGGTGCCGACCTCGATGGGTGCCCGTTCCCGCTTCATCGAGCCGTAGATGACCGTGGCGACGGCGGCGACGAGAAGGACGCCCTCCCGGATCGGGTCGGTCTTGACCAGCACCAACACGAGGGTCGGGCCGAACGCCGCGACCAGCCCGGGCGTGAACGCCGCTCGCGAACCGAGATCCGGTCGCCGCCGCAGCTCGATCACCCCGACCAGCAGCACGACCACGGCGAACGGCAAGGTGTACGCCTCGGGCTGCGCCACCTGCGCGTTCTGCGCGAACAACCACCACGCGGCGATGGCCGAACCGGCGCTGGCCCAGAAGTACGCCCGCCGCTGAGTCTCGGTGTGGGTGGGCCGCCCGGCGGCGATGCCGAGCACCGCACTCCACGCCGCGAGAAGTACGCCGACGCTGACCGGCGATTCGAGGGCGAGCACGAGCGCGATGAGCGCCGCGAACTGGCCGGCCCATTCGACGGCCGACGCCTCCGGACGAGCCTCCCGCTGGGCGAACCGGGGCAACAGGGCCGCGCCGATGATGAGGATCGCGCCGACGGCGAGTACGCCGAGCGCCGTCCAGAACCGCGTCAGCCCCAAGTGCAGGCTGACCGACATCATGAACAACTCGCCGGCGACGGCCGCGCCCAGCCAGCCCAGGATGCGGGCCATCTGCGTCTTGCCACCGAGCGCGGCGGTGGCTCCGACGCCGACCGCGCCACCGAAGGTGAAGATCGTCATCTCCGGCGTCGCCAGTGCCCCGGCGAGCCCGGCGTTCCCGCCGATCAGTCCGATGAGGACGATCGCCACCCGGGCGAACCGCAGGGACCGGTCGCTCTCGGCGTCGGTGGGCGGGTCGGTGAGCGCGACGCCCAGCATGCACACGGTGAACACGGTCAGCCCGGCAAGGACCGCCGAGTTCCAGCTCAGGCGCATGGCGTACGGGATGATCAAGAGAGCGATCGCGAAGACCGGCAGAATGCGGGCGACGGCCCGGTTCGTGCCGCCGCCGAAGCCGACCGCGGCCAGTGCGGCCGCCGCGGTGAGCAGGAGCGCGGTCAAGGCGGCGCTGGGGCCGGTCGCGGCCGCGGCGTTGGCTGTCGTCTCCGGTACGCCAGCCCAGATGTGGCCGACGGTCTGGAACGGTTTCGTGAGCGCGGCCACGAGCAGCGGCCAGAGGGCGAAGATCGCGAGTAGCGCGGGCAGCAACGCGGCGGCGAACGCCCCGGCGGCCGGATAGTCGGGCAGCCGCCACCGGTCGCGAGCCTGGCTCCACAGCCGCGAGAGCGGCCGTTGCCGGCTGACGGTGGGCGCGCGCAGCAGCTCGGACAGCACGGCGAGCAGCACGGCGGTGGCCGCGAAGACCCCGGTGGGCTGCGGTCCCGTCACCTCGCCCACCGCGATGGCCGTTCCGGCGACGCTGACGCCGACGGTGACCCAGCCCAGGTAACCGGCGATCGCGACCCGGGCGACCCCGGCTGCCGCCAGTCCGATCGAGACCGTCGCCAACGCGGCGGTCAGCACGATCTGCCGGGTGTCCGACTGTCCCCCATGGACCATGTACGCCAGGACCGCGACCGCCGCGGGTGCGGCGAGCAGGACGCCGACCGTGCCGATGCCACCGACCGTGCCGAGATGCGACGTGCGATTGGTGCCCAGCGTCGTCGTCGCACTCTGGTACGCCGACAACGCGAGAACCACCAGGCTCACCAACGCCAGTACGCCGAGCGCCGCCGCCGTCGTCCAGGGCCGGACGAGCGCCGCCCCGACGGCGTAGAACGCCAACGCGATGGCGACTGCGATGCGGGCGTACCCGGCGCGGGGGTCCTTCGCGACCGGCGCGGAGATCGCGTACGCCGCCGCGATGATCAGCCCGAGGACGACCGGGGACCACCACGGCCAGTGCAACGCGGCCGGAGTGCCGACGGTGCCGAGTCCGACGCAGACCGCCGCGGCGTCGTAGTTGCGCGGCCGGGGCATGCCGATCGCCGCCGCGCCCGCGAGCGCGAACAGCGCGAGCGGCCCCTGCCAGCCGAGCCCCGAATCGGTCACGGCGGTCGAGGCGAGATCGCCGCTCCACAGTCCACCTTCGACGGTGACGGCCTGGAGCCCGCCGAGCAGCGCCGGATATCCCGCGACGAGCAGGACGACGAGGCCGGCGGCGCTCGCGCCGAGCACCGGCCCCCGCCGCCAGTCGGCCGGCATGGTGCGGATGCCGGCCGCCGCCGCGAGCACCATCAGGGCCGCCGCGACGAGCCAGCTGTCCGGCATGACCAGGGAGACGGCCCGGGTGACCGCCGCGATCGCGCCCGCCACGACCATGGCCGCCGCGTAGTCGGCCCCGTCGTACATGCGGTCGGCCCGGATGCCCGAGTCGATCGACGAGCTCAGGATCAGCAGGACGGCGGCGACGAGGAGCAGTGTGGCGACCAGCGTGTCGGCGAACCCGGCGCCCTTGGCCCCGAACGTGGCGAGCGTGATGATCAGCGCGCCGAGACCGCTGCCGATCGCGACGGGCAACCCGATCTCACGGTGCGCGACCTGCCGGATCGCGACGTAGCCGAGGGTGCCGCTGGCGGTGAGGGCCGCCGCGATCAGCGGCACGGACGGCAGTACGCCGGGCGCGAGGCTGACGATGGTGGCGGCCACGGCCGACGGTGCGGCGAACGCGGCCGCTCCGGCGCAGGTGTCACCGATGATCTGGGTGACCGGGCGATGCGGAACCGGCCGTCCGGCCCGCGCCTCCGGAGTCGGCAGTACGCGTTGCGCCAACGACAGGATCACTCCGGCGGCCGTGATCGCCGCGAGTACGCCGGCCGTCGCACCCGGCGAGGTCAGCGAGGCGAGAATCGCCGAGATGCCGACGAGGGCGGCGGCGATCGCATGCGCGCGAGCGGACCTTGGTGTGGTCGCGCCGAGCCCGCCACCGGGAATCGCCCGCTGCGGCTCGGGCGCGCCGAACCACTGGTCGGCCAGTTGCCCGGTACGCGGCGAGAGGAATCGGGCGAACCCGCCGCGCGGCTTCGGTTCCACCTCAGCCGGCTCGTCGGCGTCCACGGGCGGTTCGGGCCGGGACGAGACCTGAACGGAGCCGACTCCGATGCCGACCGCTGCGATGCCGATCGCGACCGCGGTCAGCACCCACAACGTGGCCGACGGCGTCAGCAGCAACGACGCGGGCGCGGCGAGCCCGGCCAGCGCCGCACCGCCCACCGCCACCTCGCGGCGGAACGACGGCGGCAGGGCCAGCCCGGCAGCGACGGCGGCCAGCGCGACCGTCCCCACCAGCGACGGGCCTGCGCCCGAGGCGGCGGAGTGCAGGATCGCCTGGTACTCCTCCGGCGTACGGCCGTTCCAGATCGGCAGGCCCGCGCGGATCGGGCCGAGCGCCGCGCGTACCGCCTGACCCAGGACGAACGCGCCGACGGCGGCCACCGCCAAGGTCGAGGCGATCTGCGGTCCGCGCCGAGCCGACGCCGGGATCACCCGGATCGCCAGGCCGGTCACGACGAGCGCGCCCGCGAGGACCAGCAACGTCTGCCCCGGCGCGGCCAGTCCCGCCACTCGTCCGGCCACCACGACCCAGGCCAGCGTCAACGCGCCCGCCGCGAGGTCGGGCAGCGGCCGGGTGCGTACCATCAGCGCGCCGAGCAGCCCCACCACGCAGGCCAGCAGCAACGTCGCACCGCCGCGTGCGGCATTCGGCGCGTCGGTCGCCCGCCAGGTCGCGACCAGTCCATAGGAGATACCGGCGAGCACCGCCACGCCGTGCAGACCCCACGCCAGCTCCCGCAGCCAGAAGCTCGACCACGCGCCCTCCAGCACCTGCGGGTGCCGGATCGGGTGCTCCCCGCCGATCTGGAGCGGCTCGCGGTGCGACAGCTCGACAGCCCGCGCGACCACGGCGTTTCCCAAGGCGAGCAACGCGAAGATCAGCGCCAGGCCGGCCGGGCCTTTGATCCAGTCGTACGCCAAGAGGGGCAGGACGGGCTGGAAGAACAGCACTACGCCGTACCGAGCCGAACTGAGCAGCGTGATGCGATGGATCACGAGAGAGATGAGTCCGGTGACGGCGAACACCGCTCCGGCGATCTGCGGCCAGGTCGCATCCGACGTCGAGATCGGCGGCAACTGAGCCAGCAGGTATCCGTCGACCGGGAGGAGCAGCAGGCCGACCGTGGTGAGCGTCTCCGCCGTCGACACGAGGCGTACGCGGATGAGCAGGAACGCCGCGACGAGCATGCCGATGGTGACGAGGCTGAGGACGAGCAGGCCGCCCCCGGCGCGCAGACCACTGGCGAAGGCGGCGTAGACGACGGCCGCCACGCCGATCATCAACCCACCGAGGATCAGCAGGACGTTCTGCACCGTACGCGGAGAGGTCTCCGGCGGCGGGGTCTGCAACGGGGCGACCCGCGGCCGGGAAGCGCCCGGCGGACGGGCGCCGGCGCCGGGGGTCCGAGCCGGACCGGCCGGGCGCGTGGTCCCCGCGCCGGGTGGGCGGCTGTGCGTACCACTTGATGGGCGACCAGACGCGGCCGGAGCCGAAGGGGTCGTGACCGGTTGTGCCGCGGCGGCCGGTGGCGCGGTGGCCTCGGTCTTGCGGCCGAACCGGCGCTGGCGCGGAGCCTGCGCCTTGGACTGTTGCCGCTGGACCGCGTGGGAGAGCAGGTTGCGCTGGTGCATCGCGGCCTGGAGCTGCTGGCTGATCTTCTTACGCTGGGAGACCAGCCCCATGTCCTCCGTGTTCAGGTCGGCGATCGCCTTGTTGACTCGGGCGAGCTCGGCCTCCAGGACCTCCGCGGTGTTGCCGCAGTGCGGGCAGCGCTGGAGAGGATCCCGCAGCCTGCCACACATCGAGCATGGGGACTGTTCCAAGGGAACACCTCCGAAGCGGTCACGCCGGTTGAAGTCAGCATGCCCGGTCGCAGCGAGGGCTGTACAGTCCCTTTTAGCCATGAATGCGACAGAGCCGCCCCACGATCTGTGGAGCGACTCTGCGCTGAGTGATCAAACTGTTACCGGTGGCGCGCCGATCAGCCGACAGCCGGTCGGCCGAGGCCGCGGTAGGTCCATCCGGCGGCCGCCCACGCGGTGCCGTCGAGACAGTTCTTGCCGTCGATGATCTTGCGCTGACGGACGAGCTCGCCCAGCGTCACCGGGTCGGCGTTGCGGAACTCGGCCCAGTCGGTCAGTACGCACACCAGCTCGGCGTCCGTGACCGCCTCGGCCAAAGACTTGTCGTACGCCAGCTCCGGGTGCACCCGGCGCGCGTTGTCCGCGCCCTGTGGGTCGTAGACGTGCACGTCGGCCCCGGCCTCGGCCAGCATCCCCGCCACCGCCAACGCCGGAGAGTCCCGCACGTCGTCGGTGTTGGACTTGAACGTCGCACCGAGCACCGCGATCCGCGCCCCCGACAGATCCGGACCGGCCGGACCCGGCCGCCTGCCGAGCAACTCCGCCGACAACTGCACGACCTTGGCCCGCCGACGCAGGTTGATCAAGTCGACCTCGTGCAGGAACCGCAGCGCCTCACCCGCACCCAGCTCCTGCGCCCGCGCCTGGAACGCCCGGATGTCCTTGGGCAGACACCCGCCGCCGAACCCGACGCCGGACTGCAGGAACCGGTTGCCGATCCGCGGGTCGAAGCCGAGCGCTCGGGCCAGGTGCGTCACGTCACCGCCGGCCACCTCGCACACCTCGGCCATCGCATTGATGAACGAGATCTTCGTCGCCAGGAACGCGTTCGCCGCGACCTTCACCAGCTCCGCCGTGGCGAAGTCGGTGGCCACCACGGGAACCTCACGATCCTCTGTCGACGCCAGGTCGAACACACCCTTGTGCGCGGCGTGCAGCATCGCGGTCGCCCACTCGGTCTTCGCCGCCCACACGATCCGGTTCGGTCGCATGACGTCGTCGGCGGCGTACCCCTCCTGCAGGAACTCCGGGCTCCACGCGACCTCGATGCCCAGCGACGGGTCGGCGTACTTCTCGACCAGGTGCTCGACCCACTCGGCGGTGCCCACTGGAACCGTGGACTTGCCGACGATCAGCGCCTTACGCGTCAGGTGCGGCGCCAGCGGCGCGATCGCCGACTCCACATACCGCAGGTCCGCGCCCATGCCGTCGGAACGCTGCGGGGTGCCGACACAGATGAAGTGCACGTCGCCGAAGTCGGCGGCCTCCTGGTACGAGGTCGTGAACCGCAGCCGGCCGGCCGCCAGGTTCCGCTTGAGCAACTCGTCCAGCCCCGGCTCGTGGAACGGCATCTGCCCGGCCGACAAGTCCTCGACCCGCTTCGGATCGACGTCGACCGCCAGCACCTCGTACCCGAGCTCGGCATAGCAGATCGCATAGGTGGCGCCCAGGTAGCCGACGCCGATGAAGGTCAACCGGGGCCGCGCGGCACCCGAGGGCGGAGTGACTGTGACCGTCGGCACATACGTGCCCTGAACTGGGTTCGTCACGCCTTCATTCTCCCGTCTCGCACATCACACTGCATCGCTAGACGTCGCCAAGAACGCCGAAAGTTGCCGTTTTACGGCCGATTTCCCCGGCCGTTGCGAGCGTACGCCCGCGCCAACACCCGAGGAAGCGTACGGGACAGGCGGGTTCGCCGAAAACCTGAGTCTTCGTTTAGGCTAGTCGCGTCCAAGCTACCCACGAGTAACCCCTGTTACACCGCTGGATCAGGGTTCCGGGTCGAATCTTGCTGCAAGATTCGACCGAGAACCGTGATCCGATGCCGATCACCGCACGGAGGCATCGTGTCTTTCGATCTGTACCAGCTCTCCGAGGAGCACGTCGCCATCCGCGAGGCCGTGCGCGAGCTCTGCGCGGACAAGGTCGCCCCGCACGCGGCGGCGGCCGACGAGACCGGCGAGTTCCCCCAGGCCAGCTACGACGCGCTGCGCGCCGCGGACTTCCACGCCCCGCACATCCCGGCCGAGTTCGGCGGGGCCGGCGCGGACGCGCTCGCCACCGCGATCGTGATCGAGGAAGTCGCCCGGGCCTGCGCGTCCAGCTCCCTCATCCCGGCCGTGAACAAGCTCGGCAGCCTGCCTCTGATGCTGGCCGGCTCGGCCGACCTGCAGAAGCACTACCTGCCGGCGGTCGCCCGCGGCGACGCGATGTTCTCCTACTGCCTCTCCGAACCGGAGGCGGGCAGCGACGCGGCCGGCATGACGACCCGCGCCGTACGCGACGGCGACCACTGGGTGCTCAACGGGGTCAAGCGCTGGATCACCAACGCGGGCGTCTCGGAGTACTACACGGTCTTCGCCAAGACCTCGGCCGACGCCGGTACGCGCGGCATCTCGGCGTTCGTCGTCGAGAAGTCCGACGCGGGAATGAGCTTCGGCGCACCGGAGCGCAAACTCGGCATCAAGGGCTCCCCCACCCGTGAGGTCTACCTCGACAACGTACGCATCCCGCTCGACCGCATCATCGGCGACGAAGGCACCGGCTTCCGGACCGCCATGCGTACCCTCGACCACACCCGGGTCACCATCGCCGCCCAGGCGCTCGGCATCGCCCAGGGCGCGCTCGACGCCGCATTGGCGTACGTCCAGGAGCGCAAGCAGTTCGGCAAGGCGATCGCGGAGTTCCAGGGCCTGCAGTTCATGCTGGCCGACATGGGCATGAAGCTGACGGCCGCCCGCGAGCTGACCTACGCCGCCGCCGCCCGCTCCGAACGCAACGCGCCCGACCTCACCTATTACGGCGCGGCCGCCAAGTGCTTCGCGTCGGACGCCGCCATGGAGATCACCACCAACGCGGTGCAGCTGCTCGGCGGCTACGGCTACACGAAGGACTTCCCGGTCGAGCGCATGATGCGGGACGCCAAGATCACTCAGATTTACGAGGGCACCAACCAGGTTCAGCGCATCGTGATGGCGCGGCAGCTCCTCCAGGGCGTCATCTAGCTCCGAGTCGCCGCGACCTTCACTCGCTCGACAAGATCAAGTGAGCTGGAAACGTTGCGGATAGGCTCCTGCGACGCTCGATCATGCGCGAGCGTGACCGCGGGCGCGGGGTCGGGGTTCTCGCCGAGTGGCTC
>NZ_JABFVK010000123.1 GCF_013362815.1 Hamadaea sp. | reverse complement strand
GGGCGCGGTGCGGCGGGTGCGGCGGGCGGTGCGGCCCGCGGCGGCGCGGTGCGATCGCGTTATCCGGCATAACGCGGTCTCGCCGCGCGAATTAGCCGCGTTATCCCGGATAACGCGAAAGGAAGCGCCCGGGCCGAGCGAGAAACAGCGCCCGGGCCGAGCGAGAAACAGCGCCCGGGTCGCGCGAAAACAGCGCCCGGGCCAAAGGGAGCGAAGCGAGCGTCTAAGGAAGGCGAGAGGTCAAGCAGTAAACCCCACCGGCAGGATCCCGCATGACCGTCCACCCGGGACGGACGTCCACCACGGCAGCACCCAGCGAAACATGCCACGCGACCGCGTCGCGTACGTCGGAGCACGCCAGGTCCAGGTGCATCGCGGGAACGTCGGTGGGTGAACCGAGCCGCTGAACGAGGAGGCGAATCGGCAGCCCGGGTGGCGGCACGACCCGGTGGAACTCGGGAAGCGAAGCGTCCTCCAGGGTGAAGCCGGTGATCGCACCCCAGAAGGCGTACTCGGTGGCGAATCCGTCGGGGAGCGCGTCGACGCACATCTGGTCGGCGCGGACGCGTACGCCGGACGGCCCGGTCGCGGCGGGAGGAATCCGCGGCACCGCGTCGACGGCGCGCCAGGGCACGGCGCAGAACAAGTGCCCGGCCGGGGAGCGCAGCACCACCAAGTCGCCGTGGTCGGCGACGGGAAAAGCGCCGGCGGCGAGCGCACCGGTGACGAACGCCGGAACGTCGTCGACCGCGAAGTCGAGGTGCGCACCGCCGGTATCGCCGACCGCCGCCGGCTGCAAAGAGCCGACCGCCGCCGGCTTCAAAGAGCCGACCGCCTGCAGCTTCAGAACCGGGTCGCCGTGCTCGGGCAGGAAGGTCGCGAACTCGTCGAACTCACCGCGTCGGGGCGACAGCGTCGTGCCGGTGGCCTGAGCCCAGAACGAGGCCGCCTGGTCGAAGGCGGCGCTGGGCCGGTCGAGGAAGGCGTACGTCCAACGGATCATCGCAGCGCCTCCCAGGCCTCGTCGAGCGATTCCGCAACGGTGATCGATCCGGCCAGTACGGGGCTGATGAGCGGGCAGGACGCCAGCCAGGTCACGAGGCCGGAGTAGAAGCCGTCGGCGTCGAGCAGCACGACGGGCTTGTCGTGCAGGCGCAGCTGCGGTCCGGTCGTCCACACCTCGAACAGTTCGTCCAGCGTGCCGAGCCCGCCGGGCAGGATCAGGAAGGCGTCCGCCTTCTCGATCATGGTCGCCTTGCGCGAGGCGAGGTCGGCCGAGACGATCAGCTCGTCGACTTCATGGCTCGCCCGTTCCAACGCGACGAGTCCCTCCGGCATCACCCCCGTGACCGGTACGCCCGCAGCATGGGCGGCCTGCGCGAGCGCGCCCATCATGCCGAGGCCGCCGCCGCCGTAGACGAGGGAGTGCCCCTCGCGGGCCAGCCCCTTTCCGGTCTGGCGAGCCAGCTCGAAGAACGATTCGGGGGCATCCGACTTGCCGGAGCAGAAGACACAGATGGCGGCCACGCCGCAAGCATAGGCAACGATAGGCTGCTGACCATGATCGAACCTGTTCGCCCGGCCACCCTCGCCGACGGTGATCTGGTGGCCCTGGTCTCGCCCTCGGGACCGGTACGCGCTGCCCGAGCGGATGCGGCGGTCGGCGTACTCACGGGCTGGGGGCTGCGGACCCGGTTGGGTGAGCATGCGCTGGCCCGGAACGGGTACCTCGCGGGGACCGACGAACAGCGCCTGGCCGACCTCAACGGCGCGTTCGCCGACCCCGAGGTACGCGCAGTGCTCTGCCTGCGGGGCGGTTACGGCATGCAGCGCATCGTCGACGGGCTCGACCTCGACGCCGTACGCGACGATCCGAAGCTGGTCATGGGCTTCTCCGACATCACCGCGCTGCACCTGGCGTTGTGGCAGGGCGCCCGGCTGGCGACCGTGCACGGCCCGGTGGCGGCGCAGCTCGACAAGGGTGCGCAGTCGCCGACGGCGTTGGGGGCGAAGACCGTCCTGACCTCGGCTGTGCCGGTGACGGTCAAGGCGGACGAGGCGGAGAGCACGTTCCGCGTACGCCGACCGGGGCGAGCCGAAGGCGTGCTGCTCGGTGGAAACCTCGCGATGCTGGCGAGCAGCGTCGGAACCGTGCACATGCCGGATCTGACCGGCGCGATCCTGCTGATCGAGGACATCAACGAGCAGCCCTACCGGATCGACCGGATGCTGACCCAGCTGCTGCGGTCGGGTGCGCTGAGCGGACTCGCCGGTGTCGCGATAGGACAGTTCACCGACTGCGACGCCGAAGGCGAGGGCCCGTCCGCCGAGGACGTGCTGGAGGAACGGCTCGGTGCGGCGGGCGTACCGGTGCTCGGCGGGCTGCCCATCGGCCACGGTGATCAGCATGTCGCGATCGGCGTCGGAGTCCCGGCGGTGCTCGACGCGGACGCGGGCACGCTCACCGTCCAACCCGTAGGACGAGCGTAACGGGTATGCGGACCGGGGGGTCGTTAGTATAGGAAAGGAGTATGAGCCCCCGAATAGACCCCGACAAGAGCAAGTCCTGGTTACGGCGGGCCCTGCCGCTCGTTCGAGCGCATCGAGGCATGTTGCTGACCTCGCTCGGGCTTTCGCTGGTGGGGCTGTTGGTTCAGGTCCAGATTCCGGACGCGCTGCGGCGCGGCATCGACGACGCGCTGGTCGCGCGTACCGCTGATCTGAGCACTTATGTCTGGCTTGTCGCCGTGTTGGCGATCGCGCAGGGAGTACTCAACTATGGCGCGCGGAAGTATCTGCTGCGCACCGCGTACGAAATCGAATACGACCTGCGCACGCTCATCTACTCGCACCTGGTCCGCCTGCCCTACGGCTTCTACGACCGCGTCCAGTCCGGCGAGCTG
>NZ_JABFVK010000110.1 GCF_013362815.1 Hamadaea sp. | reverse complement strand
CTGACCGGCATCGGCGGCATCCTCGGCTACATCATCTCCGGCGTGCTCACCACCTGGGTGGAGTGGCGCTGGATCTTCTACATCAACGTTCCGATCGCGATCGTCGTCCTGGCGATCCTGCCCCGGCTGGTGTCGGAGAGCCGCATGGTCCGCGAGAAGGGCCAGCACATCGACTTCACCGGTGCGCTCACGGCCACCGCCGGGCTCATCGCGATCGTCTACGGTCTGCTGCAGGCGGCCCAGCGCTCGTGGGGCGACGCCCAGGTGGCGATTCCGCTCGTCGCGGGCGTTCTGCTGCTCGTGGTGACGGCGATCGTCGAGAGCCGCTCGTCGTCGCCGCTGATCCCGTTGCAGTTCTTCGCCAATCGCACGAGGACCGTCGCCAACGTGGTGGCTTTGCTGTTCATGGCGGCGTTCATCCCGTACACCTTCATGCTGACCCTGTTCGAGCAGCAGGTACTGCACTTCTCGCCGATGCAGAGCGGGCTGTCCTATCTGCCGCTGGGCATCGGCATCGGCATGGGCATCGGCATCTCGACCGGGCTCACGCCCAAGGTCGGGGTCAAGGCCGTCGGCACGGTCGGCTTCCTCGTCGCCGGCGTCGGCCTGTTCCTGGCGAGCATGCTCGGCCCGGACACGGCGTACTGGGGCGGCATCCTGCCCGGCCTGCTGCTGTTCGGTGTGTTCTCCGGGGCGACCATGCCCGCGATGACCAACGCCGCGCTGCACAACGTCACCGGCCAGGACTCGGGGCTCGCGTCCGGCGTGCAGACCACGATGCAGCAGGTCGGCAGCGCGCTCGGCCTGGCCACGCTGGTCACGCTCGCCGTCCGGTACGCCGCGGACCAGACCGCGGCGGGCGGCAGCCCCGCGTCGGCGATGGCCGACGGGTTCGCGCTGTCGTTCCGCATCGGGGCGATCCTGCTGATCGTGTGCGGTCTGCTGGTGGCGCTCGTTATGGAGAAGGGCATCGCCACCGCGCCGCAGGGGCAGGAGCAGGGCCAAGGTCCGGCCCAGCCCGCTCAGCTCGCCACCGAGGCCGGCTGAGTCACCGAGCCGCCAAAGCCGGCTGAGTCACTGAGCCACCGAGGCCGGCTGAGCCCGTCCATCACCGTTCGAAGAGGAGTCCACTGTGGGCAATTCGTTCGTCGTCAGCTACCAGATGCGTCCCGAGACCGCGGACGAGAATCAGCGCCTCATCGAGGACGTCTTCGCCGAACTCGCCGGGGACAACCCGGACGGACTGCGGTACGCATCGTTCCGGCTCGCCGACGGCGTGACCTTCGTCCACATGGGAACCCTCCCGGACGACGCGAACCCGCTGGCCGACTCGGCCGCGTTCCGGGAGTTTCAGCGCGCCTTCGGCGACCGGGCGGCCACCTCGCCGAAATTCGAGGACGCGCGGCTGCTCGGTGCGTACGGGTTCGGCGAATGACCGGCCTTGATCCCGGTGCCACCGCTGCCGCGGCGGCGCCGGGATCGCGGCCGTCCGAGGTGGCCCGCTTCGCCGAGGTGGACCAGCTCGGCGACGCGCTGCGTACCGGGGTCGCCGAGGTGACCGCCGTCGCCGGGGACTTCGGCAATCGCGTACGCCGGGTGCCGGTCGCGGTGCTGCGGCCGCGGACGCCGGACGACATCGTGGCGGCCGTCCGGTTCGGCGCGCGCCTCGGCATTCCCGTGGTGCCGCGGGGAGCCGGGCACGCCGTCGACGGGCAGGCGCAGACCGGCCGGGGCATCGTGGTGGACCTGACCACCTTGGCAGGAGTCGGAAGGCCGGACGCCGACCGGATCTCCGTCGGGGCGGGCGCTCGCTGGGGCGCCGTCCTCGACGCCACGCTGCCCGCCGGGCTGATGCCGCCGGTGCTGCCCGACTTCCTTGAGCTCACCGTCGGCGGGACGATCTCCGCCGGGGGTGTCGGCGGGGCCAGCCACCACCACGGCAGCGTCAGCGACAACGTGATCGATCTGGACGTGATCACCCCGGACGGGGATCTCGTCCTGTGTTCCGCCGATCGGGAGCGGGCGCGTTTCGACGGCGTACGCGGGACGCAGGGGGAGCACGGCGTCATCGCGCGGGTGACGTTGCGGCTGACGGCAGCGCCCGCCGGCGCCCGGCGCTACCTGCTCCGGTACGCCGACCTCGCCACCTTCGTCGCCGATCAGCTGCGGCTGGCCGTCGAGGGCCGGTTCGCCCACGTCCTCGGTCAGATCGTCTACGACCCGGCTGGCCGGCTGAGCTTCTTCCTGGAGGCGGCCGCCACCTTCACCGCGGAGTCCGCGGCCGACGAGCCGGACGACGAGGCGCTGCTGCGGGACCTGAATCATCAGGGGATCGAGGCGATCCAGACGCTCGCCCTGCGCGACTTCCTCGGCCGCCTCGCGCCGCTGACGGCGCAATTGCGGGCGACCGGCTCCTGGCAGACCGACCCGCATCCGCGGTGCAACGTCATGCTCCCCGGCGAATCCGTCGAGCGAATCGCGAGCGGCGTCCTCGATGGACTGACGCCGCGACTGCTCGGCCCCGGCGGCAGCATTCTCTTCATTCCCATTCCGACTGCCCGGATCGTCGCCCCGAACGTGCCGAAGGCGACCTCGGACGAGCTGACCGTCCTGTTCGGACTCCAACGCACCGCGCCGGCCGGAGACAGGGAACTCGTGCGGCTCATGCGGGCGGCCAATTCGGCCCTTTACTCGGAGGCCGAAACGGCCGGGGGAACGGGCTACACGGCTCTTTCTGCGTACCACATGAAACGCGCGGAGAGTGAGCCCGGCCGACAGTGACGCCGCAGTCTCGGAGATGCGCTTCTACCTGCGGGAATGAACGATGGTAGAGAGCCTGTCCCCTCGAGGAAGTGAGCCGAAGATGACCGCAACCACCACTCCCGCCGCACCCCCCTCGGCCCAGGACCAGATGGCCATCGCGGCCGTGCCCGCCAAGCTGATCGCGGCCTGGGCGGCGCACGACGCGGCGGCCTTCGCGGACCTGTTCACCGACGACGGCACGATGATGCTGCCGGGCGTCTACAGGAAGGGCAAGGCGGACATCCAGGAATACATGGCGGGCGAATACGCCGGCCAATTCGCGGGCACCCGGGTGACCGGCCAGCCCATCGAGATCAAGCCGCTGGCCGGCGGTGCCGTCGCGCTGCTCACCGAGGGTGGCGTGCTCGCGCCGGGCGAGTCCCAGCTCGCCGCCGAGCGCGCGATCCGCGCCTCGTGGATCCTGGTCAAGCAGGGCGGCGACTGGAAGCTCGCGGTCTACCACAACTGCCCGCGCGATTGATCGGGCAAACACAAAAGGGGAGGCGGTCCATCATGGACCGCCTCCCCTTCTCCGGTGCGGCTATGCGCTTATCGATACAGGCTTTTGACTGGTACGCACACCGGTCGGCAGGCCGCCGACGTATCGCACGGCCACCCCGCGTTCCCGCGCCGCCTGGACGATCCCCGACATGGCGCGTTCGGCCAGGGCGGAGATGGTCAGCGCCGGATTGACGGTGAGCGCGCCCGGCACGGCCGAGCCGTCGGTGACGAAGATCCCGGGATGCCCGCGCAGCTCGTGGCGGTCGTCCAAGGCGGACGTCTCGGGGTCGTCGCCGATGCGGCAGGAGGCCAGCGGATGCACCGTGTACGCCCCGACCAGGTCGTTCGTCCACGGCGCGGACCGGCCGAGCCCGTCCCGTTCGACGATGTCCTTGACGTCGGCGTCGGACAGCTCCCAGCCCCGGCGGGTGTTGGCAGTCGGCTTGTACTGCAAGGAGTTGTGGCCGAGCATCTGCTGCGAGAACCGGGTCGCCGCGCCGGTCTCCGGCGGCGGGCCGAAGACGCCTTCGTTGTCGTCCTCGGACATCGTGAAGATGGTCAGCCACGACTTCCAGGTCCGCATCATCTCCTTCTTGGCCACGCCGAACCAGCTCGGCGACGGCTCGCCGGGCACCTGGGCGAGGATCGTGCCCAGGCCGGGCGGGAAGTACAGCTGCTCCAGCGAGTACCGCTCGAACTCCGGCAGGCCTCCGTCGAGCTTGTCCCAGCAGGCCACGACCGGACCCCGGCCGATCTGGTACGCCTCGTAGGGCACCCCGTCGGCCCGGGTCAGACCGAGGACGTCGCGGATCTTGTCCTCGTCGAACAGCACGGTGTTGAGCCGTTCGCCGTTGCCGGAGAAGTAGCGGCCGACCGCGTACGGCATCGGGCCGAGCGTGGCCTCCGACCGTTGCAGGATGACCGGAGTAGCCGCCGTTCCAGCCGCCAGGATGACGATCTTCGCGTCGATCTCGCCGCTGTCGTGGAGGACCCGGTAGTCCTCCTCGTCGACGACCCGGTAGTGCACGCGGTAACCGCCGTCGTCGTTGCGGGTCAGCTGCTGCACCTCGTGCAGCGGCCGGATCTCCGCCCCGTGCTCCAGCGCGCCCGGCAGGTAGTTCAGGAGCAGCGACCGCTTGGCGTCGAACTTGCAGCCGGCGTACATCCAGTTGCAGTTGGTGCACATCGAGACGTCGACCGCGCTCGGGGCGGCGTTGGCCGTACGCCCGGCGTGGTCGCACGCGGCCGCCCAGAGCCCCCCGCTGTACGGGATCTTGTCCCAGCTCTGCCGAGTCACCGGCAATGCCTGGCTGACCCGGTCGTACCAGGGGTCCAGGGCCGCCCGCGTGATCGACGCCGGCCACATGCGCTTGCCGGTGCTGCCGCGCCGTTCGAAGGTGAACTCCGGCGCACGGGGCATGGTCGCGAAGTACACCACGCTGCCACCGCCGACGCAGTTGCCGGACAGCACGCTCATGCCGTCGCCGACGGTGAAGTCGAAGACGCGGGTGAACGACTTGCCCAGGAGGAAGTCGTGGTCGAACTCGTCGGCGGTCAGCCACGGTCCGCGTTCGAGCACGACCACCCGGGCGCCTCCGGCGGCGAGGTGGTACGCCGCGATCGCGCCGCCGAATCCGCTGCCGATCACGACGACGTCCGTGCTCTCCGTACGCTCACTGCTCATGCCGGGCTCCCGGTGGCCGTCGTGTTCGGGTGCGGTTTGGCGAGCTGCCGTCCGTAGGAGAACTGGGCGAACCGCCACACGCCGTCGGGTTCGGGGGCGGCGTACCCCATCAAGGTGAGCCCGGGATGGCCGGCGGCCAGGGCGTCCGTTGTGGACAGATGGGCGGCGGCGTCGAACGCCATGGTGGCGAACATCGCCAGGCCGACCCACATCGCCTTCTCGGCGTGGCCGGTCGCGGTCAGCCTCGTGACCAGGGCCGCCCGATGCTCGTAGGGCAACGCCACGAAGGCGGGCAACGCAGGGTCCAGTTGGAGCGCGTTCTCACTCGCGTACTGCCCGGCGTGCATGTTCAGCATGAACATCAACGAGCCCAGCGAGTCGGCGAACCCGCCGGAGGGATGTTCGAGCAGTTCGACGGCGCCGGCGGCGACGGCGCCGCCGCCTTCGGACACCCCGGCGATCGCCGGATCGTCCGGATGGCGCTTCTCGCCGGGCAGGATCGTGTCGGCGAAAGCCTCCAGAGTCATCGTCCGGGCCTCGTCGGGTCCTGGGGGAGCGGGTGGCACGATGTCGCCTCCTTCGCGTGATTCGTCGCATCATCGTGCGCGCGCCGAATTCCGCGACGCATCTTCTGCAATGCGTTGCGCAGAGCTATTCGAAAGCTCATTCGAATAGCTCTGGCCGATAGGCTTCTTCGCGGCCGCCTCAAGAATCGGCCCCGATCATGAAGGTGCGGGGTGCTGTGGGTTTCTTCCAGATTGCGGTGGTTAACCCCACTCCACCGTGGTATGCGTCGATAGATTGTGATATAGCTATATCGACGGTCGGCGACGGCGCCGTGCGGCCAGGCCGAAACACTTCGCGACTCGCCCGCGGTCCATCCTGCGGCCTTCGATGGGTTGGGACAACACTGCCGATGAAGATCTCAAGTCTCAGCCGCCGCAGCGGCGTATCCGTTCCGACGATCAAGTTCTACCTCCGCGAGCAGCTGCTGCCGCCCGGCGCGCTGACCGCCCGCAACCAGGCCGAGTACGACGAGACCCACCTCAGCCGGTTGCGCCTGATCCGGCTGCTCACCGGCATCGGCATGATGAGCCTCGCCTCCGTACGCGAAGTGCTCGCCGCCATCGACAGCAACTGCCTGTCGCCGCACGGGCTGGCCCAGGTCGTGAACCGGGCGCTGATGCCGGACCACCCCGTGCTGTCCACCGACGCCAAGGCGCGGCTGGACGCCGCCGAGCGGGTCGACCGGTTCCTCGACGAGATCGGCTGGGACGTCCAGCCCGAGACGCCCGAACGCGAGAACCTGGTCGCCGTGCTCAGCGCGCTCGCCGGGCTCGGCGTCGCCGACACCCCCGACGTGCTGCGGCCCTACGTCGAAGCCGCCGAACGCCTGGCCACCCGCGAGATCGACGCGCAGACGACGGCCGCCGGAGCCGCCGCGGTCGTCGCCCAGGTGGTCCTCTTCGAGGTGGCGTTCGCCGTGATGCGGCGGATGGCGTACACCCACTATCTGGCGGCTCGGGTGGAGCGCGAAGCGGCGTGATCGCCCGGCTCTCCTAAATTGCCCAACGGCCCCGAACCTGAGGCGCAGCGCACGAATCGAGAAGACTTTTCCGCTCGTCAGCCGCCACGATATCGAGAGTCGAGATCGACAGCACCCGATAAGCGAGTCAGGCGCTTATGGGTCGACGGCCCATCGCATTCCTCGTCTTCCGGCGGCCATTCGCGGTCGTCGGACGATGAGACGTGCCTCGATCGAGGGGAACCTATGACATCGAAACCAGGCGCACTCCGCCGACTTCTCCCAGCCATGGTCGTGCTGGCCGTGGTCGCCACGCTGTTCGGCGTCGCCCGGCTGCCGGCGGCCTCGGCCGCGGAACGAGCCTCGCTCGCGGCGCGCTTCCACTTCACCAAAATGGACATCGCCTTGCCGCCCGGCCTGCCGATGCGCACCGTACGCCAGGTGAATCCGGCGTACGAGCACATCCGGTCCTGGATCTCCTCGGTCGGCGCGGCGGTGGCGATCAACGATCTCGACGGTCAGAACGTCGCCAACGACCTGTGCCTCGTCGACACCCGCAGCGACGCGGTCGTCGTGACGCCGGCCCCCGGCACCGGCAGCTATGCGCCGTTCGTGCTGGATCCGGCGCCGCTGCCGATGAGCGACACGATGGCCCCGATGGGCTGCACGCCCGGTGACTTCAACCTCGACGGGTGGAACGACCTGCTCGTCTACTACTGGGGGCGTACGCCGGTGGTGTTCCTCAACAACCACTCGTCCGCCACGCTCGCCCGGTCCGACTTCACCCCGACCGAGCTGATCTGGCAGGCGACCGCCCCCGATGGCCGTTACCACGGGCCGGAGTGGAACACCAACGCCGTCGCGGTGGCCGACTTCGACGGCGACGGCAAGCCCGACATCGGCGTGTTCAACTACTTCCCGGACACCGAGGTGCTGAACCCGCAGGGCCAGCCGACCGTCCAGATGAACGACTCGATGTCGTCGGCGAAGAACGCCGGCGGCGCGCACGTCCTGCGCTGGAAGTCGGCCACCGAATCCGGAGTCGTCTACGAGGAGCAGTACGCCATCGCGCCCAAGTACGCCACGGGCTGGACGCTCGGCGCGGGCTCGGCCGACCTCGACGGCGACCTGCTGCCGGAGCTGTACCTCGCCAACGACTTCGGCAACGACCGCTTCTTCCACAACGTGTCGACCCCGGGCCACATCAAGTTCAGCCTGGACCAGGGTTCGCGCGGCCCGTTCGACCCCAAGTCGCTCGTCGTCGGCCACGACTCCTTCAAGGGCATGAGCATTGACTTCGGCGACCTGATGGCGACCGGCCGGTTCGACATGTTCGTCAGCAACATCACCACGAGCTGGGGTCTCGAGGAAAGCAACATGGTCTGGTGCAACACCGCGGCCGACGCGGCCGAAGCCAAGGCGCAGCTGGCCGACGGCGAGGCGCCGTTCCAGAACAAGGCCGCCGCGCTGAACATGGCCTGGATCGGCTGGGGCTGGGACGCCAAGATGGCCGACTTCGACAACAGCGGTCAGCTGGCGGTCGTGCAGGCGGCCGGCTTCGTCAAGGGCAAGATCAACCGATTCAACTGGCTGCAGGAGCTGGCCGCCGCCAACGATCTCATGCTCCAGCAGCCGCAGATGTGGCCGAAGGCCGAACCGGGCGACGACATCGCCGGCTCGCAGCCGTTCGGGTTCTGGGTCAAGGAGACCGACGACGAGCGCTTCGTGAACCTGAGCGCCGACCTCGGCTTCACCGACAGCACCCCGAGCCGGGGCATCGCCGTCGGAGACGCCGACGACGACGGCCGTCAGGACTTCGTCGTCGCCCACCAATGGGGCGCTCCGGCGTACTTCCACAACGACGGGCCGATCGGCTCCGGCGACTACCTCGGGCTGCGGCTCTACCGTCCGGCGTCCGCTGACGGCCAGAACACCGGCGGCCCGCTCGGGACTCCGGCGTACGGGGCCGTCGTGACGATCACCACCGCCGACGGCAAGAAGCACGTCGCCCAGCTCGACGGCGGCGGCGGCCACTCCGGCAAGCGCAGCTTCGACGTCTTCTTCGGGCTCGGAGCCAACGCCGGCAAACCGGTGTCGGCCCAGCTCAGCTGGCGTGACCTCAGCGGCGCCACGCACGCACGGCAGCTGAGTCTCACGGCCGGCTGGCACGACATCCTGCTGACCACCGAGGCCAAGGAGGTGCAGGCGCGATGACCCACGCCGAACGGATCAGCACGCCTACCGTCATCGTCAAGACCCCGACCATCACGACCACGCCGGCTTCGGCCGCCACGTGGGAGCGGCGCACGTCGGCCGAACGGCCGCCCCGGGTCGACAACACCGATCCCCGTTACAAGGCGCTGCGCAACTTCGCCATCTCGATGTCCGTCTTCAACATCCTCGGGTACGCCGTGCTCGGCTTCGAGCAGCCGTGGACCTGGCCGCTGCTGGCCCTGCTCACCGGCTACACCGCCGAGTTCGTCTTCGAGGCCATCGCGGCCTGGGCGCAGCGCCGCGCTCCGGCCTACTCCGGCCACGGCGCGTGGGGCGTCTACACCTTCCTGCTGCCCACGCACATCA
Source organism: Hamadaea sp. (assembly GCF_013362815.1). Lineage (GTDB taxonomy): Bacteria > Actinomycetota > Actinomycetes > Mycobacteriales > Micromonosporaceae > Hamadaea. The sequence continues at coordinate 3,334 of NZ_JABFVK010000110.1, read as the reverse complement.
CCTCGCTCGCGGCCAACATGCTGTTGTACGCCAATACGAAGTTCTGGCCCATCGCCTTCGCGGTGGTGGTCGCGATCGGGCAGAAGTACATCCTGCAGGCGCCGATCAAGGGGCGGATGCGGCACTTCATGAACCCGTCGAACTTCGGCATCACCATGACGCTGCTCGCGTTCTCCTGGGTCAACGTGGCTCCGCCGTATCACTTCACGGAGAACGTGCCCGACGTCATCCGGGTGATGATCCCGATCGTCATCGTGACCGCCGGAACCGTGCTCAACGCCGCGTTGACCAAGAAGGTCGGCCTGATCATGGGCTGGATGGGCTCGTTCGTCATCCAGGCCGTGCTGCGCTGGGCCATCTGGGACGTCTCGATCTGGGGCGCGCTGAGCATCATGACCGGCGTCGCGTTCGTCCTGTTCACCAACTACATGATCACCGACCCGGGCACCACACCGGGACCGTTCCGCAACCAGTTCATGTTCGGCGCGAGCGTCGGCACCGTCTACGGCGTGCTGATGCTGTTCAACGTCGTCTACACGTTGTTCTTCGCCGTCACCATCGTCTGCCTGCTGCGGGGGGCGTACTGGTGGATCCGTTCGCTGCGGGAACGGCGCTCGGCGCAACCGGCCTCGGTCGCCGTGGCCGGCTGAGCTCGCCGCGAGCCTGGGTCTGGTCGTGCCCTCGGCCAGACCCAGGCCGTACCACTAGTGAGGTTTGGCGAACCGCCACGAGAGCCTTCGTGTCACCTCCAGCATGACCAGTGAGCCGACCATGACGACGACGGCGATCCACCCGCAGAGGGCGGTCACGATCAGGGTCGCCACCCAGACCGCGGCCAGGGCGACCGCCGGAATCGAGATGTGCTTTCGCGATCGCATTCGAGTCACGAATTGCGGATCACTGGCGACCAGCTCGTGCTCGATGTCGGCGAGCTGCTGCGCGTCTTTTTCGCTGAGCACTGTGATCACCTCGGTCGGGTTGTCCAGTTCGGATAGACGACTGTGGACTACAGACGGCGCGGGCGCGCGCTTTCGCACAATTCGCCGCCGCGCGATGACACGGTTCGGGTGACCGCGCTTCGAGGCGGCACCAGGGCAACGAACCGTGTTTCCTTATCTGTGCATCATTCCTTTTCCGGGCGTACGCCGCGGGCCGCGGAGACAGCAATTACGAAGAAGACCGGGCCGAAAGCGATGCGTATCGTCAGCCACACCGCACCGGCTAACGGAAAGAGGAGGCAACGGCCATGCTGAACAGCCTGAACAGCCGGTATCACCGGATCGGGCTCAACGTGTTCATGGCGATCGTCCTCGCGCACTGGGCCGAGCATCTGGTCCAGGCGTACCAGATCTGGGTGCTCGGGTGGCCCCGCCCGCAGTCGCGCGGCGTCCTCGGGCAGTACTTCCCGTGGCTGGTCACCTCCGAGTGGCTGCATTACGGGTACGCGATCGTGATGCTCGTCTTCCTGTTCCTCCTGCGCCCCGGCTTCACCGGCCGGTCGCGTACGTGGTGGACGGTTGCCTTGGCGATCCAGTTCTGGCACCACATCGAGCACTTTCTGCTGCTCATCCAGGCGCAGACGCATACGCCGTTCTTCGGCCAGAAGGTGCCGACCAGCATCCTGCAATTGGTGCTGCCCCGAGTCGAGCTGCACCTGTTCTACAACTCCGTGGTCTTCATCCCGATGATCATCGCGATGTACTTCCACTTGCGGCCCAACCGCGCCGAACTGGAGCAGATGACGTGCACCTGTGCCGTCGAGAAGCGCCAACCGCGCCAGCTGGCCGAGGTGGGCGCGGCGTGACGGTCGCCCGTCGCGTACGCCGGATCGCGGTGGTTCTGTCGACGAGCCTGCTCGTCCTGACCACCGGCGGTCCGGCGTACGCGCAAGGGCGGATGCTCACGAGCGATCCGGCGAACGGGGCGGCCCTGGCGAGCGCACCTCAGCGGGTGACGCTGCGATTCGACGCGCCCGTGTCGGTCCCGGACTCCCACGTCTCCGTACGCACCACCGCCGGTGCCGAGGTCGCCGGCGAACCCGCCGGCCAGGGCGACGTGTTGACGGTGCCGGTGTCGATCGCCGGCACCGGTGACTACCTCGTGGCCTACCACGTCCTGTACGCCGACGGCGACGAGGACTTCGGCGTGGTCCAGTTCAGCGTCGGCACCGGAGTGCCGCCGTCACCGGCCCCGGCGGCCGTCGTCGAGCAGGCCCGCTACGACTCGGTGGCGCATCAGCACACCGTCGATCCGGTGGGCGCCACGTTTCTCTTCGTGGATCTGCTCGTTCTGTGCTCGGTGCTCGGTCTGCTCTATCTGAAGCGGCCGGGCGTCGTGGGCCGGATTCCCGGCCGTGCCAACGAAACGCACCCGACGCAAGGAGCGCACGAATCGTGACCAGCCCCGGACGAGGCCCGGCGATCAGCTACCCGGCCATCGAGAAGAAGTACGGCAAGTCGATCGACGAATGGATGAAGATCATCGGCACTTCCCCCTTGACGAAGACCGGCGAACTCGTGAACTGGCTCAAGTCCGACCACCAGGTCGGGCATGGCCATGCGATGGCACTCGTCCATCGATACCAGCAGGAGAAGGCCGGAGCTTAACGCGTACGACATGAGGAAAGGCCGGCGGAAACCCGCCGGCCTTTCTTGCTGCGCAATCACGGAGATGAGTGCCCACCGCGGAGCCGGATAGCGTGACGGAGCGATCTTATTCAATCACTCAAGGAGGCTGTCGATGGTGGAGCGGCGCATTCACACCGAGGATGAGCACGGAATCGCTCCCGACGGGCTCGGACTCGACGACGATTACGCGGGCGAGCGGGATCTGCCGGTGACCCGGGTGCGGTCGGCAGACGGCACGCCGATCGCCTATGAGCGCTCGGGCCGGGGTGAGCCGGTCGTCGTCCTCGGCGGCGGCCTGAACGACCGCGGGATGTTCTACCCGTTCGCGAACCTGATGTCGCAGAACTTCACGGTGTACAACTGCGACCGGCGCGGCCGCGGCGACAGCGGCATGGGCGACCTCGACTCCTACGTCATCGAGCGCGAGGTCGAGGACCTGGCGGCGGTCGTGGAGCAGGTCGTGCAGGAGACCGGGCAGACGCCGTACGTGTTCGCCAACTGCACCGGCGGCCAGATCGTAGTCCTCGCCGCGGCGGCCGGCGTGCCGATGAAGAAGCTCGGCCTCTACGAGCCGACGTACTGGTCGCGTCCGGCGAACACCGAGCAGATCGAGGAGATCCGACGGCTCAACGAGGCCGGCGACCACGATGGCGCGGTGGCGTTGTTCGGCCGGGACGTCGTCGGCTTCGTCACCGACGAGACCATCG
>NZ_JABFVK010000020.1 GCF_013362815.1 Hamadaea sp. | reverse complement strand
ATGCAGGTCCAGGGCCCCCGTCGGCTCATCGGCGAAGATCACCGCGGGCCGCCCGGCCAGCGCGCGCGCCAACGCCACGCGCTGCCGCTGCCCGCCCGACAGCTGCGCCGGCCGCGCGTTCTCACGCCCGCCCAGGCCCACCTTCGCCAGCACCTCGCGAGCCCACTCGCGGTCCGGGCGTACCCCGGCCAACCGCTGCGGGAGAAGCACATTCTGCTCGACGGTCAAGGCGTCGATCAAGTTGTACGCCTGAAAGACGAACCCGGTGTGCTGACGGCGGACGACGGTGAGCTTCGGTTCCTTCAGCGCGCCAAGTTCCTGTCCGGCCAGGCGTACCCGGCCGGCGTCGGCGCGATCGAGCCCGGCCGCGCACTGCAGCAGCGTCGACTTACCCGAACCGGACGGGCCCATGACCGCGGTGAACGTGGCGGCCGCGAAGGACAGGGACACGCCGTCGAGCGCGCGAGTGGTGGTGTCACCGCTTTTGTAAGTACGGCGTACGTCGGTCAGTTCGACGACGGGGGTGGCGTTGTTCATGATCACGATCGTGTCAGGGCGGCCGGCCGGAACCGATACGGCCAGCAGGCGTCTTCGAGGGTATGGCCTGCTATAAGGTGGGCCACTACCTGCGGATTGGCCTTCGACAGGGGGCGCTCCGGCTGCGATCGTGTGTTCATGATCAGCTTTGGTGCGCTACTCGGCGTTGCGGCAGTGGCGCTCGGCATGGTGCTCACTCCGGGTCCGAACATGATGTACGTGGTGTCCCGCAGCATCGGCCAGGGGCGCCGCGCCGGGCTGATCTCCCTCGGTGGCGTGGCTGTGGGCTTCGTCGTCTACATCGTCGCCACTGCCCTCGGCCTGTCGGCGCTGTTCGCCGCCGTCCCGGAGCTGTACCTGGCGGTGAAGATCACCGGAGCCGTCTACATCGGATGGCTCGCCTGGAAGGCGCTGCGGCCCGGTGGGGTCTCGGTCTTCACCCCCGTCGAGGTGGAGGCCCACCCGCCGAGGAAACTCTTCCTGATGGGGCTGGTCACGAACCTGCTCAACCCCAAGGCCGCCATCATGTACGCCTCGATGATCCCGCAGTTCCTAGACGTCGAAGCCGGCCACCTGTTCTGGCAGAGTATGCAGCTCGGTTTCGTGCAGTTCTGCGTCAGCATCGCCGTGAACAGTGCGCTGATCTTCGCCGCCGGGACGATCGCCGTGTTCCTGTCGCGTCGGCCGAGCTGGCTGCGGATTCAGCGGTTCGTCACCGGGACGCTTCTCGGGGCCATCGCGGTGAAGCTGGCGACCGACACTAGTCGGCCCCTGCCCGCCTGACGGTTGGCTTGATGATCAGCGGAGTTTTTGTGGGGTTATGACCCCACTTTTTCTCCGCTGATCAACGAGCGCACATGATTAAGGGACGGTGAGGACGATCTTGCCGGTCACCCGCCCGCTCTCGCTGAGCTCATGCGCCTGCGCGGCGGAAGCCAACGGCAGCACCGTCGAAACCGAAGGCCGCAGTCTGCCCGCCTCGACCAGCGCCACGATCTCCCGAAGGCCCGCATAGTCGGGCTCGACGAGGGTGAAGTTCTCGTCGGGCTCGGTCAGCCGGATCAGCTTCCCGCCGGGACGCAGTACGCGCAGAGACCGAGGACCGTAGTCACCCCCGACGGTGTCGAGAACGATGTCGATGTCGCGTACGGCGTCGGCGAAGTCGACCGAACGGTAGTCGATCACCTCGTCGGCACCGAGCCGGCGTACCAGCTCGTGCTTGGCAGCACTGGCCGTCCCCACGACGTACGCCCCCCGCGCCTTGGCGATCTGCACGGCGAGGTGGCCGACGCCCCCCGCCGCCGCGTGAACGAGCACCCGATCTCCCGTACGCAGCCCGCCCGTCTCGATCAGTGACTGCCACGCCGTCAGCCCGGCCAGCGGCAACGCGGCCGCCTCGACGTGACTGAGCCCGGACGGTTTGCGGGCGAACTGCCGGGCGGGAGCGGTCACGAACTCGGCGTACGCCCCGGCCTGGCGAGGGAACCAAGGCATGCCGAAGACTTCGTCGCCGGGCTGGTAGAGCGTGACACCGAAGCCGACTTCCTCGACGACCCCGGAGACGTCGTAGCCGAGGATCGCCGGATCGTTCCAATAGCCCGCACCCGTTTTGCGCGACTTCCAGTCGGTCGGGTTCACGCTCGCCGCGCGGACGCGTACCAGGATCTCGGTCGCTATCGGCGCGGGTCGTTCCACCTCGGCCAGGTCCAGCACCTCGGGTCCGCCCCAGCTCCGGGCGACGACCGCACGCATCGTGTTCGTCATGCGCTCCAGCTTGGCGAGCGTGGAACGATCTCACGAGTGGCCAGATGGTCACCTTCCGATAAGATCTGGCCATGCCGAAGACACATAAGGTCGCGGTCCTGGCTCTGCCCGGCGTCATCCCGTTCGAGCTGGGCATACCGTCGCGCATCTTCGGCGCGGCCGACGACGACGGCCGGCCGCGCTACGAGGTCGCCGTCTGCACGCTCGACGGCGGCCCGGTCCAGACCGAGGCGGGTTTCAGCATCACCGTCGAGCACGGGCTCGAGCTGTTCGCCTCGGCCGACACCGTGGTCCTGCCGCCGTTCCACCCGATCGAGGCGGTGGCGCCCGGTTCGCCGGTGGCTGCCCGGCTCGCGTCCGCTCTCTCCGCACTTCCAGCTGGTACGCGTAAAGTCGCGATCTGCACCGCCGCGTACGCGTTGGCAGCATGCGGGTTGCTCGACGGCCGCCCGGCGACGACGCATTGGCATGAGGCGGACGACTTCCAACGGCGCTTTCCGTTGGTGAAGGTCGACGCCGGAGTGCTGTTCGTGGACGACGGCGACGTCCTGACCTCGGCCGGTGTCGCGTCCGGAGTGGACCTTTGCCTGCACCTGATCCGGCGTGACCACGGCAGCGAGGTCGCCGCGTTGGCCGCCCGGCGCTGTGTCGTGCCGCCGTGGCGCGACGGCGGGCAGGCTCAGTACGTCGAGCGCCCGGTGCCGACGGAGTCGGGCGCGGGCACTGCGGCCACCCGCGAGTGGGCGCTACGCCGATTGGCCGAGCCGGTGTCGTTGCAGCAGCTGGCCGCGCACGCGCGGATGAGCGTACGCACGTTCACCCGGCGCTTCCGGGACGAAGTCGGGATGACCCCGGGGCAGTGGCTGATCCGGCAGCGGGTCGATCGGGCGCGGGGTCTGCTGGAGAGCACCGATCTGCCGGTCGAGCAGGTCGCGCGCCAGTCCGGCTTCGGCACCGCGCTCTCGTTGCGGCAGCATCTGCGGGCGGTCGCCGGGGTGTCGCCGGCCGACTACCGGCGGACGTTTCGCGCCCGGGATGTGATGGCGACGGACATGTCGGTGGGTGGCATTACCGTACGCCCATGATCGACACGAGCGAGCGGGTGCGCCCCCGCGAAGACGGCGGCGAGCGTGAGACCCTCATCGGCATGCTCGACTTCTTGCGGGCGACCGTGGTCGTCAAGGTCGCCGGGCTCACCGACGACCAGGCCGCGACGCGGTCGGTCCCGGCCTCCGCGTTGACCCCGGCCGGGCTGGTCAAGCACCTGACGGGCGTCGAGCGGTACTGGTTCAGCATCGACTTCGCCGGGCACGACCTGCCCGAGCCCTGGGATGACGCCAATCCCGGGGCGTTCGCCGTCGAGCCGGGCGACACGCTGGCCGGGCTCGTCTCGGCGTACCGGGCGGAGTGCGCGCGGTCGAACGCCGCGATCGTCGACGCCGAGCTCGACGAGCGCGCCCACGCCGACGGGAACTCCTTCACGCTGCGCTATGCGTTGACCCACATGATCGAGGAGACCGCCCGGCATTGCGGCCATCTCGACCTGCTCCGCGAGAGCATCGACGGCCAGACCGGCCAGTAACGGCCCCGCCCGTGGCCTACCCAGTGCCACATTGACAGAAAGTACTTGCCTATCAGGAAAGCTGAGGGATACTTTCCCAATAGGCAAGTACTTTCTTATGGGAGGCCGTCATGACCGAGCACATGCGACCGGACGAGGCCGCGCAAGCGCTGGCGCACGTACGCGCGACGCAGCAGCAGGTGATCGACGTCGCCACCATCCCGGTCTGGTTCTGGTGGACGATCGGGCCACTGATGGTGATCTTCGCGGCGGCGATCGAATCCGGTAACTCCACGGTGATCGGCATCGGGGTGGCCGTCTTCGTCCTCGGGTTGTCCGTCAGCGTCTTCTGGGTCGTACGCAGGGCGCTGCGCGTACAGGTGCGCAACGATCTGCTCGGATTCCGGGGAGCCGGGCTCATCGTCGGCTTCGTACTTGGCACCGTCTGGGTCTCGATCGCGGCCATCTTCGGCCTGCAAGCCGCTGGCGTGAGTCATCCGGCGATCTGGGGAAACGCGATTGCTGCCGTGACCCTCGGGTTCGGCGGACCCTGGCTCGGGCGCCGGCTGCGCCGGATCATGATCAAGCGTACGGAGAGTCGTCGATGAAGGCGCGCTTCGACGAGCTGATCCACGCGCCGACCCGGCTCGCGATCGTCTCGCTGCTGGCCGCGTCGGAGTGGGCCGACTTCAAGTTCATCCGCGACACAATCAACCTCTCCGACTCGGCGTTGTCCAAGCAGCTGTCCACACTGGAGGACGTCGGCTACGTCGAGATCAGCAAGGCATTCGTCGGCAAGTGGCCACGTACCTCGGCGAAGCTGACGAAGGCCGGGCGGACCGCGTTCGACCAGCACGTCCTGGCCTTGCAGGAGATCGTGGCGCAGTCCGGAGCGACGATCCTCCCGCCCTCCGGGGGCTCATGATCATCGCTTTATCCGGGATAACGCGGCCTCGCACACTGTACGAGGGGACGTTATCCCGGATAACGCGCCGCGAGCGCCGCGCCCCCTAGCGAGCGAGCAGCGAGCGCAGCGAAGAGGCAACAGCCTCAGGAGCCTCCTCAGCCATGAAGTGCCCGAAGGACACGGTCCGATGGTCGAGGTCAGGAGCCCAGGCCCGCCACCGGGCGGCGGCGTCGAAGCCGAGCGCAGCGCCCCAGTCCTGCTGAAGCACGGTGACCGGCATACGCAGGAGGTTGCCGGCGGCCCGGTCGGCGAGGTCGTGCTCGACGTCGACGGTGGCGGAGGCGCGGTAGTCGGCGACGATGGACGGGACGGCCGCGCGACACGCGTCGAGGTACGCCTGCCGAACCGGGGCGGGGATGGCGTCCGGGCGACCGGCCCAGAGGTCGAGGAAGTGCCCGAAGAAGGCGTCGGCACTGGCGCTGATCAGCTGCTCGGGCAGGCCCGGCGGCTGCGCCATCAGGTAGAGGTGGAATCCGACGGCGGCGGTGGTGCCGTGCATGACGTCCCACATGTCGAGCGTGGGCAGCACATCCAGGCAGGCTAGATGCGAGACGGCGGCCGGGTGGTCGAGCCCGGCCCGGAAGGCGACCAGCGCCCCGCGGTCGTGCCCGGCCAGGGCGAACCGGTCGTGCCCGAGCGCCTTCGCGACGGCGACGACGTCGGCGGCCATGGTGCGCTTGGCGTACGTGGAGTCATCAGATGCGACCGCAAGAGGCTTGTCGCTGTCGCCGTAGCCCCGCAAGTCGGGGACGATCACGGTGTGGTCGGCGGCGAGATCCGTGGCGACGTGCCGCCACATCAGGTGGGTCTGCGGGAAGCCGTGCAGGAGGACGATCGGCTGCCCCGACCCGGCGTACGCGACATTCAGCCGGACACCGCCGGAGCCCGGCAGGCTGGCGTACTCGAACGAAGGAATGCGTGCTGTCATGCCTCCACGGTGCGGCGCACCGATGAGCAACGGATAAGCAGCGCTACGCTGCGCCGGGTGCGGGTCGAATTCGGGGTGCTCGGGCCGGTGGCGGCCTGGTCCGGCGACCACGAGCCGGTGGCGCTGCGAGGTCCCCGGCATCGGGCGGTGCTCGCCCGGCTGATCGTCGCCCGGACTCGTCTGGTGCCGCTCGACGTGCTCATCGACGATCTCTGGCCGGTGCCGCCGGAGAACGCCGCCGCGGCTGTCCGGACCTTCGTCGCCGATCTGCGCCGGGCGCTGGAACCGGACCGGCCGCCGCGTACGCCAGCGAAACTGCTGGTCACGGAAGGTCCCGGGTACGCACTGCGCACCGACGCGGTGGACGCCTGGCGGTTCGAGGACACAGTGCGGACGGCGTCGAAGAGCGCTCCGGCGCTCGCCGCCGAGCAGCTGGCGCAGGCGCTGGCCTGGTGGCGTGGTCCGGCGTACGCGGACTTCCCGGACGAGCCGTGGACCCGGCCGGATCGGACCCGACTAAACGAGCTGCGGTCGCAGGCGATCGAGGGGCTCGCCGCCGCCCGGTTGGACCTCGGCCAGGCGGCTGCGGTGCTCGGCGACCTCGACACGCATACCGCCGAGCATCCGTGGCGGGAGAACGCCTGGCGGCTGCTGGCGCTTGCGCTCTATCGAGACGGTCGGCAGGCCGAGGCACTCGCCGTGCTGCGGCGGGCCCGCGCGATGCTGGCCGAGCAGCTCGGTCTCGATCCGGGACCGGAGCTGGCCCGGCTCGAAGCCGAGATCCTGCGCCACGATCCAGGGCTGCGGCCGCTCGCGGGCGAGGTGTGGACCGCGGCGGCCACCGCGTTCGACCGGGCGCTCGCCGCCGACGCCCGGCTGCGGCTTGAGTCCACTGTGGGCATTCTGCGGGGGCTCGCGGTCACCGGCGGCTCCGGCCTGCAGACGTCGCGAGCGCATCGCCTGGCCGCGGTCGCCGCCGCGGAGCAGCTGGGCGACCCGGAGCTGACCGCGCGGGTCATCGGTGCGTACGACGTGCCTGCCGTCTGGAGCCGGGTCGACGACCAGGACCAGGCCGCGCAGATCGTGGCCGCGGCTCGCCGCACGCTGGTCGCGTTGCCCGTGGGCGCGCCGGTCGGTCCGCGTGCGCGTCTTCTCGCGACCATCGCCGTGGAATCCCGAGGGGTACGCGAGCCGCAGCCGGCCGAGTCCGCGAAGGAGTCGGTGGCGCTGGCGCGCGACCTCCAGGATCCCGGTGTCCTGGTCTTCGCGCTCAACGGCCTGTTCATGCAGAGTTTCGGCCGATGCGGGCTGGCGCCGGTGCGCGACGGCATCGGCGCCGAGCTGATCGAGGTGTCGGCGCGGCACGGGCTGCCGACCTACGAGGTGCTCGGCCACCTCGTCCGTCTGCAGGCTCGCAGCGCGCTCGGTGATCTGCCCGGCGCGACCCGGTACGCCGAAGCCGCGGACGAACTGGCGAACCGCCACGATCTGCCGCTCGTGGGCGTCTTCACCACGTGGTTCCGGGCGCTGCGCCGGGCGATCGACGGCGACCCCGACGAAGCCGAGTACGCGTACCGCGCGGCCGCCGAGACGCTGACCGATGCGGGGATGCCTGGCTTGTCGGACGGTCTGTTGCCGCTGGCGTTGCTCTGTCTGCGGCTGACGTTCGGCCGCCCGATCGGTGACCTCGACGACCTCGGCGGCTGGGGGCCCTACGAACCCTGGGCGCGCCCGTTGCTGCTGCTCGACCGGGGTACGCCGGATGCTGCTCGCGCGGCGCTGCGCGTACTGCCCGATCCGCCCGCCGACCATGTGCAGGAAGCACTCTGGTGCCTGGCCGGTCGGGCGGCGATCGGCGTACGCGACGAAGACCTCGCGCGGCGGGCGTACGCGGCGCTGTCGCCGGCGGCGGACGAGATCGCCGGAGCGGGCACCGGTCTACTGAGTCTCGGTCCCGTCTCGGCGCAGCTCAACGCCTTGGCCGCCGTCTTCGGGTGATCCTCAGCGGATCGCACAGGTTTTCCGCCGTGTCGAGATTGACTCCGGAACAATGTCACGCTCTGCTAGTAAATGACTACTTTGGGTGATTTGTTGTGATCTGGGGGGACCATGGACCTGCACGGTGGAGTTTCGCGAAGGCCTTTCCGGCGTAAGCGCACCGTCGCGCTCGCCTGCGCGCTGGGACTCGGCATCGGCGGGACCGCCGCCTTCGTGGGCGTCGCGTTCGGCGCGTCCGGCACGCTGGCGAGCCGACTGGTCCTGGTGAGCAGCGGCAGCCGGCCGTTCGATCCCGCCTCCGGTCCCGGCAAGGACGACTCACCGATCGACGAAGTCGTGCGTACGAGTGACACCGTCACGTATCGGGTCGACCTGTCCAGCGCCGGCACCGTCGACGAGGTCACGGCGAATCTGGTGACCACCGGTCCGGCGAGTTTCCAGACGGTGCCGTCCATCTGCACGAATCGCGAGGACGCGATCAGCCGCGACGGCAAGGCGATCAGCTGCGACATCGGCGCGCAGACGAACCAGACCAACGGCGTCGAGTTCAGCCTCAAGGTCGACGGCGACGCCGCCAACGGGGCCGAGGTGAAGACGACCGGCACCGTCGCCGGGGAGGGCGTCGCGGCCGTGCCGGCGGGGGAGTCGAGCGTCGTCGTCTCGGCCGCGCCAGAGTGGGACCTGTCGGCGACCGAGGCGCAGCCGCTGATCACCGGGGGAGCGCGCGACGGGGTCTACGGCAACTTCATCGCCTTCCCGCTCGCGATCCTGCACCGGGGTCCCGGCGTACGCGGAGTGGAGGCGCTCAACCCTGCGCTGTCGTTCGGCGTGGACCTGGGCAAGCTGTACGAGGCGGAACCGAGCGGCACCGGTAACTGGCAACTGGTCGGGTGCTCGGCCAATGGCGTCGGCGACCCGGTCTTCCCCGCCCTCCCCGGTACGCGAGACTTCGGCACTCCCGCGTCCATCGGCTGCACGCGTACGGGGGACACCGTCGACGTGGTGCTCGACGGGCTCGACACCAGCATGAAGCAGTCGCCCCTGCACACCTACGGGAACCTTCCGCTGCCGCTGGAGACGACGTACGCCTTCGCCGGAAAGCTCGTGGTGTTCATCCCCGGCGACGACCTGTTGCAGTACGGCGAGTCCAAGCAGGGCGTCAACTTCCTCCGGCTGCGCGCCGCCCTGCCCCGGCTGGCGGTCAAGAGCATCTCGGGCGCGATCAACGAAGGCGACCTGCCGACCAACAACGCAGCCAGCACCGAGCTGAACGACGCCGCCGCCGGAGAGATCGCGACGCTGTTCGGCTCGGAGATGGCCAACGGCGACGCCACCATGGTCGCGCCGGGCCGGGAGACGCCGCTCGACCGCAAGGGCAAGATCACTCCGGGGACGAAGTACACCGTGCAGGTCGTCTCCAAGAACCTGGGCAAGATGCCGCACGGCGAGCCGGGCAAGGTCTGCGCGGTGTTCGACAACTCCGTCCAGCACCCCACCGGCCAGTACGCCGCCGTCGCGGGGCTCGCCGACGGCGGTAAGGAACCGGTGCCGGGGGCGAAGCTGTCCTGGGGCGTCGGCACCGGCCCGGTCGGCCCGGCCAGCGGTTGCGGCGACGAAGAAGCGAAGTGGTATCCGTCGCTCGACGACGTTCCCGGCGGAGCCGCGGCGGTCGACCGTGCGCGCTGGATCATGGACGAGCCGCAGCCGGTCGGCTCCTACTACCGGTTCATCCTCGAGGAGAAGATCGCGCCGACGGCCACCGACGGAGCCGAGGTCAAGACGTGGGGCCGGGCCAGCTGGGCCGGCCGCCACGGTGGCGCGGAGGAGCGTCCGGCGCCCGACGACACGAGCGCGGTCGGCCCGATGTCGGACCGCATGGTCGTGCTCGCCTCCGCCGCCCGGGTCACCGTGAAGACGGCCGAGTCCGCCGATAGCGCCGAGCGTCCGTCGGACGACTTGCAGTCGGTGCAGCCAGACCAGCCGGTGCGGTTCATCGTGCAGGCGACGCTGACCGACAGCACCGCCAAGATCGGCCGGGCGTGCCCGGTGAGCGTCGAGGTCAAACTGCCGGCCCAGGTACGCGTCGTCGACGCGTCCGCGAGCCTGACGCCCGCCGCGACGACCAAGCAGCCCGACGGGTCGACCACGTTGCGCTGGGATCTCGGCGAGCGGCACATCAACGAGCTGCTGCCCGCGATCGACCTGCGGACGAGTGTCACCAAGGACGTCACGGCCGGTCGTGACCTGACTGCGGTCGCGACGATCGCGACGGCCTGCGACGCGTCCCCGCTGGAGGACCGTACGGCGTCGCGCTCGCTGACCGTGACCGGGCAGGGTGCGTACCGGGTGGTCATCGAGGCCGCCGCACCGGCCGTCGCCGTCGGTGACGACGTCTCGTTCCTACTCAAGGAGACCAACGCGTGGACCAGCCCGGTGCGGTCCAGCGACCTCATCATGAAGGTCCCGGCCGCTGGGGACATCGCCAACACCGCCGTCACCGGCCCGGTCGTGCTGGAGAAGGTCTCGGCTCCGGCCGGGGCGACCGTCCGGTACACCGAGGTGCCCGGCGACCGCATCGATCTCGACGTCAACGACAAGTCCAACCAGCCGGACGGCACGACGACCTGGTGCCTCGAGGGCGACTTCGGGCGTGAGCAGTGCCCGGAGAAGATGTCCGCGGTCACCGGCATCCGGGTCAGTTCCAGCACTCCGCTGGCGGCCAACGGCACTCGCGTGACCACGGTGGTCCTCGACGCTCCACAGTCGAAAGACGCCGAAGAGCTCGGCGCGGTCTTCGGGGCCAAGGCGGACGGCCTCGCGCTCCCGGTGCGGTCCAACGACTCGACGGTACGCCTGCTGGCCGGTTCGGTCAGCGGCCGAGTCTGGCGCGACCTGGACCGCGACGGCGTACGCGACGACGGCGAGCCCGGGGTGGCCGGTGTTCCCGTCACGCTGACCGGCTCCCCGGAGAACTGCCCGGCGGCCGAGCGGCAGATGAGCACCGACCCGCAGGGTCGCTACCGGTTCACCGCGTTGTGCCCCGGCAGTTACCAGGTCGACCTCGACCCACCGGCCGGTACGAAGTTCACGACGGAGAGCACGACCGCCGATCCGCAGCGGGACTCCAATGTGAACCCCGACGGCACGTCCCCGCCGCTCGCCGTACGCCGTCTCTTCCTCGCCGCGCCGACCGGTCAGCAGGTCCTCAACGACGTCAGCGACGTTCCCGCCGTCGACGCGGGCCTGATCACCGAGTCGGCTCCGGGGACGCCGACCCCGACGGCGAGCGGCGGTGCGCCGGTGCCGACCACGGCACCGACCGGCGCGACGGGATCGTCCTCCCCGGGCGTCGGAAGCACGGTGGACCCGGTCGGCGCGACCTCGACCGCCGTGGCCGCCCCGACCTCCGGAAGCAGCACCGGCAGCACATCGCCGGGGTCGACCGCGTCCGCCGGGAGCAACCCGACCGGCACGACGCCTGGATCGAGCGGCGGAACCGACGATCCCAGCGTCGGAACGCTGGAGGCACCGGTGACGACGGGGGCCACCGACGGCTCGACGAACGCGACCGACGGCACCGGTACCACCACCGACGAAACCGATGCGAGCTCGACGTCCGGCACTGCGAGCGACGACCTCGCGCATACCGGGACGCCGGGTTGGCTGTGGCCGAGCGTGTTCACCGGAGTCGCCGCGGTCCTCGTCGGGTCGCTGCTGCTGATCATCACGCTGCGCCGACGCCGCTTCGAATAACGCGCTGGTACGCCGAAACGGGGGCTGCGGATTCGTCCGCGGCCCCCGTTACCGTGCGTCAGGCGGCGACCGGCGTACGCCGGAAGACCACCGGGGCGAACGCCGCCATCAGGCACAGCCCGGCGACCGGCATGAGGTCCAGCGTGACCGGCGGCAGCAGGATGCCGACGATCACGAGGACGGCGCTCCACCAGGGCAGCTTCCGGGCGATCGCGGCGGCGACGGCCAGCACGATCAGGCCGAGGAAGAACAGCTGCGGGCCGACGCTGTAGAAGGCGGCCGTGACGCCCGGTACGGAGTTGAACGAGTCGCTGAGCGAGGACATCTCCGCCTTGTCGGAAGCCATGAAGCCCTCGACGATGTCCGCTCCGAATTGGACGATCGAGGCGACCAGCCCGGCCAGCGTCACCCCGACGATCGTGGTACGCCACCACGACGGCCGCAGCATCCGGCCCAAGGCGAGGACCACCGGGGCGAACAGCAGCAGGCCGATGAGGCCGGCGAAGTGCGCCAGTTGCCAGTCCCAGCCGGGACCGTAGACGCCGTCGGCCTTTCCGGCGAGGCGCAGGATGCCGTAGAGGGCGAGGAAGAGCGGCGCGGCGAGAAAGGACGGCTTGACGAAACTCATGCGCTTGATCTTGCTGGCCGGATGACGACCGCGCCTCCAGGCGTACCCCTTATGGAAACCCGGAGATGCCCCCGAGCCTCGACCCTGAGCGGGTCTAGTGTTCGCTCAGCCAGTCGGTGATCGTGGCCGCGAGCCAGCGGCCGTGCGAGAGATGGATGTCGTGCCCGCCGCCCGCCTCCCGATAGGCACCGCGCGGCAGGTCGTCGGCCATCGCGCGGACCAGGGCCGGCGGGCAGAAGGGATCGTAGGTTCCGGCGATCAGGAGTGCGGGACAGGTGATGTCGGCGGCGCGTGACCGGCTGACGTCGCCACCTGCGTCGATGACGGCGGACATCGCCTCCGCCCAACTGCGCGCCATGATCCGAGCCTGGTCGACGCCGTACTGCTCGGCCAGGTACGCCGCGAGTGGTTTGAGCCCGTCCGGCGGATCGGTCAGCAAGTTCGCGAGCCCGTGCAGTGCCTCGGGCGAGGATTCGATGTGCCCGGCGGCGCCCCACGTGAGCACGGACAGGGCCCGAGCCGGTTGTAGCGCCGCCATGAGCAGCGCCTCCTCGCCACCGTCGCTGAACCCGACGAAGTGCGCGACGTCGACCTGCAGCTCGTCGAGCAGACCGAGCAGCAGGTGGGCGTCGTCCAAGTAGTAGGTCGGCGGGTAATGGCGCGGCTGAGGCTGCGACCGTCCTGATCCCGGCAGGTCGACGGCGATCACGCGGAACCCGTAGGCGAGATCGTCGCGAAGGCGGTTGAGGTCGACGACGCTGCTGCCCCAGCCGGGCATCAGCAGGACGGTGTCGCCCTGACCGGCGTCCTCGTAGTAGATCTGCTGCCCGTCCGGCCCGTACCAGCTCATCGGGTCCTCTCCGCAATCGTGTGGCTCATCGCCTGACGATACGGGGAGCTTGATTCCGGCCGGGAACGGCGCGGACGACACGGGAAGAGCTTGGTCCCCGCCGCCGGGAACGGCGGGGGCCAAGGGCAGTAGTGTGAACGCTCACATAGGCGTGCGTCTAGATGTACCAGGTGGACGAAGCGCTGCGTCAGGCCTTGCGGGTGATGGGAATCGGCGCGCCGTTCCGCTGGATGACAACGCGATTACCCAGCGGCTCCACCAACGTCACCGTGTACGCCGTCAGCCGCAGCATCGTGGGCTGCGTGCAGTTCTGCTTCGGATCTCCTTCGGTGACCCCGGTCTGCCGCCGGGTGAGTCCGATCTGGACGGCGGTCGCCGACTCCTCGGACACCGCCTCGTACGCATAGACCGGCTGGCCGGGGCAGGTGCCCTCGGCGGCCTCAGGGAGCTGAACGACAAGGGTGCGATCGTCGGCGGCGATGGTGTTGCCCGAGCTGGCCAGCGGATAGACCGCCGGTTCGGTGACCCACAGCGCCGCCGGATCAAGTGCCAGCACGGCGATCGGGCCGAGCATCTCGGGCGAGGAGAACAGCCAGGCAGGCAGCTTCAGCGGGCCGCGGTCGGTCAAGAACTCGCCGCTGCCGAAGGCCACCGAAGTGATCTTGACCGGAGCTACCCTCTCCGAGCTGGGCGTACCCTGCTTGACGATCAGATTCAGCGCCTCAGCCGAGCCGATCGTACGCAGTTCGGCGCGCCCTACGGGCAGCTCGGTACGCACCTTCGGCGGCCCGGCCGGTGGCGTACCCGGCACTTCGACCAGCCCCGCGCTGACGGCCATCTTGGCTTCGACGGTGGTGTAGCCGGCTTCGTGGATTCGCCCGCCGATGAGGACGAGCGGCCGCGGCTTGGCGGTCACCGGGAACTTCTGCCAGCGGTCGAGCCCTTCGGCGTTGAGACCCCAATCGTCCTCCCCCGAGCCGCCGACCGAGTCGACGACGCTCGTCGGGTGATCCCGTCCTGCGCAGGCGGCCGGCGCGAGCAGTACCAGGACCAGCGCCCCGATGCGTACGAGTCGTGTCATGCCGAAGAGACGCAGCTGGGAAGGCGTCGGTTCCTAGGCGCCAGTCATCGCCTGGCCGTGCGACCTCGTCCAGGCGATCGGCGCGCCGTCCAGGGCCAGCAAGTTGTACGTGTTCGCATCCGGTGGCGTCGGCGCGCCCGGGATCAGATCGGGGATGTCGTTGGCCAGCCAATGTCCGGGCAGATCCGCGACGGCCGCCCGGAACGACGGCCATCGTGACGGCGGAACCTGGTAGAGCACCGAGGTGTGGAAGACGACGAGCGTCGCGCCCGCTGGAGCCTGAGCGGCGAGCGCCGGCAGGTCCGTGACGAGGTCTCCCTGGACCAGCAGTGGTGGGTCGGCCGCCGCGATCTCGACCGCCTGACGTAGGCGGTCCCGTCGATGGAGCTGGTCGGGCCAGATGAGCGCGTCGAGCCACGCGACGTCGCCGGGGTCGGTCACATCCAGCGGATTCAGATCGATCCCCGCGCGCCACACCACCACCGGCCGGGCCGCCGGTGGTTCGATCCCGGTCAGCGTGCACTCCAGCACGGGGCTGCCCTGGCCGAGCACGTGATCGTCGTAGCGATAGCTGTAGCGATCGGGATAGAGGCAGAGGCCGGCGGATGCGCCGACCTCCAACAGCGCCAGCGGCTGCGGGAGTGACGCGAGGATCGGTAGGAGCACGGCGCACCGGCCGGGTTCGTTGGTCTGTGTCGCGCGCTGCCGCATCTGCGTCTCGATCGCGGGCCAATGTTCGATCGCGAATGCGCCGAACGCGACCGGATCGTCGACCGGCCCGCCGAGGAGGCGCACCACGCCGAAGAGGAGTTGTGGCTGCGTGCCGTCGGGAATCAGGGCTAGCAGGTCCGGGTCGGTGGCGACGAACGAGCCGAGGCGCTCATAGACGGGCGACACTCCACGAGCCTCGGACGCCGCGAACTCCGCGTAGACCTCCGCCACGCCCATGGGCCCCCTCCGCGACGCGCGATCTCATATATGAGATAGTCCTCGCCATGCCCGAAAGCTTGACGCGCTCCGGTGACACGCTACGCCGCATCGGCACCCTCATTCGCGACGCCCGCCGCCACCGCGGCTGGTCCCAAGCCCGCCTGGCCGAGGCGCTCGGCACGAGCCAGAGCGCCATCAACCGGATCGAACAGGGCAATCAGAACCTGAGTCTCGACACGCTCAGCCGCATCTCCGAGGTGCTCGACTCCGAGATCGTCTCGCTCGGCCACTCCGGCCCGATGCACCTGCGCATCGAGGGCGGCCGCCGGCTCTCCGGCAGCATCAACGTCAAGACCAGCAAGAACGCCGGGGTCGCGTTGCTGTGCGCCTCGCTGCTCAATCGGGGGCGTACGACGCTGCGCAAGGTCGCGCGCATCGAGGAGGTCAACCGCATCCTCGAGGTCCTCGGGAGCATCGGCGTCAAGCACCGCTGGCTGAACGCCGACAACGACCTCGAGATCACCCCGCCGGCCCGGTTCGACCTCGACTCGCTCGACGTCGAAGCGGCGCGGCGCACGCGCAGCATCATCATGTTCCTCGCCCCGCTCATGCACGACCACACCACGTTTTCCCTGCCGTACGCCGGAGGCTGCGACCTGGGCACACGGACGGTCGAGCCGCACCTGATCGCGTTGCGCCCGTTCGGGTTGGAAGTGAAGGCGACCGGCGGTTTCTACCACGCCGACGTCGACACCAGCGTGCACCCGGTCCGGCCGGTGGTGCTGACCGAGCGCGGCGACACTGTGACGGAGAACGCCCTCATGGCGGCAGCCCGTCGGGACGCGGTAACCGTCATCCGCAACGCCAGCCCGAATTACATGGTGCAGGACCTCTGCTTCTTCCTCACCGATCTCGGCGTACGCATCGACGGCATCGGCACGACGACGCTCACCGTGCACGGCAAGGCGGTCATCGACTCCGATGTGGACTACGCACCCTCGGAGGACCCGATCGAGGCGATGAGCCTCATCACCGCGGCCGTGGTCACCGACTCCGAGATCACCGTACGCCGAGTCCCGATCGAGTTCATGGAGATCGAACTGGCGCTGCTGGAGGAGATGGGCCTCGACTACGACCGCACCGACGAATACGCCGCCGCCAACGGGCGTACGCGTCTGGTCGACGTGACCGTCCGCCCCTCACACCTGCGCGCGCCGATCGACAAGATCCACCCGATGCCGTTCCCGGGCTTGAACATCGACAACCTGCCGTTCTTCGCCCTGATCGCGGCGGTGGCAGACGGTTCGACGCTGGTCCACGACTGGGTGTACGAAAACCGGGCCCTGCACCTGACCGAGCTGACCAAGCTCGGCGCCCGGGTGACTCTCATGGACCCGCATCGCCTGCACATCACCGGCCCGACGCATTGGTCCGGCGCGGAAGTCGTCTGCCCACCGGCGCTGCGCCCGGCGGTCGTCGTTCTGCTCGCGATGCTCGCGGCGAAGGGCACGTCGGTACTCCGGCACGTGTACGTGATCAACCGCGGCTACGAGCAGCTGGCCGAGCGCCTCACCGAGCTGGGGGCGAGCATCGAGACCTTCCGCGACATTTAATAAGTTAGCAGAGAACGTGGCGGAGGGGTATCGGGTCAATTGCCGAGTGCGCAGCTCACGGGCCCGGTCGTAAGGTCTGCACTGCCCGTCGGAACGCCTGGCGGGCAGAGAAGGAGTCTTGTGACCTACCCGCGTGCCCTCACCGAACTGTTCCTGCAGGACGAACCGAGGGCGAAGGCCCGAAGCATCAGCCCACTGGCCGGCGAACCCCGGCATGCGAAGCGGATCGCTCTCAAGGCGCGCCGCAAGCAGGCTCGGGACCTAGGTACGAACTGACCCTTCGAAGAGCCCGGCCCACCGGAGCATGCGTGGGCCGGGCTCCTCGGTCTCCAGGCCGTCGCGTGAAGCGACCAGCTTCTCAGTGGACGAGCCTTCAGCAGACGAGCCGGAAGAACGAACGCAGTTCGCGGACGAACAGCTCGGGCTGCTCCAACGCCGCGAAGTGCCCGCCTCGTTCGGGTTCGCCCCAGTAGCGGATGTCGGTGAACCGGCGTGCGGCCCAGCGCCGGGACGGACGGGGGTTCTCCTTCGGGAACACCGAGCATCCGGCCGGCACCGTGATCAGATCGCCGGCGGATTCGGTGAAGATCCGCTGCACGTGACGGAAGCTTTCCCAGTAGAGCCGGGCCGCCGAGGCTCCCGTACCGGTGAGCCAGTAGAGCATGACGTTGTCGAGCAGTCGGTCGCGGTCGATGACGGCGTGCAGGTCGCCCGGGTGGTCCGACCACGCCCAGAACTTCTCCACGATCCAGGCGCAGAGCGCGGCGGGCGAGTCGGTGAGGGCGTACCCGATCGTCTGCGGGCGGGTGGACTGTTCCAGCGAGTATCCGTCTTCGTCCCGACCGGCCCGGCGCAGATCGGCCAGGGCCGCCTCCTCGGCCCAAGTCAAATCGTCCAGAGTGGATGGATCGGGTGGGGCCAGCGGCGGCACCAGGTGGATGCCGGCCAGTCGTCCGGCGTCGATCCGGCCCAGTTGAGCGGTGACGCTCGTACCCCAGTCGCTTCCGGCGGCGGCGTACCGGTCGTAGCCGAGCCGGGTCATCAGGGTCGCCCAGGCGGCTGCGATCCGTTCGACTCCCCATCCGGTCGTGGCCGGTTTGCCGCTGAAGGCGTACCCGGGCAGGGAGGGGCAGATGACGTCGAAGGCGTCGGCGGCATCCGGCGGATCGGTCAACGCGGGGATGACGGCCAGGAACTCGACGAACGACCCCGGCCAGCCGTGCGTCAGCACCAGCGGCAGAGCGCCCGGGTGCGGCGAGCGTACGCGGACGAAGTGGATGTCCAGCCCGTCGATCTCGGTGACGAACTGGGGGACGGTGTTGAGCCACGCCTCCCGGGATCGCCAGTCATAGCCGTCGGCCCAGTACGCGCACAGCTCACGGAGATACTCCAGCGGTACGCCTTGCGACCGATCCGTCTCGCGCTCCGGCCACCGCGTACGCCGTAAGCGGCCGGCGAGGTCGGTGAGATCCCGCTCCGGCGTCTCGATGCGGAACTCTCGGACGGAAGTCATGATCGGCGGCGTACCCGGCCGGGCCGGGACTCGAAACCACGGCACCTCCGGCATGATCGACGCGGCCCCCGGGAAGTTGATACGTTGCCGCCGTGAGCCTCCCCGACCTCGCCACCGCCACCGTCGCCGCTCTGCGTACGCTTCTCGACTCGGGCGAGGTCACCAGCCGTGATCTCGTCGCCGCCCATCTCGACCGGATCAGCCGGTATGACGGCGTGTTCGGCGCGATCCGGTGTCTCGCCCCGGACGCCTTGGACCAGGCGGACGCCAGCGACCGCGTACGCCGGGAGCAGGGCGCGCGCAGCCCGGTCGAAGGCATCCCGGTGCTCGTCAAGGACAACATCGACGTCGCCGGGCTGCCGACGACGGCCGGCGCGCTCGCCTTGGAGCACAGCGTTCCCCGGTTGGACGCACCGATCGTGGCCAGGCTGCGGGCGGCCGGCGCGATCGTGATCGGCAAGACGAACCTGTCCGAGCTGGCGAACTTCCTCACCGAGGAGATGCCGTCCGGCTACTCCTCCCTCGGCGGGCAGGTGCTGAACCCGTACGACCTGGCGCTCACCCCGAGCGGTTCCAGCAGTGGCTCCGGCGCGGCGGCGGCACTGGGGTTCGCGCCGTTGACCGTCGGCACCGAGACCGACGGCTCGATCACCAGCCCGGCCGACTACCAGAGCCTGGTCGGCCTGAAACCCACACTCGGGCTGGTCAGCCGGACCGGGATCGTGCCGATCGCACCCAGCCAGGACACCGCCGGCCCGATGACGCGTACCGTCGCGGATGCGGCCGCATTGCTCGCGGTCCTCGCGGGAGCCGACGTGGCCGACCCGGTCACCGCGCCGTCCGGCGGTGTCGCGGAGGCGTTGCAGAACCTCGCCCTCGACCCGCGTCACTTGCGCGGCGCGCGGATCGCGGTCGTCCAGTCCGAGGAGGCGGAGTTCGCGCCGGGAGTGCTCGCTGCGCTCCGCCGGGCCGGAGCGTCCCTTGTGGACGTCACGATGCCGGAGAGCGGCCACGACGACGAGCTGGCCGTGCTGCACTACGAGTTCGCGCCGGCCGTCGATCGCTACCTCGCCGGCCTGGGCGCGGACGCCCCGATGCGGTCGCTCGCCGACCTTCAGGCCTTCAACGTGGCCAATGCGGCTCAGGCTTTGAAGTACCGCCAGGTCCACGTCGACACGGCGCTCGCCATCGATCACGTCGCCCAGCGGTCCGCGTACGAGCAGACCCGATCGCGTGATCTCGCGGCCGCGACCGAGAGCCTGCTCGCGGCGCTCGGCGACAGCGAATTCCTCGCCTTCACCGGCGCGTCCGGCTGTTCGTGGGCCGCTCGCGCCGGGTGGCCCAGCATCGTCATTCCCAGCGGGTACGCCGAGGAGAACCGTCGTCCCCGCGGGCTGATGCTGGTGACGCGCCCGTGGAACGACGCGCGTCTGCTGCAGATCGCGTACGCCGCGGAGCAGGCCCATCCCGTCCGGTGTACGCCGTTCGAGGTGAACCCGGCGGTCTTCCGCGGCCGGTAGCCGGCGCGGCTAGGCCGACCGCCGGCGGCGGCGCACCCGGAACAGTCCGATCAGGACGGACAAACCGGCGGCCACCGCGACCCCGGCCGCGACCGGGACGGGTGCCCACAGGCTGCCGGACGCGGCCTCGGCGAGCAGCGCACCGGACGGCGAGACGCTGGGCGACGGCGCTGGATGCGCTTCCTCGGGGGTCACGAGGTGGCCGACGGACGCCCCGGTCGGCAGGCTGAATCCCCAGTCGAGGAGGGCGGCGCCCTGCTGCCAGCCGCGCTGCGGACGGGGCTCGGCGCCCATCAGCGTGACGACGAGGCGGCGGCCGTTGCGTTCGGCTGCGCCGACGTAGGTGTGCCGGGCCAGGCTGGTGAAGCCCGTCTTGCCACCGAGAGCCCCGGGGTAGTCGAAGATCAGCTGGTTCTCGTTCTGGATCTGGAAGCCCTTGTACTTCGGCGGCTGCGCGGGGATCTGCGTACGCTGCGTGAGCGCGTACTTGCGGAAGGTCTCGTTGTCGAAGCACACCCGGGCGATCAACGCCAGGTCGTACGCACTGGTGAACTGGCCGACGCCGTCGTAGCCGGACGGGGTCACGGCGTGCGTCTGGAACGCGCCGAGCTTCTCGGCTTCCTCGTTCATCCCCTGTACGCCCGCCGCCACAGTGCCGCCGCCGAGCCGGGCGAGGACGGTCGCGGCGTCGTTGCCGGACTGCAGCAGCAGCCCCAGCCAGAGCGTCTCGACGCTGTACTTGCCGTTCTCGACGAGCCCGACGAGAGAACTGTCCGAGGGCACCTGCGCCAGGTCGTCGTGCGTGACGGTGGCGACCTGCTTAGGGTCGAGTTTGTCCAGATAGGTGGCGGTCAGCAGCAGTTTCTGCACGCTCGCCGGAGTGCCGTACTCGTGCGCGCCGCAAGCGCCGAGCACCTCGCCGGTGTCGAGGTCGGCCACGAGCCAGGAGATCGCGGTGTTCGCGGGCGGGCTCGCCATCCCGGACGGCACCACGAGTCCGGCCGAGGCGAGCTGCTCACCGCCGAGCGCCTGCTGCGTCGGGTTCGCGGCCGGCGGGCTGGGCCGCGGCGGGCGGGAGGTCTTGGGCGCCGCCGCCTTCGGGCACGGAATCGGCGCGCTTGCGCTCGCCGTCGCGCTCGGCTCCGCGAGGGCCGCCGACGGGGCGTTCCAGGGGATCGCCAGGGCGACGGCGGTGAGCGCGACGGTCAGGCCGCGTCCGGCGGAGGAACTCATGGGCCGCAACGGTAGCCGGTCCAGCTCGCCGCCGCACGCAAACCCGGCAGATCGCCAGGCGCCAGCCCGGCGGATCGCCAGGCGCCAGCCCGGCGGATCGCCAGGCGCCAGATCACGGATCCGGGCCGAATCTTGGCCCAAGATTCGGCCGGGATCCCTGATCCAGCGCGGAAGACCCAGCGCGAAGGCGGCGTGGAAAGGCGGCGTGGAAAGGCGGCTAGCGGATGGTGGCCGCCCAACTGCCGAGCAGCCGCAACCGCTCGTCGGTCGGCGAGCCGGCCTCGGCGATGTACGTGACCAGGAGATGGTCGGGGTCGCCGGGCAGTGCGAAGGTCTCGTAGGCCAGGTCGAGGTCGCCCACGACTGCGTGCCGCAGCAGTTTGCGGCCGTGTGTCTTCTCCCGCACCGCGTGCGCCGCCCACAGCTCGCGGAACACCGGGTCGCGCATCGACAGCTTGCCGACCAGTGCGGCGAGCTGCGGGTCACCGGGGTGCAGGCCCGCGTCCCGGCGCAGATAGGCCACCGTCTCCTCGGCCACCGCGGGCCAGTCGCGATAGAAGTCGCGCGCTCTCGGTTCCAAGAAGGTCTGGTACGCCACATTCCGCGGTCCGGTCATGTCGCTGAATCCCGCCACCGCGTCAGCGAGCGGGTTCCAGGCGACGAGATCCATCCGCCGGCCGAGCACGAAGGCCGGGACGGACTCCATCAGCTCCAGCATCCGCCGCAGTTCCGGGCGCAGTTTCGCCGGCTTGGCGGGGGCCGCCGGTTTCGCGGGGCGTACCAGGTTGCGCAGGTGGTCCCGTTCCGTGGCGTCCAGCTGGAGCACCCGGGCGATCGCGTCGAGGACCGCGTCCGAGACGCCGGTGCCCCGGCCCTGTTCCAGCCGGGTGTAGTAGTCGACGCTCACCCCGGCCAGCTGCGCGATCTCCTCCCGCCGCAGCCCCGGTACGCGTCGCCGCCCGAAGTCGGGCAACCCCGCCTCGGCTGGGCTGATCCGGGCGCGGCGGCTTCGCAGGAACTCACCGATCTCTTGCACGCCGCCCAGTCTGCCTGATCCCCGGAAGCTGATCCTGGTACTGCCAGACCTAGGTAAGGCGCAGCCCTGGGTAGGCTCCGCGAACGGTCGCAAGCTTTCGGCATGACTTACTTCGACACGCTGAACAACCGCACCGCCGTCGTCACCGGAGCCGCCAGCGGCATGGGGGCGGCCATCGCCGAACTGCTGGCCGCGTCCGGCGTACGCGTTGCGCTGCTCGCCCGCCGGGCCGACCGGATCGCCGAACTGGCCGAGAAGATCGTGGCCGATGGGGGACAGGCGATCGCGGTCGCCACCGACGTCACCGACACCGAAGCCGTGACCGCTGCCGCCGACGCGGTACGCCGGGCGTACGGGCGAGTGGATCTGGTGGTCAACTCGGCCGGGGTGATGCTGCCGAACCCGATCACCGCCGGGCGCGAGGACGAGTGGCAGCGCATGATCGACACCAACGTGACGGGCGTGCTGCGCGTGATCCGGGCGTTCTCCGGCGACCTGATCGCGGCGGCGGCTGACGGCACGACGGCCGACCTGGTCAACATCTCCTCGATCGGCGCGCACGTGACCTTCCCGGATTACGCCGTCTACGGCGCGACCAAGGCAGCGCTGACGCATCTGTCGGCCGGACTGCGTACGGAGTTGGGGCCGAAGGACGTCCGGGTCACCAACATCGAGCCCGGGCTGACCGACACCGAACTGGGCCGCCATATCGACAATCCGGCCCTGTCCGAGCAGCTCGGCGGTATGTTCGAGGTTCTGGGTGGGCTGTCGGCCGGGGAGATCGCCGACCTGGTCGCGTACGCCGTGAGCCGTCCCCGGCACGTCAACCTCCGGCAGCTGGTGATCCTGCCGACGCGTCAGGCCTGACTCGCTTGGGCGGTCAGCCAGGCACCGACGCGGGGGAGTGCCTGGGGGCCGCTGTCCTGGTCGACGTCCGCCACGAGATCGGCGATCGTCGTCGCCCGCAGGGCCGCCCGCCACGCGTGGTCGGCCCGGAGCATGGCCCGGTGCACCGGGCAGAGTCTCGTGCACTGCTCGGCCGGGGTGGCAAGCGGGCCACGCTGCCGGATCTCGGTGCAGTGGAAGGTCGACCCCGGTCCGTCGACCGCCTCGACGACGTCGAGGAGAGTGATCTCGGCCGCGGGCCTGGTCAGCCGGTAGCCGCCCGCGTGGCCCTGGACGGACTGGACGATTCCGGCCCGGGAGAGGGCTTGGAGCTGTTTGGCGAGGTAACTGCTGGAGACGTCGTGAAGCTCGGCCAGCTGGGTCACGGGGACCGGAGACCGCGCGGTGGTGAGCACCACACAGCAGTGCAGGGCCCATTCGACGCCGCCGCTCAGTTTCATGCGCCCATGCTACTTGACTCGGATCAATTGTGTCCGAGTAGTATCTCGGATAGAAGTTGTCCGAGTAAGACTCGTGGAGGTTCGTCATGAAGGTCGTCGTCATCGGGGGCACCGGACTCATCGGATCGCAGGTCGTCGGCCTGCTGCGAGACCAAGGCCACGAGGCCGTCGCGGCCTCGCCGTCGTCCGGCGTCGACAGCACGACCGGTGAAGGCCTGGCTGACGCCCTGGCCGGGGCGCAGGTCGTCGTGGACGTCACCAATCCGCCCGTGTTCACGCCGGACGGGGTGATGGCGTTCTTCACGAGCTCCGGCCGCAACTTGGCCGAGGCCGAGCTGGCCGCCGGGGTCGGCCACCACGTCGCGCTGTCGATCGTCGGCCTCGACCGGGCCGGTGCCGACGCCTTCTACTTGAAGGCCAAAGTCGCGCAGGAGAAGCAGATCCGCGACTCCGGAGTGCCGTTCACGATCGTCCGCGCCACGCAGTTCTTCGAGTTCTTGAAGGGCATCGCCGACTCCGCGACCGTCGGCGACGAGGTCCGGGTCACCTCGAAGACGCTCCAGCCGCTCGCGGCGGCCGAAGTCGCGGCCTTCGTGGCCGAGGTCGCGATCAACGAGCCCGTCGACGACGTGGTCGAGATCGCCGGGCCTGAGCGCATTCCGCTGTCGGAGGCCGTGCGCCGCCGGCTCGAGGCGCTTGGTGACCCGCGCAAGGTCGTCGACGACGACAGCGCGCCCTACTTCGGCGACGTGATCGCCGACGACACCCTGGTGCCGGGGGACGAGCCGCACCGCACGGGAAAGATCACCTTCGCCGAGTGGCTCGCGTCGCAGTGATCCACCCCGTTAGGCGGCTCGCCGCTGCTGCGCGGTCACCTGCTGTCGGTACGCCATCCGCACCGGCAGCGGGTGCACTGTCGCCAGCGGCCCGTCCGCGTGCCCGTCCTCGGTCGTCCCGTCCGACGGGAGCCGCCACGGCGTCGGCTTGCGGTCGCCGGGCGGTTCGCCGAACCCACGCCGGTTCAGCACCAGGAGCAGGGCGTACCCGACGAGGACGAAGCCGTGCGACAAGATCCGGCTGACCTCGACCCGGCCGATGATGGCGTCGTTGACGGTGAGCAGCGTCAAGACCGCGACGAAGGCGGTCATCACCGGCAGGAGCCCGCCGGGACGCGTACGCCGCCAGGCCAGCCAAGCCAGCGCCGCCCCGATGGCGACGTTCCAGGCGGCCGACTCGTGCCACAAGTGGCCGGAGGAGACGGCGGCCACCACGGGGTCGTGGGAGTGCTGGCCACCCGCGGCGAGGGTGCTGATCTGGGCGACGCCGAGCAGGAACTGGGCGAGACCCACGCACAGTAGCGCCAGCCGGAGGACCCCGGGCAGCCGCGAGCGCCGAGGTGCGGCGGCGAGAATGGCGGCCATCGCCTCGGCTCCGAGGTCCCGGGTCGGCAGTGCGTTCGCCGTACGCGTCAACCGGCCGAGCCGGCTGACCCGCTCCCACCAGTCGGCGCAGGCGTCGCACCCGGCCAGGTGCCGGTCGGCCTCGACGTCGGGCGCAGAAGCGCCATCCATCGATGCCGACAGATGATCTCGAGTACGCTCACAGGCCGGTGCCACTCCCATGGCATACATTGTCGCCGTGCTCACGTGGTTGGTTCCCGGCGTGCTCAGGTTCACCGGTTACCCTGGCGGGCGTGCCTGACGACGACGCTCACCTGACCGAGCTGGCGCTCGCCGCCCGAGCCGGTGACCAGCACGCCGTCGCTCAGTTCGTCGCACGTACGCAGCGCGACGTCCTCCGGTTCGTCTCGTATCTGACCAATTCGGCAGAGGCCGAAGACCTCGCCCAGGAGACGTTCATCCGGGCGATGAAGGCCCTTCCGTCGTTCGAGGCGAGGTCCCCGGCCCGGACGTGGCTGCTGGCCATCGCCCGGCACACCGTCTTCGACCATCTGCGGGCCCAGTCCCGCCGCCCGCGCGCCGCCGCCGTCGAGGACTGGACGGTGGTGGCCGACCTCACCCAGGCCGGAGCCGGCGCCCGGTTCGACGAGCAGGTCATGCTGCGACATCTGATCGCTGGCTTGGACGACGACCGCCGGGAGGCTTTCGTCGCCACCCAGATCCTCGGCCTCTCCTACGAGCAGGCGGCCGACGTGCTCGGCTGCCCGGTCGGCACGATCCGCTCCCGGGTCGCCCGCGCCCGCGACGATCTCGCCGCCGCGCTCACCGACGACGGCGGTCGTCGCCGGGGCTTGCGCGCCGTCTGAACAAAGCGCGCCGTCTGAACAAAAACGCTCGGAGCGCTTACCCAAGCGCCCGGACGAGCGTCGCGATGAGCTGGTCGTTCTCTGGTGCCGCCCCGCCGATGGAGAAGCGCCGCCGGGTGTAGCTGTAGGCGAGACCGCTGTCCGGATCGGCGAAGGACTGAGCTCCGATCGCTCCACTGTGGCCGAACGCGCGCCGTCCCAGGGACGGGTACCGTACGCCGGCCGCCTCGAAGCCGAGCAGGAAATGGTCCGGTTCGCCGGTCACCAGGTCGGTCCCCGGAGTATGCAGCCGGGTCACCTCGGCCAGCGTCGCCTCGGTCAACAGCGGTGGACGTCCGTCGATCTCGCCGATGGCGGCGGCGTACATCTTCGCCAGTCCGCGTGCGTTGCCGACTCCGCCCGATGAGGCCGGGCCCAATTCGCGTACGCGTCGGGTGTTCGCGAACTCCACGAGGTCGGTCGGGTTGGGGGCGTGCAGATTGAACGCGATGCCCATCAGGCTCTGCGGATCGACCTCCGATCGAGTGAGTGCCGGTTGCACCGGGCGGTAGCGCGGCTCTTCACTCTCGGGGAGCCCGAGATAGAAGTCCAGCCCATAAGGGAGGCGTACGCGGTCGTCGTAGATCTCCTGAAGACGCCGTCCGGTAGTGCGCCGGACGACTTCGCCGACCAGCGCGCCGATAACGAACGCGTGATACCCGTACGCACTCCCGGGTTCCCAGAACGGCTTCTGCTCGGCCAGCCGAGCGGCGATCACCGTGTCGTCGGCGAGTTCGGCACTGGTGAATCCGCCGTCGACCCCTATCAGCCCGGACTGGTGGCTCACCAGTTGCCGGAGGGTCAGCGACTCGACCGGAAACTCCGGCCAGTACGCCGTGACGGGCCGATCCAGGTCGAGCGCGCCGTCCTGGACGAGCAGAGCGACCACAAGGTGAGCCGCCCCCTTGGCGGAGGAGTAGAGCCCGGTGAGGTCGTCGTGGTCCATCCCGGCGGCGAGGTCGACCACCATCCGGTCGCCGTGGTACGCGACCAGTTGGGCGCCCAGCCCCGGTTCTGCCGCGACGACTTTGAAGAACTCCGTACGCACCGACCCGAGGCCGGGGGCGACGTAACCGGCAGCGATGTAATCAGCCATGTCGCGAACTGTACAGCACAGTTCATATGAACTCAACAGTACAGTTCAGTTTCCTGCTACGCTGACCGGCGTGGCGACCGAGACTCCCCGAGACCTCACCGGCGACCGCGCGGCCCGCAAGCGGCGGGCGATCGTGGCGGCGGCCCGGACCGCGTTCGTCCGCGATGGGTTCGACGCCGGGATGGACGCGATCGCCGCCGAAGCGGGCGTCTCCAAGGTCACCGTCTACAACCACTACGGCAGCAAGGAAACGCTGTTCATGGCGGTAGTCGGCGACGCGCTTGAGGAGGCGCTCGCGGAGGCGATCGCGGGCACCGCCGAGCGGCTGGCCGCCTCCGACGATCTGCGTACCGCGTTGAAGTGGACGGCGCAGGCCTGGGTCGCGAGCATGACCAGGCCGGACATGGTCGCGCTGCGTCACCTCGTCGTCAGCGAGGTCCGCCGGTTCCCCCAGCTGGGCACGGCCTGGCGTGAGCACGGTCCCGATCGCGCCCGCCCCGCGCTCGCCGCCGCGTTCCAGCGCTTGACCGGCGCCGGGCGGCTGGCGGTCACCGACATCGACGTGGCGATCCTCCAGCTCTACGCGCTGGTGCTCTATCCGCACCTCGTGCACAGCGCGTACGGCGCGTCCATCGATGCCCCGACGGCCGAACGACTCGTCGACTCGGGCGTCGACATGTTCCTCACCTACTACCGGTACCGTGAATGATCATGGAAGACCTGTCCCCGATCGCCGACCGGCTCGCCGAAATTCCCGGGGTGGTCGCGGTGGCGCTGGGCGGCAGCCGGGCCCGCGGTACCCACCGTCCCGACTCCGACATCGATCTCGGGCTCTATTACCGCGGGTCGCTCGCCGTCGATCAGTTGCGTGCCGTTGCTTCGGATTTGACTGGTACGCCGACAGAAGTGACCGAGCCCGGAGGATGGGGTCCCTGGGTGAACGGCGGCGGTTGGCTGACCGTCGACGGGTGGCGGGTCGACTGGATCTATCGCGACCTCGACCGCGTCCGCCGGATCACCGACGAAGTGCGCGCCGGTAAGATCGCCGAAGTACGCACCATCGTTTCCACGTAGAGTGATCTTATGGCCGCCGGCCGGGCCGCCCTGACCAGCTTCGTCGCGTGCGCGGTGCTGGCGGGCGGAAACGGAGTCGGCATCCGGTTCAGCAACCGCGAGCTGGCTCCGCTGTGGGGCGCGACCGTCCGCTTTGGGACGGCGGCGGTGTTGCTCGCGATCGCGATGCTGGTCCTGCGACTGCCGATGCCGCGCGGCCGGGAGTGGAGCGGGACGGTCGTTTACGGCCTGCTGAACTTCGCCGCCGCATTCGGGCTCGGCTACTACGCGTTGCAGTATCTGCACGCGGGCTTCGGCCAGACATTGCTCGCCCTCGTGCCGCTCGTGACGCTGCTTCTGTCGGTTGTGGAGGGACAAGAGCGGCTGCGCCCGATCGCGGTTTTCGGCACACTACTCGCCGCAACAGGTGTGGCGATTCTGTCGCGTGCGCAGATCACCGGAGCGATTCCCCTGGTCGCGCTGTTGGCGGCACTGGGCTGTACCGCGTGCTTCGCTCAGGCGGCGGTCTTGGGGCATCGGCTGCCATCGGCTCATCCCGTGACGACGAACGCCGTCGCCATGGCGGTCGGAGCGCTCGCCCTGTTCGCCGCGTCGCTCGTCGCCGGCGAACCGCGTACGCTGCCGCAGCGCACGGAGACTTGGCTGGCCCTGGCGTTCTTGGTGATCGTGGGTTCGATCGGAGTCTTCGGGCTCTATCTGATCGTGCTGCGGGCGTGGCCCGCGTCCCGCGCCGCGTACATCTTCGTGATCACGCCGTTCGTCACGGTGGCCCTGTCGGCCTGGCTCGACCAGGAACGCGTCGGCTGGCCGCTCGCGGCGGGCGGGCTGCTCATCTTGGCCGGGGTCTACTTCGGAGTACTCCGCCAGACGCCTGCACCGGTGTCATCATCACGGGATGAGTCAGTACTTCCGGACCGGTGACCGCTACCTCTGGAACCCGTCGAACCGAGTCGGACGGCTGTTCGCCCAGCTCACCGAGACCTTCTCAGCGGTCGGCGGACTTCCGGCGGGGCTGCAGGACACTGGCGCGGACGAGTACATGATCGACCTTCCGGTCTTCGCGGCGTTCATCGACAACCTCACTCGGCAGTACCTCGGCTCCAGCCATGCGATCCTGCGCTCGCTGCAGGAGGGCTACCTCGTCACCGCGCTGGTCCTCGTCGACCGGGCGGGCGGTCAAGTCGCGGCGCTGTCGGAGCCGATCGGCCTCGATCCTCGTGACCTGTCCGTCGGCGCGGACGGAGTGAGCCCGCTCGGCGACGTGGCTCGGCTCCGGGAACTGGCGGCCGAGAACTCGCGGTCGATGCCCCGCTGAGAGCTGTCGAGTTGGCGACGTCATAGTTGGACCGCTCGGCGCGAGCCGGAATACTCGCCCGTCGGCCTACGATGCGGCACGTCGAACACCGGAGGTAAGCCGTGAACCGTGGCGTGCGTGCGGCGATAGGAACAGGAGCCGTGGTCGCGACCGTGCTCGTGGGTGCTGTCACGAATCTCCTCACGGGACTTGCGAAGGCCGAGTGGGTTGGGCGATTCCTGGTCCCCCTGATCGTCGGCGGTGCGCTCGCCGTGGCGTTCCTCGTGTTCGCTGGCATACGCGACGGCCATCGCGCGGCGACGGGCGCCGACTCGCTTCGGTTCACGACGGCTGCGACCGGGAACCCCGGCAACGGTGTGATGTACCTGATGGCCGTTTCCCAAACGGGCGGCCTGCTCATGTCTACCTATCAGGAACCGGGCAGGTGGTCGACCTGGCAGGATCTGAGGCCGCCGACCCGGCCGCGAGATGTCGCCGCCTCCGTCCCGCAGATCGACCGGTTGGAGGTGTCATACGTCGACGACATCGGCCAAGTGTGGACGACGAACCTGACGCCCACTGATGAGACGCCCAAATGGACCAGGCTTCCCACCGCGACGACGGTCGGACGCGCGATCAAACTGTCCGCGTTGAGCAACGGCCTTGGACACGGCGAGATCTTCATCGTCGGCGAATACGGCGGCGTCGCGCACATCTGGCACGGCCGAGGCGGGATGTGGGCGGCCGAGTGGGGAAAGATGAAGCCGCCTGGGCCTGGGCGGGACATCGCTGCGTCTGTGCCTGTCAATGGCCTGATGGAGATCTTCGTGGTCGCGGCAGGTGAGCGGATCCTGAACCGCTGGTACCGGAACGACCCGGAATGGTGGCGAACCTGGGGCGAAGGATACGGTCACGGGCTGCCGCACTCCTGCGTCGCAATCGACGTCCTCAACGGCTGGCCGAACCATCACGAGATATTCGTCGTCCGCTCAGACGGCGGTATCAGCCATCGCGACCATTGGCAGGGTGCTGACCCTAAGCCCTGGCGTGACCTCGACGCTCCAGTTGAAATGGCGGATGTCACGGCCGGAATCACCAGCGACGGACATCTGGAAGTCGTTGCGATCAGCCGAGCTGGCGAGCTCTGGCAGAGGTCGTACTCCGATGCTTCGAACTGGACGGAGTGGCGGTCACTCGAGATCGGCCGCGCCGCCGTCAGCGCGTACGCGCAGCGCTGACAGGTCTATCGCCATCTCTTGATCTCGGCGCTCGCCCCGGGGCATTTGCCAGCAGGACCACCCGGCCCGGAAGCTCGTGTTCCCCGGCCACGGAGCCGGCGTGGGAGCCAATCTTGATTCACGGTCTTCACTGAATGAGGCGGAGTCCATAGACTCTCGGCGATACATCCCCTCATCCGGATGGAGTTCTCATGCTCAGACGACTCGCCATCACAATTGGCGCGACCGTCCTCGGTGCCGCCACCCTGGCCGGACCGACCCCCGCCGCCGCCGACACCCTGCAGGCGGCCAGCCTGACCGCGACCATCGCACTCAGCAACTGCTCGGCGTCCCTCGTCCGGTATCCCACCTCGGTGGACACCGACCGGGCGCTGATGCTCACCAACGGCCACTGCTACGAGGGTGGTATGCCCGGCGCGGGCGTGGTTCTGACGAACCGCAGCAGCACGCGTTCCGGGACGCTGCTCAGCTCGACCGGCAGCAGCCTGGGCACCGTTCGCGCCGACATGATGCTGTACGCGACGATGACCAACACCGACGTCACGCTCTACCGGCTGAACACCACGTACGCGTCGATCAAGACGAGTTATGGGGTCACCGCGCTGACCATCTCGGCGTCGCACCCAGTCAACGGCAGCAGCATGTTCATCCCGTCGAGCTACTGGAAGCAGATCTGGAACTGCTCGATCAACGGCTTCGTCGGCACTCTCCGCGAAGACGCGTGGACGTTCCACGACTCGATCCGCTACAGCACGGGCTGCAACACCACGCACGGCACCTCGGGGTCGCCGATCGTAGACCTGAACTCCAACCAGATCGTCGGCATCAACAACACCGGCAACGACGACGGCCAGATGTGCACGCTCAACAACCCGTGTGAGGTCGATCCCGACGGCACGACGCATGCGTACCAGGGACAGAGCTACGGCCAGGAGACGTACTGGTTCACCACCTGCCTGACCTCGACGAACGCCATCGACCTGAACAAGGCCGGCTGTCTGCTGCCGGGCGGCACCCCGCCCACCGGCAACACGGTGACCGTCACGAACCCGGGGAACAAGAGCGCCACCACCGGCACGCCGTTCAGCCTGCAGATCCAGGCCACCGACTCCGACAGCAGCCAGACCCTGACCTACAGCGCCACCGGTCTGCCGGCGGGTCTGACCATCAACGGCTCCACGGGTCTCATCACTGGTACGCCGACAACGGTGCAGACGTCGTCGGTGACCGTCACCGCCAAGGACGCGACGAACGCCAGCGGTTCCGCGACGTTCGGCATCGCGGTCGGTTCGCCCGGCGGATCCTGCTCCGGCCAGCTCCTCGGCAACGCCGGCTTCGAGACGGGATCGGCCTCACCGTGGACCTCGTCGTCGGGCGTAGTGGACAACAGCTCCAGCGAGGCTGCGCATACCGGCTCGTGGAAGGCTTGGCTCGACGGTTACGGCAGTACGCATACCGACACGTTGCAGCAGGCCGTCTCGATTCCGGCGGGCTGCCACGCGACGCTGACCTACTGGCTGCACATCGACACGGCGGAGACGACCACGTCGACGCAGTACGACAAGCTCACGGTCACGGTCAACGGCACCAGCGTGGCTGCGTATTCCAACCTGAACAAGGCCAGCGGCTACACCCTGCGCACGATCGACATCTCCGCGTACGCCGGGACCACCGCGACTCTGAAGTTCACCGGAACTGAGGACGCTTCGTTGCAGACGTCGTTCGTCATCGACGATACGGCGATCACCCTGTCCTAAGGGGAACGTCCGGACCGGCCGACGTCCCCGGTCGGTCCGGACGTGTTCGGGTCCGTGCGGTCGGGCGGGAGGGCTCGCCCGGTCCGCCGGGATCAGTGCCGGTTCGAACTCGGCCCGGTCCACACGGAGGACCGTGCGCCCGGGGACGCGGGAACGAACGTTCGGCGTTGCTTCGAGTCGGTCTGCTGCACCAGTGTGGCAGGGTTGCCGCTGAGGAAGTACGCGATGTTGCTCGCCACGGATGGCATCGTGGTCATGTCGCCGAACGTCGTTTGTGCCCAGTTCACGTCCATGACGATGGCAAGGCGGCCGCCGCCCACGACGTCGAACTCGTCCCATAGCCCGATCGTCCCGTAACCGGGGGTGGTTGTCGGGTCCGAGCGGGTGAGCAGATTGGCCGAGCCGATATTGGTGGGGTTGATGGTGCCGGCCACCACGCCGGTGAACGTCGTCAGGCGGTTCGGTGTGAACGCGGCGCTGGCAACGGCGGAGGGGTTGACCGCTAGCACGTCGTATCCCTCGGGGCCGAACGTCAAGCCACCGACGGTGACCACGAGACGATCGAAGATGTTCTTGACGCCATCGTTGGCCGACGGTGACGAGCAGCATCCGTTCCACTCGCCGGTGAGGAAGAGGCTTCCGCCGTTGCGGGCGAACGCAACCAGTTGGGCTACTTGCGCGTCGTCGGGCACGTCGAGGACGCCGTAATGCCAGACCTGGCCGTAGGGGCTGAGATCGGCCGGCAGCGTACTGGAGGTGCTCACTTGATAGCCCGCGCCGGTCAGCGCGTTGACGAGGTTGGTCATACCGCTTGAGTCGTTGTCGGTGGGGTCGTTGTCGCCGTAGATCAAGACCTTGCTCTTCGGCCCGATCGCGGGGGGCGGTGGGCCGAGCGTTCGCCATCGGGAGATGAGGAAGTTCCCGGCGAGCGTGGTGTAGGTCAGACTGGTCTGCGGCAGCGTCAGGTCAGGGTAGTGGATGTGAGCGCAGCCGTCAGGGTTCGTCTTGCAGCCGATCGCGCCGTCAGCCCAGTTGCAGATGGGGTCGTCCTTGACGCAGTAGCTGCGGACCTTCTGCGTCTCCTTGATCTGATTCTTCTTGTAACCGAACGAGGTCGCGACCCCGTTCTTCTTCGGGTTGTAGGTGCCGACTGCGACCGGGTCGCCTTGATGTCCGTAGAAGCGCGGATCGCCGAGTAGCGTGACGCCGCCGATGCGTCCTCTCGGTGCCGTGCCCAGCGTCTCGTAGACGTCGGCGATGACCTGTGCGCCCTGGCTGTAGCCGATGAGATACAAGTACGTCGTCTTGGCGCACGGCCCGGCCAGGAAGTCGGCGATGTAATTGGAGAGGGAGATCTTGCCCGCGCTGATGCTCTTGGCGTACTCGGCGGGATATTGCAGTCCGCCGTAGAGCACGCCGACGGCGGGGTAGTCGATCGGATGGATCGTCGTGCCCGGTACGACGTCCTGGATCCGCTGGGCGACCGCGCGTACGGTGCGTCCGAAGCCGTCGTAGTCGTTCTGGGTCTCGCCGGATCCGCGTACGCCGACGACCTGCATCGTGGGGCAGCTCGCCGCGGCGACCGGTGTGGCCGCGCTCAATGTCAGACAGGCGCCCGATATGGAGACCGCGACGGCGATGGCCGTCGCCCGCCGTCGCCACCGGGTTGGCGTCATCCGTGATGGTTTCATCGTCCCTCCTCGTCGGTGTCGGCGGCGCGTCACGACCGCCGCCCAGGACGTTACGAGGAGTGATGCCAATGACACTGTCGGTCGCTTGGGCGGGGTTGAATGCCGTGTTTCCGCCGGTTCTTGGTGGGCGGTCGAGTCGCCGACCCCGAGCGTTCACGTCGCGCGGACGAGCGGGTTAATCCCTGTTTGGCGGGCATGAGCGGAAACGAGAGCGACGTATGACCGCTAAGGAGTGCGGTTTCACCCGATCGTGGCCGTCGTCAGACCCGAACTCGGTGTGGCCTAACAAGCGCATAACAGCGCCGGTTCGGATCGTGTTACCGGCCGATCCGTAGAACTGCCCTCATGACAGTTCAGAACATCGTCGTCGACGGCCTGCGCAAACGGTTCGGCTCGAAGCAGGCCCTGGACGGCATGAGCTTCACCGTCGACGCCGGGCGGGTGACCGGGTTCATCGGCCCGAACGGCGCGGGGAAGTCCACCACGATGCGAGTCGTGCTGGGCCTCGACCGGCCCGACGGCGGGACCGCGCTCGTCGGCGGCCACCCTTACCGGACGCTGCCGCGCCCGCTGACCGAGCTTGGCTCGCTGCTGGACGCGTCCGCCTTGCAGCCGAGCCGGACCGCCCGTAATCACCTGCTGTGGCTCGCGCACTCCCAGGGTCTCGGCGTACGCCGAGTGGACGAGGTGATCGAGCTGACCGGGCTCGGCAGTGCGGCCCGGCGACGCGCGGGCGGCTTCTCGCTCGGGATGCGCCAGCGGCTCGGCATCGCCGCCGCGCTGCTCGGCGATCCGCGTACGCTCATGCTCGACGAGCCGTTCAACGGCATGGACCCCGAAGGCATCATCTGGATGCGGGGTTTCCTGCGCGAGCTGGCTCAGCAGGGCCGGGCCGTTCTCGTCTCCAGTCACTTGATGAGCGAGCTGCAGGACACCGCCGATCACGTCGTGGTCGCCGGCCGGGGTCGGGTGCTCGCCGACACGACCGTCGCCCAACTGCGCGCGACGATATCGGACGGGCGGGTCAGCGTACGCACCGACGACCCGAACGCGGCGGCAGCGCTCATTGCGGCCGGAGCTGCCGTCGTGGCGACCGAGCCGGGCACGCTCAGCGTCACTGGACTGCCAGCACCGGCCATCGTCGCCGCGCTGAACGCCCGTCAAGTGGTGTTCTCCGAGGTGACCGCGCATCGGGCCACCCTGGAGGAGGCGTACCTCGAACTGACCCGCGACGCCGTCGAGTACCGCGCCGGGGAGGTGGCCCGATGAGCTACCTCCGCGCCGAATGGACCAAGTTCCGCACCGTACGCGGCTGGGTGCTGGCCATGATCGTGGCGTCGGCCGCGATCGTCGGCCTCGGGATCATGCCGGGGATGCAGGGTACCTGCGGAGACGACTGCGGGCTGCCGACCGGGCCGGGTGGCGAAGAAGTCACCGACGCCTTCACCTTCCTGCATCAGTCGCTGACCGGCGACGGGACCATCACCGCCCAGCTGACCTCGCTGACCGGAATCCTCCCGGCCGACCCCGATCCGAGCGCCGAGGAGTCTCGCGGCACGGGGCCGAGCGCGGCGAACGGAACCGCCTCCGGCCGCCCCGGTCTCGTTCCCTGGGCCAAGGCGGGCATCCTGCTCAAGGACGGCACCCGGCCGGGTTCGGCCTACGCGGCCGTCATGCTGACCGGCGCGCACGGCGTACGCCTGCAGTACGACTACACGCATGACTTGGCCGGACCGAAAGCCACGCAGCCGCAATGGTTGCGGCTCACGCGTACCGGTGACGCCGTCAAGGCGGAGGTCTCCGCCGACGGGTCTACCTGGGACACCGTCGGCACCGCCGAGCTGACCGGGTTGCCCGCCACCGTCGAGATCGGACTGTTCGCCACCTCGCCGCAGTACTCCGCTGCGACCAGCGGCGCGTTCGGGATCTCCGGCGCGTTCGGCGGCCCGACCCAGGCGACCGGCGTCTTCGAGAACGTGTCCGTCACCGGTACGGCCACCGGAAGCTGGCACGGCGAGAAGGTCGGCGGGGCGGACGACGTCGCCAGCGGAACGTCACAAGAGAACGCGCGGTTCACCGTCACCGGAAGCGGCGACATCGCACCTGCCGTCGCCGGAGCCTCCGGGTTGGGCGTCACCATCACGCAAACCCTCGTCGGCAGCTTCGCCGGGCTGATCGTCGTGGTCGTCGTCGGCACCATGTTCATCACCGCCGAATACCGGCGGGGCCTTGTGCGTACCACTATGGCGGCGAATCCCCGGCGTGGCCGCGTCTTGGCCGCGAAGGCCGTGGTGATCGGTGCCGTCACCTTCGTGACAAGCTTGCCGGGCGTGGCGGCCGTCGTGCTGATCGGGCAGAAAGTGTTGCGCGCCAACGGTGTCTACGTGCACGCGGTGTCCGCGGCGATCGAGACGCAGGTGATCGTCGGAACCGCCGCGGTGCTGGCGGTTTCCGCGGTTCTCGCGATGGCCCTGGGCATGATCGTGCGGCATAGCGCGGCCGCCGTCACGACGGCGATCGTCTCGATCGTGCTGCCCTACCTGCTCGCTATGACGGTGCTGCCCGCTGGAGCCGGGCAATGGCTGCTGCGCCTCACCCCGGCCGCCGCCTTCGCCGTGCAGCAGAGCACACCGGAGTACGCGCAAGTCGACAACATCTACACACCGATCAACGGGTACTTCCCGTTGCCGCCCTGGGCCGGGTTCGCCGTGTTGTGCGGTTGGGCCGCGATCGCGCTGGCCGCCGCGACGCTACTGGTTCGCAGGAGGGACGTATGACCGTCGCACTGCGCGCGGAGTGGACGAAGCTGCGGACTTCACCCGGCACGGCGTGGCTGCTCCTGGCGATCGTCGCGCTGACGATCGGGGTCGGTGCGGCGGCCGCCGCCACCATCACCTGCGGAGCCGCCGGCTGCCCGGAGGACCCGGCGAAGATCAGTCTCACCGGCGTACAGCTCGGCCAGGCGCTCGTGGTGATCCTGGCCGTATCGAGCATCAGCGGCGAGCACGCGACCGGCATGCTGCGGGTGAGTCTGTCCGCCGTGCCGAACCGGCTGCGGCTGCTGACGGCCAAGGCGCTCGTGGTGACAGGTGCCATCGGCGCGGCCGGGCTCGTCGCTGTGGCAGGCTCGTTCGCCGCCGGCCGCCTCCTGCTGCCCGGCAGCGGGTTCACCGAGGCCCACGGCTTCGAGCGCCTGTCGCTGTCCGAGGCCGCCGTGCTCCGCGCCACCGCCGGCTCCGTGCTCTACCTCGTTCTGATAGCTCTGGTCGCGCTGGGTTTGTCCACAGTGGTACGCGAAACGGCCGCATCGATCGGTCTGTTGCTGGCGCTGCTCTACCTGATTCCACTGCTGACCCAGGCGGTCTCCAGTCCCAGCTGGAAACGGCATCTGCAACAGATCACGCCGACAGCCGGATTGTC
The DNA here is from genome assembly GCF_013362815.1 of Hamadaea sp. GTDB lineage: Bacteria > Actinomycetota > Actinomycetes > Mycobacteriales > Micromonosporaceae > Hamadaea. Next base: position 85,907 of record NZ_JABFVK010000020.1, on the reverse strand, counting down.
GATCCAGGCGACGACGAAGTTGTCCTCCTTGCCGCTGACACCTTGGCAGGGGGTGGGCGTACTGGGGTGCTGGGCGGTCGGCTCACTAGTGCTCGCCGCGGTCGTGCTGCATCGTCGGGATGTCTGACCACGGCTACTGGCTGGGCTTGCGCAGGCCCAGCCAGATCAGCACCAGGCCAACGACGGCCACGATCGGGCCGATCACCGCCCACATCGACTCGCCGGTCATGCTGCTGCCGCCGAGCACGCCGACACCCTGCAGCGTCCACGTCGCGCCGGACAGCACCAGCAGGACGCCCAGAATCAGCCAGACCCATCGCATACGTCGACGCTACGCTCAGCTGCGCGCCAGCACCACGATCCGGTCCGCCTCGGCCAAGGTGATCGCCTCGCCCTTGTCGGGATTCAGGCGTACGCCGAAAGTCGGGGCCTGATCGGTCAGGTCGTGCCGGCGGTAGCCGAAGGCGGTCTCGCCCCGGCGGATCGCCGCCTCGATGACGGTGGCGAACGTCGTCTCCACCCCGGGCTGGACGTACTCGTCGACGGGCTTGAGGTAGATGTCCGCCCCGCCCGGTTCGAAGAGCTCGGCGAAGACCGCGCTCAGGTGACCGTTGCGGGCCAGCTGCGTCAACAAGAGGCTGATCATCTTCTGGCTCACGACGAAGTCGTCCGCCCGGGTCACCTGGGCCAGCCGCCGGTTCGCGTCGTCGTTCAGCTCGCCGACGATCGCGTACGCCGCACCGCCGCGCTCTTTGATGTCCCGCAGGTGCAGCAGGGTCACGAGGCTGCGGGCGTCGGACTGCGCCGCGTCGAGCTCGTCGTCGGCCAGCACGATGACGTGCTCGTAGCTCGCCGGGTTGAGCGCCTCCAGGGCCCGCCGGTTCGTCGGATCGCAGCGGGAGGTGCTGACCGCCAAGTGGCGTACGCCGTCCACAGTGGTGTCGGCGTCGAGCCGGGTGGCCGCGACGTGCAACGTCGAGCCTTCGGTGAGGTAGCGGTCGAGCAGCCGCACGATCGTCGGCCCGCGGTCGTTCCAGCCGAGGACGAGGGTGTCGTCGGCGGCCGCCCGGCTCTTGCCGTTGTCGCTGATGCTCTCCGTCTTCGCCGAGTACGCCTGCGGCGCGAGCCGGATCGCCGACCGGTTCTCGGCCAGCTGGATCAGCTCGTCCCCGTCCTGGAGAACCGTCGTGGCCTCCGGGTTCACCTCGACCCGGCCGTCGTTGTGGCGTACGCCGACGACCGTGCTGTTCGCGTACCACTGGAGAATCGCGGCATAGGTCTGCCCGGACAGTGACGGTTCGGCGAGCATGTGGAGCTCGACGCCCTCGAAGCCGAGCAGGTCGGTGCAGACGGCGGACAGGCCGGGATGCCGCCGCGACTGGACGAGCAGGCGCGCGGTGATGTCCTCGGCGTCGATGATCGTGACGCCGGCGCCGCCCGCGAGCGTGGCGGCGGGCATGTTGCCGGTGTCGCGGATGACCGCGACCGACGGCGGCCGGCCCTTGGGCCAGTCGAGCTGGCGTAGCGCGAGCAGGGACTTGACCACCTGGATGTCGGGGCTGTCACCGGCCGGCGACGGCATCATCACGACGCGTGCCTCTTCCGGGCGCACGATCCGCAGATCGGCGGGATCAGCCGGATTCCCGGTACGGCAGACGAACCGGACGTCGCCCGCGTCGCCCACCTTGTCGCGCAGCTCGTCCTCCATCGCGACCTTGTCCCGGTCGGCGAGGATGGCGACGGTCGTACGGCCGGACTCCGACAGCGACAGCTCGCGGATGATCGTGGGCAGCTGGTCGGACCAGCCGAGGATCACGGTGTGCCCGCGCTCGATCACCTGCGACCGGCCCTTGCGCAGCTCGGCGAGCCGGTCGGACAGACCGGTCGTCAGTACGCCCACCAGCGCCGACAGGATGAAGATGCCGCCCACGGTCGCGACGAACATCAGCGCGACGTAGAGATGCCTGTCCTCGTTGTCGCCACCGATGGTGCCCGCGTCCAGGGCGTGCAGGAAGTTCTTCCAGAGTGCGTCACCCGGTCCGTCCACATCAGACGGAGTGAAGACCAGCATGATGCCACTCAGCACGACGACCAACCCGACGGTCGCCAAGCCGAGGAGGCCGGTGAGCGCCGGGGTGCCCCGGGACATCAGGTTGTCGAACCAATAGCGCAGCCGGGCCGAAATCACGGATGCATGCTGCCACCTCGGGCGTACTCGGCGATAGCCGGTGTCAGTGGAGGGACAGCTTCAGCACCATCAGGACTATTCCGAACAACCCGGCCGATGCGGTCACGACGACGAGTGGCCAGCCGGTCATCTGTCGCCGCCGCCCGGCGATGAAGCCCATGAGGAACAGCCACAACACGGTGAACGACATCGCGATCGTCAGCGCCGTCGGGGTGTCCGCGCCGAGCAGGGCCGCCACGACGAGGACGATCAGCGGGGCGTACGACGCCCGGATCATCGGCAGTCCCTCGCTGAGCGAATGGCGGATGTCGGCCCTGGTCAGCCGATGGCCCAGCGTGTACGCGCCCAGCAGATCGGCGTACCGCTCGGCGAGCCAGTAGACGAACACCGTGACGAGGACCAGCACCACCACGGTGACGACGGAGTCCTGCGGCGCGGCCGCCATGACCGAGCCGCTGATGATCGTGCCGTAGATCGCGGCCGCCTGGTGGCGGTGGGTTTCCTCCACGCTCCCCATTCTGGGGCGGCCGCCCGGGCGCTTTAGGAGGATTTTCATGATCAGCGGAAGTTTCGCGGTGTTACAACCCCACGAAAACTCCGTTGATCATGGGAGTATCCAGCCTGCAACAAACCTGCAAACGCATAATCTTGAATTTCGGAAAGCGCTTTCCCTACGCTGGCCATGTATTTCCATCCATACGAGCCAGCACCGGAAAGGCAACGGAGATGCGCCCACTACTCCGATGGAAGCTCCCCATGGCGGCGGTCATGGGGACCCTCGCCGCAGCCGCAACCGTCGTTATCGGACTGTCGAGCCCGGCCGTCGCGGCCACCCTGTTCAGTGACGACTTCAACGACGGCAACGCCAGCGGCTGGACCACCAGCGGCGGCACCTGGTCGGTCGTGACCGACGGCACGCCCGCGTACCAGCAGGGCGGCACCAGCTCCGACGCCCGGGCCCGGGCGGGCACGAGCAGCTGGACCAACTACACGGTGACCGCGAAGGTGAAGCCGACCGCGATCAACGGCAGCAACCGGTTCGTCGCGGTGCTCGCCCGAGTCCAGTCGTCGACCAGCTACTACTACCTCGCGTTGCGCAGCAACAACACGGTCGAGCTGAAGAAACTGGTCAGCGGATCTTCGACGACGCTGGCCACCGGGTCGGTGACGTTCACGCTGAACACGACGTACACGCTGAGCCTGCAGGTCTCCGGCAGCACGCTGAAGGGGACGGTCAACGGCGGCAGCACGCTGACGGCCACCGACACCCAGTACGCCAGCGGCCAGATCGGCGTCGCGACCTTCTACGCCAGCGCCCGGTTCGACGACGTCGTAGTGACCGACTCGGCCGGCCCGTCGCCGAGTGCGTCCACCAGCAGCCCGACCAGCAGCCCGAGCAGCAGCCCGAGTTCAAGCCCGAGCTCAAGTCCGAGCGCCAGCCCGAGTACGAGCCCGACGACGGGCGCGCTCTATGTCTCGCCGAGTGGCACCGACAGTGCCGCGGGTACGCAGTCCAACCCGACGACGCTCACCTCGGCCCTCGGCCGGATCGCCGCGGGCGGCACCATCTACATGCGAGGCGGCACCTACAACTACTCGTCGACGGTGACGATCGCCCCCGCCAACAGCGGAACCTCCAGCGCCCGGAAGACGCTCTCGGCGTACCCGGGGGAGACGCCGGTGCTCAACTTCTCGGCACAGGCGGAAGATCCGGCCAACCGCGGGCTGGCGCTGAACGGCAACTACTGGCACCTCTACGGCCTCGTCGTCGAGCGCGCCGGTGACAACGGCATCTTCGTCGGCGGCAGCAACAACATCGTCGAGCGTACGGTGACCCGCTTCAACCACGACACCGGTCTGCAGCTGTCCCGGATCGCCTCGGACACCCCGCAGTCGCAGTGGCCGGCGAACAACCTGATCCTTAGCGCCGAATCGCACGACAACGCCGACTCCGACGGTGAGGACGCCGACGGCTTCGCCGCCAAGCTCACGGTCGGCTCGGGCAACGTCTTCCGGTACGCCGTCTCCCACAACAACATCGACGACGGCTGGGACCTCTACACGAAGACCGACACCGGCCCGATCGGCGTGGTGACCATCGAGGACTCGCTGTCCTACAACAACGGCACGCTCAGCGACGGCAGCCAGGCCGGGGCGGGCGACCGCAACGGCTACAAGCTCGGCGGCGAAGACATCGCGGTGAACCACATCGTGCGGCGCAGCATCGCGTACCACAACGGCAAGCACGGCTTCACCTACAACAGCAACCCCGGCTCGCTGTCGATCTCGAACAACGTGAGCGTCGACAACGGCGAGCGCAACTTCAACTTCGACGCCGGCACCTCGGTGTTCCGCAACAACACGTCGTGCCGGTTCAGCAGCGGCACGAACGACCGGATCATCGGCGACGCGGACAGCTCGAACCAGTTCTGGAGCGGCACCAACGGCTCCCGCTGCACCACCTACAGCGGCGCCCTGGGCTGGTCGTACGCCTCGGACGGCCGCCTCGTGGTGACCTTCCACGGCGTGGTCGTCACGCTGTAACACCTGCAACGGTGAGGGCGGCGATGCTCCGGGCGTCCCGAAGCACGCCGCCCCCTTGGTCTCACCTACCATGCGCTGATCAACGACCGCGTTGATCATGTGCCTTGGATCTGCGATCTGAGGTCCGATTCGAAGATCATGTGCCCGTGGTCAGCGAAAAACGGGCTCTCAGCGCTGATGGCCGGCACTTGATCTTCGAAAACGACCTCTCGACGCTGATCACGGGCACATGATCAAGGGCAGTCACCGCGTTCTCAGCGGCAGCGCGACGGTGAGGGCGGCGATGCTCCGGGCGTCCCGAAGCACGCCGCCCGCCATGGCTTCGGCCAGCTCCGCGATCGGCAGCGGCACGAGCTCGATATCCGCCTCGTCGGGATCGCCCGGTGGGCGCTCCGCGAGCTCGGTCAGGTCCGTGGCTCGGAAGACGTGCATCCGCTGACTCATCCAGCCCGGCGCGGAGAAAAGGCACGCGACGAACTCGCAGGTCCCCGCGCCGAAGCCGGTCTCCTCGGCCAGCTCCGCGTGCGCCTGGTCGCGCGGTTCGACCCCGGCCGGGATCTTGCCCATCGGCACCTGCAGCACCCGCTCGCCGACCGCGGGCCGATACTCGCGGATCAACAGCACATCGGGTCCGCGCACGGCCACGATCGCCACGACGTCCGGAGTCGACTGGTACGCCGGACGCACTGCCCCGGTCCCGTCACTCATCGGGCAGGCCCCGGGATAGCTCAGCTTTCACGCCGAAGAAGCCCATGGTGAAGCTGATATTAGCGGTAACCGGCGAAACCCGGCTTGGCAATGTCGATCAAGAAATGGAAAGGTAGTGGTTTTTCGTGCTGAAGAGGAGATGACTGATGACCGAACGTACGGGTCGCCGTAGGGTTGTCGCAAACCTGGCCATCACGATGGACGGCTACTACCAGGGTCCAGGGGGCCGCGGCGACTTGGCGGCCATGCGTGACTACGTTCCCTTCGCCGAAGCCGGATACGAGCAGATCGCCACCACGATCCAGACTGCGACGACGGCCGTGCTCGGCCGCGTCAACGCGGAAGGGTTCCTCAGCTACTGGCCCACCACGATCGACGACGAGACCGTCGACCCGCGCGACCGGGCGTACGCGAGGTGGCTGGTCGGCGCAGAGAAGGTCGTGCTGTCGAGTTCGCTGAAAGAGTCACCGTGGGAGGGTGTCCGGATCGTCGACGCGCCGGCCCCAGACGTGATCGCGGAGCTGAAAACCACGGGCGAGGGCGACATCTTCGTCAACCACAGCGCGAGCGTCATCAAGGCCCTGCTGGCGGCCGACGCGATCGACCGGCTGAACCTCGTCATCGCTCCTGTGATCAGTGGTGATGGTTCACGGCTGTTCGTGGAGGGCCTGCCCGGGTCGAGGTGGACGCTGCAGCACCACTTCGCAGGCGATCCAGCGGGCACGCTCGCCCTTACCTACGACCGTCAGCGGGATCTGTCTTGAACTAATCCCTCCGAGCCGTCAGGCGCGCTCGTATTGGTTCACGACGATGCGGCCATCGGCCACGGTCGAGTTCACGAGCCGGAGGTTCAGCCGCTCGGCCGGACGGGCGAAGAGCGGACGGCCGCCACCGAGGACGACGGGGTGGACGGCGACGTGGTACTCGTCGATGAGGCCGTGCCAAGTCAGCGCCTCGGCGGCTCCGACACCGCCGGTGAGCAGGATGTCGCGGCCATCCTGCGCCTTGAGATCGGCGACTTCGGCCGCTTCCATGACGGCGGAGGTCCATTCGTCTCCGGCGTACGAGCGGGACAGGACGATCTTCGGGGTCGCCCGCCAGAACGGCGCGAACCTCGTCACGTGGGGGTTGTCGGAGATCTGCTCGGCGTTGGGCCAGAAGCCCGCCATCATGCTCCAGACCACCCGCCCGAACAGCAGGGTGTCGACGCGGGCGTCCAACCCGTCCGAGTACGCCCACAGCTCCGGCCCCAAGACGGGCCAGTCGAACTCGCCGTTCGGCCCGTCCACGAACCCGTCGACGGAGGTGTGCACCCAGTAGATGACCTTGCGCATGATCGGCTCCTTCCAGCCTTCATTGTTCGCTTCCGAGCCTGGGTCGGAGCGCGATCGGCGTTCTCTACATCCCGTCGCCGAAACTTCTGGAAAAATCCGCCGGGTGAGCGACACCCCCATGCTCGGCGACCCTCCCGTACGCGTCTCGGTCGAAACCGACCTCGTCCACCGGCTGGTGGCCGACCAGTTTCCGCAGTGGGCGTACCTGCCGGTTCGTCCGGTGGCCGACGGCGGCTGGGACAATTGGACCTTCCATCTCGGCTCGGAGATGTCGGTCCGGATGCCCAGCGCCGCGGAGTACGCCTTGGCCGTCCCGAAGGAACACCGCTGGTTGCCCGAACTCGCCCCGAAGCTGCCGCTGCCCATCCCGGTGCCGCTGGCCCAGGGTGTACCGACGTCGGAGTACCCGTACGCGTGGTCGGTCTATCCGTGGCTGGCGGGGGAGCCGGCCACCCGCGACCGCATCGCCGATCCCGTCAAGTTCGCCCTCGACCTCGCGGAGTTCCTGGGCGCGCTGCGCGATGTCGATCCCACCGACGGGCCGGGTCCCGGGGTCCACAACTGGTATCGGGGCGGCCCGCTACGCACGTACGCCGGATTGGCCGACAACGCGTTGGCGGCGCTGACCGGATATCTCGACGTCGACCGGGCGCGCCGGATCTGGCAGAGCACGCTGGAGATCCCGTGGGATGGGGTCCCGATCTGGTTCCACGGCGATGTCGCTCGCGGCAATCTTCTGCTCGACCAGGGCCGACTGGCCGCCGTCATCGACTTCGGGACCTGCGGCGTCGGCGATCCGGCCTGCGATCTCGCGGTCGCGTGGACCTTGCTGACCGCCGAAGGCCGGGCGGCATTCCGCGCCCGGCTGGCTGTCGACGACGCGACGTGGCAGCGCGGACGCGGTTGGGCGCTGTGGAAGATGCTCACCACCTGCGCATACGGCCTGGACGAGGCCGATGATCCGGACGAGTCGACGCTCGAAGCCCGGCGCGCGCTGGACGAGATCCTCGCGGAGGACTAGTCCCGGCGGAGGGCGAGCGCCTCACCGGCGGGCTGTCCGTCGACCAGCGTACGCAGAAAGCCGACGACCGTGGCGATCTCGCGAGCTGATCCGGCGGACTGGAGCATGCGGTGCAGTTCGTCCTCGATCCCGGCGACCTTGCGGGCCAGTCGTTTGCCGGTTGGGGTCAGGGAGAGCTCGACCTGCCGCCGATCCTGCTCACCCGGTACGCGATCCACCAACCCGGAGCTGACCAGCCGGTCGACGAGGCGGCTGGGGTTGGTGCCGCTCTCGCAGACGAGCAGCTCGCCGAGGCCGGAGAGGGTCAGCGGCTGCCGATCTTCCAGCAGGCGCAGCACTTCGGCCTGCGCCGGAGTGATGCCGAGCGGGCGGAGAGCCTGGCCGAGCCGTCGGTTGCCCTCACGCTGAGCAGCCAGGATGAGATAACGGAGCTCTTCGACGGGTGTCACGGCATTAGATTACACGACACATGATTGTGAGGACCATCTCATCCTCGGACCAATACATGACACGACATCTAGTGATGCGTAATGTATTTGACATGAAGGCATCGAGCATGAAGGTATCCGTCATCAGCACCGGCAGCGTCCAGATCCGACCCGAGCACGTCGGCCCCACTCGTCAGCCCACCTACCTCTGGCTGATGGTGACCGCGCGCAGCTGGACTCCGCCGCGGCCGATCAATGCGTACGTCATCGAGCACCCCGAAGGCGTGGTGCTCTTCGACACCGGGCAGGACATCGCCTCGGTCACCGATTCGGCGTACTTCCCGGGCGGGCCGGTCGGCCTTCTCTACGATCGCCTGGCCAAGTTCTCCATCACGCCCGAACAGACGCTCGCGGCTTCGTTGCGGCAGCTCGGCCACGAGCCGGCCGACGTGCATACGGCGATCTTGTCCCATCTGCACCAGGACCACATCGGCGGGCTTCGGGATCTCACCCGATCCCGGATTCTGGTGAGCGCCACCGAATGGGAGGACATGCGCAAGCCGTTCGGCGAGCTGCGGGGCTTTCTGCGTACCCATATAGATCTTCCGGGCTTGACCTGGGAGCAAGTCGCCTACGAGCCGCTCGGCGACGCGGACCTCGCGCCCTTCACGACCGGGCACGATCTGTTCGGCGACGGCACGCTGATCGTGCTGCCGACGCCTGGTCACACCGCGGGGTCGCAATCTCTGCTGGTACGCCGACCGGGGCGAGCGCCGTTGCTGATGGTCGGCGACCTCACCTACGACGCGAATCTGCTCGCGGCGGGGGAGATTCCGGGCGTCGGCGACCGTAAGACGATGCGGCACGCCGTGTCGATGGTGAACGAGCTGCGCCGCCGCCATCCGGATCTGGTCGTGTTGCCGGCGCATGATCCCGGCGCGGCCGACCGCCTCGCCGCCGCGTGAGCCCTGCAGATCACGGTTGCGCATGCTTCCCGGCGCGGTTGAAGCCTGCATATCCGTGATCCGCAGGTGTCACGCGGTTGACTACCGGTCTAGACCGGAATAGTGTCCGTCCATGCTTCGTCATCGACGCTTTTCGTTTCTTGCCGGGCTACCGGCACTACTGCTGGTCCTGACGGCGTCTGTCGTAGGTGGACTCGGCTCGGCCCGCCCGGCCGAGGCGGTGGGACCGTATCCGAAGACGATCGATCTGGGCCGCCCGCCGGTCAAGGGAGTGACGGCTGCCGGTGGGGAGACGGCGCGAATGGCCGACGGCAAGGTCCGGACGTGGCTGGCGATCAGCGGCGCTCCGGCCGAAGGTGATCCGGCGTACCTGGCCGAGGTCGACCCGTTCGCCGGGAAGATGGTCGCCCGGTATCCGCTGGGCGGAGCCGAGGGCGCCTGGGGCGTCTCGGTCACCGCGGACGGCAAGTACGTGTACGTCACGACATACGGCCAGGGCCATGCGTTCCGGCTGACCTACACCGGGCGTACACTCGCCGACCTGGGCGCGCCTTCGGCGGGGACGAGCTTCCTCTGGGAAGGCGACACCGACGACCAGGGAAACCTGTGGGTCGGCACCTTCCAGGGCTTCACCAAGCCGGCCCCGGCCGGGCTGCTCACGAGCTGGTCGCCGACGGCCAACTGGTCCACTCGCGACAGCTATGGCGACACGTACAAGTACGTGCGCTCGGTCGAGTACGCCAAGGGCCAGGTGTACGCCGGGCTCGGCCAGTTCACGAAGTTCGTGCGGTACAACCCGGCGACGGACACGAGCACCGACATTCCGCTGCCGCCCGGCGTACCGAACGACATGTACACCTACCAGCTCGACGACGCGGGCGACTATCTCTACGTCTACTTCGTCGGCGGGACCTCGTCGCCCAAGGCGTGGCTCTACAACCTGGTGACCCAGCAGTGGGTCCGGGAGATCCCCGGGTACGCCGGTCCGACCGTGTCCGACGAGGGCAGTGACGGCCTGACCTATCTCGCGATGTCCGGTGAGCTCGTCGGCTACAACGCCGGCACCGGTGCGGTCACGCATACCGGGTTCTCGCTCGGCGCGCCCAAGGGCATCCAGCGCGTGGTGGACCCGGCGACCGGGCACGAGACGGTGGTGACCGGGCAGGCCGACGGCTCGATCGTCCGCTACGACCTCGTGACCGGTACCGGATCGGTCACGAACTGGGTCGACGTCGGCTTCCAGCCGGTGCTGACCTCGTTGCGGTCGCTGGGCATCGGGCCCAACGGCTGGGCGTACCTGGGCGGCTACTTCGCGGGCGGCTTCGCCGGGTACGACCCCGACGCCGAGGTTTGGCACGAGTACCGCTGGGCGCACCAGGTCGAGGGGATGGCGAGCCACGGTCGCAAGCTCTATCTCGGGGTCTACCCCAACGGCGCGCTCTACGAGTACGACCCGACTCTGCCGTTCGACTCGGCGAATCCTCGCAAGCTGTTCGACCTGCAGACCTACGGTCAGGAGCGGCCGTGGACGGTGATCTCGGCCGGGAAGTACGTCGCCATCGGCACGAGCCCGAAGAACTCGCAGACCGACGGCGCGGTCACGCTGTACGACCCGGCGACCGGCGCGATCCGCGTGTTCAACGGGATCGCGGGCGCGGGCGAGATCAGCGCGCTGACCTATCAGAATGGAATCCTCTACGGCGGTACGCTGAACTGCTGCACCATCGCGGGCCAGAGCCCGGGCAAGATCTTCGCGCTCGACGTCGAGACGGGGACGAAGCTGTGGCAGGCCACCCCGCTCTCCGGTGAGCTGGGCGTCAACGGGCTCGCCTTCGGCACCGATCCGAACGTCCTCATCGGGCTCACCGCCGGGAAGGCGTTCCGGTTCAACGTGAGTACGCGTCAGCTGCTCAGTAGCGCCACGCTGGTCGACTACGCCTGGAGCACGAGCTTCAACCCGCGCGCGGTCAACCTCATGTTCGACAAGCGGGACGGCAAGCTCTACGGCACGGCGGTCGGCACGTTCCTGAAGCTCGACCCGACGACGCTGGTCAACAGCGCCCCGGCCGGGATGAAGGGCGGGCTGTTCGCCGCCTCGAACAGTGGCCGCAAGTTCGCGACTCAGTCCGTCGCCGTCGGCGACCACACCGAGAACCACCTCATCATGAGCCAGTGGTACGGACGACCGGCCGGAGCCGCGATGCTCTACGGCAGCGGAGGCAGCGCTTCGGCGTACCGGTGGAACTCCACCGAATCGGCGTTCCAGATCGGCACCGGGTGGTCGCAGAGCAGCGGATACGACCTCGCCAAGGTCGGCGACCGCATGGTGAGCGGCGACTTCACCTGTGACGGCGTGGACGACCTCGCCGTCGGCTATGACACCGGCGGAGCGCTACGGTTCGACGTCTGGGACGGCACTGCGATCGCCGCGGGGCCGAAGGTCTGGGGGACCGCCGCCGTCGCACCGGCGTCGGTGGGAGCCCGGATGACCGCCGGCGACTTCGACGGCAACGGCTGCACCGACATCGCCCTGTTCGAGGCGGTCGCCGGGACGACCGGAGCCAAGATTCACCGGCTGCTGTCCGACGGCACCTCGCTGACCAAGACGACGGCCGGCGACTGGAGCGTTGCCAGCGGCTACGACCTGACCAACGTCGCTGGGCGGTTCGCCTCTGGCGACGTCGATCAGGACGGTCGCGACGACCTGATCGCGGCGTACTCCTATGGCACCTATTTCCGGTTCCACGTGTGGACCAGCGGGACTGACTACAGTGGACCGGAGGGCTGGTATCAGTCCGGCGGGTTCGACCTGAACGCCGTGGCGGACCGGATGGTCGTCGGCGACTTCGACGGTGACGGCGACGACGAACCGGCGTTGTTCTACTCCTACGGCGGCAGCCACTCCCGGCTCTTCCGCTGGACGACGGCCAACGCGCACTTCACCCTCGCCACTCCGGACTGGGAGGTGACCTCCGGGTACACGCTCAGCCTGGTGGGCAACCGGATCGCGGTCGGCGACGCCAACGACGACGGCCGTGACGACATCATCACGGCGTACGACTACGGCTCCGATTTCCGCTATCACGTCTGGTTGAGCGGGTGGTCCTACACCGGCCCGGCCGGCTGGTTCGACTCGGGAACCTTCGACCTGTCATTGGTCGGCGGTCGGGTGGTCATGCCCGTCTGGTGAACCCGGCCGGCCCGGCCTCCTTCCGGGGGCCGGGCCGGCTGCCGTCAGCCGATTCGCCGGGTGAACTCGGCGGTCCAGTTGACCTCCCACGTTTCGCCGCCGTCCGGCGAGAACGACTGCTGCCAGCGTGGGTGTTCCGGGTCGACGGCCGTCCACTGATAGCGCACCCGGATGGCCTGGCCGTTCCACGTGTCGTCGCACTCGAAGGTGCCGACGCCCTCGACGAACCGGCCGACGACCGGCTCGTCGAGCATCCCGCCCGAGGTCTTCGACGCCCACCAGATCCGCCAGGTCTGCTCCTCCGGGTTGTAGAGGCGCAGGGTGAGACCTTCGAGGTCGCGCTCGGGCGAGCGCAGCACGTCGAACACCCCGTTGCCGTCCAGGAGCACCTGGCAGTCCAGCGTCGCGTCGAACTCGTACCACTCGGCGTCTTCGGCGCTGCCGCCGGCCAGGATCTTGACCAGGCGCCGCTGGTGGCTGGTCCACGCGCCGGTCAGGAAGTCGAAATCGGTATTCCTCATGCCGACGACGCTAGGGGCGTACCCCTGACATGTTCTGTCAGTGGTGCGGAGCAGACTTGAGACGTGCGAGCCGACCGTCTTGTCGCCCTGCTGCTCCTGCTCCAGTCGCGGGGGCGGATGAGCGCCACTCAGCTCGCGGCCGAACTGGGCGTCTCCGTACGCACGGTCTACCGCGACACCGTCGCCCTGAGCACAGCCGGAATTCCCATCTATGCCGACCCGTCCGGTTATCAGCTCCTCGCCGGGTATCAGACGCAGCTGACCGGGTTGACCGCCGACGAGGCGCGGGGCCTGCCGCTGACCGGCCTGCCCGGGGCGGCCGCCGCGTTGGGCCTGGCCGAGGCGGTCGCGGCGGCGCAGCTCAAACTCACCGCCGCGCTCCCGCAGACGCTTCGCGACCGGGCGACCCGGATGCGCGAACGGTTCCACCTCGACACTCCCGGCTGGTATCAGGACGCCGACAACTGTCCCTATCTGGCCGACGTCGCCGACGCCGTGTGGCAGCAGCACCTGCTCGACGTCGAATACGAGAACTGGAAAGACGTCGCCGAGCACCAGTTGCAGCCGTATGGCCTGGTCCTCAAGGCGGGCAAGTGGTACCTCGTCGCGCACGCCCGGCGCGGTGTGCGTACCTTCCGGGTCAGCCAGATCCGGAAGCTGACCGTGCGGTCCGAACGCTTCGACTGGCCGACGGGGTTCGACCTGGCGGCGTACTGGCAGGAGCATGTGCAGGATTTCCGCGCACGCCTGCACCGAGGCGAGGCGCTGGTGCGACTGGACCCCGCGGCGATCGACAACCTGCGCCACTTCCTCGGCCAAAGCGTCGCGGACGCGGCGGCGGCCGGCGAGCCGCGACCGGACGGCTGGCTGCTGGCCCGGCTGCCGATCGAGTCCGAGAGCCACGCGACCCGCGAGTTCCTGCGGCTCGGCCCGGTGATCGAGGTGCTCGAGCCGATCACGCTGCGGGAGCGGATCGCCGCGACGGTGGCTTCGCTGGCGCGTCTCTACGACGGAGGCGCTACAGCCAGCCGCGGCGTTTGAAGACGGCCCACAGCGTGACGCAGACGACGCCCATCAGCGCGATGGCGAACGGATAGCCGAACAGCCAATGCAATTCCGGCATGTGATCGAAGTTCATGCCGTAGACGGTGCCGATGAGGGTGGGCGCGAACAGGATGGCAGCCCACGCGGAGATCCGCTTGACCTCCTCGTTCTGCGAGTTGCTGACGTCCGCCATGCGGGCCATCTCGGCGTTCTGCTGCTGAGTGACCAAAGTGGAGTTGACGGTCAGGATGTCGGAGAGCATCTGGCGGAATCCGTCGACGCGCTCGGCCACGACGGTCGCGTGGTCGGCCACGTCCCGCAGGTACTGCCGCAGCTCCTGATCCAGCCCGTACTTCGTGATGCCGCGGTCGAGCTGCTCCAACATCGCCAGCAACGGCCGAGTCGCGCGCTGGAACTCGATGACCTCGCGGGACAGTTCGTAGATGCGGCGTGACACGTTGGGGTCGCCGCCGAACACCTGGGTCTCGATCTCGTCGATGTCATTCTGGAGACCCGCGACGACCGGCGCGTACCCGTCGACGACGCTGTCCATGATCGCGTACAGGACGGCTTCGGGTCCGCGCGCGAGCAGCTCGGGGTCGTCCTGCATCCGGGTCCGGATCGCACCGAGGTCGGGGGTGTGGCTGTGCCGCACGGTGATGACGAAGTCGGCCGAGACGAACAGGTGGATCTCGCCGAACTCGACCTCCTCGACATCGTCCAGGTAACGGGCCGCGCGCAAGACCACAAACAAGGTGTCGCCGTAGCGTTCCAGCTTCGGCCGCTGATGGGCGACGATCGCGTCCTCGACCGACAGTTCGTGCAGCCCGAACGACTCGGCGATCGCCCAGAGCTGCGCGTCGCTCGGGCGCAACAGCCCGATCCAGGCCATCACGCCCGGCTGATCAAGCACCATCTGGTACGCCTCGGCGACCGTCGACGGGCTGCCGATCCGGTTGCCGCCCCGGTAGATCGCGGCGTCGATCAGGCTCTCCTCGACCGGCTGCTCCGGCGTGGCCGATTTCGGGTCGAGCTCCACCTCGGGCGGAGCGGTGTCGGCGGGCCCGGGCGTCGCCCGGCGCAGCGGCCGCAGTACGCGTCGATCCGCCATCCGCTCACCCCCTCACGGGCCCACCATAACGTGGGGTTCTGTGCGTATCCCCGGACAACGCGGCTTAGCGAGCGTCCAAAGGGACGTCATCCCCGGATAACACGCCCCGGCGCCTCCAGCCCTCAGCGCCGCGCGGCCGAGCAGGGTCAGTGGGCCAGGCGCTGGAGGCGAGCGAGGAGCATCGCCCGTTCGCTGGGGATTCCTTCGCTCAGCCGGGCGGCCACCTGCACCGCCAGCCAGGGTTGTACCTCCCGCAGCGGTGGAGCGCTGCGCCGATACGTGCGGGCGTACGCACGCGCCAGGAGGGATCTTCCGGCGGCGATCGCGGCTCGGGCCAGCGGCGGCGTACTGGGTAGGGGGTCGGCCCACCGCAGGAGCAACAGCGTGCGCGCATAATCGGCTTCGGGTACGCCCCGGGTTGCTCCGCCCCAGTCGATGACAGCCGCTTGGTCGCCGGTGAGCAGGACGTTGCCGGGGTGGTAGTCGCCATGACAGAGCCGGTCGCCGTCGGGGAGCCCGTCGAGCGTATGCGTGGCGAAGTCCAGCAGGTGGCGGGGCAGTTCCGCCTCCGCGATCCGAGTGGCGAGCGCCGGACGCAAGTCCGCCAAAGTGGACGGCGCCGAAACACTGTGGACGGACAAATGGGTTTCGGCGAGGCGGCGGCCGAAGGCGAGTACGCGCCACGGCTGCCGTTGCAGCAACGTGAGCATGTCAGGACCGGCGAGCCGCTCGATAACCAGCCCCGGCAGGCCGTCGTGGTCGACCATGTCGAGCAGCTTCGGCGCGACTCCGTGGCCGTCAAGCGTACGCAGAACGGCCGCCTCGGTGCGGTGACCGCCGAAGCCGGGTCGGTAGACCTTGAGCACGGCATTGTCGCCGTAAGCGAACACGACGGCTTCCCGCCCCTCACCGAGCGGCTTACCGCCGACCGAACCGCCGAGCGAAGGGCCGCCGAGCGAGTTGGGCGTCATCGCTGCGCCCGGATGCGCTCGATCGAGCCGGCCTTGAGCCGTTCGGTCTCGACGATCTCGAATCCGGCGGCCCGGACGAGGGGAAGCTGGCGGCGGGTGAAGTGCTCGCCGGCTGCGCTGACGGTGATCCGCTCCAGCAGCCATTGCCCGGCCCGGACGGGTGGCCAGCTGCTTCCGATGTGGTCGACCAACAGCAGTTCGCCACCCGGTCGGAGGACGCGCCGCATCTCAGCGATCGCCGCGGCTGGATTCGGGATGGTGCACAGCGAGAACGCGCAGACCACGGTGTCGAACGAGGCGTCGCCGAAGGGCAGGTGCTCCGCGTCGCCCTCCCGGAGATCGGCGGACAGCCCGAGGTCGGCTGCCCGGCGGCGGGCGTACGCGAGCATCTGTGGGCTCAGCTCGATGCCGGTGACCGTCACCTCGGGTCGGTAGAACGGCAGGTTGCGGCCGGTCCCGATGGCCACTTCGAGCACCCGGCCGGTGGCGCGGTCGCCGAGCCATTCGCGGCTGCCGGTGAACCAGATCCGCTCGAAGAAAGCGATCTGCCGGTCGTAGCTCGGGGCGGACTTGTCCCAGACCCGCTTCTGCCGGGCGGTCGGCGTCTCATCCATGGTCGCCAAGTGTTTCACCTGGTGCCCAAGGTGTCACCGATTCGGCGGTCGAGCCGGTCCAGCGCGCCGCGCGCCGCCCGGCGTACGCCGAAAGGCACCAGCGCGGCCTGCCCGGGTACGCGAATACCACCGGTCAACGCGACCCGCGTCCGCCCGTCCGCCGCTTCGGCCGCCGCCATGCCGATGAGCAGGAACCGGCTCTGCGCCCAGAACCAGCCCGGCCGGTGTACGCCGACGAGCCGGGCCCGGAAGCCGAAGCGGCTGCGAGCGAGGAGTTCGACGTGTTCCCCGTCCGGCCCGGAGCTGCGGGACAGGACGCGTACGCGGCGCATGTCGGGTTCGATGAGGCCGAAGGAGCCCTCGAAGTCCGACAGCAACGCCCACACGTCGGCAACGGGAGCCGCGACGATCCGCTCGGTGACTGCCGCTCCGCGTACGCCCGCTGCCAGGGCCCGGAGCCGGCCGACCTCGTCCAGCCGGGCCACCGGCCACTGTGGAGTGTCACTCATGCGGTCCACGCCTTTCGGAAGCTCGCCCGCGCCCGCGCGAGCCGGGATTTCACCGTGCCCTTCGGCACTTCGAGCAGCTCGGCGACGGTCTGCTCGTCGAGGTCCTCCAGATCCCGGAGCACGAGGATCGCCCGGTGTTCGGGCGACAGCCGATGCAGCACGTCCTGGACGTCGGCGGCCAACTGCGGATCGCCCTTCGCGGGGAGCCGGCTGAGATCCGCCGGCACCGTGGGCGTACGCCGAGCGATGCGGACGGCTTCCCGGACGGCGATCGCGCGCACCCAACCCCGGTACGCCTCAGGCTGGGCGAGACCGCGCAGTCCCCGGAAGACCGCGATGAGCGTCTCCTGGGCGGCATCTGCTCCGCTGCCGAGGGCGATCGCCCCGCAGATGCGCCCGACATAGGGCGCGAGCCGATCCAGCAGGCTCGCCATGGCCAGGGTGTCCCCGGCCTGAGCCCGCCGGACCAGCTCCACGTCCGATAGCGGCGTCGGCGAGTCCGTCACGAGAGCAAGGTTCTCATCTGCGAGTCGCGAATCGGGGCAGCCAGTTGTGCGTACCACTGCGGGCGACCTGGAACGCGACGACCGCGAGAAACCCACAGAGCGGGAGATAGACTCCCACGTTGAGCCAGGCGAAGACCGGGCCTGCGTCGGGGCGGCCGAGACCCAGCGCCCAGGCGAGCCGGAGCGGTACCTGCACGCCGGTGCCCAGCGCGACCGCGAGGGCGATCAGCCGGGCCACGCGCCCGGTGCCGCGCCAGAGCGCCACGGCCGACACGGACAGCGCGAGGGCGAGCGGGATCAGCGTCCGCGCGCTGAACGGCACCACGAACCCCAGCACCGCGAGCGACAACGCCCGCTCGTCGGCGGCCGGCCAGGTCGCCCCGGTCAGCCAGTACACATGGAACACGGCGTCCGCGCCCAGCACGCAGGCGGCGATCCGCCTGGTCCAGCGCGTCCTGTCGATCGGCTTCGTCTCGGTCACGGCGATCCTTCCGGTCACGGTTCTCGGATGTCACCGCTCCAGAGGCGACTGGTACGCGGAAAGTTCCGTATGTGACGCAGCGCACGAGTGGTCGGGACCCGCCCGGATATCCACTTGGTCGATTGCGTACGCCGCGCTAGACATAGCCGGTGTGTTATGAAGAGACTCCCACCGTCCCCCCGCTCGACGAGATCGTCCTGACCAGCGCGGACGGCAGCACTTTCGGGGCGTACGCGGCGCGTCCGGCCAACCCGAGCGGCGCCCGGATAGTCCTGCTTCCCGACGTCGGCGGGTTGCGCCCGGCCGTCGCCGACCTGGCCCGCCGGTTCACCGAGACCGGGGCGGCCGTCATCGCCGTCGACTACTTCGGGCGTACGGCCGGAACCGGGCCACGTTCCGACGACTTCGACAACGACCCGCACGTGGAGGTCATGCAGCGGGCCAATGTGCTCGCCGACGCCCGGGCTGCCCTCGACTACCTGGGCGGCGACGGTCCGGCGTACGCGCTCGGCTTCTGCCTCGGCGGAGCGACCGCGCTCGTCGCCGCGACCGAGGACTTCGGGCTGGCCGGAGCGATCGCGTTCTGCCCCTACCACGGCGAGATGGGGCAGGACCCGGCGCTGCCCGACGACTTCGTTTCCGGCGTACGCGTCCCGGTGCTGGGCCTGTTCGGCGGTGACGACAAGCCGGTGCCACCGACCGTCGCAGCCGCCTTCGAAAAGGCGCTCGAAGACGCTGGAAAGGACTACGAGATCGTCGTCTATCCCGGTCAGCCGCACGGATTCTTCGAGAAGGATCACTTCGGTGAAGCGGGACACGAAGAGGCGGCCGCCGACGCGTTCGAGCGGGTGAAGGCGTTCCTCCGCCGTACCGCGTAATGGGATGCGCCCGCCCGTCGATCCGAGTCCCGACGCTGCGTAGCGGATCGACGACGCGGGCGCTCTTGAGTTCTCCTCTCAACGGGGATAGAAAGTCATCCGGACGACCTATCCGGATAGTCCGTTGGAGACAGTCGCGGCCCGTACGACGGATCCGCGCAGACATTTGACCGAGGCATCGCAGATCGCACGTCACACACCACGGGACTGGTGCAATGGCGAACGCACTTCGAGGCCGGACCGCCCGGCCGTCGGGCCGGCGCGCCTTGGCGGCTGCCGTCGTCCTCGTGCTCGCCGCCGCGTTCACTCCGCCGGGCGAGCACGTGCTGGGCATGTGCCACCACTTCCTCGACTTCTACGCCGGGGTGTTCTGCCTGGTCGCGCTGTCGGTGACGGTGATGGCCGGGCTGGCCGCGACCGATCGGCTCGTGCTGCTGATCCGCCACCGCGTCCTGCTGCAGGCGGCGCACCGGTCGACCGCGGCGGCGGCCGTCGTCTTCCTCGGCTGCCATGTCGTCGTCAAGGTCATGGAATCGCACGTGGGCGTACTCGACGTCGTGGTGCCGTTCCTGGCTTCCCGGCACACCGCTGTGATCGGGCTCGGCACGTTGTCCGCCTACGGGCTGTCGATCGCCGCGTGGACCGGTGTCATCCGGGGGCGGTTCGCCGACTTCGCGCATCCGTGGGTGTGGCGGGCCGTCCACAGTGGTGCGTACGCGGCCTGGCCGATGGCGATCGTGCACGGGCTCACCTCCGGCCGGGCCGCCGCCACCTGGGTCACCGTCAGCTACGTGGTCTGCGTCCTGCTCGTCGGGGCCGGGCTGCTGGTCCGGCTCAGCGTCAGGTGGGGCCGCCGACTTCGGACGACGCCCAAGGCCCAGACCACCGGCTCACTGCCACGCATCCCGGCCGAGGCCCCGCCGCGGGTTCCGCCTACCACTCCACTCACGACAGTGCGTCGGCCGGCCAGTCCCCGGACGGTCGCGCCGACCGCTCCACCCCTCGTCCCACAGCGGCGGCGCAAGACCTTCGAGGCCGTCTCGGACGACGAGTACTGGGCCGTGCTGCGCGGCGAGGACCTGCGGTGAGAACCCTGCCCGAGGTCGCGGTCATCGGCCCTCGGCGGCTCACCGCCGGGCTCGACCGGCTCCATCGCCTTGATTTGCGTACGCACAACGAGGTGCACGGGAGCCTGCAGCCGCTGCACCTGGACAGCCTGGCCGAGCTCGCCGAACTGATCGAGCTGCGAGGTCGGGGCGGAGCGGCGTTCCCGTTCGCGCGCAAGCTGCGAGCCGTGGTCGCGTCCGCTCGGCGTACCGGGGCGGGCACGGTGGTGGTGGTCAACGCGACCGAGGGTGAACCGGCCAGTTGGAAGGACAAGATGCTGCTCAGCCGGGCGCCGCATCTGTTCCTCGACGGCGCCGCCCTGGCCGCGTACGCCCTGCGCGCGACGGAGATCGTGATCGGCGTCGCCGACGACGGGACCAGCAGCCGCTCGGTGATGAGTGCGCTCGCCGAACGCAGTATGCCGACCGCGACCAGCGTCGTGACCGTCCCGCACCGGTTCATCTCCGGCGAAGGCGGCGCGCTGGTTCGCGGGATCAACGGCGAAGTGCCGATTCCGCCCGGCCGCAAGACGCGGGCCAGCGACTCCGGCGTACGCGGGCTGCCGACCCTGCTGTCGAACGCCGAGACCTATGCGCAGCTGGCGATCGCAGCGCGCTTGGGACCCGACGGCTACAGCCGGCTCGGCACGCCGGCCGAACCCGGAACCGTCCTGCTCACCGTCGGCGGCGCGGTCGCCACTCCGCACGTCGTCGAGGTGCCGCTGGGGACTCCGCTCGCGGAGGTGCTGGATCTGTGCGGCGTCCGCCCCGGTCCCGGCGTACTCGTCGGGGGGTTCCACGGAAAATGGATCACCGAGCGGGCCGCGCGGTCGGCGCTGATCTCGCGCGAAGGCCTGGCCGCCGTGGGTGGCGTGCTCGGGGCGGGCATCATCCTTCCGCTGAGCGGGGACACCTGTCCGCTCGGCGAGGCCGCGCGCGTCACGCAATACCTGGCCGGCGAGTCGGCCGGACAATGTGGACCGTGCCGGATGGGCCTGCCCGACGTCGCCCGGGCGCTGAGTTCGCTGACCGTCGGCGGGGGAGCGTCGGCCCGCGATACCGTACGCCTCGCGGCTGGAGCAGTTCGGGGCCGCGGCGCGTGCAGTCATCCGGACGGGACGTCGAGATTCGCGGTGTCGGCGTTGGAGACCTTCACCGAGGATCTCGCCGCGCACATCGACGGCGACGGCTGCGGCAAGCCGGTCAAGGGTGTGCTGCCGATCCCCGGCGACGACGCGACCGGCGGCCGGTTGATGGTCGACTGGACCCGCTGCGACGGCCACGGCTTGTGCGCACACGTCGTGCCCGAGCTGATTCGCTTGGACGCCAACGGTTTCCCGGCGTTCCCCGACACCGCGGTGCCGCCGTGGCTGCGTCCGGGCGCGCGTAAGGCGGTCGCGATGTGCCCGGCGCTCGCCCTGCGGATCAGCAAGAACTGACGCACTCACCAGATGAACGGGATGATCCGCTTCCGGGCCGCCGCGAAGGCGCGATAGCGATCGCCCATCGCGCTCGCCAGCGCCCGTTCCTCGACGTGGATCCGGTACGCCAGCCCGCACCACGTGATCGCGGTCAGCGCCAGCAGGCCCCAGCCGTTGGCGAAGAACGTGCCCAGGCCGAGCAGGACGAGCAGAGTGGCCGTGTAACTCGGGTGCCGGAGCAGCCGATAAGGGCCGGATTCGATCACCGGTTGGGTGTCGGTCGTCAGCACCGTGAAGGTGAAATAGCGGCCGAGCGTGCGGAAGCACCACAGCCGCAGCGCGGCTCCGCACCAGAACACGACCAGGCCGAGCCAGGCCACCACCGGGCTGACCGTCGCGAGCACGGCGCCCGGCGTACGCCGAGTCACGAAGACGGCGCAGAACGCGCCCGCCACCGCGGCTGCCTGGACGAGTACGCGGCTGCCCCGGTCGTGGGCGGTGGCGTCACCGCGATGCCGGAAACTCTGCCGGACCTCGAAGGAGAACCACAGCAGCCCGGAGACGACCACCAGCCAGCGTGTCACGCCCACACCCTAGTGCTGGTCCAGCGGTGCCCGGCCGACCGGCCCGGCTGACTGCACTCCTGGCGGCTCGCCCAAGAGGCTCCCCGGCAAGTCCGCCGGGCACCGCGGGTATCACCGCCCAGGTCGCCGGGGCGCGCCCTTGCTCGCGAGGAGCAGTTCGTGCTGTAGGTCGGTGAAGGCCTGCTTCGGGTTCAGGTTCACGTCGTAGATGCAGGCGTAGCCCTCGCCGGTGAACCAGCCGGGCACCCAGGAGTTGGCGTCGCCGAAGCCCCACACGGTGAACGAGATGCACGCCTTGACCTCGAGGCAGGAGCGGAGCATCTGGACGTACTCGTAGGGCTGGGCGAACAGCGCCAGGTTGGACGTCGGCACCTGCTCGGTGGCGTTGTTGACGAAGGTACGCACGTCGGCCTCGGTGATCGCTACCTTGACGCCGAGGGAGGCGTACCGGGCGAGGTCGGCGGTCAGGCGCTCGCCGGAGAAGCCGTACTGCGTGTCGAGGTGGCCCTGGTTGCCGATGACGTCGATCGGCACACCCTGCGCGAGCTGGCTCTTCGCCCAGTTGTAGACGGCGTCGGCCTTGGCGTTGGTGCCGTCCTCGCCGCCGATGTTGTAGTCGTTGTAGACCAGCAGCGCCTTCGGGTCGGCCTCGTGCGCCCAGCGGAACACGTCGGCCAGGATGCCCTCGCCGAGGTTCTTCACCCAGAAGTTGTCGCCGTTGATGCCGCTGGGCAGCGGGTTCGCGTCCCAGGAGTTGGCGAAGAACTCGTTGGCCACGTCCCACTGCCAGATCTGGCCGCGGAAGTGGGCCACCTCGTCGACGACGTGCTTGTGCAGCAGGTCGCGCAGCGCCGCGGCGTCGATGCTCCCGTCGGCGACTCCGCTGGTCAGCCAGCCGGGCAGCTGGTTGTGCCAGACGAGGGTGTGGCCTCGGACGAGCTGCTTGTGCTCACGGGCGAAGGCGACGAGGCGGTCGGCGGCCGACCAGTCGTAGATCCCCCGCGTGCGCTCGACCGTCTCCCACTTCATCTCGTTGCCCGGCGTCACGGAGTCGAACTGGTCGCCGGTGATCTGCGCGTACGCCGGGTCGTCGAGTTCGAACGGCGTCACCGCGGTGCCGATCCGCAGGTTGATCCCGGCGGCGAGGGCCCGCAGCGAGTCGGCCGCCGGCCTGGTGCGGTCCAGTTCGCTGCCGGACGCCGTCGCGGTCCCGGCGGTCAGCACGGTGACCATCACGGCGGCCCCCGCGAGCAGCAGGTTGCGCATTCTCATGCTTTCGACCTCATCCTTCGACTTCGCCGCCCTCGACCAGGGCGACGCCGATGCGGATTTTCCGAAAAGTTGACCCAAGACTTCCGGCATGCTTCCGGAAAGTTTCGGCGAATATATCGGCGTACGGTCAGCTGCGTCAACAGGTGTCGATATGGGGCCGGCTCGGCGAGAAATACTGGCCGCAGCGGTAAATCGGGCGGCGGTCGTTCGTCGTCTTGATGAGAGGCCCCCGCCGGGGGCCGGACACGACAGGATCAGACCATGGCGAACTATCTGCTGCTCATCTACGGCGACGAGCAGAAGTGGGCGGGGATGACCCCGGACGAGACGACCGCCCACCATGCCAGGCACCGCGAGTTCCAAGCCGCCGCCGGTGCGCGTTCGCTCGGCGGCAAGCAGCTGGCCGACTCGAAGACGGCGACCACGTTGCGGACGGACGACAGCGGCACGGTGACGCCGACCGACGGTCCGTTCCTGGAGACCAAGGAGGTCCTGGGCGGGTACTACCTGATCGAGGCGGCCGACCTGGACGAGGCGATCGACCTGGCTCGGCTGCTGCCCGAGGTCTCCGCCGGGCACAGCGGCGTCGAGATCCGCCCGATCGTCTGAGCGGCACGTGACCACCCAGGTCGGTGCGGCCGTGGCCGAGGCGCTGGCCGAGGCGCACCGTAGCGAGTGGGCCGCCGTGCTCGCCGCTACGGTGCGGGTCACCCGTGACCTGGACCTGGCCGAGGAGTGCACGCAGGACGCGTTCGCCAAGGCGCTCCAGTCGTGGCAGGCGGACGGGATTCCGGCCCGGCCGGGCGCCTGGCTGACGACGGTCGCCCGAAATCGGGCCGTCGACCTGCTTCGCCGTGAGTCGACGCTGCGGCGCGTCCTCCCGTCGTTGGTGGTGCCCGAGAGCGTGCCCGGCCCGGAGGAGCTGCCCGACCGGTACGCCATCGACGACGACCGGCTGCGGCTGATCTTCACCTGCTGCCACCCGGCGTTGGCCAAGGACGCCCAGGTGGCGCTCACGTTGCGGCTGCTGTGCGGGCTGTCGACGGCCGAGGTCGCGCGCGCGTTCCTCGTCTCGGAGCAGACGATGGCGACCCGCGTCTCCCGGGCGAAGAAGAAGATCGCGACCGCGCGAATTCCGTATCGCGTACCGGGGGTGGGGGAGCTGCCGGCCCGGGTCGGTGCGGTGCTCGAAGTGCTGCATCTGCTGTTCACCACCGGGCATACGACGCCGATCGGGGCACAGCTCGTCCGGCAGGATCTGGTGGACAGCGCGATCGGGCTGACCCGGCTCGTCGGGCAGCTGCTGCCCGGCCGCGACGAGGTGGCCGGGTTGCTGGCGTTGATGCTGCTCATCGACGCCCGCCGGGACACTCGGTTCGACGCCGACGGCCGATTCGTGGCCCTGCCCGATCAGGATCGCACCCGCTGGGATCGGCCGAAGATCGCCGAGGCGACCGAGCTGCTGGCCACGTCGTTGCGCCGTCGGCCGACCCGGTACGCCGTCGAAGCGGCGATCGCGGCCGTGCACGCTGAAGCGCCCACCTGGGCGGCGACGGACTGGACCGAGATCGTCGGACTTTACGACGTGCTGCGGAGACTGTGGCCATCCCCGGTCGTGGAGTTGAATCGGGCGGTCGCCGTCGGGATGCGCGACGGGGCCGCGGCCGGTCTCGCTGCGCTCGACCCGCTGCTCGCCGAACCGGCGCTGGCCACCTACGGCTACCTCAGCGCCGCCCGGGGCGACTTCCTCCGCCGCCTTGAGCGCTGGCCGGAGGCGCTTTCGGCGTACGCCGAGGCGCTGGCGCTGACCGACAACGAGGTCGAGCGGGAGTTCCTGAACGGGCGACTCGCCGAGGTCCGGGCGAACCTCGGCGAGTGAATCATCCTGCTGGGACAGTCCTATTTAGACGATGCGGCGGCGAACCCACCAGAAGCAGAACGCGCCCAGCAGAACCGACAGCCCGATGAAGACGCCGGCCTCGGCCCACTGCAACGGCCAGAAGTGACTGGTGGGGTGATATAGCAGATCCTGCCGCAGATTGAGCGAGCCCAGCCAGGCCTGGCACTTGGAGAGCGGGGCCTCGGGACCGCACACCGACAGGTCGGCCGGACCGGTGAAGGTGCTGCCGTCGCTCAGGATCGTCTTGTTCGCGACTGTCCAGGCGTTCTCGGTCTCGGCCGCGGTGACCGTCATCTGGCCGGTGTCGGGGCTGAGCGACAGGCCCTGGATCTTGTCGGCGTTCAAGGCGATCGTCTCGTGAACCGGCGAGATCAGGTGCGCCCGAATCCACAGTGGCATGGCCACCACTGCGCCTATGTAGACCGCGAGGGTCACCGCGATCGCAGGCACCACTTTCCGCAGGAGCATGCCGGCGGTCACGCCGAGCACGAAGGCGAACAACGCGTACGCGACGGGGACGACGCCGCGCGATCCGAAGAGCAGCGGAATCATCCGGTCCTGCGACGCCGAGTCGATGCGCTGGGACCACATCGTGACCGCCCAGCTGAGCAAGCCCGTCGAGCCGACCGACAGCGCCGCGCCCGCCGCGAGCTTCATCGCGAGCCAACGGGTGCGGGTCACCGACTGATTCCACACCAGACGGTGGGTACCGCTCTCGAGTTCCCGGGCGATCATCGGCGCGCCGCCGAAGATGCCGAGCAACAGGGGCAGCAGATACATCGCGCCGACTGCGGCCAAGTACGCGGGGAACGCCGTGCTGGCTTCGAACTGGACCAGGAAGGTGGAGATCGCGCCTTCACAGTCACTTTTGCAGACCGCCACCGGGGCGTACAGGCTGGTGATCGTGCTTATGGTGGCCAGCAGCAGGACGCCGAGCGCGGCCAGGGCCACCGCGGTGATCATGGTTTGGGTGCGGGTCTGCCGCCAGGTGAACCAGATCATCGGACGGCCTCCTCGGCGACGCGGGACGTGGCCTGGGCCATATAGGCGAGGACCAGGTCTTCCAGGCTGAGCTGCTCGACGGCGAACGGCCCGTCGAGCGGGACGTCGGCGCGGACGATGAGGGTGGACTGTCGTTCGACGTGACTTTCCTCGATGACCTGTACGCCGGGCGGCAGGTCGGCGAGGTCGGTACGCAGCCCGACGAGCCGGAAGTGGCCCGCGAGCAGGTCATCCACGTCGCCGGCGACCCGGATCTGCGAGGCGACCAGCACGATCAGGTAGTCGCAGACACGCTCCAGATCGGACACCAGATGTGAGGACATGATGACGCTCGCCTTGTGCTCGGCGGTGAAGCTCATCAGTCCTTTGAGGAACTCGCGGCGGGCCATCGGATCGAGACTGGCCACCGGTTCGTCGAGGATCAGCAGCTCCGGCTGCTTCGCGATGGCGAGCGTGAGGGCCAGCTGAGCCCGCTGACCACCCGACAGCTTGCCGGCTTTCTGCTGGGGGTTCAGGCCGATCTGGGCGACGCGCTCCTGTGCGGTCGCCTGGTCCCACCGCGGATTCGTGGACGCGCCGAACCTCAGGTGCTCGGCGACGGAGAGGTTCGCGTAGGTCGGCGTGTCCTGCGCGACGAAACCGACTTTGGCCAGTTGCTCTGAACCAGTCGCCGGCTTTCCGCCGAGGACCTCGATGGAGCCCGCCGTGGGGAGCAGCATGCCCGCCGCCAGCTGGAGCAGCGTGGTCTTGCCGGCGCCGTTCGGGCCGACGAGCCCGACGACCCGCCCGGCCGGGATGTCGAGAGTGCAGTCGGACAGGGCCAGATGCCGCCCATATCGCTTGGTCAGACCCACTGCCTTGAGCGCGGGTTCGGTCATGGGGACTCCTCCGTGGGGGTGCGGACAGTGGTCGCGATGATCGCCTCGATGCTCTCGTCGTCCAGCCCGGCCGCGCGCGCCTTCTCCAGCCAGGCCCGCAACTCCTTGCGCAGCGACTCGTGCGCGGCCAGCGACTCGTCGGCCAGGGTGCGTACGACGAACGTGCCCACGCCCGGCCGGGCCGCCACGAGCCCTTGGTACTCGAGTTCGCGGTACGCCTTGAAGACCGTGTTCGGGTTGATCGCCACCTTGGCGACCACCTCCTTGACCGTCGGCAGCCGATCGCCCTCCACCAGGAGGCCGAGCCGCAACGCCTGCCGCACCTGCTGGATCAACTGCAGATAGGGCGCTACGCCGGAACGACCGTCAAGGTGGAACTCCATCATCGTGACGCCTCGTTTCACTAGATGCCTAGTACTATAGGAATGACCCCCCGGTGGGCGTCAACCCCCGATTGTTTCGTCCCGCCTTCGGCTTGACCTAGAGCGGGCTCTAGGTGCGAAGGTCGTTCGCATGACTCACGCAAGGCACTTGGTGCTCGGGGCGATGATGTTCGGTACCACCGTCGACGAGCAGACCTCGTTCGCGCTGCTCGACCGGTTCGTCGAGCGCGGTGGCGTGTGGATCGACACGGCCGACTGCTACGCGTTCTGGGCCAGCGAGTCCGGCCACGGCGGCGACAGCGAACGCGTACTGGGACGATGGCTGGCTGCTCGGCCCGGCGTACGCGATCGGGTGCGCATCGCGACGAAGCTCGGCGCGGAACCTCTTTCCCCCGGTTCCTGGCCCGAAGGCCGCCAAGGACTGTCACCCGCAGCGGTGAAGACGGCGTTCGCGGGTTCGCTGGACCGGCTCGGGATCGACCGCGTCGACCTCCTTTGGCTGCATCAGGAAGACCGCTCCGTGTCCATTGAGGACACCGTCGGTGCGCTGGCCGAGCTGCCCGCCGACCGGTTCGGCGTCTCCAACCACCCGGCGTGGCTGGTCGAACGCGGCCGGGCGTACGCCCGCACGATCGGGGCGAAGCCGTTCGACGCGCTGCAGCTCAACGCCACCTACCTGCGGCCGCGGCCGGGCACTTTGCCGCCCGGCGTCTCGCACCGCTTCGGCGTACTCAGCGATGAGCAGGCCGACTATGCCGCCTCGCATGGGATGGACGTGTGGGCTTACACGCCGTTGTTGTCCGGGGCGTACGACAACCCGGAGAAGGAAATCCCTTCGGTGTACGACCATCCCGGCAACAGTCTTCGGCTACGTGTGTTGGACGAGGTTGCGGGGGAGGTGGGCGCGGCGCGTGGTCAGGTGGTGCTCGCCTGGCTGCTCGGACGCGGGCTCACGCCGATGCTCGGTGGGAGCAAGCTTTACCAGCTCGACAGCGCGTTCGACGGTGTCTCGCTGGAGTTGAGCGCCTCGCAACTGGCTCGGCTTGACGCCGTCGACCGCGCCGAGTGGGCCTCGCCCTACCCGGGCGCTTCGCTGGACGCGGCGGCTTAGTTGGACGCGGGCGCTTCGCTCGACGGGGCCGCTTCGCTCGGCGGGCCCGGGGCTCGGTGTGACGTTACGCAGGTTTCCCGCGCCCCGATACCTGCACAACGTCACAGTGAACGCAGTCCGGCCACCTCGTCGCCCGTCGGCCGGTCTCTGGCGCGCACCGCGCTCGGCGTCGAAGGTGGGAACTCAGCGCGTTACGTGCCCGGGCCGGTGGCGACAAGCGGTGCGTCGCCGTAGAAACTCCTAGATCAAGGCTGCCGTGATCAAGTGCCCTGGACCTGCGATCTGTGGCCCGATTCGTAGATCCAGTACCCGTCATCAGCGTTGAGAGCCCGTTTTCCGCTGACCACCGGCACTTGATCTACGAAAAAGGCGTCTCAACGCTGACCATGGGCACATGATCAAGGGCTGGGGCTGCCTCGCCTCGCGGCAGCGCGCCCATGATCGTCGGCTTCCGACATTCATCGCACAAAAACGCCCATGATTGTCGGCTTCCGACGATCATGCCGTGGGAGCCTGCCGTGAGCACTCGCGCGGCGGCCGGCGGGGCGAGGAAAGGAGCGGGCGGGCGCGCTGCCCTGCTGGTGCGGGCGCAGTGGATCTCTGAGACGCTGTAGCAGCCCGTGGCACCCCGACCTGGCGAGGTTGACTGATGAACCACCACCACGTTGCGTCCGATCTTGCGGAGATCCTGTTCAGCGAGGAGCAGATCCTCACTCGCGTACGCGAAATGGCAGAGGAGATCGAACGGGATTTCACCGGACGGGACCTGGTGGTGATCGGGGTGCTGGGCGGCGCCGCGATGGTCACCGTCGACCTGGCCCGGGCGTTCGACCGGCACGTCGAGATCGCGTGGATGGCGGTCCGGTCCTACGGTTCGGGCGTGCACTCCTCAGGATCGGTACGCCTCCTGAAGGACATCGACGTCGACATCACCGGGCGGCACGTACTGATCGTGGATGGCGTGATGGACACCGGGCTCACCGCTTCGTGGGTCACCTCGAATCTGCGTTCGCGGGGTGCGGCGAGCCTCGCGTTCTGCACGCTGTTCCGTAAGCCGAAAGCGCCGCGCAATCAGGAGGCAGTGCAGT
Source organism: Hamadaea sp. (assembly GCF_013362815.1). Taxonomy (GTDB): domain Bacteria; phylum Actinomycetota; class Actinomycetes; order Mycobacteriales; family Micromonosporaceae; genus Hamadaea. The sequence continues at coordinate 56,149 of NZ_JABFVK010000020.1, read as the reverse complement.
ATGTGGGCTTCGACGTCCCCGAGGGCATGATCGTCGGATACGGCTTGGACTTCGACGGCCGCTATCGCAATCTGCGCGAGTGCGCCGTTCTCGCCCCGCACGTCTACTCGGCGACCTCGGCGACCGCCGAAGTCTGATCACCGAGGAGCAGGCATACCGATAGGCGGCGAAGATGGTCGGCCGTCCATGCGGAAGGATCAACCAGGTGCGGATTGGGTTGCTTGGGCCGTTCGAGGTGCGAACCGGCGACGGCGTACCGGTGGAAGTGCCGGGCGCGCGGCTGCGTGCGCTGCTGGCGGCGCTCGCTCTCGAACCGGGGCGCGTCGTCACCCGGGCTCGGCTGGTCGACTGGATCTGGGGCGAGGAGTCGCCGGCCGACGCCGCGAACGCCTTGCAGGTGCTCGTCTCCCGGCTGCGCCGGGTGCTGCCGGAGGGCTCGATCGAGGCGAAGTCCGGGGGATACCGGCTGGTCGCCGAGGCGGAAGCGGTGGATGTCAGCCGGTTCGAGCGGCTCGTCAACGAGGCCCGCACCGCCGACGACCCCGTACGCGTAGACCTGCTCCGTTCGGCGTTGGATCTGTGGCGCGGGACCGCGATGGAAGGCATCGCGTTGCTCGGCAGCAAGGCTTTCGACAACACCGTCTCCGGGTTGAGCGAACGCCATCTGGCTGTCCTCGGTGACCGCGTCGACGCCGAGATCCGGCTCGGCCGGGGCGCTCATCTCGTCTCGGAACTGACCGAGCTGGTGGCGACGTATCCGCTGCGGGAGGGCTTCGTCGCGGCGTTGATGCGAGCGCTGGCCGAGGCGGGCCGGGGCGCCGAGGCGTTGACGGTTTACCAGCAGTTGTCCGAGCGGCTGGGGGAGGAGCTCGGCGTCGATCCCTCGGCCGACTTGTCCGCCCTGAACACCGCGGTGTTGCGCGGCGAGATCGGAGGCCGGGCGGAGAACCGCCGCACGAATCTGCGCGCCGAGCTGACCTCGTTCGTCGGCAAGGACGACGACGTCGCGGCGGTCGCCGAGCTTGCGGCCCGGCATCGGCTGGTCACCGTGACGGGTGCCGGCGGTTCCGGCAAGACGCGGCTGGCCACCGAGGTCGCGCGGCGGATGCTCGGCGATCTGCCCGATGGCGCTTGGCTCGTCGAACTCGCCTCGCTTCAGGCGGGCGCCGAACTCGCGCAGGCGGTGCTCACGGCGATCGGGCTGCGCGATCAGTCGCCCGCCGCGGCCTCCGGCGGCGACGCCGTGGATCGGCTGGTCGCCGCGGTGCGTGACCGCGTGATGCTGCTGGTCCTCGACAACTGCGAGCACATGATCGAGGCCGTCTCCGAGTTCGCCGACCGGCTCCTCGGCGAGTGCCGCCGACTGCGGATCGTGGCCACAAGCCGGGAGCCCCTGGGCATCACCGGCGAGGCCCTGCGGCAGGTCGAGCCGCTCGCGCTGCCCGCGCCGGGCGCAAGCTCCGCGCAGATCGGCGATTCGGCGGCGGTACGCCTTCTGCGCGACCGAGCCGATGCGGTACGCCGTGACGTCGGTTCGGACGAACAGACGCTGGCGACGATGGCCCGCATATGCCGGGCGCTGGACGGTATGCCGTTGGCCATCGAGCTGGCGGCGGCTCGGCTGCGTACCATGTCGGTCGAGCAGCTGGCCGATCGGCTCGACGACCGTTTTCACCTGCTCACAGGGGGCAGCCGGACGGCGCTGGCCCGGCACCGCACACTGCGCGCGGTGGTGGACTGGAGCTGGGATCTGCTGAGCGAGGCCGAACGGGACCTGCTGCGCAGGCTGTCGGTGTTCTCCGGCGGAGTGAGTCTGGAAGCGGCCGAACACGTCTGCGGCAATGCCTCCGACGCGTTCGACCTGCTGACCGCGCTGACGGAGAAGTCCCTGCTGTACTCGTACGGCGAAGGCGCGCCGCGCTATCGCATGCTCAACACCATCCGGGAGTACGCCGCCCAGCGCCTCGCCGAGGCGGGTGAGGTGGAATCCGCCCGTCGTGCGTACCTCATGTTCATTATCGAGCTGGCCGAGACCGCGGACCCGCACCTGCGCCGGGGCGAGCAGCTGGAGTGGCTCGCGGTCCTGGAGGCCGAGCACGACAACATCAGCGCGGCCCTGCGCCTCGCGATCGCCGAGGGCTGGGCCGAGGAGGCGATGCGGCTGGCCGGGGCGGCGGGTTGGTACTGGTTCCTCAGTGGACACCGAGCCGAGGGGACGGAGCTGTGTGTCGCGGCGGCGTCGTTGCCCGGCGAGGTCTCCGATGAGGTACGCGCATTGGCGTGCACGCTGGTGACGCTGTTCGTGAGCTCCGGCGCAGGTGGTGACCAATATCAGGCTCAGGACTGGATCGTGCAGGCGTACGAGGCGGCCGAGCGCAGCGGCTATCAGCATCCGCTGCTCGGGTTCGCCCGGCCGCTCGAACGGATGCTGCGCGAGCCGACCGACTTCCTGCCCGCGTTCGACTCGGTGGTCGCCGACGCCGATCCGTGGGTACGCGCCCAGGCCCGGCTGACCCGTAACCGGCTGCGGCTGGCCCTCGGTCAGGATGAGTCGCAAGTGGACGGCGACATCGAGATCGCGCTCGCTGAGTTCCGTACGCTCGGCGACCGCTGGGGCATCTCGGCGGCCCTGACCTTCCTCGCCGATCGGCTCGCGCTGCGTGGCGAGTTCGCCGCCGCGTGCGCGTACTACGACGAATCGGTCGGCGTGCTGCAGGAGGTGGGCGCGAACGAAGAGGTCGTGAGCATCCGAGCCCGGCAGGCGCAGCTGTATCGGCTGCTCGGCGACGAGCCGGCCAGTGCCGCCGCGCTGGCCCAGGCCGAGCGCGCCGCCGACGGCATCACCTGGCCGGACACGCTCGCGGAGGTCACCCTGACTAAGGCCCAGCTGGCCCGGTTGCGCGGCGAGCCGGAACAGGCTCGTGCGCACCTCGCGACGCTTCAGGCCCGCCCCGGGGACGACAGCAGCGGCCTCTTCCTGCTCGCCCAAGACCTGCGCGGTTACCTCGCCGGGAGCCTGGCGGAGGCGCGGGCGTACCGGGCGGAGGCGCTCCACGCCGCGGTCCAGCTCGGCTATCGGCCCATGACCGCGCAGGTGCTGGTCGGGATCGCCGATCTCGCCCTGCGCGAAGGCGACGACGCGCAGGCCGTGCGTCTGGTCGCGGCCGCGGAAGTCCTTCGTGGAATGCCTGATCGTACGCAGACAGACGCCGACCGGATCATGGAAGCGGCGAGCGGCCGCCTCGACGAGTCGGCATTCGCCGAGGCGCTCCGGGACGGTCAGGCCCGGGACTGGCAGGAGCTGGCCGAGCGTACCGTCACGCCGTGAGCTGCCGGGCCGGGTGGACGATGAGGTCACCGTCCAAGCGACGTATGCGTACGTCGCCGTTGGCGTACACGTCGGCTCGTCCGGTCACATGGTCGAGGTGCACCTTGCCGCTGGTCGTCGTCAGGCGCACGTCGTCAGCCCGGTCCACCCGGATGTCTCCGATGGCGGTGGTGAGCCGGCACGAACCGACCACACCCTGGACGAGGTACTCGCCTTCGGCGGTGTCACCGCGTACGTCCGATCCGGTCGGCAGATGGACCAGCACGCGCACCGATCCATAGCGCCTGGGGAACACCGTACGCAGCCTGGGCTGCCGGACATGCAGCCTGCCATCGGCGTACGCGATGACCACCGCCTCGGCCGCCTCGATGTCGAGCCGCCGGGTGGGATCTATCGGATGAACCTCGACCACGGTGTCGGACCGGTCACCGGCGACGAAGCGAATGTCGCCGAGGACGATGTCAACGGTGGCGGTGATCGGCGTCGGGGTCTGGAACGTCGGCATGACGATTGCCTCCTGGCTCGTTGTGGTGTGACCACGATGCGCCGCCGTCCTGTCACCGAGCCGTCTTGCGCCTGTCGCGCCACGGTCGTGGCACGGTCGCGGCGGGTGATCCACATCCCGATCCGTGTCGAAACCGGGCCCCGAATTGACACGGATCGGGATGTCGATCATCACGAGCTAGGAGCGTGGTGGATCACGACGGTCGCGACAAGGACGCAGCCGGCTGCCACGACGAGGATCAGGCCGGGCGCGCCGACCGTCAGCGACCACGCGAACAGTGCGCTAGCGACGATGGGTACGCACATCTCGGCCAACGACCCGAGGCTGGCGAGCGCTCCTTGGACCGTGCCTTGTTCGTCCGGGCCGACGAGGTCGGTGACCCAGGCTTGCAGGGCGGTGCCGGCGATGCTGCCGACGCATCCGGCGGCGATCGCCAGCCAAAGGAGATCGGCTGGCGCGACGGCGAACCCCACGAAGCTGAGCGCTGACGCGAGGGAGGTGAGGACGGCTGCGCCGCGGTGCCCGAGGCGGCGTACGAGTGGGCCGGACAGCCAGGCCGAAGCCGCGGTGCCCACGATCGCGGAGGCGGCCATCAGCAGGCCCACTCGGCTGGTCGGCCAGGCGAACCGGGCGATCATGACGAAGACCCAGATGACTTGATTCGTCATGCGGGCCAGGTCGCCGAGGAACCGCGCCAGCGTGACGCGGCGGAGGGTGGGACGGCGTACCACCATCAGGATGGAGCTGAACGGGTTCGCCACCGACCAGTTTAGGCTGGTCGTGCCGTCGCCGCGCCGCGACTCGGGCAGGATGAGCAGGCCGTACCCGGCGTTGGCGAACGCCAGCGCAGCGGCGGCCAGGAACGGCAGCCGCAGATCAAGATCACCGAGCAGGCCGCCGACGGCGGGTCCGGCGACGAAACCGAGCGAGAACGCGGCTCCGATCAGGCCGAACGCGCGGAGTCGATCCTCGGAGGGGATCACGTCGGCGACGTACGCGTTGACGACGGTCCAGGTTCCGGCGAAGGCTCCGGCCAGGGCGTGAGCGAGTGCGAACAGCCACGGTGCGGAGGCCAGGGCGTGCGCCAGATAATCGACGCCCAGCAGAGTCAGCGAGCCGATGAGGATCGGCCGCCGGCCCCAGCGGTCGGACAGGCGACCGAGCAACGGCACGAACAGGAACTGGAGAACCGGATACCCGGTGTTGATCAGCCCCGACCAGTACGCCGCCGGAGCGGTGCCACCGGAGACCGACGTGAGCAGGGCGGGCACGACGGGCACGACGATGCCGAGGCCGAGCGCGTCGATGAAGATCGTGAGGAGGAGGAACGCCAGAGCGGGCGTACGTCGCATGCGTGTTTCCTTCGGGTGAGTGGGTTTCCCCACCCGCCGGAAGCACGGAGGATTAACGTATCAACCGCGTCAAATAGTTTTCGATGGATGTTTCGCCTCGTCTTGGCAATGTCGCCGGAGGCGGGATGGCCGCCTCCGGCGAGCGAGGTCAGAGCCGTCCGACGGCCTTCTCGGCCAGCTGCTTCGACGCGGCGACCGTGTCGTCGGCGGTGGTCGCCGAGACCGACAGCGTCAGATACTGGCCCTTCGCCCAGACGTGGGTCTGGCCGATCGCCTGGTTCTGGAAGGTGTACGCGACGTCGCCCAGCCCTTCGACCTTCACCGCGCGATCGCCCAGCACCGTCTTCATGACCGCGGCGTCGAAGGTGCCCGGCTCTACGGCGATCTGCGCCAGCTTGGTGCCATTGGTGTACACGCACTCCTTGGCGGACTGCTTCGACGGCTTCGGTGAATCCGCTCCGAGCAGACCCGCCACGTCAGCCGGGGTCAGCAGATCACAGGCCTTGACCTTGCCCGCCTTGGCGTCCTTGCCCGTGGAGGCCGCCGGGCCGCTCCCCGAGCCGGTGGTCGTCGAGTCGTCGCCGCAGCCGCTCGCACCCGCCGCGAGCGCCACCGCGATCACTGCCGCGGCCATCCAACGCTTTGCCATCTCAAAACTCTCCTAGGGCTGGGAACACTGGCCTGAAACCTAGGGAGTACGCGGATTCGGGGCATCGGGGTGCGTACGGAAATCCGTGGGGGAGACGGACTCCGTACCGGTGTGCGTACCGCGTGCCTGGGTACGGCGCGTGGCTTGCGTACGGCGCGCTCAAAGGATCATGGATGCTCCGCAACCGGGACGGCAGGCCATCCGTGTTTACGTTCGCAACGGCTGAGAGACCGTTCGCAGGCGCGTTGAGAGACGGGGGACATGGACGGCAGCGAGGAGTTCGACGAGTTCTATCGCGGCACCGCCCAGCGTCTGGTGCGGTACGCGTACGGGCTGACGGCGGATCCCGCCGAGGCACAGGATCTCGCGCAGGAGGCGTACGCCCGGGCGTGGCACCACTGGAAACGCGTACGCGCCTACGACCTCCCGGAGGCCTGGCTGCGTACGGTCGTCACCCGGCTGGCCACCGATCGCTGGCGGCGGATCTCCTTGCGGCGTACCCGGCCGCAACCCGTGCTCGAGGCGACACCACCACCAGGCGACGATCGCATGTTCGTGGCGTCGCTCCTCGTCGGGCTACCGCTGGAACAGCGCCGGGCGATGGCGCTGCACTACCTGTCCGACCTCTCCGTCGACCAGGTTGCCGCCGAGATGAAGGCCAACCCCAACACCGTCAAATCGTGGCTGTCCCGGGGCCGCGCCGCACTCGCCGCCCGGCTCGCCGAACAGGGGGAGATCGATGTCTACTGACCTGGACGAGTTCTTCGCCCGTGCGCGGGCCGCCGCCGACTCTGTCTCCATCGCCGACGCTCCCGAGATGCGCCGCCGCGGCGATCGCCGTCGCCGTCGGCAGACGGCGATCATCGTGTTCTCGGTGTTCGCGGTCGTCGTCGCCACCCTGGGCGGCGTCACGCTGACGTCGAGACAGCGTTCGCAGCCACAACCCGGTGACGGTCCACAGCCGATGCCTACAGCGGCACCGTCGGGGTTCAGCTCGCTGCAACGGACCGGCACGGCTCTCACCTTCGGAGCGCCCGGGCGGCAAGGGGACGCGTTGACGCTGGCCGCCTTCGGCAGCGGCTACGTCGCCTGGCATACGCGTACGCCGGACTCGCTTGTGCTGGCCCGCATCGACCTCTGGACGAGCCGGGTCGTCTGGGGGCCGACGACCATCGCCGCCCAGGGAGAGGTGAGCGGGCTGTCCATCGCACGGCACTCCGGCGTACTGATAATGACGTCGGGCATATCCCAGCCGGTGCGGACGACTTTCGTCGACGCCGGATCGGGTGCGGAGTTGTGGCATACCGGGGCGATCTTGTTCGTCGCGGGCGATGTCGTCGTCGCGATCGAGGGTGCCGATCTGATCGGCCGCGACGTCCGGACCGGCAGCCGCCGATGGCGGTATCAGACGACCGCCGCCCGAGCCGACGACGTCCTGCCCAGCGACCTCGCGGCGGCACCGTCTGCCTTCGGCCCGCTCGTCGCGGAGGACGCCACGTGGATCGCGGTGATGAACGCGGCCGGGCAGGTCGATCTCTTCAGCGCGAGCAGGGGATCCGCCGATGAGGGACGGTCCGAGGCGGGCAGGCGCCTCATGGGGATCGGCAGCCGTCTTGCGGGGGCTTCACATGGCGAGGTCTACGTGACGAGCCCAGCAGGTACGCCACTTAAGATCACCGGGATCAACGCCACGGGCAGTCGAGACCTCTACAAAGGAACGTGGACGTCGCAGTCGCCGGTTCCGGTCTCCGTCTGCCTGGACACGTTCCTCTGCTTCATGGAAGGTTCGGAACTGGTCGCCGTGGAAGCTGGCGTCGACCATCCGGCTTGGCGTACGGACCTCGGGTTCGAGCCCCAGGGGCGGGTCACGCAGATCGGCGCCCGATACGTCGTGGCCGGTGGCCGGGTCAGCGACCACACTCAGTACAAGGTCGTCGACCGAGACGGAAGGCTGGTGGCGACCTATGCTCCGGTTCAGGACGACCAGCATGTCGACGTCCTCCGCGACGGTGTGATCCTCGGTCCGCTGGGAACGTCGTCTTCGGCGCGCACATTGCGGTTCGCGGCGATCACGCGCGACGGCGAGATCGGGGAGCTCGGCCAGATTCACGGCACCGGCTTGTGCACCGCGGACGACGAGCACCTGGTGTGCCTCGACGACACCGATATCAGCACGTGGTCGTTCCGATGACCAGATGCAACCCTCGGGGGTGCTTCGCCGTCTAGGACGTATGCACGCCGGACGTGATCGGGTGAAGAAGGCGACGTTCGAGGTCGCCGGGTTGGCGCTCTGGCTCTTCGTGTTCACCCGGGTGCACGACATGCTGGGCAAGGACGCCGCCGCCGCGTACGCCCACGCGCGTACGGTGCAGACCGTTGAACGGGCGCTGCACCTGGACGTCGAACGGGCGGCGAATCGGTGGCTCACCGAGCATCCGATCCTCATCCAGCCTGCGGTCTACCTGTACCGCACGTACTACGTCGTCGTGCTCGGCGTACTGGTGTGGGGGTATCTGCGGCGTTCCGCGGTCTATCCGCAAGTGCGGCGGACTCTAGTCGCGATGACAGCCCTGGTGCTGCCGGTTTACTGGCTCTATCCGTTGGCGCCGCCACGGCTCGCGCTTGCCGGTGTCGTCGACATCGTTTGGGGGCAGTCCACCATGACAATCCACGATGGACAGAACACCTTCTCCGCCATGCCGAGTATGCACGTCGGCTGGTCGTTGTGGAGTGCGTACGCGGTCTGGGTGGCCCTGCGGTCTTCGCATCCGAAGGCGGCCCTGGCGGCCTGGATCTTCCCGTTGCTGATGATCGGCGTCGTGTTCACCACGGCGAACCACTACGTCCTGGACGTCATCGGCAGCATCGTCCTGGTGTCGTGCGCCGTCGGCGTGGCAACGCTGGTCGGTCGCATCCTCGACCGAGTTCGGAGGAATAGAGGCGGCGTCGGGCGACGCGATTAGAGCCGGTCGAGTTCGAGCCGCGCCAACTCCGTCCGGGAGGAGATGCCCAGCTTCGGGAACGCCTTGTACAAGTGCTGCCCGATGGTGCGCGGGCTGAGCAACAGGTGCGCTGCGATGTCCCGGTTCGTCGCGCCGGTTGCCGCGAGGCGTACGACCTGCAATTCCTGAGCGGTCAGCACACTGCCGGGATCGGCGCGACGACGAGTGGGGGTGGCTTCGCCGGAGGCCCGCAGCTCTGCGGCGGCGCGGTCGGCCCACGGCCGGGCTCCGAGCCGATCGAACGCCTCGTTGGCGGCGCGCAGATGCGGCCGGGCTTCGGCCTTGCGACGCCGGCGACGCAGCCATTCGCCGTACGCGAGCTGGGTTCGGGCCTGTTCGTACGGTTGCGGCGCGAGCTTGTGCCAGTCGAGCGCGCGGAGGAAGTCCTCCTCGGAATCGTGCAGGATGCCGTGGCACCGGGCGACGAGGGCCAGCGCCCAGGCCTCGCCCGACAACGCGGTCCATCGTTCGAAGAGCGCCAGCGATTCGCGTACGCATTCCGGCGTGCCGAGGCGTACCGCCGCCTCGACCTCGTCGACCACCACCCGGGTGGCGAAGTGCGACGAGCCGCGGGGCCGGGCCAGGAGACGGTCGAGCGCGGCCTGATCGCGGCCCTGCGTCAGGTCGAGCATGGCCAGCGCCCAGGTCGAGAGCAGGCCCGCGACGGGCAGCTGATGGCGGAGGGCGAGCCGGAGCCCTTCCTCGGCCAACGGCCGGCAGCGCTGCTCGTCTCCCTCGACGGCGGCGAGCCAGGCGAGCAGGCTCGTCGCCGGATGCTGATCGCCGGTGTCGTAGGCGAGCCGAAGTCCTTCCTCGGCGCTGGTCCGGGCGTCGCGATGACGCCCGGCCAGCAGCTGCGAGTACGCGAGATAGTCGAGCACAGCGGGGAGCAGCCGGATGCGACCCTCGGCCCGGCACTGGGCAGCCAGTCCAGTCGACAGCGAAACAGCCAGGTCGAGGCGGCCGGCGACGAAGACGGGATGGGCTGACACTGCCAGTTGGCTCTCGACGTCCTCGGGCGGCGGGCGGCGAAGGAAGTCGCTCACGAGCGGGAAACCGGACTCGAGATTGCGCACGTAGATGTCGGCGAGGCCGCGGGCCAAATCAGGTCGCGGGTCGTCGGCGGGCAGGCCGAGCCGGTCGAGCGCGCTCGCCGCTTCGGTCGTGAAAGGGGCGTCCCCGGTAGGCCAGATGTCGCGTGAGGCGGTCATGAGCATGTTCGCGGCCGACTCCGGATCGATCTCGGCGACGAGCGCCGCGCCGTCGATGAGAATGCGAGCCGAGTGCCGGGACGAACCTTCGCTGAACGCCGCCGCCGATCGCACTCTCGCGAGCCGGGCCAACATCGCGGGATCCCCGGTCAGCCTCTCGGCGCGGTCGCTCAGGGCCACCGCGCGTGCGAACTGACCGGCCTCGCTTGCCGCCGTCGCCGCAGCTACCAGCCGGCGGGCGATCTGCCGCTGATCTTCGCTGAGCTGCGCGGATCGCTCGTAGGCGGTCGCCATGGCCGCGTACCCGAGGCGCGCGCCGGCTCGCTCGGCCGACTCTTCGAGGGCGTCGGCGACCTGGTCGTCCGGGCCGGTTGCGGCCAGTGCCAGATGCCAGGCCCGCCGATCGCCGCTGACGGCCCCGGCCAGCGCGTGATGGATCAAGCGGCGTTGCGACGAGGAGATCATCTGGTACGCCGCGGAGCGCAGCAGAGGATGGCGGAAGCGGATGACACCCCCGGTCACCTTGACGAGCCCGGTCAGCTCGGCCGGTTCGAGCGCGTCGGCGGGAATGCCCAAGGTCGGGGCCGCGGTGAGCACGATGCTCAGCGAGCCGGAATCCTCGGCGGCCGCCACGGCGAGTATGCGTCTCGTGGGTTCGGGGAGCCGGTCGAGCTGGCCGGCGAAGGCGGCCTGGAGCCGGTCGGTGAGTGGGAGCGGTCCGGCGATGTCGAGTTCGCCCTGGTCGGCGGCCTTGGATAGCTCGACGAGGGCGAGTGGGTTGCCGCCGGCCTCGGCGAGCACCGACTCCCGCAGTTCGCTGGGCAGTTCGGCGCTCAGGAGGGATTCGGCGTCCTCGCGGCCGAGCTCGCCGAGACGCAGTTCCGGCAATCCGTTGGTGGGAAAGGAAGGCTCGTCGCGCGCGGCGATCAAGACGGCGATCCCCTCGGACTGGAGCCGTCGCGCCGCGAACAGCAGCGCTGCGGCCGAAGCCTCGTCGACCCACTGGGCGTCATCGACGACTACCAGCAGCGGGCGGTCCTCCGCCAGTTCCGCCAACAGGCTGAGCGTGGCCAGCCCCACGAGGAATTTGTCGGCTTGACCCATCGGGGCCAGCCCGAACGCGCCACGCAGTGCGGCAGTCTGCGGAGCCGGCAGCGTACCGAGCCGGTCGAGAGCGGGCCTGAGCAGCAGGTGCAGCGCGGCGAACGGAAGCTCCACCTCGGTTTCCACGCCGGTGCCCCGCAGCACGTACGCCGCCGAAGCGGTCTGCACGGCGTATTCGAGAAGGGCGGACTTCCCCATCCCGGGATCACCCTTGATCACCAGTACGCCGCTGACCCCGGCCGAAGCGTCGGCCAGGAGCGCCTCGACGGCCTGGATCTCCCGCGCCCACCTCGGAGCATCGCGTATCCCTCATACCTACTCGCGGATCATGCGTCACCTTACTCATTACTTCCGGCCTGGCCGAACCTAGCGTTTCCGACGAGTTCGGGGCGATTGCGATGCCGGCGGCGGCCCCAGCGTCGCCGTGACAGCTCGAAGACGGCCCCATGACAGGACGACGGCCGAACGTAAAGCCATCGACGACGAAGGGAACCCATCATGACCTCGGCTTGGACCGGCATGCTGCCGATCGAGGACACCTCGCTGGCCGTCACCGACACCGGCGGCTCCGGAATCCCCGTGCTCTACCTGAACGGCCAGTTCGCGACCCAGGGCTACTGGAAGCGGGTCATCGCCGAGCTGGGCAACGGCTTCCGGCACATCACGTTCGACGAGCGCGCTCGCGGCAAGTCGAAGACTTCGAAGGACTACTCGTTCGCCGCCGCGCTGCGCGACGTCGAGGCCGTCCTCGACGCTCGGGGCGTCGAGCGGGCGGTCGTCGTGGGCTGGTCCTACGGCGCGTTCGTGGCCGCGCATTGGGCCAGTGCCAACCCCGGCCGGACCCTCGGTGCCGTCCTCGTCGAGGGGGCGGAGCCGTACGACTGGCTGACCGAGGAGGTCGAGCAGCGTATCCGCAAGCTGTTCAAGATGATGCGCCCGATCACGGTGCTGCTGCGCCCGACCGGCCTGACCCCGCGCATGAGCGCCGCGCAGCAGGCCGAGAGCAACATCGAGGTCGGCCAGATCTCCCGCAAGAGCGCGTTGGGGCCGGTGCTGGACGCCATCACCGTGCCGACGCGGTACGTGCTGGGCTCGGGCCGCTCGTTCGGCAGCAAGGGCGACGAACAGGAGATCATCCGAGCCAGCGTCACCGAAGTCCTCGAGCGCAACCCGAACATCAAGGTCAGCGCCAAGGTGCCGAGCAACCACGGCGCGATTCTGAAGAAGGACGCCCCGGCCATCGCCACCGCCATCCGAGAGGTCGCCGCGCTCGGCTGACCCGCGTCCGCGTTGATCATGAACCTAAGGTCCGGCTCCGGGTCGGAGTGGAACCTTAGGTTCATGATCAACGCGCCGTCATTGCTGCGGATTTATCGTGTCGAACGGCAGCCGGAGCCGTAGCTGACCGGCGATCGGCGTGTTGTGCTCGCGGATGTCCTGCAGCTCGTCGGCGGTCAACGCCCGGCCGTAGATCCGGAACTCGTCCAAGTCACCCTTGAACGTGTTGTTGAGGCCGTCGACACGCCGGCCGAGGAACACGCTGTTGATGCCGAAATCCTTGCCCGTGGTCACCGAACCACGCGGCGCGGCCAGGTCCGCGACGGTTGCGCCGTCGATGAAGACCGTGACTCGGGTCGCGGTCCGCTGCATCGCGACGTGGTGCCATTTTCCATCGTTGTACGCACCCGGAATGGTGATGTTGGCATCGCCTTGGCCGGTTCCCACGACACCCCGGATGCGGTTGCTGGCCGGTTCGGCCCGCAGCCAGATCTGGGCGGCCCCGGTGCCCACCTGATAGAACCACCAGATCACGATGCTGCCGGAGGTCTCGCTGTAGCGGAACCACGTCATGATGGTGAACTGGTCGTCGTCGAGGTCGACGTTCTGGTTGTAGGGCATCTCGACGTAGTCGTCCACGCCGTCGGCCGCGAGCCCGGTGCCGAACCGGCCGGTGCCCAGGGTCGCGTTGCCCCGCACGTACGCCGTGTTGTCGTAGCGCGGTGCGGCGTCCGGAGTCGTCGGTCCCGGAGCCGGTGGCGGGGGCAGGTTCGGTGGCGAGTCGTTCGGCGTGTCGAGGTACGCCTCGTTGAACCGGACGAACTGGATCACCTCGTAGAGCGCGACCGCGCCGCTTTCGTAGAGGACACCGGCCACCGGCCCGAGCGCCGGGTCGTCATCGATCTTCACGAGATCGGAGTAGCCGCCCGGACCCCAGCTGATGACCTTGCCCTCCTGCCAGGTCTCCCAAGTCTGGGCCTCGTCGTAGGAGGACCGGATCGTGAGCGCTTCACGCTTGCCGGGATTGGCGGGGCCGGCGAACAGGATGCGGTTCTGCGCGTCACCTTCGTCGGTGGCGGTCAGCCGGAGCAGTGAGCCTTGGACGACCGGCATCACGATTGCGGGCTCCATCTGGAACGGCGCGTCGAAGGTCTCGCCGCCGTCACTGGAGATCGCGTACGCACGCGTGCCTGCGGACGTGCCGGCCTCGCGAACGTTGACGTAGACCCGCCCGTCGGTCAGCTCGACCAGGGTGGATTCGTTGACGAAGATGTCCGGCGACGCACCGCCGGCGATCGCGCCGAGATGCCAGGTGTCACCGCCGTCGTCGCTGTAACCGAGGTTGATCCCGGCGACACTGCTGCCGTCGGCGGCCCGCGACTCGTGGTTGGCGCTCATCACCAGCCGCCCCGCGTGCGGGCCGCGCTTGAGCTGGATGGCGTGCACCGGGCCGGTGGCGTACCAGGCGGTCCACTCCGGCTGCAGGAGCTCCGGCATCTGCCGGGGTGCGCTCCACGTCGCGCCCTGGTCGTCGCTGACTTGCAGATACGGGACGCGACCGCCGCTGCCGGTGCCCGGGTTGTGCGTGGTGAACAGCACGACCCGGCCGGTGCGCTCGTCGACGATCGGCATCGGGTTGCCGTGGGTGTCGCCGTTGCCCCGGGACACCACCTGCAGCGGTCCCCACGTGCGGCCCCCGTCGTGCGACCGCTTCAGCACCAAGTCGATGTTGCCGCGGTCGTCGCAGTTGTTGATCCGGCCCTCGGCGAACGCCAGCAGGTCGCCGTTGGTGGCCTTGACGATCGCCGGAATCCGGTAGCAGAAGTAGCCGTCGGTCTTGGCGGTGTAGACCGCCCCGGCTTCGTGATACGGCTCGGCGGCGTACGCCGTCCCGCCGTTGAGCAGCGCGGTCGCGGCCATCGCCGCCACCACGAATGCGGATAAGAGTCGATGTCTCGTCATAGGTGCGTTTACCTCCGACGTCCGCGTGTCAGCGCGAACTCTTGAAACATGCTCGAAACACGGACATCCTACGTCCCATGTCCTCGCCGTCACAAGACCCTGCTCGGCACTGTGCCACTAATGCCGCTGCTAATACTGGCCACGCACGGCAGTCCGTTGTGGACAGATCGTCGGGTGGCTATTGACTCCAGCGGAGATCGAGGGGCAGACTCGTCCGGAACTGGGGAGGAGATCCTATGTCCTATGTCCGGAAGATGCTGCAAACCGCCGGTACGGTGGTGGCCCTGGTACTCGGTTCGACGACCGCCGTCTCGGCAGATCCGGCGGCCCCTCCGCCGGACGGCTGGGTGGGCACCTGGTCGGCTGCGGCCACCGGGACGGTGCCGAACCTGCCCACCGGGTACGCCGACCGCACCATCCGCAACGTCGTGCATACCAGCGTCGGCGGTTCCGGCGTACGCGTGACGCTGACCAACGTCCTCGGCACAACCGCAGTACGCATGGACGCCGTGACCGTGGCGGTGGCGGCGGTCGGCACCGCACCGAACGCGGTCGCCGGCACGATGCGGTCGCTGACCTTCGGCGGTGCGACGTCGGTGACCATCCCGGCCGGCGGTGAGGCGCTCAGTGACCCGATCCCGTACGCCGTCCCCGAGGACGGCGACCTCCTGGTCAGCGTCTACACGCCAGCGGCGTCGGGACCGGTGACCTACCACCAGGTGGCCAACCAGACGTCGTACTTGTCAGTGACCGGCGACCATGCGGCCGAGGAGTCCGGCGCGGCGTTCACGTCGGCGATCACGTTCTGGCCCTACGTCAGCGGAGTCGACGTGCTCGGCGAGGCTGAAGGAGCGGTCGTCACGCTCGGCGACTCGATCACCGACGGGAACGCGTCCACCCGCAACGCCAACCACCGCTGGCCCGACTACCTCGCCGATCGGCTCATCGCGGAACCGGGCGCGACTCGGCTGGGCGTACTGAACGCCGGGATCAGCTCGAATCGCCTGCTCAGCAACACCTGGAACCCCAATGCTCTGTCTAGATTGGACCGTGACGTGCTGACCGCGCCCGGCGCGCGCTCGGTGGTGGTCCTGCTGGGCATCAACGACATCGGCGGCCAGCCCCAGCATCACGAGCCGTCCGAGATCATCGCCGGGCTGCGCCAGGTCGCGGCTCAGGTCCAGGCCAAGGGCATGCGCATCACCGGCGGTACGCTCACCCCGTTCGGCGGGTCGAGCAACTACACCGAGGAGCTGGAAGGCGTACGCCAGGCGGTGAACGCGTTCATCCGGGACAGCGGGGTGTTCGACGCGGTCGCCGACTTCGACGCGGCCCTGCGTGACCCGGCCGCCCCCACTCGCCTGCGACCGGACTACGACTCCGGAGACCACCTGCACCCCAAGGACGCCGGCTACCAGGCGATGGCGGCCGTCGTCGACCTCGACAAGCTGGACAGCCGCCCGGCCGGGCACTGGGTCAGCACGTGGCAGACCGCTATGGCCCGCACCACTCCCGGCGCCGATCTCGGTATGCCGAACTACTCGATCCGCAACGTCGTCCACACCAGCGTCGGCGGCGATGCGGCTCGCGTACGACTGTCCAATGCCCTTGGCAGTGCGCCGGTCCTGATGGGCCGGGTGACCGCCGCGCTGGCGACGCGGCCCGACGGACCGGAAGCGGTCGCCGGAACCATGCGCGAGGTGACGTTCGGCGGGCTGCCGTCGGTGACGATCCCCGCCGGGGCCGAGGTGCTCAGCGATCCGATCGCGCTGGACGTGCCGGCCGACGCGGATCTGCTGGTGACGGTCTACACGCCGAGCCCGTCCGGACCGGTGACCGAGCATCCGCGCTCGTACCAGACGTCGTTCCGCACGGCGGACGGCGACCACGCGGCCGACGAGCAGGGCAGCGCGTTCACCCAGCCGACGACGGCCTGGTACTACGTGACCGGAGTCGATGTCAGTTCGAGTGGCGTACACGGCGCCGTGGTGACCTTCGGCGACTCGATCACCGACGGCGACCGCTCGACGACCAGCGCGAATCACCGCTGGCCGGACATCCTCGCCGACCGGCTCGCCGCCGAGAACGGGCCCACCAAACTCGGCGTGGTCAACAGCGGCCTCAGCGGCAACCGCATCCTGGACAGCAGCACCGGCACCGGCATCGGCGGGCCGAACGCGTACGCCCGGCTCAACCGGGACATGCTGACCACGTCCGGTGCGCGTACCGTCATCGTGCTCGAAGGCGTGAACGACATCCTCAACCTCGCCCACCCCGATCCGGAAGCGCTGAAGCTGGCCCTGAAGCAGCTCGCCGCCCAGGCGCACGCCCAAGGACTGCGTGTCATCGTCGGCACCATCACGCCGATCAAGGGCTGGCGCTCCTACACCGAAGAGCGCGACGCCGTCCGGCAGGCGGTCAACTCCTACATCCGTACCAGCGCCGACTTCGACGCCGTCATCGACTTCGACGCGGTGGTACGCGACCCGGCCGACCCGCAGCGCATCGATCCGGCGTACGACTCCGGCGACCACCTGCACCCGTCGGACGCGGGATACCGGGTGATGGCCGAAGCCATCGACCTCCGCACCCTCCGCTGAGCAGCAGGCGGCCGGGGCGTCGAGCCCCGGCCGCCTGTGTCGGATTACGAGCGGCCGCGCTCGCTGAAGATGGGGTCATAGACGCTCGCGCTATCGGTCACCTGGACGCCGAAGGGCTTGTCCTCGATCCAGTCGAAGTCGAATACGTCGTAGTCGAGCACGTCATCCGTGCCCTCCGCGTTGAACGGACCGTATGTCGCGCCGTTCAGCGAGTAGTTGATGAAAACGTAGACGGTGTCACCGTCGTTCCGGGTGTCATAGACCCAGAGCTTCTCGCCGGAGGGGTGGAACTCGACCTTCGCGACCATGCCGTAGCTGTCGTACAGCTCGATCTTGACCGCGATGCCACCGTCATCCGTCTCGAAGTACGTGTCGTCGAAGCTGTCATAGAGCATGCAGCCACCGCTGACCTTGGTGACCGGCAGCGAACCGCGTAGCCGAGCGCAATTGCCGGTGTCCACGACGGCATACTTCACCGTGAGGGTGCCGTATGCCTGAGCCGGTGACGGAGCCACCAGTACTGATCCGAGGATGCCGAGTACGGTGAGGACGGCTCCGACGAGAGTTCGTCGTGCTGTGTGCATTTTCTGCTCTCCCATGCGCTGTGACGAGGTGGCGAGCCGGCGATCGGCCGCTCTGTCCACGATGTACACAGGCTCGGGGTCCCGAACGGTTGTCAAGATCGGCTGCCAAGATCGGCCGGCGGGGAATCGGGTGGTCGGGCGGTCGCGGCGTTCGTTTATCGGTAAACCGGGTGCTGGAGGTTGATCGCCGAGTCGCGGTATCGGCTCAACCTCTCGGCGCGGACGCTTCGGTCTGGGCGTACCGGGGTCATCGGGCTGGCTTTTCCCGAGGTGGGCAGCGCGGCGCTGTCAACGCCTCGCGTACGCTGTAGTTGATGTTGACAATTCGTGCCGCCCATCCCGGCGAGCTTCCCGCGCTGACGACTTATCCGGACGACGAGGAACGCAATGCGGCGACTGCCGCGTACTTAGCCGGCCTGCTGGAGGCCGGTTGCACCCGGCCCGAATGGTGCTTGGTCGCCGAACGGGACGGCCGGTTGGTCGGCAACGTGGTGCTGTGGACGATTCCGGGCCGTACCGTGCCGATGGACCTCGTGCTGCTGGAACCGGGTGACGCGGACACCGGTGAGGCTTTGCTGGCGTACGCCGCCGAGCAGGCGCGCGAGCTGGGGGCGGATACCCAGGGGCATGTCCTGGACAGCCCGGCTCAGGCGCCGCAGTTCCAGCGTGATCCGGAGTTGCGGGAGAAACTGCTGCTGAGCGCCGGGTTCACCGTCGCCCGCGACGGCTGCCGGTTCCTGTGGACCGCGGATGATTCGATGCCGGTCCAGGATTCGCGCTTGCATTGGCGATCTCTGGTTGATTTGGGGCAGGCGCCGTTCGTGGAGTTGCTGGCCGACACGTTCACCGAGACCAAGGACTCGATCTTCCAGGCTGAGATCGCCGAGCACGGCGTACGCGGTGCGGCCGAACGCAACTTCGCCGAGATGCTTGAGATGATCCACGAGCCCGGCTGGTTCGAGATCGGCTACGACGCGGCCGGCACTCCCGTCGCGGTCAGCCTGCCTGCGCGTACGCCGACGTCGGCGGTGATCGGGCTGGTCGCCGTCGCCCGGGCCGGACGAGGACAGGGGTACGCCACCAGCGTGGTCGCCCGGGGAACACAGGTGCTGGCCGACGCCGGGGCTACGGAGATCCGGGGAGACTGCGACGCCGGGAACATCGCGATGTTCAAGGCATTCCAACGGGCTGGGTTCCGGAACTTCGCCAACCGGAAGATGTTCACGCGGTCGCTCTAGGTTCGGCTTAGGCACCAGATCAGGGATGTGGGTCGAATCTTGCGCGAAATACGACCCATATCCGTGATCTGGTGCTGATCCAGCGCGCCCAGTCTGGCGTGCCTATTGCGGGGTGAGCCGCGCGACGAGCGGGCTAACCGTGCGCTCGGTCGGGAAGACCAGTACGAGCAGCACGAGCGAAACGGCGCACAGCACGATCGCCGGAGTGATGGTGTCCGCCTGGAACGCGAGCACGATGCCGAACAGGCCGGGCGCGATCGCGATCGCCGTACGCATGAGCAGGTGTGTCCGGACGCCGGCCGGGATCGTCTCGCGCGACGCCGCGGGGCGGGGCAGGCGGGGCAGCTGCACGAGGACCATGAAGCTCTCGACCAGGGCGATGGCGACCATGATCAGCGTGATCGCCGTCGACGGCCAGCCGCGGCCTTCCACGACGGCATACGTGGTCGCGAGCATCAACAGCTGAGTCACGGCGCCGACTGCGGCGAAGATTCGCGGGAACAGGACGGCTTCGATGATTTCGGGCTCCATGGCGGACAAGGTAAAGCCGGTCGAGACGCCGCGCCATCGCCCGTTGAGCCGTCCGCTGCCCGGCGTCACGTGCGCCATGGCGGCGTTCCCGCGAGATCCCGCGGAATTTCTGTTCCTCGCTGCGGAACGGTGAGCTGCTTCCGCAGGTCAGCGCGCATAACGTCGGGCGTATGAAGAGGATCTTCCGCGCAATCGCCGCAATGTCCCTCGCCGTCGTAGGTGCCACCGTGGTGGCGGCCTCGCCCGCCGCCGCCGGGGCGCTCGACGTCACCTGCCTGCCGCCGAGCAGCAACGTCAACTCCTACAGTCCGCCGCTCACCAACCAACCGCAGCCGGTCACGGCGTCTACCACCGCCCTCTATGGACCGTGCACCTCGGTGTCCCATCCGGCGATCACTTCGGGGTCGCGTACGGCGACGGTGCCGCTCACCGCGAGCTGTCTGGACCTGCTCGGCTCCGGGACGCTCACCTACACGATCACGTGGAACACCGGCCAGACCAGCACGATCACGAGCAACTTCACGCGTACGGTGGTCGGCGCGGTCTATGAGATCCTCGCGACCGGCACGGTCACGGCCGGTGTGTTCGCCGGTGACTCCGTTGTCACCGACTTCACCGGGCCGTCGACCGACATCACGTTGTGCACGCTTGGTCTCGGCACGGTCAGCAGCGTCTACAACGTCGGCACCCTCGAGATCACTTCCCTCTGACCTGCGTCTTCTCACAGTCAGATCAGGGTTCCGGTACGCGCTTCGAACCGGCGGGCGGCGGCCGAGGCGGCCAGCGCGATGTGATGGTGAGCGAGGGCTGCTTCGATCGTCGCCGGCTCGCCGGTCGGGCAACGGCGGGCGATTCCGGCGACCATTCCGCGTACGCCGACGACGGGCATGGCGATCTCGACGACACCGACGTCCAGCTGCTCGATCGTGGTGGCGACGCCGGTCTGACGGATCCGCTGGAGCTCTCTCGGCATACGGCGGTCGACGGGGCTCGTCAGGCGCTCGGCCAGCCACAGTTTCCCGATCGCGCTGTGCTCGGTGAGTACGCGCCCCGCAGCGGCCGGCATCGTCGAGTGCCGGTGGCTGCGGATGCTGTGGACGGTCGTGATGAACTCGTCGTCCGGTACGCCGATGACGATGTAGTCGCCGGTGCGTTCGAAGAGGTCACCGGCGAACGGCTCCAGCAGGTCGACGATGTCACTCGGAGTCTGCTCGACGATCAGGTGCGACAGCCGCCGCATCGCGGTTCCGAGGCGGTAACCGTCGATGCCACGCTCCAGCAGATCTTGGCGTACCAGCACGTCGAGCAGGCGATGGACGGTGGTCTTCGGCGCGCCGATCCGCCGAGAGAGCGAGCTGAGGGTCTGCGGGTGTGGGGCGGCGGCGACCGTCTCCAGTAAAGCGACGGTGCGGCCGATGATGTCGAATGCGGACCCTCGTGAGGTCGTGGTGCCGACGTCGGGTGAGGTCATGGGGGTGGAACTCCGAATCCGACCGGGTCGATCGGTCGGCTTCATATTGACATTCGTGATCCGCTCTCGACAACGCGACGGCGAACATGTGTTCGAAAAACTCCGCTGACCTGGCGTAACGGCCGACATCGGATGGGTGACGCGCTTCCGCTACTGGGTTCCTCCGTCGGGGGCGAGCTGGGCGCGCTCGGGTCGCAGCGGGTCGTACAGGACAGTCACGGAGTCGTCGGCCGGCGCTTGCCACGCGGGAACCTCCGCGACGAACTGCGACCAGCCACCGCGCCAGGTCTGGAAGCGCACCATGAGCTGGTAGAACTCGCGGTTCTCCCGCGACACCAGGATGCGTTCGATGATCGCTGCCTGCGCCGGTTTCCAGCCGCGCGCGTCGTCCGGGTGCGGCCGCCGTGCGCGTACCCAGGCGGAGATCACGAGAACGGCTGCGACTGCGGCGAGCAGCAGCCAGGCGCGCATACGGCCGTCGAAATCGCCCATCGCACGCCCCCTGGTCCCGGCGAAGTCCCCGCTGACAACGGTGTGGGCTGGTCATCGCGGTCAGCGCGCAGATCTATGACGAACTGATGACAATCCCGGGTGCGGCAACCTCATGATCCGGGCTCTAGTGTGTCGATCATGACGGCATTCGTATTGGTGCCCGGCGCCTGGCTGGGCGCTTGGGCGTGGGACGACGTGGCGGCGGAACTGCGTACAGCCGGTCACGACGTGTATGCGGTGACCCTGTCGGGTCTCGCCGATCGGCAGGGACAGCCGGCCGCGCAACACGTGCACGTGCAGGACGTCGTCGACGTCGTGGAGAAGGCCGACCTGCGCGATGTCGTGCTCGCCGGGCACAGCTACTCGGGTGTGCCGGTGGGGCAGGCGGCGCAGCGGATCGGCGACCGGCTGCGCCGGGTCGTCTTCGTCGATTCGAACATCCCCGTCGACGGTCGGTCGTTCGCCGAGGGGTGGTCTGAGGACGGGCAGAAGTGGCTGCGCGAGGCGATGGCGGAGTCCGGTGGATATTGGCCGCCGCTTCGCGCCGAGGACTATGCCGGGCACGACATGACCGAAGAGCAGGTGGCGTACGTGGTCGGGCGGTCGACACCGCATCCGGGTGCGGCGGTGACGGAACCCGCTCGGCTGATCGGCTCGCTCGGCGAGCTGCCCGCGACCTACATCAAGTGCCTGATGGACGGGCCCGAGCCGAGCGCCGAGGTGAAAGTCCTGCTGGAGAGCCCGTCCTGGCGGCTGGTCACCATGAACACCGGGCACTGGCCGATGTTCTCCCAGCCCGTCGAGCTCGCCCGCATCCTCCTGGCCGAGGCCGGCGGGAGCTAGGCCGCGCAACTAGCCGTGCCGGGGGGCGTCCGGCAACCACTTCCAGCCGGTGATCGTCGTACGCATCAGCCGAGCCGCGGTCGACAAGTGGCTGTCGGCGCCCCAGTAGAGGGTGACGGTGCGGGAGCAGTCGGGATCGTCGACGTCGATCCAGGCGGCCGGGGCCCGGGTCGCGCTGCGGCGGGCGAGATCGGGCACGAGTCCGATGCCGAGACCGGCGCTGATCAGGTCGGCGATGGCACTGTGCTCGTCGCTTTCGCAGACGATCCGCGGGGTGAGGTCGCGGGCCGCGAACAGCCGATCTAGCAGCCGGCGCAGCCAGTGTCCTTTGCGGGCGGTGACGAACGGCTGGTCGGCGAGCTCCTCGATGCTCACCGAGGTCCGGCCCGCCAGCGGATGGTCTAGCGGCGCGCCGACGCCGACCGCCTCACGGAACAAGTGCGCCGCTTCGAGTCCTTCGGCCTGGATCGGTTGCGAGGCCAGACACAGATCGACCTCTTGCGCGCGCAATCGGCGGGCCATGTCCTCGGCCGGCGACCAGTGCAGCTGCACGTCGGCGGCCGGATGTGCCCGCTTGTACGCAGCCAGCGGCCCGGTGAGCGTGAGGAAGGTTTCCGAGGCGACCCTGACGGTACCTAGTCCGTGGCTGGTTGCGTCGGTGACCGCGCGCCGTCCGGCGTCCAGCTCGCCGAGCGCCCGTTCGACGTGCTGCTGGAAGACCTTGCCGAGATCGTTGAGCCGCAGGCGGCCGCTGCGATCGAAGAGCGGTACGCCGAGCTCGCTCTCCAATCGCGCGATGGTCCGGCTCAGTGAGGGCTGGGCGATCCGCAGTTCCTCGGCGGCCCGGCTGAGGTGCTCCAACCGGGCTACGACCAGGAACTGCTTGAGCGAGTTCAGATCCATCATGCTCCTGAGTGCATAACGCCATAGCAATACTGATCTTAGACAAGATAACTCGGGAGTCATAACGTCGTAGGCATCAAGCCACGACCCGATGAGGGAAGGGATACCGCGATGAGCGAGAAGGACGAGGCCGAGATCCGGGGACTGATCGAGAAGATCGTCAACGGGCTGCACGCGAAGAACCTCGACGAGGTGAAGGAGCCGTACTCGGTCGATGTGGTGTCATTCGACGTCGAGCCGCCGCTTCAGCACGTGGGCATCGACGCGAAGCTGAAGAACTGGGCGAACGTGTTCGACGTCTTCGACGAAGTGACTTACGACGTACGCGATCTGACGATCACGGCCGGCGACGAGGTCGCCTTCGGGCACGCTTTCGCCCGACTTCGGGGAACGCTGAAGAACGGCGTCACCACGCCGGGGATGTGGGTCCGCGTCACCTACGGTCTGCAGAAGATCGACGGCGCGTGGCTCATCACACACGACCAGGTTTCCGTGCCGCTCGACGTGCGCAGCGGCAAGGGCATCGTCGACCTGCAGCCATGACCGAATCAGTCGAGACCGCACTGACGCACGGAGACCCGGCCCGCCCCGGGGCGTACAGGTTGAGCTTGTCGGAATGGATTGTGCGGGCCCTGATCAGCGCGCACGTCGTGGCGATCGTCGCGCAGCCGGTGTTCGCGGGTGTGTATCTCAGTGGGGATTTCGACGGCCTGCGCTGGCACGCGGTCGGTGCGGACGTCGTCACCTCGCTTGGCTACGTGCAGCTGATCGCGGCCGCTGTGGTCTGGGTGCGGCGGCGGCGGAGCGGCCAGTTCTTCGCCACGCTCGGCGTGGTGGCGGCGGAGACGGTGCAGTATTTCGCGGGCATGGACGGCGCATTGTGGCTGCACCTGCCGCTGGGCGTGTTCACGATCGCCGCGCTCGTCGTGCAGTTCATCGCGGTCTGGCGACCGTCCTTTTCGGAGGATGGCAATGTCTGACACGCGAATCTCGCGGCGTCGAGTGCTGGGCATCGGCGGTGCGCTGGGACTGATCGCGGCCGGTGGGATGTCGGCGGCGGCCGCGTTCTCCCGGCGGCCCGCGGTCACCGGCGCGCAGCTGAGCAGTGGTCTCGTGCTGCCGCCGGCGTTCCGGACTCCGCTGCCGCTGCCTTCCGTGCTCCGGCCGGTCAGCACAGCCGGGGGAGTGGACCGGTATGAGATCACGCAGCGGGAAGCCGCTGTGGAGCTGCTGCCGGGCGTGAAGACTCCGATGTGGACATACGATGGCACGTTTCCGGGACCCACCATCGAATCGCGGCGCGGCCGGCCGATAGTCGTGAACCATCGCAACGAACTGCCCGTGCCGACCGTCGTGCACCTGCACGGTGGGCGTACGCCGGCTGAGCATGACGGTTATCCGACCGACTTCGTGCTCCCCGCCGAATGGCGCGTTCACGCTGCCCACGGCGGTCACACCGACCCCCGTGCCGTGCAGACGTTCGTGCAGCGTGCGTACGAGTTTCCGGTGGATCAGCGGGCCACGATGCTGTGGTATCACGACCATCGGATGGACTTCACCGCCCCGGCCATCTGGCGCGGGCTCGCCGGAATCCACTTCGTCCGCGACGACGTCGAGGACGCGCTGGAACTCCCGCGAGGCGACCACGAAGTCCCGCTGATGATCGCCGACCGCGCCTTCGACGCCGACGGGCGATTGGCGTACCCGGCGGTCGATCCGACGCTCGTTCACCAGCCCGGCGTCACCTCGGCGTACCTTGCGGGGGTGCTGGGGGACGTGATCCTGGTCAACGGCGCACCCTGGCCCGTGCACGAGGTGGACACCGGGGTCTACCGGCTGCGCATCCTCAACGGTTCCAACGCCCGGCACTACGAACTCGAAGCGGTCGCCGAGGACGGCCGTCGGCTGCCGCTGATCCAGATCGGCTCCGACCAAGGACTTCTCGCCGCTCCCGTGCGGCACGACCGGTTGCCGCTCGCCCCCGCCGAACGCTACGACGTCCTGGTCGACTTCGGTGGGCTGCCGATCGGGTCACGCGCACGCCTCGCGAACCGTCTTGGCAGCGGGCGTACCGGGGATGTCATGCAGTTCCACGTCGTACGCCAAGGCGCTGCCACCCCGATTCCCGCGACGCTCGCGAACGATCTCCCCGAATGGGACCGCTCAGCAGCGGCGGTCGTACGCGACCTCGCGTTCCGGGCCGGTCGGATGAACGGCGGCCACGGTTGGCTCATCGACGGCCAGCCCTTCGATCCGAGCCGCACCGACGTGACCGCGCGCTTCGGCGACGTCGAGGTCTGGCGGCTCGTCGCCGACGTCCACCACCCGATCCACCTGCACCTCGTCGGGTTCCGGGTGTTGTCGCGGGGTGGCCGGGAACCCTTGGCTCACGACGCCGGGCTGAAGGACACCATCTCGCTGCGGCCGGGGGAGTCCGCCGAGATCATTACTCGGTTCGACGGGTATCGCGGGCGCTATCTATTCCACTGTCACAACGCCGAGCACGAGGACATGGGGATGATGGCGAACCTGGAGATCGTCTGACCTTGCTTTTGTTCTGCGCATCTTGCGCTGCCATGATCAGCGGAGGTTTCGTGGGGTTATAGCACCGCGAAACTTCCGCTGATCATGGGGCAGGCTGGCCGGGCTGTCGGAATGCCGTCGGCTCGTTGTCCCGGTCGTCCTCCGGTGTCACAGTGCTGTGCGCGTATGCCTGCGGGCGTACGCGGACCACATCAGACTGGAGGAACAGTGAGGCCTGTCGAGGACTCAGGCGGCGTGCTCGCCGAGTTCACCGCCCCGCTCCGGAGCGGCGGCTACGGGCTGCCGCCGGGCGGCGCGGCCCATGCGCATGATCATGGCACCAACGGGGTGTCGACCTCGGTTCGCACGGCTGTCCACAACGGACATGAGATCCGCATCGAGACCACGTACGCGATCACCATCGACGGCAAGCCGCTACAGGGCGGCCTGGAGGTCCTCGACAACGGCGCGGTGCACTACCACGGTCTGCCGCAGTACGCGTTGCCGTCGGCGATCGACCTGTGCAAGCGGGTGCTGGACTACTTCGGCACCGAGCCGCCCGCGGCCGACGAGCTCGGCTGCCTGGTCGGCGAGCACGGCGAGAACTGCGCCTGCCCCGAAGGCGAGCCGGGTCACCCCCACTCCCACGAGGGCGACTCCCACCCCCACTCCCACGAGGACGACTCCCACTCCCACGAGACTCACTCGCACGAGGGCCACTCCCACTCGCATGAGGGCCATGTGCACGAGCACGGGGAGGCCCACCAGTGACCGCCGTACGCGCGAACATCCAGACCTCTGCGCAAGCCCGTGACCGGTACCTCGCCGGCGTCGTCGCGCTGAACGCCGAGCGGTCCGGCTACACCACGTCGCAGCTGAACCAGATCCTGTCCCCGGCGATTCCGGGCTTCCGGCTTTACGGGGTGGATCAGCCGCTGACCACCTGGGACCTCTTCGTGCTGTGGCACTTCGTGGCCATGCAGATGCCGAGCACCCCGCCGCGGCCGATGCGGAACCTGGCCCATGGTGGACCCATCTTCCTGCCTTGGCACCGGATGTTCCTGCTCCGCCTGGAGCAGCAGATCCAGCGCGTCACCGGGGACGCCGAGGCCGGTCTGCCTTACTGGGACTGGACCGCCGACGGCGGGCTGCCCGCCGATCAGCAGCCGGCGAGTTCACTCTGGGGCTCGGCCGGACTGGGCGACGCCCGGGGAGACGTGGTCAGCGGCCCACTCGCGGCGATGCGCGTACGCCTCGTCGGGCACGGCACGCAACTCTGGTCAGCCGCGCCACGACCGTTGCAGCGCAACGCGGGCAGCGATCCGGACGTGCCCGGGTTGCCGGTCGCCGATGACGTCAAGACGGCCCTCGAGGAGGGCATCGGATACGACACCGTCCCGTGGGACGTCAGCGCCGACGGCTTCCGCAACCGGGTCGAAGGCTGGATCGATCCGCGTCGCCCCGGGCAGGCCTCCGCGCCGCAGATGCACAATCGGGTCCACGTCTGGATAGGCGGCGACATGGGACCGGGCAGCTCGCCCAACGATCCGCTGTTCTACCTCAACCACTGCAACGTGGACCGGTTGTGGGAGGCCTGGCTGGGTCGCAACGGCCGCCGTTATTCTCCCGGCGACGGCGATCAGCAGATCCCGAGCGGCCAAGGGCTGAACGACACCATGGTCACCCTGCTCGGTGAGGCGCTACGCCCGGCCGATGTGCTCGACGCGTCGCGCTGGTACAGCTACGACAACCTCCCGGCCTAACCACCGACTCGGCGACTCGGGCCGCGACGTCGATCGGCGTCGCGGCCCGAACTCCGCCGGCTCTTGCGAGCCATCATCCATCGGCTTTCCACTAATGGATTGAGTCAAGCGCTCGAGGCCCCGGTCTTTCGCGAACGCCGGGAAATCGTGGAGGCGGTGGCGCGACAGAAAGGTGGGATTAGTGCGACAGGAAGATATCCCGCCCGATTCGCAGCTGAGGGAGTTTCTGGGAAGGATTGGATGGACCGCGGCTCGAACTCACGATATTAGGCCCGACATCGATGCATGGAATGAACGGAACTATATCGTGACGGACGCGATACTCGAATTCATGTCCTCGTGCGGAGGCCTCGAATTCGAGTATCCGCGAAATCCTGTTGTTGGTGGTTCTTACACTTGCTACGTCTCAGCGTCGCCAGCAACTAGGCGGATTCCGCGTTCGCTGGCGGCCACGTACGAAAGGCGTATCGGGCAGACGATCTGCCCGATAGGACAGGCGGCTGGGGGAGATCTGTTCCTGGTCATGGCAGCGGACGGGACGACATATGGTTGCCGTGACAGGTTTCTGGCTCGGATCGCAGCGGACGGATATCACGCCCTACAGGCGATTTCGCTGCGGCGGCCGATGACTGCGGTTGCATGATGTGCAGGGTCGGTCGATTGCAGCCTGGGAACGGCCACCGTACTCAGGCTGCAATCGGATCCGTCGATAAGTGCAGCAATGCCGACTGGTCGCGGTCAGCGGTTGAGGAGTACGCCGAGGCGCTCGAACATCGCCGGAACCTGCTTGCCGAGCTGCGCCTTGACGAGGTGCTCGGCGAGTTTGGGCACGCCGTCGAGTTCCAGCCGGAACACCAGGCGGCTGCCCTGGCCGGCCGGGTGGACGGCGTACGCCTGACTGACGGCCGGTTTCGCGCCCGGGTCGGTTCGCAGTGTGATCCCGTGTCCGGGCTGATAGTCGGTGACGGTGAGGGTGACCTCGGTGCGGCGGCCCATCACCTTGCGGGTCTGGGTGAGCCGAGTGCCGACGGCGATCGGGGCCGCGTCCGGACGGGACACTTCGAGGACGTCGGCCTGCCAGGCCGGGTAACCGGCCAGATCGGCCACTGCGTCGGCGACCTTGGCAGGCTCGCTTAGATACGTGGTCTCGTGCTCGACGACGATCATGAGAAGGCTCCTACTTCTTCGCGTACAACATCTGGGCAGTGAATGGATTGAGCTCGACGGCGCTGTCGTCGCCGATGACGACCGTGCCCCCGAGGTTCGCGAGCCGGCCGCCCACGACGGCGTTCGGCTCGAAGGCGAAGGTCATGCCGGGCGCGAGCGGGAGTTCGCCACCCATGGTCGGGACGTCGAAGAGCCGCCCGTAGGCGCGGGCCTCGGGCAGGCGGCGCAGGCCGGAACCGAAGCCGCAGACCGGGCCCATCGGGTTGAGCGAGTGGATGAGCGGGTGCACGTTCCACGCGTCGGCTGCGCGGAGCGGCGCTTCCATGGCCTCGACCACGTCGCCGAAGGTGTTGCCCGGCTGCGCGGCGGTGAGGCCGGCGTCGTAGCTGGCGCGGGCGATCTCGGCGGCCGCCTTGACGTCCGGGTGGGGTTCGCCGATCGCGATGGCCACCTGGTGCTGGGTCTCCTTCATGCCGAAGCGGCAGAACACCTCGGCCATGATCACGTCGCCGTCGGCGAGGATTCGGGGAGCCTGCGGCCGGTAGGACCAGACCGCCGGACCCCACGAGACGAAGCCGGGACCGGACGAGATGAGCATGTCGGGAGCGGCGACGCCGAGCCGGAACGCCGCCGCCATCCCGGCCGCGTAGACGTCGGCTTCGCTGACCCCGGGACCGGCGGCGTCGAGCATCGCCTGCGCCATCGCATCACCGGCGGCGGCGGAGTACCGGATCACCGCGAGTTCCTCGTCGGACTGGCAGATGGTGGCGAACAGGTAGCCCAGCCCGACCGGGAGGAAGGTGACGCCCGGGAGTTCGGCCAGCACCTCTGTCCACATGCGATAGGGGAGGATCGGGTTGATGTGGAACGGAGGGTAGGGATCGAGGCCGAGGACGCCGACAGTGGCCGATTCGAGGCGATGTTCCCGCAGCACCTCGACGACTCCGGCGGCGTTCTTCGCGACCCGGATGTTCTGCGGCGCGATCCACAAGTCGTCGCCGCGCTTGGCCGCCTCGATGTGGTCGGTGATCGGCAGGTTCGACCAGGTGAGCTGGATCGGGTCGGCGTCGCGGCAGAAGACGACGATCGAGCCGGGCCGGTCGTTGGTGAAGTACGCGTCGGGCGCGAACGGAGCGAGGTCGGCGCACTCGTGCTCGCCGTACGCGATGAGCGCGTCGAGCCCCTCGGCGTCCATGATGTCGCGGGCCAGTCCCCAGCGCCGATCCCGCTCGGCGAGGCTGAAGCGCGGTACAGAGGTGATCATGCCGTCAACGGTAGGAAACCGCACCCGACCAGGGCGTCTGTCGCATTACCTGGTTTCGGGACGGCGGCGGCGACGTCGCTTAGGTATCCGGATCGGTCTGCTTAAGCAAGTCCGCCAGCTCCGCTCGCGACGAGATCCCCAGCTTCGGGTACGCCTTGTACAGGTGGTACCCGACGGTACGCGGACTGAGGAACAGCTGGGCGGCGATGTCGCGATTGGACATCCCGGCGGCGGCAAGCCGGACGACCTGCCGCTCCTGCGGGGTGAGCGGATCCGCCGTGACCGGGGCCGGGGCGTACCCGGCCGCGCCGAGTTCACGATCGGCGCGAGACTGCCAGCCGGCCGCGCCGAGACGGTGGAACAGGTCGCGGGCGGCGGTCAGCTGCGCAGCCGCCTCCGCTCGCCGCTGCCGTCGCCGTAGCCATTCCCCGTACAGCAAATGGGTCCGGCCGTGCTCGATCGGATGGGGATCCGTGGCGTGCAGCGCGAGCGCGCGTTCGAAGTGCGGTTCAGCGTCCTCGGTCAGCAGGGCGGCGCACCGCGCGGCGACCGCCAGCGCCCAGCCTCGGTCCGTCGCCTGCGCCCACCGAGTAAATCGGACACTCGCGGCGGCCGCCTCCGGGTGACCGGCTAGCCGCGTCGCGGCCTCGACCAGGTCGGGCAGCGTATGCAGCTGGATGCTGAGACTGTGCCGAGCCGGGCCGGTCGCCGCCGATCGCAGCCGATCGAGCGCGCTGTCGTACCGGCCGAGCTGAAGGTCGAGCGTGGTCGACGCGTGCACGGCCCAGCCGACGACGGCCGTCCATTGCCGGTGCTCGGAGACGGCCAGTGCCTGCTGAGCCGCTTGGCGGGCCAGGTCGACCTCACCGTGGACGGCGTACATCCAGGCGGTCAGCCCGGTCAGCTGAGCCCGGCGATGCTGCTGCCCCGTGTCGACCGCCGTACGCAGAGCCTCATCCCGGGCGGCGACGGCTGCCTCCGCATCGCCCAGCAGCAGGTGCGTGACGGCCAGCAGGCCGAGCGGCTGGGGGAGCATCGTCGCCCGGCCCTCGTGATAGCAGTCGGCGACGAGACCCTCGGCCAGGTCGCGTACTCGTCGGTGGTCGCCGAGCAGTAATCCGGCATGGGCGGCGGCCAACCGTTGCGGTATCGGCGTACCCGCTTGCTCGACTGCATCCACATAGGACCTGAGGTCGTCCACGGCGGCTGCGGGCTCTCCGGCGGCTGCTCGGCCCAACCCAGCCACAAGTCCGGTCAGTGGCCCCGTCGCCACCGTCGTCAGGCGTGCGAACACGTCCTCCTGCTGAGCACCGCTGTAGGCGTACACGGCGGCGCGGGCGACCACCGAGGCCAGATAGCCGGGCATTCCGGCTGCTGCGGGGACCGCTTCGTCGACGAGGATGCGCGCCGCCGTCCCCGGAATTCCGCGCTCGAACTCCAGCAACGCCCGGACTCCGGCCAGCCGCCGAGTCGACGCGGGGTCGTCGTCGCGCTTCCCCGCCCGGCGGGCCAACTGCTCGGCCCGGTCGAGCTGGCCCGCCTCCAGCGCAGTCGTCGCCGCGTACGCGAGCCGGCGGAACCGATCCACCGGTTCGCTCGACAAACCGGCCGCTCGCTCCGCAGTGGACGATGCGATCGACAGCGCGCTGCGAAGCTCCGCCCGGGTGGACACTCCGTCGAGGGCGTCGGCCAGCTCGTCGTCGATGCCCAACGTGGCGGCGGCGCGATGCAGCAGACCGCGATCGTCACCGGCCGCGTCGGCGAGCACCCGATGGGCGTCCACCCGCTCCTTGATATCCGCCCCGACCTGGGCCGCGACCCGGATCAGCGGATGCCACAAGGCGATCCGCGACGGGTCGGAGCGGATCAGCCGGGCCCGTTCCAGCACTGCGAAGTCGTCCAGCGAGCCGCCCGCCGCCAGCGCCGCGCGCAGGATCGTGTCCCGCTCGTCGTCGCCTGCCACTGCTGTCACCAGCAGGCACATCCTCACGCCCGGGGGCAACGCCGCGATGCGCTCGCGGAAACCGCGCAAGACCCGGCTCGGCAGCGTCCCGACCTCCACGAACGCCGGAGTCAGCGGCGCAAACCCACCGGCACGCTGCTCGGCCGTCAACGACCGCGGCAACTCCAGCAGCGCGAGCGGGTTGCCCTCCGCTTCCCGGATCATCTGATCGCGTACGCCCAACGCCAGGTCGGCGCTGTGCTCGGCGAGCAGTCGTTCGGCGGCGTCCGCCGGTATGCCCCCGAGGTGCAGTTCGGGCAGCCCCGACGTTTCGGCGAACCCGCCGTCATCCCGGGCGGCGAACACGACTCCGACCGGCTCGGCGTGCAATCGGCGTACGGCGAACAGCAGCGCGTCGGCCGATTCGCGATCCAGCCATTGGGCGTCGTCGACCAGGCAGAGCAGCGGCCGGTCGGCCGACGACTCCGCGAACAGGGTCAGCACGCCGAGCCCGACTTGGAACCGGTTGACTCCGTCGGACGACAGCCCGAGCGCTCCCCGCATCGCCGCCCGCTGTGCTTCGGGGAGGGCGTCGATGCGATCGAACACCGGGCGCAGCAACAGATCCAGCGCGGCGTACGGCAGCTCGGTCTCGGTCTCGACTCCGGTCACCCGGAGGACGTCGAGCCCGGCCCGCGCTGCCAGATCGTCCAGCAGCGCGGTCTTGCCGATGCCCGCCGGGCCGCGCAGGACCAACGCCGTCGCGTTACCGGCGCAGACCTGTTCGGCGAGCGTACGCAGCCTGGCGCGTTCCTCGTCGCGTCCGTACACCGGTTACCTCCAAGATCCGCCCGCGATGCTACGCGCGTCGGATCGGAGCGGCTCAGGACCCGGCAGCCGGCCTCCGGCGGCCCCGGCGAGATCCACCGTGCGTACGCGCGGAGAACGCCGCCGCACCCGACGGAGCGCTGGGCTGTCCGGCTCGCGTACCAGCTGAATCTGCTGCTGGGCGGGCCGGACGCCGACGCCGTCCCCGCGAACTCGGGGCGGCGGGAGTCGCGGCGGCCGGCGGCGGTGGGGCAGCGAGGCTGCGATCGCCGGGAGCGATCTCGGCGAGCAAGGGATGACCGGCCTTGATCCTGGTGGTGGTCGACTTGACCCCGGCCTTGCGCGTCAGATCCCGGACCTGGCCCAGTTGGTCGTCGGTCGCGAGGGTGATGACCGTCCCGGCCGCCCCGGCTCGGGCGGTGCGTCCCGATCGGTGCAGGTACGCCTTGTGCTCCAGCGGCGGATCGGCGTGAATGACCAGTGCGACGTCGTCGACGTGGATTCCCCGGGCGGCGATGTCGGTGGCGACCAGGGTGTTCACCGTGCCGTCGGAGAACGCGCCGAGATTGCGCGTGCGGGCGGTCTGGCCGAGGTTGCCGTGCAACTCGACCGCCGGCACGCCGGCCGCGACGAGCTTGCGGGCGAGCGCCTTGGCGCCGTACTTCGTCCGCGTGAAGACGACGGACCGGCCGGGTGCGCTGGTCAGATCGACGAGGACGGAGAACCGATCCTGCGCCTCCAGATGCAGCACATGGTGGTCCATCGCCGGAGCCACCTGCTGAGCGGCGTCGACCGTATGCCGTACCGGCTGGTGCAGGAAACGCCGTACGAGAACATCGACGCCTGCGTCGAGCGTCGCCGAGAAGAGCAGCCGTTGCCCACCGGCGGGCGTCTGCTCCAGCAGACGGCGTACGCCGGGGAGGAAGCCGAGGTCGGACATGTGATCGGCCTCGTCGATGACGGTGATCTCGACGTCGCGCAGGTCGGCGTGGCCCGCGTCGATGTGGTCGGCGAGCCGTCCGGGGCAGGCGACGAGGACGTCGACGCCGTCACGCAGGCCCTTGATCTGGCGGCCGTGCCCGACGCCGCCGTAGACGACGAGCGTACGCAGCGACATGGCCTTCGCCAGCGGGGCGAGGCTGGCGTCGATCTGGTCGGCGAGTTCGCGGGTCGGGGCCAAGATCAGGCCGCGCGGACGGCCGGGCCGCCGGGGTCGCCCGCTGGCGGCCAGCCGGGCCAGCATCGGCAGGACGAAGGCGTAGGTCTTGCCCGAGCCGGTCTGGCCCTTGCCCAGCACGTCGCGTCCGGCGAGCGCGTCGGGGATGGTCAACTGCTGAACCGGGAACGGCGAGGTGATCCCCTGCCCGCTGAGCGCGGCGACGAGCGCCGTGGGCAGGCCCAGCTGCGCGAACCCCGACTGAGCTTTGCCAGCCGGTTGCTCAGCCTTGGAAGCGGCACCGGACGACTGCGCTCCGGGCGGCGAGGCGACGCGGGAAGGGGTGGAAGGGCGAGAAGTGGTGGAAGAGGGGCGGCGAGCCGCCATGCGTACTCCGAACGTAGAAGGGTCGTCCTGCCCGGCGCAGACCGGTCTCGGCCGCGGCGCGTGGTGGTCGACATGCGAGGCGGTCCGAGGCAGAACGGAGCGGACCGCTCCGTCCAGCGTACGGCATGATCGGCGAGGCGCGGCCGGCACCGGTGCCGAGCGACCGAGATCACCGAAAATGACAAATGCGCGAATTATGAGGTGATCTTGACGATTTCGGCGTTCGGGCGGGTAGCGTCGGACGCCCGAACCCCCGATCTCGTTGGGAAGCAGATGACGACGCTCAACACCCCGCCGGCCGCCGACGTCCGTCCGGGCCCGAAGCCGCTGCTGGACGCACGGCAGGGCACCGCCGCGGCGATCACGATGTGGATCTTCGTGGTACTCCCGTTCGTGGCACTGGCAGCGGCGATTCCGCTCGCCTGGGGCTGGGGGCTGTCCGGCGTCGACATCGCGATGGCGGTCACGATCTACTTGATCGCCGGATTCGGCGTCACCGCCGGTTATCACCGGCTGCTCACGCACGGCTCGTTCAAGGCCCGTCGCGGGCTGCGGGTGGCGCTCGCGGTGGCCGGCTCGTTCGCCGTCCAGGGCTCGCCCATCCAGTGGGTGGCCAACCACCGCCGCCATCACGCCTTCTCCGACCGTGACGGCGATCCGCACTCGCCGTGGCGCTACGGCACGTCAGTCGGCGCACTGCTCAAGGGCCTCGGCCACGCCCACGTCGGCTGGATGCTCCGGCGTGAGCTCAGCAACCGCGCGCGGTTCGCCCCGGACATGCTCGGGGACAAAGACATGCGCCTCGTCGGCAGGCTGTTCGGCCCGCTCGCCGCGCTCTCGCTGCTCGCGCCCGCGGTGTGCGGGCTGCTGATCAGCGGTTCCTGGACCGGGGCGCTCACGGCCTTCTTCTGGGCCGGACTGGTACGCATGGCGCTGCTGCACCACGTCACCTGGGCGGTGAACTCGGTGTGCCACGTCTTCGGCGAGCGCCCCTTCGAGAGCCGCGACAAGGCCACGAACTTCTGGCCGCTGGCGATCCTGTCGTTCGGGGAGAGCTGGCACAACTCGCACCACGCCGACCCGACCGGAGCCCGGCACGGCGTCCTGCGGGGTCAGATCGATCCGTCTGCCCGGCTGATCTGGATCTTCGAGAAGCTCGGCTGGGCCCGGGACGTGCGCTGGCCGGTGCCCCAGCGACTCGAGGCGAAACTACTGGGGAACCGCGGCTGACGTCGCTCCGCCGTCAGGCGGTGGTACCCGGTGCCCGGAACAGGGACGACGGCGGACGTTTGTCCCAGGGGCTGGCCGGCACGGCCGTCGCCGGCCCCGACGCCTGCTCGCTGCGGCCGAAGCGATCGTGGTGAAAGTCGAGGCGATCGTTTTCCGCGGCGACTGAGACGCGTTGCCACATCGCTTCCACGGCCGTCCACCAGCTGCCGTCGGTCTTGGCGAACGTGCTGATCGTCGCCGACATCGGCGTCACGAGACCCAGCTGCCAGCGCTCCATCATCGCCGCGTGCGTCATCTCGCTAGATCGGCTTACATCGGGGAATTCGGAACGATCACCATCGACAGGCACGAGAGCCATCCTCACGAAAGGGGGTCTTGCTGCAACTATGCGCCGAACCCAGCCAATCTGGCAAACCCCATGGCACGAATTCGCTGGTCACGGCAGGATTTCGACATAACCCTCGGTCCCGTGTACGCGAATACGCTGCCCGTCCTTGATCAGCCGAGTGGCGTCGACGACTCCGACGACGGCCGGCAGCCCGTATTCGCGGGCGATCACCGCACCATGCGTCATCAGGCCGCCGACCTCGGTGACCAGCCCGGCGACCGCCACGAACAGGGGAGACCAGCTGGGATCGGTGAAGGCGGTGACGAGGATGTCGCCCGCCGCCAGGTCGGCCTGGGCCATGTCGAGGATGACGCGAGCCCGGCCTTCGACGGTTCCCGCCGAGACCGGCAGCCCCGCCAGCGCACCCTCGGGCACGTCGTCGCGCCGGTACGCACCCGACAGTGCCTCCCCGTCCGAGGTCAGCACCCGGGGCGGAGTGAGGGCGGCGTACGCCTGGAAGTCCTCCTTCCGGTGCCGAATGAGCTGGTCATCCACCTCATGGGTGCGTACGGCGTCGTGGAACTCCGGGAAGGTGAGGAAGTAGACGTCCTCCACCTCGGCGAGCACATTGGACTCGACGAGTCGCTTCGCCTCCCGCAGCAAGGCCTGCTTGTAGATGAAGTAGCGGCTGATGATGTCGTACTTCGGGTACTCCCGATAGCCGATGAAGGTCCGGACGCGGTCGATCATCCGCTTGGTCTCGTCGGCCTTCTGCTCGCCGTCCGGCAGCGTACGCAGTCGGGCGAGCACCTCCTGCTCCTTGTCCCAGGCGGCCTGTTGCCCTTGCTGGAAGCGCCGCTTCGCCGCACCGGGTTCGAAGTTGCGGATGTTGTCGAGGATGACGGGCACCAGAGTGGCGGGGCGTTCGCTCCACCGGGGCCGGGTGATGTCGATCTCGCCGACACAGCGCATCCCATACCGTTCTAGGTAGGCCTCGATCGCCGTACGCGCCTCGACGCCACCGGCGAACTTCGGGAGCTCGTCGAGGAAGCCGTCCTGGTCGACGCCCGGCAGGAGAGCGACGCTCTGGAGGAACGCCACGACCTCCGGGTACGGGCGGATCACGTCGGCGACGTCGAGCAGCGCCAGCCCCATCTCCGAGGTGATGTTGTCCGGAGCCGACAACGTCAGGGTGTCGGCCGCGTTCTTCTCACCGAGCCAGGTGAGCAACTGGTCGTTGAGCCACCAGGTGGCCTCCATCCCCGCCATGATCGCCTGGAAGTTCAGCGGTTCGCCGAGGATCTTCTTGTGCTCGCCGAAGGCGGTCAGCAAGTACTCGAACAGTTCCGGCCCAGTCCGCGTCTCGACGTCGCGGCGGAGAGCGGCCAGCGATGCCTGACTGCGTTCGATCAGCCCGGCGACGATCGCCGGA
Organism: Hamadaea sp.; assembly: GCF_013362815.1. GTDB lineage: Bacteria > Actinomycetota > Actinomycetes > Mycobacteriales > Micromonosporaceae > Hamadaea. The sequence continues at coordinate 19,076 of NZ_JABFVK010000020.1, read as the reverse complement.
TCGGTCTCGATGGGCGGCGGCTTCGGCGCGGCCGGGGCCGACGGGCCGGCCGCATGAGCCGAAGGAGCGAGCGAGAGGAAGTCGTCTCGGTCGAGCACGGTCTCCAGCGCGTCCCTGGTCAGCGGATCGGATCGCCCGACCAAATCCAGCAGGGCAGTACGCCCGGCCGCCGTGACCAGGCGCTGGGTGGCGTCCACCCACAACCGTCCACCGGCCTGGAGCATCGGAGCCATCGCCGTCAGCTGCCAGACGGAGATGCCGAGCGGGCGCATCGGGTCGGTCATCATCTGCTGATGTCCGACGGAGAGGTAGACGTGATTGCCGTCGTCGGCCGCCGCTGGAACGGGGAACAGCGTCGTGATCGGCCGGCTCTGCACGATCTGGAACTCATCGCCGACGAGGCACCACTCGACGTCCTGGGGCCGGCCGAAGTGCGCCTCGATCCGCCGTCCGAGCTCCACGAGCCGCAATAGTTGCGCCTCGGTGAGCGTCGGCTGTTCCTGCTGGTCCGGTGCGATCTCGACGGTGTGCGTACCACCGGTGGGCAGTGGGCGGACGGCACGCTGTTTGGCGGCGACGGTCTCGGCGACGACTCGGCCGTCGCGTACTCGGAAGACGTCCGGGTTCACCAGGCCGGAGACGAGCGCCTCGCCGAGGCCGAATCCAGCGTCCACAGTGGATGTCCGGCGGTCGCCGGTCACGGGGTCGGCCGTGAACAGAATGCCGGCGACCTCGGCGAAGACCATCTGCTGAACGACGACGGCCATGTGGACCATGCGATGGTCGATGCCCTGACGCCGGCGGTAGACCACCGCTCGTTCGGTGAACAGCGACGCCCAGCACCGGCTGACGTGCCGGAGGATCGCGTCCGGCCCGGTGACGTTCAAGTAAGTGTCCTGTTGCCCGGCGAAGGACGCGGTGGGCAGATCCTCGGCGGTCGCGCTCGACCGGACGGCGTACGCCGCCTGCACTCCGGCGCGGGCGAGCGCACTCGTGACGGCCGACGCGACCTCCTCCGGGAGGACGGCGGTTTCGATGCTTTCGCGGATCGCCGCGCTGAGCGTACGGATCGCGGCCAGGTCGTCCAGGCGAACGCGCGCCAGCTCGGCGAGCTGCTCGTCGATCGACGGCACGTCGGCCAGGACCCGCCGGAAGGCCTCCGTCGTCACGCAGAAGCCGGCCGGCACGCGGATGCCCTCGACGCGAGACAAGCCGCCGAGCTGTGCTCCCTTCCCGCCGGCCAGGGCGACCTGACCCTCGTCGACCTCCTGGAGGTCCAAGACGTAGCGATCGATCAACGTGATACCTCCGAGTCGGCTGTGCCGCAGGCCGCGGCTCCGGCCGACGATTCTGCGCCACGACCCGGGTCTTGCCGCAAGCCCACTTGTCCGATATACGGTAGAAGTGGGAGCGTGATCCGGCCTCCCGGACGCGCGGGGATCGGTGTCCGCCACTCGAATGAGCGCTTGCGGGAGCCTCCGTCCGTCGCGCAGGATCAGATCGGAACGCGTCGAAGTACCGCAAGTCGCCGAGTACGCCGCTCCGGTCGGGAGATCGCCGTGAATCCGCTAGAAGCGTGGGGTCAGCAGGCGACGACGTGGGCGCGGAGCCCGGCTCGATGGCTGGACGGCTGGCGGCGACGGGACGGCACTCGGTTCGACTCCGGCGGTTTGCCGCTGCGTACGTGGCTGGGTCAGGTCGCGGTGTCGGCGCTGGGCATCGGGGTCGCGGCGGCCGCCGTGCATTCCGTTCTCGGGGTGGCCTTGGCTTCCGGTGCCGCCCTGGGCTGGCTCGCCGTGGCGGCGATCGCGGCGACGGCTGCGGTGCTGCTGGTGATGGTCGTACGCGAAACCGTTCGGTCGTTCGCCACCACGCCTCGTCGCCGAGCCCATCTCATCGCGCTGCTCGTGTCGGTGGCGACTTTGGTGGCAGCCGGGCAGGCGAGCGCGGCGGCGACGGTCGCCTTGTCCGGGCGGACGATCGATCTGTGGCAGGCCGAGCAGCTGTACGCGTGGCGGCTGGCCGACTCGGTACCTGTGCTGGCGATCCCGCGACGGTTGCAGTGGAGTCAGCCGGTCGTCGACGCGGTTCCCGGCGAGCACGCCATCTACGTCGTCTTCCTCGTGGCGCTCGTCGTCCCGCTGCTGCGGATGCTGCTCGCGAGCTATCACTTGACCGGTGGCAACGCTGCCGATCGGGCGGCTCCGCCCAGCCGTCCGAAGTCGTTGTCGCTCACCGCTTTCGGCGTACGCCTGCGCCGGTCGAGCCTGCTCGCTGCGCTGGTGACGTCGGCCGGCTTCGTCGTCGGTGGCGTCACCGCCGGCCCCCGGCTCGGCGGGATCGCCGTCGTCGTGGCCGTCGTCGGGGGTGTCCTGCTGGCGGCGTTGCTCTGGATCGCGATGAGCCTGGCGACTGCGGTGTGGGCCCCGATCTCGGGCGGGCCGTGGATGCAGCTAGTGGTGGCAGCCGGGCTGGTGTGGATCGACACTCCAGTGCGTCAGGTGCTGCTGTCGAGAGTGGACGGATGGGGCGCGCCCGGCAAGATCGTCGTCACCCTCGGCCTCTGGGCGGTGCTGACCGTCTTGCTGCTGCCGGTGTGGGTGGATCCGCAGCTTCCGGAGAGCCTCCTCGGCCTCGGGTTGCTGGTCGCGTTCGCCGGTGCCGGAGCACCGGGCCGGGATCGGCTGCTGACCTCGATCGGCTGGACGCCGGGTGGATTCGCCCTCGGTTCGGCCCTCGCCACGGCGGCCGTGAGCTTGACGGGTGCGTACCTTGCGTATCTGCTTTCACGGAGTCTCGCTCGCTCGGCGAACGCCCGGCTGCCGGTCGGCGGAGCCAACGATCTGCGCCGCGAGCTCGGCGGGTACGCGTACGTGGGACTGCAGGTAGTGACGGCTGCGGCGGGCGCACTGCTCCTACTCGGCAGCACCAACTTGGACGCCCCCAGGGCGCTGCTGACGATCGGGTGGCACGTCGCCGACTCCCTTCCCGGTCCCGACTTGACTGCGGGCACCGGTCCGATCGTCGACGTCACCGGGCCGTGGGCCGGGTCGATCGTGATCGCGGCCGTCGTGATGCTCGCCGTCGTGGTGGTCTTCCCGATGATCCGGGCGATCCAGCGCTGGGCGAAGCTCAAGGCGGGACCGCCAGTGCTGGACCGTCCGCTCGCCGAGATTCCATCGGCGCTGCTCGCCGACCTCGACTTCGTCCGCGGGTTCCTGGTCAGCGCGGCGGAATCCGGGATCTCCGCTGACCTGGCCGACGACCTGCCCGAGGTCGAGCGGCGGCTGACGCTGGCCGAGTTCGACCGCGCCAAACTCCGCGACCTGCTCGGCGAGGAGTCTCCGGTGTACTGGGCCGCGGACAACGCGATCATTCTGGCTACCGAGGCGTACCAGATCATGGTCCGAAACCTGGACCGACACGCGCTGAAGTGGTCACCCTGGCCGGTCCGCGAGGCCGGCGGGCCCGAGGCGATCGAGGCCATCGAGTTGTACGCGGACGCCGTGGACCGCTGGCAGATGGGCGCGGACGTGGTGACCGAGATCGAGTCACGTGTGCACGGCGTGGAGGTACGCGAAGAGGCCGTGGAGTCGCGTGAGCACGACGTCGCGGGGCGCGAGTATCGAGTGGACGCGTGGGAGCGCGGAGTCAACGCCCGAGAGCAAGTGCTCGAACTTCACGAGGCGGCGGCGCTGACCCGCGACCGTGAGCTGGGGGAGCGGGAGCAGGCGGCGGCGGACCGCGATGCTGCGCTGGACGCCCGGACGCAGGAGACGGAGGCCCGCGAACGGGTTCTCGGGCCGCGGGAGCTGGCCGTCGCAGCCCGCGAGCGGAACGCGGACCTGCGCGAACAGGTGGTCGACGATCGGGAGCAGGCGGCCGAGGAGCGCGAACTCCGGGCGGCGGCGCTGGAGCAGAGCGCGAGTTCCCACGATCAGCGCGCGACGGTACGCCACCACGAACTGGACGCGCGCGAACGCTGGATCGAGGCGCGGGAGCAGAATGCCGAGATCCGCGAGGCGAGCGTCGTGGCGCGTGAGCAGAACGCTTTTACGGCGGACGTCTCGCTGCCCGAGACAGCGTGACCTGTGCGTTGATCGAGCGTCGGCCGTCTGGGAGGTCAGCGGGCGGCGGGTTTACCGGCGAGGTCCATGATGGCCCGGCGTTCCGGGCCCAGCATCCCGCAGGCGTTCAGCCAGCCGTAGACGAGCTGGCGAGCGGTCGGCTGGGTGCCGCCCTCGATCGCCTCCACGTCGGCGGGCGTGATGCCGATCCGGCTCGCGAGTTCCTCGATGGAGAGCTGGGCGTTTTCCCGCTGTTGCCGGAGCTTGGCGGCCAGCTGACCGCGGTTCGCCTGGCCGGTCGGTTCTTCGCCGTACGGCATCTCTTCTCGTCCCCTCCGCTGCGGCGCTGATCTTGACGTCGAGCTGCCTGCCGGGCCGGTTCCGGCGTGCAAACCGGCCATAAGGTGACGATATACGCTGCCGCCCCGGCGGTGTGGCGGTTCGGCGCTTGCGCTGCGATTCCGGCGGCGAATGGATGACGACTTTGTCATGTGCGAGCCCACCGGCACCGGATTCGGCAAGGAAATGCGTGCCCGAGGCTGAGTGGTATTTCGGATGGATCTCCAGTTCAGTCCTTTCATCGATCAAGTACGGTCGGTCTGTGTCCATGATCAACTAGTCCGGGTGGCCGCGACAGCGGTTCGCTCGACGTGCCTGTGCAACCCCGACTCAGCACCTACAGTGTGCTCGGCCATGCGCACTGGGGAGGGTTTGGCACATGTCATTCACGGTCGAGCCGGCATCGTTGGCGAAGTTGCCGCAGATGCTGGACAGGTTCGGCGAGGACGCGTCCAAGGGCAAGGACTACGTCAAGGAGAAGACCGCTATCGGGTGGTCCGGTCAGGGTCTGCTGAACCTGCTCGAAGGTACGCACGACAAGAGCGTCTCGACGGTCACCGACTGGCTGAGCAAGGTCGACCGCGAATGCGCGAAGGGGACCAGTACCGCGGTCACCAACGCTCTTGTGTACTACCGGCAGACGGACGAGGCGTCGGCGGCGAAGCTGGATTCGACCTATCCGTCGGCCGAGGTCGAGACGCCCTATGAGGGTTATCAGTATTACGCGTACAACCGCGTGGCCGACTTCGCCGACAAGACCGAGCCGCAGTCTCGCTACAAGGAAATCGAAGACCATTCCGCCGAGTTCCAATACCAACCGTCCATGTTGGACCTTGGCAGCCCGACGATGCTCGCTCGCGACATCATCTTCGAGGCGTCGGAAGTCCTGGTGAAGTTCGGTCTGCTGGACAAGCCCTACGACCTCTTCGACGCGATGATGAAGGTCTTCGCGGGCGACTGGGTCGCCTTCCGCGGGTGCAAGGACGTCTTCGACAACGTCGCCGACGCCTGCGAGGACATGGCCTCCAACCTGCACTGGGCGGCTCGCTCGATCCAGAACTGCTGGGAGGGCAACGCCGCCGAGGGCTGCGAGAACCACATCTTCAAGATCAATGAGGCGATGACCGAGGCCGCCGAGCCGCTGCGCAAGCTCGGTGAGGAGTACGAGAAGTCGGCCGAGGCGATGGAGAAGCTCGGCGCGGTCGTGGCGGACCTGGTCGCCGACGCCATGGACGAGGCCATCCTGGTCGCCGCCGACGGCGCGGCCGCCGCCGCCACGAGCGAGACGATCATCGGCGGGGTGATCTTCGGCAGCGTCGCGCTCTACGAGTGCTACAAGCTGCTCAAGACCCTCAAGGAGATCTTCGAGATCCCCCGGAAGGCCCAGGCGCTCATCGAGCTCTTCGAGTCCGCCGCCAACGGCATGGGCACGCCCAACGGCGGGGCGATGCCAGAATTGCCCTGGTTGTCGGTCCAGCTGCCGAACAACCCGGCGCCGACGCCGCCGCCGGAGCCGGAGCACCCGACTCCCTCGCCGGGGCCGTCCCCGACGCCGACTCCTTCCAACACGCCTTCGAACACCCAGCCGTCGCCGACCGCGACGCCTCAGCCGTCCCCGACGCCCCCGTACGCGTACTGACCGTCAGCCGCTAAGGAGAGTTCCGTTGTCCGAGCCGACGCCTACCGCAGAGATGCTCATGGCGAAAGTGAGCCGGCTGCCGTTCGCCGCCCAGCTCGCCGACGACCACTCCCGCCGCAAGCTCGTCTACGAGCGGATGGCGGCCAGCTCCGACCCCGTGACGCGGGAGATCGGCCGTCAGCTGCGGGACGGGGCGATGCGCGTACGCGACATGTGGGCCGTCCCCGAGTATCGGCAGGTGCTCGAACGGGGGCTGCGCAATCTGGAGTCGTTCGACGTACGCCGGTTCAACGAAGAGCTCGACTCGGTCGTCGCTGACTACGAACGTGAGCGCGAAGACGACCCGTACGCAGCAGACGAGAAGTATCGCCGTTACCTGGAACCGTCCGCCTCCTCGGACGACGAGGGCGCCGGCGAGCGCGGCGACCGGGAACGGCGGGACGAGCGATGACCGGCCAGCCGGGGCCGGCCCCGACAGCCGGCCGCCGCCCATGGGTGATCGCCTTCGTGCTCGGAGTGATTCTGTGTGGACTCGGCGTGGCGGCGATGACGTTCGTGAACATCGCGTCGTCCGGCTCCGAGGAGAAGACGGTACGCCTCTCCAGCGCGGGCACGGTCTTCGCCGCGGAGACCGGACTGGGGCACGAGGGATCGTCCTGCCAGATCTCGCTCGCCGACGGGCAGAGTTCGGCCGTCGAGCTGCCACCCCCGTCCGGCGCGTCCACCTACGACACCCGTTATCGGGGCGTGCTGATCGACGTCGAAGGACCCGGGACGGTCAGTTGTCATGGGCGTGAACTGCTCGTCGCGACCGGCTTCGCCGGCCGCCTCCTCGCCCTGGACCACCTGCCCGCCATCGTCTTCGTCCTGGGCGCGGTCATGGCCGTCGCCGCCCGGCTGCGCCTGCGCCGGTAGCAGCCCCGGCACCTGCGGATTCAAGATTCCTTCAAGGGCGGTGCAAGATCGACCGCCTACCTTTCGGTGGGTGCTGGCCCTAACCGGCCCGCAGAACCGAAGGGAAGTCATGCACAAGACCAGAAGAATCCTGCTCATGGCGCTGCTCACGCTCGTGAGTGCAATCGCCACCACGCTGACGGCCGCCGCCCCGGCCAACGCGTACAGCGACGGCGCGTGGCGATGGGTGAGCTTCAACAGCGGCACCTGCAGCTCGCTGTACGGTTTCGACTACACCGTGCGGTCGAGCGGCAACTACTGCATCGTCGACGGCGTCTCGTACGAGAAGGACCCGGGCGGCGTCGCCCTCTACGCCACGTTCACGCCGAACCCCTGCTGCAACACCTCGAAGGCGTTCCGAGTGGAGTGGCACCCGAACGGGGAGCACCTCAAGATCTGCGACACCGCCGGTGACGGCGACACCATCTACGCCAAGCTCGCGTACAAGTCGTACAACTGGTACTACGAGTCGCTGCTGGGCACGTCGTCCGGGAACTGCAAGGACGGCAACTACTCGTACATCGACGGCACCGAGATCTACGTCAACCTCTACGACAACTCGTCGCAGTCGGACTTCATGGCGGGCTTCTACAACCTCCGGGCGTGACGCTCCGCTAGCTCGCACTTGGGCCGACGCCGGGGGGCGTCGGCCCAAGCCGTCCCTCCGCCGATTGAAACGTTTTGAAAGACAAGGTCGGGTCGGACGGTGGGCGGCGACTGGGCAGGATGTCAAGGACTGTCGATTGTTGGATGGATACCCGGACGCAGCACCTGGGAGAACCCCATCGGAGACGCCAGAAGCGTGTGCCACGATCCACCCCAACTCTTGACGGGCTAGTTGGAACGTTTTAGTTTCGCGAGCATCAGGCAGCCACCCGGGCTGCACCGCTCATGCGGCGGACCGGAGCCATACCAGCGCCCACTGGCCGGTCGCCGTCTCGTCACCCGCAGGAGTCCACGGATGAAATCACCCTCATCGTCGGCTGCACGCTACTTATCAAGACATCGTTTCGTCGCGCTCTCGGCTTCGGCCGTGACCGTCGGCGCCCTGCTCACCGCCGGTGGGCCGGCAGCGGCCGCCGTGACTCGCTACGAGGCGGAGAACTCGCCCGCCACGTGCGACGGCACCATCGACAACAACTGGGCCGGTTACTCCGGCGGCGGCTTCTGCAACGGCACGAACGCCGTGGGCGCGGCCGCGCAATTCACCCTCACCGCGGCCGCTTCCGGCACCTTCACGATCACCATCGGGTATGCGAATGGAACCACCACGGGACGGCCGGCCGACATCGTGGTCAACGGCTCGGTCGCGCAGTCGGCGTCGGCGTTCGATCCCACCGGAGCCTGGAGCACCTGGGCGACCAAGACGGTGTCCGTTTCTCTGGCCGCGGGCAGCAACACGATCCGGCTGAGTCCGACCACGGCGGCCGGTCTGGCCAACATCGATTACCTCGACGCGGACACCGGCGGCGGTGGCGGAACCTCGGGCCGGCAGATGGAAGACCTCGACCGCGGCCTCATCAGCGTCCGCTCCGGCAGTGGAAACCTGGTGAGCTGGCGGTTGCTCGGCACCGAGTCGTCCTCGGTCACCTTCAACCTCTATCGAGGCGGCACCCGCATCTATTCCGGCGCGCTGACGAACTACCTCGACGCCGGAGCGGCGGCCGACGCCTCTTACACCGTTCGCGCGGTGGTCAACGGGGCTGAGCAGGCGGCGTCGGCCGCGTCACTCGCCTTCGCCAACGGCTATCGCGACGTACGCCTCCAGATCCCGGCCGGCGGCACCACGCCGGACGGGGTGGCGTACACGTATTCGGCCAACGATGTGAGCGTCGGGGACTTGGACGGCGACGGAGTTCTCGAGTTCGTGGTGAAGTGGGATCCGTCCAACGCCAAGGACAATTCGCAGTCCGGCTACACCGGCAACGTCTATGTGGACGCCTACAAGCTCGACGGTACGCGTCTGTGGCGGATCGACCTCGGGCGCAACATCCGGGCCGGGGCGCACTACACGCAGTTCCAGGTGTACGACCTGGACGGCGACGGCCGGGCCGAGGTGGCGATGAAGACCGCCGACGGCACGGTCTCCGGGACGGGTCAGGTGATCGGCAGCTCGTCGGCCGACTACCGCAACAGCTCCGGCTACGTCCTGTCGGGCCCGGAGTATCTGACGGTGTTCAACGGGACCAACGGATCGATCCTCGCCACGGCGAACTACATCGTGCCCCGGGGAACGGTGTCGAGCTGGGGTGACTCCTACGGAAACCGGGTCGACCGGTTCCTGGCCGGGATCGCGTACCTCGACGGCCAGCGCCCGAGTCTGATCATGGCGCGCGGTTACTACACGCGTACGGTGATCGCGGCGTGGGACTTCCGCAACGGGGCGCTGACGAGCCGATGGACGTTCGACAGCAACGTGTCCGGGTCGACGTGGACCGGCCGGGGCAACCACCAGCTGTCCATCGCCGACGTCGACGGCGACGGCCGCGACGAGGTCCTTTACGGGTCGATGGCGGTCGACGACAACGGCACGGGGTTGTGGACCAACGGCACGCACCACGGGGACGCGTACCACGTGGGCGACCTGATCCCGTCACGGCCGGGCCTGGAGGTCTTCAAGCCCAGCGAGACCACCAGCGAGGTGGCGGCGTGGATGGCCGACGCGCGGACCGGCCAGATCATCTGGTCGAACCCGACGTGTGGCTGTGACAACGGCCGTGCGGTCGCCGACGACGTGTGGGCGGGTTCGCCGGGCGCGGAGGCGTGGTCGGCGGCGGTCGACGGCCTGCGAAACGGTGCGACCGGAGCCAACATCGGCCGCAAACCCGGGTCGATCAACTTCCTCGTCTGGTGGGACGGCGACCCGGTACGCGAACTGCTCGACAGTACGCACATCGACAAGTACGGCACCTCGTCCGACACCCGGCTGCTGACCGGCAGCAACGTGGCGTCGAACAACGGCACGAAGTCGACCCCGGCGATCTCCGGCGACCTGTTCGGGGACTGGCGCGAGGAAGTCGTGTGGCGTACGAGTGACAGCTCGGCGTTGCGGATCTACTCGACTCCGACGCCGACCGATCGCCGGTTGTACACACTGCTGCACGATCCGCAGTACCGAGTGGCCCTGGCCTGGCAGAACACCGCCTACAACCAGCCGCCGCACCCGTCCTACTTCATCGGCGACGGCATGAGCACCCCACCGCAGCCGACCATCTACGTCCGCTGAGATCACCGTCGCGGGTACGCCGGTCGGGGCGAACCGGCGTACCCGCGACGGCGACGGTCCAGGGAGGAACCATGAGGCTCCGAACTTCTCTTCTCGCCTGCACTCTGCTCGCCACGACCGTCCTGGCGGTGGCGGGCAACGCCGCCGTCGCGGCCCCTACTCGGTACGAGGCGGAGGCGGCGGTCTGCACGGGCACCATCGACTCGAACTGGTCCGGCTTCTCCGGTTCCGGGTTCTGCAACGGAACCAACGCCGTCGGTGCGACGGCGCAGTTCACGGTGACAGCCGCGACAGCGGGCACAGCGACGATCGGCGTACGCTTCGCCAACGGCACGACGACTGCACGACCGGCCGACCTTCTCGTCGACGGAGTCCGGGTCACCACGTTGTCGTTTGAAGGCACCAGCACGTGGACGGGCTGGACAACCAAGACCACCACGATTTCGGTCGCCAAGGGCAGCAACACCGTGACGTTGAGCCCGACCACCAGCGCCGGACTGCCGAACGTCGACTACATCGAGGTCGACACTTCCACTCCGGTAGGCGGCAACGGCTCGCCGACCGACACGAACATCCAGTACTACGGGCGGTGGAACCGGTCGGATCCGGCGTACTTCTCGATGGGGTGGGCCGGTGGTTATCTGGACGCCCGGTTCACCGGCAGCAGCATCGGCGTACGCCAACGCAACATGATCGATCTGTACTACTCCATCGACCAGGCACCCCTGCAATGGCGGCGCGGAGTATCGGGCAACGTCTCCCTCGCCATAGGGCTGTCCGGCAGCTCGCACACGATCCGGATCGGATACCGCGAGAAGGCCGGTTCCTACACCGGTGATCCGGTGTTCGGCGGGCTCATCCTCGCCAGTGGAGCGCAGACGGCGGCGATCGGGCGGCCGGTGAACTTCGTGGAGTTCATCGGCGACTCCATCACCGTCGGCCAGCCCAACGCCGACCGGCCGTTCACGGCGTACCCGTGGCTGACAGCCGAGGGGCTCGGCGCGGGGCACAGTCAGGTCGCCCAAGGTGGCGCGTGCCTGGTCAGCCAAGACTGCTTCGGCATGATGGACTGGTTCCGCCGCTCGTCGGCGTGGGTGTCCTACGACGACTGGAACTTCGCCACCTACCAGGCGACCGCGGTCGTCATCAATCTCGGCACCAACGACGTCGGCCACAGCGTCACGAGTACGCAGTTCCAGCAGGGCTACGTCGTGATGCTGGAACGGGTGCGTCAGGCGTACCCGAACGCGGAGATCTTCGCGACGGGCGTGTTCCGAGCCCGCTACGTCACCGAGACCCGCAACGCCGTCGCCGCTCGTAACGCAGCCGGGGACGGAAAAGTCCACTTCGTCGACACCACGGGCTGGATCGACCCGGCGACCGACACGAGCGACAACGTCCACCCGACCGAGGCCGGGCACGTGAAGATCGCGCAACGACTGCGCCCGATCCTCGACCAGTACATCTGACGCGGCAGGAGTGAGACATGAAATCTCGGCTGATCCTCGCCGGCGTCGCCGCGCTCGCCAGCGCCGTCGCCATGGTCACCGTCGTCACGGCGACGACCGCGGCGGCGGCGACCGTGCGCTACGAGGCGGAGGCGGCAGTCTGCACCGGCACCATCGACTCCAACTGGCCCGGGTTCTCCGGCTCCGGGTTCTGCAACGGCACCAACGCCGTCGGTGCGTACGCACAATTCACCGTGACGACAGCAGCGGCGGGAACAGCGACCGTCGGCATCCGGTACGCCAACGGCACGACCGTCGGCCGCCCCGCCGACGTGCTGGTCAACGGGGTGACCCGAGCGTCGGCCGTAGCCTTCGACGGCACGGGAAGCTGGAGCACCTGGGCGACCAGAACGGTCACCTTCCCCGTCGACGCCGGAAGCAACACCATCCGGCTGAATCCCACCACCGCCAACGGTTTGGCCAACATCGACTACCTCGACGTTACGACCGACTCCGCACCGAGTCCTTCGCCGTGCGCGCCTCCCTCAGCGAGCCCGACCGCGGGGCAGCCGAAGGTCACCGTCTGGCTGGCCGGAGACTCGACGATGGCGGACCCGTCGGGCGGCGTATGCCCGGTCGGCTGGGGCAATCAGTTCGCCCAGTACTTCACCGCCAACGCGACCGTACGCAACAGCGCAGTGGGCGGCCGCAGCATTCAGACCTGGTTGTACGACCCCAACGTCACCAGCACCATGGACTCGTCCGGCGAATGCGTCATCAGTCCCGTCACATACTCGAGTCGTTGGCAGGCGATGCTCGACGCGACCAACGGCCTGAAGGCGGGCGACTACCTGCTGATCCAGTTCGGGATCAACGACTCGACCAGCACCTGCCCGCGGCACGTCGGTTCGGCTCGATACCAGCAACTACTCGGGGTCATGGCGGCTGCGGTCAAGGCCCGGGGAGCCCATCCGATCTTCCTCACCCCGGTCGCTGCGATCACCTGCTCGGGCAGCACCGCCGTCGGCAATCGCGGGTTCCTCACCGAGACGAACAACGCCGCGAGCGCCAACGGCGTACCGGTCATCGACCTGCATCGGCTCAGCTACACCCTCTACAACACGCTCGGGTTCTGCCCGAACAACGGCGACTACTCCGCCGGCCCGGTGGGTGCCTTCTTCTGCAACGACCACACCCATTTCGAGGCGGCCGGTGCCCGGCAGATCGCCGGAGTCGTCGCCAAAGCACTCCGCGACCAGCAGATTCCCCTAGCGGCGTACTTGCGCTGAGACTTTCATGCGGCGATTCTGGTGCCGGCGGCCGTCGTCGGCACCAGGATCAGCTCTGGTTCAAGCCGCTCAGGAGGAGCAGTCCCGAGGCGATCGCCAACCCCACGGGGAACGCGAATCCCGATATCGTGTCGCCACCGCGGGCAGGAATCCGGAACGGGAACCGCTCCTCGGCGATCGGCCCAGCCCAGCTCATCGCGATGCACGCGGCGATGTTCGTGATGAGCGACGCCGGGATCAGTATCAGCCAGATCGGGTGAGGACCGAGCACGTCCACGCGGACGAGGGTACCGAGGATGAACGTCGCGAACCCGGTCCACCACAGCGTTCCGGCGTACCGGACACCGAACTCCGCACGCTCGTCGTCGTCCATGTTCTCCAGTAAACGCCACAGTGCGTGATCAGTGGTTCGCCGGCCGCCGCAGGAGCACGTTGATCAGCTGACGATATTGACCGGCAGCCACCGGCCAGCTCAACGCGGGGGCGAGGGCTTCGTTTCGTCGGGCCATCGCGTTGCCGAGCTCCGGATCCCTGATGACGCGGGTGAGCGCGTCGCCGAGTTCGGCCGGATCATCTGCGACGATCCCGCCCCGGTTCTCCGCGAGAATCTCTGTGGCATAAGGGAAGCCGGCCGCGACGATGGGCCGCGCGGCGGTGATGGCGTCGGCCAGAATCGCCGAAGCCGTGGGATCGTGGGGCGCCTGCGGCAGCAGGATGATGTCAGCGCGCTCGATCAGCGCGCCGAGCCGCTCGTTGTCCAGCGGGCCGATCTCGAATTCGACGCTGTCGGTCAGGCCGACCTCGTCGGCCAGAACCCGGAGAGAGCTGCGGAAAGCCTGTTGCTGCGGGCCATCGAGCGTCGCATCCAGCGGCCCGGCGACGGAGTAGAAGGGCTGCGCTGGGCCGAGTCTGCGAGCATGCGCGACGGCGCGGAGCCCCGACTCGACGCCGCGGCCGGGGCCGAGCACGCCCCAGGAGAGGATCCGCGGCCGCCGGCGCGGCCGGGTGTCCTTCTCGAGCGGGGCCATAGCCGGCAGACGTGAGCCATGATGGATCTTCATGAGTTTGCGTGGCTCGACCCGGTATTCGTCGAGCAGTATGCGACGGCCCGTCTCGGACAAGGTGACGACGGCATCGGCCGAGGAGGTGAGCACCTCGACGATGAAGCGCTGTCGTGCGGTCGGCTGTGACCGGACGTCGTGGATGACCACGACGACGGGGACGGTGAGCCACTCCAGGATCTCGAGTACCTGATCGCCTTCGGTGCCGCCGTAGACGCCGGTCTGCAGGTGCAGAATGACCGCGTCGTTCTGATTCAGGATCGCCGCCGCGGGCCGGCTGCCCGCCGGCGCTGGATCCAGTCCGTGCACTACCTCTGGCGCGTACGCGGCGACTCCGGCGCTCACGACGCTGATGACGATCTCCGGCCGATCATGCAGCATCGCCTGCCGCAACTCGGCGGCGAACGTGGTCAGCCCATCGTCGTCCGGCACGTATGCGCCCAGCATCCCGATCGAGGTGGCCGAGACCGGCGGTTTCGTGGACCGAGGGGCGAACATGCTGCTCAGGCGACGATCAGGCATCGCCGGTCCGGCGTACGCGGAGGTGGACGGTGAACGGTTGCCGCGAGTCACAGGAACTCTCCGTACGCGTTGACCGAGACGGCGTAGGAATGACCGCAGTGTGCGAAGCTGAGCCGCGATGCGGAGGGGGCCGGCTTTGCGGGCCGACCGTTCCTTGCCCTGCCGGAACCGGAGCATCTTGGTGTCACGGACGTGGCACCGAATCCCCGGAGTGGTCTCCAGCCTACAACGAGTCCAGCTAACCAGGTCGATCATGTTGCGGCGGGGAGTCCTGCCCCGCGGCGCTAGCCGGCGTCGCCAGTCGGCCGGGTCTCCGGCTCCGTCTGGTCCAGTGACTCGATCCCCAGCAGGTCTGGCTCGATCCCGAGCATGTCGAAGAGACTGGCGTTGCGGTGGACGTCGATCTCGTCCGGCATCGCTCGGTCCACCCAATCCGCGCGTTCGCTGAGCCCTCGATCTCGTAGCGCCGCCACGATGACGGATTTGCGTACCTTGGACACGGACGGCTCCTGACTGCCTTTGCGAGCAGCCTACCGTGACCGGGTACGCCGAACTCCTGCTGAAACGGTTAACAGCAGGGGAGCCCCGGCTGATGTCGCCCGGAGGTGCGTCGATATTCATGCGCTTGACTTAAAGGCTTAAGCGCATCATCCTCCATGCGACAGCCCTCCGAAACGAGGAGACCTCGATGAATCACCGAAAAGCCCTGCTGGCGTCCCTCGCCGCCGGTGCGCTGGTGGTGGCCGGATTCGCGGCCATGTCACCGGCTTCGGCGGCGACCACCGGCTGCTCGGTCACCTACCAGAACCTCAACGCGTGGCAATCCACACCCACGTCCGGCGGGTTCACCACCACTGTCGCCATCACGAACCTCGGCGATCCGATCTCGCATTGGACGCTGACGTTCACGATGCCCACCGGCCACACGCGTACGAGTGGCTGGAACGCGACCTTCACCGGCACCACCTCGGTCACCGCCACCGATGCCGGCTGGAACGGATCGATCGGCACCGGCCAGACCAACGCGAGCGTCGGTCTCCAGGGTGACTGGACCCGCACGACGTCCGGCACCACTCCACCGAACCCGTTCCCGCAGCCCACCAACTTCGCCCTCAACGGAGTTGCCTGCACCGGTAGCACCGGCAGCCCGAGTCCGAGCCCGAGCACCAGCACGAGCTCGGGGACGAACCAGTCGCCCACCGTCAGCCTGACCAGCCCGACAGCCGGGCAGACCTTCACCGCTCCGGCGACGGTCAACTTCGCCGCGACGGCAAGCGACGCGGACGGCTCGGTCGCCCGGGTCGACTTCCTCAACGGCTCCACCGTGGTCGGCTCCGACACCACGTCGCCGTACGCGTACACGTGGACCGGGGTCGCGGCCGGAACCTACTCGGTCAGCGCCCGAGCGGTCGACAACCTCGGCGCGACCAAGACGACCACGCCGATCTCGATCACGGTCACCGGCACCTCGGGGACCGCCGCGCCCGCGCTGCACGTCTCCGGCAACAAGATCGTGACCGCGAGCGGTGCGACGTATCGGCTCCTGGGGGTCAACCGGTCCAGCGCCGAGTTCGCCTGCGTGCAGGGCAAGGGCATGTGGGACAGCGCGCAACCGGACCAGGCCAGCGTCGACGCGATGAAGGCCTGGAACATCCACGCCGTTCGCATCCCGCTCAACGAGGACTGCTGGCTGGGCACCTTCGGCACGCCGAGCGGCTCGACCTACCAGACGGCGGTCAAGGCGTACGCCGATCTGCTGGTGGCCAACGGGATCACTCCGATCGTCGAGATGCACTGGAACCACGGTGCGTACACCGGCACCTCATCGGCTTGCGCCGACGTCAACGCCACCTGTCAGAAGCCGATGCCGGACGCCCAGTACGCCCCGACCTTCTGGACGCAGCTCGCCACGATGTTCAAGGGCAACAACGCCGTCGTGTTCGACTTGTTCAACGAGCCGTACCCGGACGCCGCCAACAACTGGAGCGATGCCGCAGCCGCCTGGAAGTGCCTGCGTGACGGCGGCACCTGCACCGGCTTCTCCTACCAGGTCGCCGGTATGCAGACCCTCGTCAACGCGGTCCGCGCCACCGGGGCGACGAACATCATCATGGTCGCCGGCCTGACCTGGACCAACGACCTCACCCAGTGGCTGGCGTACAAGCCGACCGATCCGGCCGGCAACATCGTGGCCTCCTGGCACTCGTACAACTTCAACGCCTGCGTCACGACCTCCTGCTGGGACAGCCAGATCGGCACCGTCGCCGCTCAGGTGCCCGTCGTCGCGGGGGAGATCGGCCAGAACACCTGCGCGCACGACTACATCGACCAGGTGATGGCGTGGGCCGACGCGCACGGCGTCAGCTACCTCGCCTGGACGTGGAACCCATGGGGTTGCAGCTCCGGCAACGTCCTGATCACCGATTACACCGGTACGCCGACCGCGACGTTCGGTGAGGGTTTCAAGGCTCACCTGCTGACGCAGAACCCTTAAACGGTATTCACCGGGCCGCGCCGTGTACTCGCGGCGCGGACCCGGTTCTTGAAGCGCTTAAGCGACGGCCCTCGCGACGGACCAACGCCGACATCCTGGCCTTGGAGGTAAGCAGATGAAACGGCCGACCATCGCGGAGATCGCAGCGCGCGCCGGTGTGTCGATCGGGGCCGTCTCCTACGCGCTCAACGGCCGGCCCGGTGTCTCCGCGCAAACCCGCAAGCACATCCTGGAGATCGCCGACAAGATCGGCTGGCGGCCCAGTTTCGCCGCCCGATCGCTGTCGGGGTCGCGCGCGCATTGTGTCGGCCTGGCCATCGCCCGCCCAGCCGACACTCTGGGGGTGGAGCCGTTCTTCATGCGGTTCATCGCCGGGCTGGAAGGCGAGCTTGCCGGTCGGCGTACGGCATTGTTGCTGCAGGTCGTCGAGGACCACAAGGCGGCGATCGACGCGATGCGCCTGCTGTGGGCCGAGCGCCGGGTCGACGGCATGGTCGTGACCGATTTGTGGGCCGATGACGCGCGCATCCCGGTGCTGGAAGAGCTGCAGATGCCGGCGGTCCTGGTCGGGCGTCCCCGGATCGACACGCAGCTGCCCTCGGTCGGCACCGACGACGCAGCGGCCGTCGTGGCGGCGGTCGACTACCTGGTGGCGCTCGGCCACCGGCGCATCGCCCGAGTCGCCGGACTGCCCGCGCTGCACCACACCCAGGTACGCATCGCCGCGTTCCGCGAAGCCGTCCGGGGCCACGGACTCGGCGAGCCGCAGATCATCGACACCGACTACACCTGGGAGGACGGCGCGCGCGCCACCCGGGCGCTGTTGTCGCGGCGTGACCGGCCGACCGCGATCACCTTCGACAACGACGTGATGGCGGTCGCCGCGCTCAACGTGGCGCAGGAGATGGGTGTGTCCGTCCCCGGTGAACTGTCCATCGTGGCCGGTGACGACTCACAGCTCTGCGTTCTCGTACGCCCGGCGCTGACCGCGCTGGCCTGGGACATCCAGTCGTACGGCGCGCACTCGGCGCGAGTGTTGCTCGACGTGATCGACGGCCGATCGCCCAGCTCTTCCCAGGAGACGGTCGCCCACCTGGTTGTACGCGCGAGCACCAGCTCGCCGCCGGTCTGACGCGCTACTCCACATCGTCAGGAGGCTGGCCCAAGTCACCGCGGCCGGGGCGTACCCAGGGCCGAGAGGGCCGTCAAGAGGTCGCCGCCGGTCAGCGCCGTGCCGGGGTCGACGAGCCATTGCGTGGCGACGCCACCCAGCAAGGCCTGATAGAAGGTGCCGAGCGCCAACTGGGCGGCCGGGTCGGGCAGGGTCTCCTTGAGCGTGCCGAACAGTTCGACGAGCGCGAGCCGGGCACCCTGATTGGCGGCCGCGAAGGTCGCCTGCAACTCGGGATTGGCGTCGAGATGACCGACGAGTTCGAACTGGATCCGCCAGAGCGGCCGGCTCTTCTCGAAAGACCGGAGAACCTGGTCCCAGGCGGCGGCGAAGCGCTCCTCGGGACTCGCTGCGGGGTCGCCGTCGACCGTCATGGCCCGAGCGAGGTCCTCACCCCACTCCTCGAGCGCCTGCAACAGCGCAGCGTTGAGCAGCGCGTCCTTGGTGCCGTAGTGGTAGCCGATCGCGGCGAGGCTCACTCCGGCCGCCGTGGCGATGTCGCGCGCTGTGGTCCGCACGTACCCCTTCTCGTAGAGGCAGCGCTTGGCGCCCTCGAGTAGATCCTCGCGATTTCCCATGCCGAAGACAGTAGCACAATCGTCTCATACGATCGTACAAGCGGGTGATCGAGAGAGCTGAAAACGTCGCCTGACGCGTGCTACGACGTTCCCAGCTCTCTTGATCATGCATCAGCGCGCTCGACCATGCGTCAGCTCGTGGAGATCAACCCCTCGGCGGCGCGAGGGTCGTAGAACACGAGCTTGGAGTTCTCGTCGGTGGGGTCGCCTTCGCAGTCGACGACGACCTTCTGCCCGGACTTCAGCTCGTTGAACAAGATCCGCTCCGACAGCGAGTCCTCGATCTCA
>NZ_JABFVK010000047.1 GCF_013362815.1 Hamadaea sp. | reverse complement strand
GGTGCGGCCGGTCGCGCTTCGGTCGGCCGGGCCGGCGTACCGGGGTCTTCCGGGCGCGCCAGCGTTCCCGGCGCGCCGGTGTCACCCGCTGGACGGGCGAGCGTACGCCCCCGGGGGTTCGAGGACGGCCCGGGCGGCGACGGCCGTGGGCCCGGCGGTCCCCGGGGTCCGCGAGACCGTGGCGGTGACGGCGGCGAGGGCGGCCGGCCGAAGCGGCAGCCGTCCAGCGACAAGGCGAAGAAGGCCAAGCGGACCAAGATCCTGATCGCGTCGTTCGCGGCTTTCCTGATCGTCTTCGGGGTGGGCGCGATCGGCGGCACCTACTACTTCGACAGCGTCGACGAGCTGACGCCGGACAACTTCAAGACCGCTCAGACCACCATGATCATGGCGGCCGACGGCAAGACCCAGATGGCCCAGCTCGGCTCCGAGAACCGCATCATGGTGCCGATCACGTCGATCCCGGAGAAGACCCGGCTCGCGATGATCGCCGGTGAAGACAAGGACTTCTTCGAGCACCACGGCATCTCGTACTCCGGCATCATGCGCGCCGCGTGGAAGACGCTGACCACCGACGAGACGCAGGGTGGCTCGACGATCACCCAGCAGTACATCAAGATCGCCACCGATCAGGCCCAGATCTCGTACGCCCGGAAGCTGCGTGAGGCGGTTCTCGCCCGCAAGCTGGAGGACAAGTACGACAAGAACACGATCATGGGCTTCTACCTCAACACGATCGACTTCGGCCGGGGAGCTGTCGGCGTGGAGAAGGCCTCCTTGGCGTACTTCGGCAAGAGCGCCAAGGAGCTGACCTTCTCGCAGGCGGCCGTGCTCGGTTCGGTCATCCGGGACCCGTACGACGACGGCGGCAAGCTGAGCATCTACGACCCCGAGGCTCATCCCGACACGGCGAAGGCACGTTGGGGCTACGTGCTCGACAACATGAAGGAGAAGGGCTGGATCACCGCGGAGGAGCGTGCTTCGGCCCAGTTCCCCGAGGTCATCAAGTACTCCACGGTGACGACGTCGGCTGAGTGGGGCATCAAGATCGCCGAGGGCACGAACGCCGGCAAGGCGACCGGAAACGTCGTGAACTACGTGTACGAGGAGCTGAAGGCTCAGGGCATCGACCCCAAGGATCTGCGTACCGGCGGCTACAAGGTCTACACCACGATCGACCCGGTTGCGCAGCTCCAGCTAGAGAAGGCAGCCCGGCCGGATCTGCAGGGCTCGGAGCTCAACGGGCGGAAGATCGTCAAGGACGCGAAGGGCAATATCCAGCAGGATCTCGAGTCGGCGGGTGTCGTCATCGACCACTCGTCGGGTGCCGTCATCGCGTACTACGGCGGCCTCGACGGGACCGCCATCGACCTGGCGGGCGTCAACACACAGGGCGGCGTGCTGGTCGGCGGGCACCCGCCGGGCTCTTCGATGAAGATCTATACGTTGGCCGCCGCGCTGGAGGCGGGCGCCTCGCTGCAGTCGCACTGGCGATCGCTGCCCTACACCGACAAGGCGGACAACACCCACGTCGGTAACGCTGGTGCCGAAGGAACGAGCTGTAAAGAGTGGTGCACCCTCGAATACAGCTTCATGAAGTCCTTCAACGTGCCGTTCTACTGGGTGGCTCGGCAGATCGGGCCCGGCAAGGTCGTCAAGATGGCGTCTCAGGCCGGTGTCCGTTACATGTGGGACAACAACAACGTCGAGCGGTTGTCTGCAAAGGGCGTTCAGGCCGACCTGTCGCGAGACCCGTTCGACCGCCAGGTCGGGTTCGGCCAGTACGCCATCACCGTGCTCGACCACGCGACCGGCGTCGCGACGCTGGCCAACGGCGGCGTTTACAACAAGCCCTACTTCGTGGCGAAGGTCGAGAAGAAGGACCCGGTCACCGGCAAGTACGAACTCGTGAAGGGCGTCGGTCACAAGGCGGATCCGAAGCAGGCCATCCGGCGTCAGGTCGCCAACGATGTGACCTACGCAATGACGAAGGTCTACGAAGACCACCCTGGGTGGAAGCCCAAGCAGGACAACCGGGACATCGCAGCCAAGACCGGCACCTGGGAAGGCGCGACGGTCGACAAGAACGGCAACGCCAAGCCGAGCGATAAGAACGCGCATGCCTGGGTCGTCGGTTTCACCAAGCAGTACTCGGTGGCGATCTGGACCGGCAACGCCGCCGGTGCCTATCCCGTGACCGACCCGAAGACCAAGAGCACCATCACCTCCGGCTCGACGCCCTACCGAGTGTGGTCGGAGTTCATCAAGGACTACAACGACGCGAAGAACCTCAAGAAGGAGAAGCTGGCCGAGCCGTCGCACATCGGCGACGACGAGGTCGGATTCGCCAACGGCATCTCGCCTTCGCCGAGCCAGCCCACCGACCCGGGCCAGGGTGGAAATTGCATCCCGATGGTGACCTGCCCGACCGAGACCACCGGTCCCGGCAACGGCGGCGGCAACCAGTCCAAGTCCCCGACGCCTACTCCGACGTCGTCCAGGTCCAAGTTCCCGTGATGAGTGAAGGACGGAAGCCGTGCAGGCTGAGGTAGGTCAGGACGCCGACGATCGCGATCGTCCCGTGGCCCCGCGCATCGACGCGCCGTCGCGCTCCGACGGCTTCGTCGGCGGGCTGTCCGAACTGATCGGCGGGCGGCTGGGCGAACATGCCCCGGTCGCCCGGCGCTCGGTCAAATTCGTCTCGCTGATCGTGCTGGCGCTGACCTGCCTCACGCTTGCGCTGCATTTCGTCCAGAAGTCCCCGTGTCGCGACGGCGCGTGGACGGACTACAAGCAGTACACCAACTTCTGCTACACCGACGTGCTCGCCCTGTACTACGCCGAGGGGCTGAGCGACGGCGCGGTTCCCTACGTCGATCATGCCGTCGAGTACCCCGTGCTCACCGGTGTGATGATGGGGGTGATCGGGCTGCCCATCCACGCGTACGGGCAGACCCATCCGGACTTCAACCAGGGTCAGGCGTTCTACGACGTCACCGCTCTGGTGCTGATCCTGTTCGCGCTCGGCACGGCCGCGATGATGCTGTCCATCCGGCGGACAAGACCCTGGGACATAGCGATGTTCGCCCTGGCCCCGGCGATGCTCGTGACCGCGACAGTGAACTGGGACTTCCTGGCCATCATCCTGGCGGTCGGCGGTGTGTACGCCTGGAGCCGTAAATGGCCCGGCTATTGGGCGCCGGCGTTGACCGGTGTCCTCCTGGGACTGGGTACGGCGGCGAAGCTGTGGCCGGGATTCCTGTTCGTCGGGCTGCTCGCGATCGCGTTGCGTACCTGGCGATGGATTCCGTTCCTCGTCGCGGCCGGGACGGCGCTGGTCACCTGGCTTGCCGTCAACGTGCCCGTGATGGTGCTGAACTTCGACAACTGGCGCAAGTTCATCGACCTCAACAACGAGCGCGGTGTGGACTGGGGTGTCCTCTACTACATCGGCCGGTACGTCGACGCGAAGTTCTGGAGCGGCGGCGAGGGCGACTCTGGGCTGTTCCAGTGGCTGTCGAGGGATGAGAACCGCAGTCTCCTCAACGGGATCAGCCTGGCGTTGTTCGCCGTGGCCTGCCTGGGGATCATTTACCTGGCTCAGCGGGCACCGGTGCCACCGCGGCTGACCCAGCTCGCGTTCCTGACCGTCGCCGCGTTCCTGCTGTTCAACAAGGTCTGGTCGCAGCAGTTCACGCTGTGGCTGCTGCCCCTGGCCGTACTCGCCCGGCCGCGCTGGGGAGCGTTCCTCGCCTGGCAACTGGCCGAAGTGGCGTACTTCCTGACGTTCTACGGCGAGCTACTCGGAGCGTCCGGTAAGTCCGTGATGCCCGAAGGCGTGTTCATCTTCGCCTCGATCGCCCGCTGGGTGACCGTCGCGGTGCTGTGTGGCCTGGTCATCCGGGACATCCGGTACCCGCGGCTCGACGTCGTCAGACAGGCGGATCCGCTCGCGGTCTGAGGCCAGACCTGCGTTTTTCTCGCTGACCGCTTACCTTGTTGGGCATGAGTTCGTACGGTGACTACCCCTCCGGCGACGGCCGGTCCACGGTCAGCGACGAGGCATACCACCCCCAGGGCGTGCCCGCGCAAGGTCGGCACCGCCAAGGTCGAGTCGACGATGACGAATACATGCGGGACGTACGGGATCGATATACGGCGTCGGCCCCGCCCCCACCGGCGGGGCGGGCCCGGGTGCCGGTACGCGACGGCGCACCCGGCGAGCCGAGCCCAGAACGTCGCGCTGCCGCGCCGCGCCGGCCCATTCCCGGGATCGGCTTCCTCCGGCGGCTGGGCAAGAGCCGCAAGCGCAAGATCCTGACGATCGCGTTCGCCGCGTTCATCATCCTGTTCGGCAGCACCGCGATCGTCGTCACCTACTTCGTGGACAACGTCGACATGCTGCGGCCGGAGAACCTGCCCAACGCCCAGGTGACCAAGATCTTCGCCGACGACGGCAAGACGCAGCTCGCGCAGCTCGGTACGGAGAACCGGGAGACCATCCCGATGAGCATCCTGCCCGACGACGTCAAGCACGCGCTGATCGCCGGGGAGGACAAGGACTTCTACAACCACCACGGCGTCTCGATCAGCGGCATCGTCCGGGCCGCCTGGAACAACATCACCGGTGGCGACACCCAGGGCGCGTCCACGATCACACAGCAGTACGTGAAGATCGCGACCAAGGACGTCGAGATGTCGATCTTCCGTAAGGCGCGCGAAGCGGTACTCGCTCGCAAGCTGGAAGACAACTACGACAAGGAGACCATCCTCGGGTTCTACCTGAACAACGTCTACTTCGGACGCGGAGCGATCGGCGTACAGGTCGCCGCCCGGACGTACTTCAACAAGAACGCCAAAGACCTGACGATCGCGGAGGCGGCAGTCCTCGGCGCGGTCGTCCGGCAGCCCGAGGAGACGGCCACGTTCGCCGGATACGACCCGCAGCTCAACGCGGAGGCGGCCAAGGATCGCTGGGGCTACGTCCTGAACAACATGAAGGACGCGGGCTGGCTGAACGATGCCGATCGGAACGCCCAGCAGTACCCCAAGACCATCCTGCCGATCCGTAAGGACGCCGGTAACGCGCAGTGGGGTCTCAAAGGTGTCGGCCAGACCGGGCTGGTCACCGGCAATGTCGTGAACTACATCGCGGAGGAGCTGAAAGCCGCCCCGTACAACATCGCGGACTTGAAGCAGGGCGGTTACCGCATCACCACCACGATCGACGCCAAGGCACAGGCGGCGGCGGAGAGCGCGGCCCGGCGCGGCGCGCCCGGATCCCTGATGACCGGGCAGAAGGCCAACGTCATGGCGGCGCTCGTGGCGATCGAACCCAAGACCGGGCGAGTGCTGGCGTACTACGGCGGGGACGACGCGACCGGGCACGACTATGCCGGCAAGAACATCGAGAACGGCCAGCTGACCGGCGGTCACCCGGCCGGCTCGTCGTTCAAGATCTACACGCTGGCGGCCGCCCTCCAGGACGGCTACTCCCTCGACTCGCACTTCAACCCGGCGGCGTTCCGCGACGGCGACTTCGAGATCGAGAACGCCGGCCGGGACGTCGACGAGTCCTGTGGCACGTACTGCACCCTCGAATGGGCCACCGTGCACTCCTACAACGTGCCCTTCTACAAGGTCACCAAACTGATGGGCGTGGACAAGGTCACCGCGATGGCCAAGGCGGCCGGGATCACCACCATGTGGAACACCGGCGACGGCAAGGCGTACGACCTGACCAGCAAGACCTTCAAGCAGACCGCCAGCTCGCCGTTCTACTACCACGCCGGATTCGGGCAGTACCCCATCACGGTCATCGACCACGCGAGCGGCGTGGCCACCTTCGCGAACCGCGGGATCTACAACAAGCCGCACTTTGTGCTGAAGGTGGAGCAGCCGGTCGTCGGCACCGACAAGTTCACGCTGGTCAACGGCGAGAAGCTCGCCGGCAAGCAGACGATCGATCAGGGCGTCGCCGACGACGTGAACTACGTGCTGCAGAAGATTCCCGGAGCGGGTGGCCACACGCTCAGCGGCAGCCGCCCGGTCACCGGCAAGACCGGCACCTGGCAGTGCCAGCAGACGTCGCACAATTGCCATGCCTGGTTCGTCGGCGCGACCAAGCAGATCGCCGCCGCCGTCTGGGTCGGCAATGTCGGCAAGGAACAGGCGGTCTACGAGAAGTCCGGCAAGGACATCAGCGGCGCGGGACTGCCCGGCAACATCTGGGAGAAGTTCATGAACGCCGCCAACAAGGGGACGGCCGAGCAGCGCTTCGCGGACAAGGCGGGCGTCGGCGACCCCACCAAGCAGGAGCCCGGTCTTCAGGAGCCGCAGAAGCCCGGCAAGTGTAAGTGGATCTTCTTCTGTCCCACCACCGAGCCGACCCGGCGCGGTCGCGGCTGATCTCAGGGTGGGGGCAGGTACTGCCCCCACCCTGATCTCCTACGGGTTCAGGTGGAACAGGATGCCGTCCTCGAGCTCCTCGCGCTTCAGGCCGAACTCCTCGCCGGTCGCGGTCCTCGCCTGGTCGGACACGTCGTCTGGCTGTTCGTAGCTCGGGTTCTTGAGGATCAGCACTTCCTTCACGCCGATGGCGCGCAGTGCCTCGACGCTCGCCTGGTCCGGGAAGTTCTTCATGAGTTCCCGGAGCTGGCTCTGCGACTGGGGCGTGAAACCGCTGCCGCCGTTGACCATCGAGACGAAGCCGTCCGTCGACCACAGCATCACGTTCTCGTCGTTCAGCTGATTGCTGGGCAGCACCATCACCGGCCCCGACAACTCGGACATTGCCGCCGGACGCAGCGGCACCGTCGGGAAGTCCATCTTCTGCAGGCCCTCGCCGAGGACGAGGAGCGCCGGGAGGAACATGGCGAGCGCCAGCACCAAGTGCGGCCGCGCGGGCACCCGTTCCCGGGCGAGATCACGTGCGCGGTCGCCGAACGCGCTGACCGCGCCGGCGGCGAGCAGCCCCACGAACAACGTGGTCCAGATGATCAGGCGGCCGGGTGTCCGGATGGCGTTCCATCCGGGCAGGTGGTCGTAGAGGATCTCGTAGACCTTGCCGCCGAAGAACTCGGTTCCCATCGCGAGTGCGCCGCTGACCAGCACGCCGAGCAGCAGGAGGATGCGCTGCCACCAGCGCCAGGTCGAGTAGATCAGGCCCGCGGCCGCCAACCCGTAGAGGGCGAAGCCGATGAGCAGCGTCTTCTCGCCGCTGCCGTTGGTGAACAGCGTGTCACGGGCGACTTTGTGGGCGTCACCCCAGACGACGTCGGTGTCCGGCGCGGTGAAGAATCCGATGAACGGCGGTGAGTAGAGGCTGACCTCGCCGATCGAGCGCTCGGCGTACGGGTGCAGTTCGAGCACTCGGAAGTACGGAACGGCCATCAGTACGCCGACTGCGGCGAAGACGAGCCCGCCCAGCGCGTCCGCCCCGGCCAGCTTCCAGCCGAACGGCTTCGGCTCGCTCCAGAAGAACAGCCGAGCCGACACGTACGCGATGACGCCCACCACCGCGATGCCCGCCAGCACGTAGGCGAACGGCAAGCCGATGCCGAACCCGAGGCTGATCTGCCACGCGGCGACCAACCAGCCCGCCAAGGCCCACCCGGGTCGGCGGAGTTCCGGCCGATAGCCGTGGCGCAGTGAGTACCCGTGGCCCCGCGCCAGCATGGCCAGGCAGAGGGCGATGCCCCCGGAGGACAGGACGTGCAGGTGACCGGCCTGCTCCCACCGCCAAGGGGCGTACGCGAACGCCGCCCCGGCCACTGCCGCGCCCGGTACGCGCGCACCGAGCTGCCGCGCCAAGGCGTACGCGCCGAAGAACGCCAGCGCGAAGGCAAGCACGAAGACGATGTTGTAGCGGAGCAGCGCGGCGGCCGGGCCGGTGCCGATGAGCCCGGCCGGGAAGTAACCGAGGAGCGTGTCCGAGAACGCGTAGCTGTAGGACTCCGGGTAGAAGGTGTTGGAGTCCCAGATGCCCAGCGGGTTCGTGCTGATCGCGTGCCCGGACCAGGCCATCTGCCAGGCCTGGAGCGTGGGGTCCCAGATGTCCTTGGGAATGGTGTAGAGCGGGTACTTCAACGCCGGCCACGTCATCGCGGCCGCGATGACCAGCGAGAACAGCGCGGCGAGGGTCCACTCGTGGCCCAGGGCGCGGCCGAAGCCGCCTGCCATGCGGCGGAGCCGCCCCGGCGGATTCGCCGCCTCGGGCGCGAACTTCCCAAAGGGATCGGCCGGCGGCTTGTCGTCCGCGGGCTTTCCCGTCGGCTCGTCGTCGGTGGGCTTGTCCGCCACCGGTGTGTCGGACGCCTTCGAGGCCGTGGTGTCCTCGGCGGGCTGGTCACTCATCGTGGTCGGCTCCGTCATCCTCGTAGCACCGTTCCCTAGTCGGCCAGCTCGGACCGCAAGTACGCGATGTCGGCGGACTGGCCGTCGGCCCCGCCCGGTGTCTCCACTACCGCGGGCGCCCCACTCGCTCGGATGGCCGCCACGATCAGCTTCGGATCGATCATCCCGGAGTGAAGGTTGTCGTGACGGTCGCGGCCGGAGTCGAATCCGTCGCGGGAGCCGTTGGCGTGGATGAGGTCGATCCGGCCGGTGATGGCCATCACGCGGTCCACGATGTCGATGAGATCCTCGCCACCGGCATGGGCGTGACACGTGTCCAGGCAGAACCCGACGCCGAACTCGCCGACCGCGTCCCAGAGCCGGGCCAGCGCGTCGAACCTCCGCGCACACGCCTTGTCGCCGCTCGCCGTGTTCTCGATGAGCACAGGGGTGGCGAAACCACCCTGTTCGGCGGCGTACGCGAAGGTCTTGCGCCAGTTCTCGAAGCCGGTCGCGAGGTCGTCGTCCTTCAGCATGTGTCCACCATGGACTATCAGCCCGCTCGCACCCACCGTCGCGGCCGCGTTGGCGTGATTCACCAGCAGCTTGCGGCTGGGTATGCGAATCCGGTTGTTCGTCGTCGCGACGTTGATGACGTAGGGCGCGTGGATGAAGACCTGCACGTCCGACGCCTTGATCTGCTCGGCGTCGGCGCGCGGCACCGGATCCTTCCAGCCCTGCGGGTCAGCCAGGAAGAACTGCACGACCTCGGCGTCGCGGGCCTGGGCCTCGGTCAACGGGTCGGCGGGATCGACGTGGGCACCGATACGCATGCCGGAGAGCGTAGTCCCTCACCCTGACGAAGGAGACCACGAGCGCGCGTCACCGTCCGGCGCACTTCTCCGTTGGACCCACCGGATTCCTCCGAAGTCCATGTGAGCGGGTACTTGTCCGTTGACCGCCCCTGCCGGGGCGTCGTCCGCCCGTCGCACCCCCGCGGGGGCATACCGTCTGGGAGTTCGCATGAAGCTGTCCGTTTGTCGGGCTTTGGCCGGTGTCGGCCTCGGCATGCTGTTGGGTGTGCCGTTGGCCGCTCAACCGGCGTTGGCCGAAACCGAGGCCGGTACACAGGTCGAGTTCAACGGGGGCGGGCTGGGTCTGCTGCTCTGCGGCTCGAAGCCGGACCGGGCCGCCGTGACGATCAAGTCCGAGCAGAAGGTCGTCTTCGTCAACAACCTCGGGCAGGGCGCCACCCTGCAGATCGACGGCGAGAACGGCGGCCCGATCAGTGACGGGCAGGCCGTCGAGGTCCAGTTTCACAAGGGGCCGGTGGCCATCGCGATGGTCCCCGACTGCCTGCTCAACCTCGGCGGGAACGGTTCCTACGAGCCCGTCACGGTGAACGTCAACGCCACGTCGTCGCCGAGTTCGGGCGACTCCACCGGCGCTCCGCGGGTCGTCAAGACGCGTACGCCGAAACCGAAGCCGTCGGCCACGCCGGCGCCCTCGGCGAGCGCGTCCGCCGAGGAGGGGCCGCTGTTCCCGATGGATCCCGATCCGAGTAGCAGCGTCGCAGCCGGCGGAGATAGCTTGGAACCAGGTTCGACGGTCGTCACGCCCGGTGGTGAGTCGGTCATCGACGTGTCGGCGGTCTCGAGTGACACGCCGAAGGACAAGGGACCAATCGGACTTCTTGCTATTATTGCTACAGTGTGTGTCGTAGGCGTCACGGTTGGGGCAATCCGCGCTATCGTAAGTCAGCGCGCAACCCGGACTGAGTTCGCCTAACACGCAAACCACGGCGTATGATGTGGTTATAACAGGCTCCGCGAGGCGCCTTTCATCCAACCTCGTCGGTGTGGTCGTTCCTCCCCAGGTCCCACCCAGCAGAACTGGATGAGAGTGCGCCTCGCGGCTCTTTTTGGCCCTGATGCCCCGGACGGGTATCCTGGTCAGGTTCTTTCGCAATGCCGTGGGTGATGGCGCCCACGGCTGTCGTTTGAACGACGCACGACCTCCTGCCACGGAAGGACCGTGGCCGCTAGCCCAGAGGAGGTGAGTTGTCTTGCGTCATTACGAGATCATGGTGATCCTCGATGCGTCTCTCGAGGAGCGCACCGTCGCCCCGTCGCTCGACACGTACCTGAACGTGATCCGTACGTCGGGTGGTTCGGTGGAGAAGCTCGACGTCTGGGGCCGCCGGCGCCTGTCGTTCGAGATCAACAAGAAGGCCGAAGGCATCTACGCCGTCATCGACCTGCAGGCGGAGCCTGCGGCCGTGGCCGAACTTGACCGTCAGCTGCGACTCAACGAGTCCGTGCTGCGCACCAAGGTCATCCGGCCCGAAGTTCGCTGACGCGAGCTCAAGGCACGCCCGGACCCGCTTTCGCGCAGCTGTCGTACGGCTGTGACAACCTGTGCGTCAGAACTAGCGAATGCCTGAGGAGTAGGTCATGGCTGGAGAAACCACCATCACGGTCATCGGTAACCTGACCGACGACCCAGAATTGCGCTTCACCCCGTCCGGCGCCGCGGTCGCCAAGTTCCGCATCGCCTCGACGCCGCGCACGCTCGACCGGGCTTCCGGCGAGTGGAAGGACGGCGAGCCGCTGTTCCTGGCGTGCTCGGTGTGGCGGCAGGTGGCGGAGAACGTCGCCGAGTCGCTGCAGCGGGGTGCCCGCGTGATCGTGTCGGGCCGGCTGCGTCAGCGGTCCTACGAGACGCGTGAGGGCGAGAAGCGCACCGTCATCGAGCTGGAAGTCGACGAGATCGGCCCCTCGCTGCGCTATGCGACGGCGAAGGTGCAGAAGATGTCGCGGTCCAGCGGTGGTGGTGGCGGCTTCGGCGGTGGCGGTGGCAACAACAGCGGTGGCGGCGGCGGTTTCGCCGACGACCCGTGGGCCACGGCTGCTCCCGCCGGCGGCGGTTCGGGTGGCAACTTCGACGACGAGCCACCTTTCTAAAGATCACTGGAGCACGAGCAATGGCTAAGGCTGCCGCTCTTCGCAAGCCGAAGAAGAAGGTGAACCCGCTCGAGAAGGAGGGGGTCACCTACATCGACTACAAGGACACCGCGCTGCTGCGCAAGTTCATCTCGGACCGCGGCAAGATCCGCGCCCGCCGGGTGACGGGTGTGACCACCCAGCAGCAGCGTCAGATCGCCCGTGCGGTCAAGAACGCCCGTGAGATGGCGCTCCTGCCCTACACGAGCACCGGACGCTGAGAGGAGGCACCCCTATGAAGATCATTCTGACTCAGGAGGTGCCGGGTCTCGGCACGCCGGGCGACATCGTCGAGGTCAAGGACGGCTACGGCCGTAACTACCTGCTGCCGCAGGGCTTCGCGATCGCGCACAGCAAGGGCGCCGAGAAGCAGGTCGCGACGATCAAGCGGGCGCGTGACGCCCGGGAGATCCGGGACCTGGACCACGCCAAGGAGATCAAGGCCCAGCTCGAAGGGCTGTCCGTCAAGCTCGGCGCGCGCGCCGGCGACGGCGGCCGCCTGTTCGGCTCGGTCACCGCGGGTGAGGTCGTCGTGGCGGTCAAGGCCGCCGGTGGCCCCAGCCTCGACCGCCGCCGCGTGGAGCTGCCGAGCGTCATCAAGTCGCTCGGGGCGTACAACGTGCAGGTCAAGCTGCACCCCGAGGTTGTCGCCAAGTTCTCCGTGAACGTGGTTCCGGCCGCCAAGTAGGCACATCCGAAAGGGCCGGCGCGAGCGATCGCGCCGGCCCTTTCGCTTGCCCGGCCCGGGTCAGCCGCGCAACCGGCTCGCCGTGCGGATGGCGTCCGCGAGCTCACCGACCTTGGCGTCCCGGAGCTCCTCCTGCGCGTCGGCCGCGATCTGCCGCAACTGGTCCAGCTGCACTTCGGCGGCGTACGACGAGGACTTCAGCGCCTCGGCGAAGAAGGCGGCGGCGTAGGCCACGCGCAGATGCGGGTCCGCGGATCGGAAACTGCCCGCGAGATCGTTCACCATAATCGACTCGTACGCCTCGGAGGCGGCCCGGGAAGCGGGATCCTGCCAGCGTACGCGGACGTCGGCGACCTTGGCCGAGGAACGGACCTCCGGCCGCAGCCGGACGATGTAGAGCGCCGTGACGGCGTGCCCGGGGCCGACCTCGCCGCCGTCCACCCGATCGTCCCGGAACTCCGAAGCGCTCAGGAGCCGGTCGTCATACCCCACCAACCGGTACGCCTCGACGGTCGCCTCGTCGAAGGTCACCTGCGCCTTCGCGTCGAGCGCCCGGACCGACAGGTTCGCCGGGAGCCGGTGGACGAAGACATCTCGAGCCTGGTTGCGGTCGGCGACATACACCGCGAAGCCGT
>NZ_JABFVK010000083.1 GCF_013362815.1 Hamadaea sp. | reverse complement strand
GCCGTGGCCGCAGACGGGCCGTCCGCGCCGGGTCGGGGTGTCGTCGTTCGGGATCAGCGGCACCAACGCCCACGTCATCCTCGAACAGGCCCCAGAACTCGACGTTCCTGTTCGCCCGAAGTCCACCGCTCCGGCGATCCCTTGGGCGCTCTCCGCTAAGTCGGCTGGCGGTCTGCGTACGCAGGCGGCAAGGCTGGCGTCCTTTGTGGAGGCGGCCGACCTCGATCCGGTGGACGTCGGGTTCTCGCTGGCCACTGGGCGTACTGCGCTCGAGTATCGGGCCGCCGTCGCCGGAGCCGACCGCGACGAACTCGTTCGAGCGCTCCATGACCTAGCTGCCAGCGGCGACAGTGCGCCCGTCAGCGAAACTCCCAAGCTGTCGGTCCTCTTCTCGGGGCAAGGTTCGCAGCGGCTCGGGATGGGCCGGGAGTTGTATGCGGCTTTCCCGGTCTTCGCTACGGCGCTGGACGAGGTCGTGGCGTCGCTGGACGGGTTGTTGGATCGGCCGCTGCTCGACGTGATGTGGGGCGACGATGCGGAGTTGCTCGATCAGACGGGATACACGCAGGCGGCGTTGTTCGCGGTGGAGACGGCGTTGTTCCGGTTGGTCGAGTCGTGGGGCGTACGCCCGGACTTCGTGGGTGGGCACTCGATCGGTGAGGTGACCGCCGCGCATGTCGCCGGTGTGCTGTCTCTATCGGATGCGGCGAAGCTGGTGGCCGCTCGGGGTCGGCTGATGCAGGCGCTCCCTCCCGGCGGCGTCATGGTGTCCGTCGCCGCTCCGGAAGCCGACGTCCTCCCGCTGCTGATCGACGGCGTGGACATCGCCGCAATCAACGGTTCCGCTTCCGTGGTCGTCTCCGGTGTCGATCAGGCAGTGGCACGCGTGGTGGCCGTATTGCAGAAGCGCGGCGTCAAGACCAAGCAGCTGCGGGTGTCCCATGCATTCCACTCCTCGCTGATGGATCCGATGCTGGACGAGTTCCGGCCGGTCCTGAATGGACTGAGCTTCGGCGAGGCGACGATCCCGGTGGTGTCGAACGTGACCGGAGCCCTCACTCCCGTCAACGACCCCGAGTAC
The DNA here is from genome assembly GCF_013362815.1 of Hamadaea sp. Lineage (GTDB taxonomy): Bacteria > Actinomycetota > Actinomycetes > Mycobacteriales > Micromonosporaceae > Hamadaea. The sequence continues at coordinate 1,922 of NZ_JABFVK010000083.1, read as the reverse complement.
TGGGTGACTCACGTCCGCAACGCCGTTCGGTTCGCCGATGGGATCACGGCGCTGGAGGCGGCAGGCGCGCAGGTCTTCCTCGAACTCGGCCCGGATGCGGTGCTCTCCGGCATGGCCGAGGGCTTCATCCCGGCTCAGCGTCGCAATCGCGAAGAGGCGCTCACGATCGTCAGCGCGCTGGGCGCTCTGCACTCGGCCGGGGCGACCGTCGACTGGGGGAAGTTCTTCGAGGCGTACGGGGCGGGGTGGGTTGATCTGCCCACCTATGCGTTCGAGCACGAACGGTACTGGCTGTTCGCCGGCCCGAGCGGTGATCCCCTCTCCGTCGGACAGGACCTGGTCGAGCATCCGCTGCTGGGTGCAGCCGTCGCGCTCGCGGCCGATGAAGGCGCGGTGCTCACCGGGCGGCTGTCGCTGAGCACCCATCGCTGGCTCGCCGATCACCGCGTACTGGGCCGGGTTCTGTTGCCGGGCACTGCCTTCGTCGAACTCGCGATGCGAGCCGGCGAGCAGGTCGGGGCCGGCTTCCTCGAAGAACTGGTACTCCACGCGCCACTGGTGCTGCCCGCGGAAGGCGGCGTACACGTCCAGGTCGCGGTCGGTGCTCCCGAGGAATCGGGACGTCGTTCGGTACGCGTCTTCGGCCGCTTCGAAGACGCCGATCCGGAGTGGGTCCTGCACGCCGAGGGGACGGTTGGACCGGATGCGCCGCCGACCGAGTGGGATCTTGCGCAGTGGCCGCCGAGCGGAGTGGAGCCGGTGCCAGTCGAAGGGTTGTACGACCGGCTGATCGAGCGCGGCTACGAGTACGGGCCGACGTTCCAGGGGCTTCGGGCCGCTTGGCGTTCCGGGGACGACCTGTACGCCGAAGTCGCGTTGCCCGAAGCCGACGACGCGGCCGGGTTCGGCCTGCACCCGGCGCTGCTGGACGCGGCGATGCACGTGGACCTGCTGGACGAAGACGGGCCGGCGCTGCTGCCGTTCTCGTGGAGCGGCGTCGGACTGCACGGCGGTTCGACCGCGGCCCTGCGAGTGCACGTACGCCGACTGCAAGGCGGGGAGCTGTCGGCGATGCGGATCGCCGACGAGTCGGGCCGCCCGGTGCTGACCGTCGAATCCCTCGCCTCCCGGGCGGGCTCCGCCGAGCAGCCGGTTACCGGGCGAGTGCATCGGGTCACCTGGCAGGAGGTGGATCGGGGCAGGCCGCGTACGACGAGAGACGAGATCATCCGCTGTCTGCAGATGACCGGGGACGACGTTCCGGCGATGGTTCGGGAGACCGTCGGCGGCGTACTGGAACGGTTGCAGTCCTGGCTGACGGAGGATCACGGCGCAGCCCGGCTCGTCGTCGTCACCCGGAATGCGATGGCCGACGAGCCGAATGTGATCCAGGCGCCCGTCTGGGGTCTGGTGCGCGCAGCGCAGTCGGAGAATCCCGGGCGCATCGTCCTGGTGGACGTCACGGAAGACGTCCCCGATGACGTGATCCATGCGGCGGTGGCGACCGGGGAGCCGGAGCTGGCCGTACGCGGCGACCGGATTCTCACACCTCGGCTGGCGCGCACCTCCGTCCCGAGTGGAGTGTCACCGTGGTCGAGCGCGGCTCGGGTGCTGATCACCGGTGGGACCGGAGGTCTGGGCGCGGTGGTGGCTCGGCATCTGGTGTCGGTGCATGGCGTACGCGATCTGGTGTTGGTGAGCCGGCGGGGTGGGGATGCGCCGGGGGCGGCGGAGTTGGCGGCCGATCTCCGTTCACAGGGGGCGGAGGTCTGGCTGGTCGCCTGTGATGTGGCCGATCGCGATGCGGTTGCTGCGCTCCTGGCGGAGTTCCCGGTCGACGGCGTTGTGCATACCGCTGGATTGTTGGACGACGGGGTGATCGAGTCGCTGACGCCGCAGCGATTGGACACGGTCTTGCGCCC
>NZ_JABFVK010000096.1 GCF_013362815.1 Hamadaea sp. | reverse complement strand
CCGGGCAGCTCGGCCCATCGAGGGAAGGAATCCATTGAGCGACACCACCGACACCACGTCGGATGTCTCCACCGTCGCTGACGACGCCTCCGCCGGCACCGCCCGGCGCCGCCGGTCGGGCAGCGGCCTGACAGCGATGCTGCTCCCCGAACTGCAGAGCATGGCCGCCTCGCTCGGCATCTCGGGCACCGCCCGGATGCGCAAGGGCGAGCTCATCTCCGCCATTCAGGAGCGTCAAGCCGGTACGCCTCGGCCGCGCGCCGAGGTAGCCGCCACCGCCGGCAACACCCGCGATGAGGTGCGAGCCGAGGTACGCGACGCGGCCGCCACGACCACGGAAGCGCCCGCCGAGCGCCCGGCCGAGCGGGAGCGTCCGCGTCGGGCCAGCCGCGCCGCCGGTCCGCCCGCCGAGCGGACTCGCGACACCGACCGGTCCCGTGACACGGCCCAGTCGGCCGAGACCGCTGCGGCACCGGCCGCCCAGGAGGAAGGCCGCGCCGAAGCGGCCGAACGCCCGCAGCGCGAGCGCCGGGACCGTCGCGAGCGCAACAGCGACCGCAGCGGCAACGAGCGTGGCGAGCGCACTGAGCGTGGCGAGCGCAACGAACGGGGCAACCGCGACCAGTCCGGCGACGGCGACGGCGACGACAAGCCGCGCGGCGAGCGGGGCAACGATCGCGATCGCAACTTCGACGACGACGAGGACGGCGGCCGCCGTGGACGGCGCAGCCGCTTCCGGGACCGTCGCCGTGGCCGTAACGAGCGCGACGGCGACAGCCCGCGCGAGCCGCAGGTCAACGAGGACGAGGTGCTCATCCCGGTCGCCGGCATCGTCGACGTGCTGGAGAACTACGCGTTCGTCCGCACGAGCGGCTACCTCTCCGGGCCGAACGACGTCTACGTCGCGATGTCTCAGGTCAAGAAGTACGGCCTGCGCCGCGGTGACGCCATCACCGGTGCGGTTCGGTCCGCCCGCGAGGGTGAAGGCCGCCGCGACAAGTACAACCCGCTGGTCCGGCTCGACACGATCAACGGCATGGAAGCGGAGGAGGCCAAGCGCCGCCCCGAGTTCTACAAGCTGACCCCGCTCTACCCGCAGGATCGCCTGCGGCTGGAGACCGAGCCCAACGTGCTCACCACCCGGGTCATCGACCTGGTGATGCCGATCGGCAAGGGCCAGCGTGCGCTGATCGTCTCCCCGCCGAAGGCGGGTAAGACCATGGTGCTGCAGGCGATCGCCAACGCGATCACCCACAACAACCCGGAGACCCACCTGATGGTCGTGCTCGTCGACGAGCGCCCGGAAGAGGTCACCGACATGCAGCGCTCGGTCAAGGGTGAGGTCATCGCCTCCACCTTCGACCGTCCGCCGATGGACCACACCACCGTCGCCGAGCTGGCCATCGAGCGCGCCAAGCGACTCGTCGAGCTCGGACACGACGTGGTCGTGCTGCTGGACTCGATCACCCGTCTCGGCCGGGCGTACAACCTGGCCGCGCCGGCCTCGGGCCGCATCCTCTCCGGCGGTATCGACTCGACCGCGCTCTACCCGCCCAAGCGCTTCCTCGGCGCCGCCCGCAACATCGAGAACGGCGGCTCGCTCACCATCATCGCCACGGCGCTGGTGGAGACGGGCTCCATGATGGACACGGTCATCTTCGAGGAGTTCAAGGGCACCGGCAACGCGGAGCTCAAGCTCGACCGGAAGATCGCCGACAAGCGCATCTTCCCGGCGATCGACATCGACCCGTCCGGTACGCGTAAGGAAGAGATCCTGCTCGCGCCGGAGGAGCTGGCGATCGTCCACAAGCTCCGCAAGGTCCTGCACTCGCTGGATTCGCAGGCCGCGCTGGACCTTCTGCTCGACAAGCTCAAGCAGACGCGGACCAACATCGAGTTCCTCATGCAGATCGCTAAGACGACTCCTGGGGAGTAGTCCTCGCGAACAGAGGGGGATGGGTTCCCACGGAGGGCGGTCAGGCTTGATCCCTCCGTGGGAACCCATCCCCCTCTTGCGTGGGCGATCTCCGCAGAGTCGGCGCGGCCTGCGTGAGAAACGCGGTGGTCCGTGTCGGCGGGCTTGCCGAGCGAGGTCCTGCGCGGCGCGCCGGCCGCTCGTTTCGGTGGCGGTCGGTGGTTGCCCGACGTGGGAAGTTGACCTTGGCTAGTTTGGGTCGCTATGGCGACCGAAAGTCGCCAAGGTCAACTTGGCCGCCCCCCGGTGGGCACCCGCGACGTGCGCAAGGGCGGGGCGCGGGTTAGAAGTTGCCTTCGGCTACTTGGAAGACTGTGAGGCCCAGGTCTCGCCACATGCGTACGACTTGGTTGCGATCGTCGAAGACGCAGGTCACTCGGAACGAGCTGCGGATGTGCTGCTCGAACAGTTCACGCTTCACCACCGAGTCCTTCCGGCTGTCGCCGGTCGCTCGCATGTAGAGGCCGGCGTACGGGACGCCGACGTGCTTGTCGAGCCAGGCCTCCGTCTTCGCCCGGCCGTCGTCGGTCCGGCCGGAGCAGTAGACGATGGTGTGCCCGGCGGCGTGCATGGCGCGTACCGCCGCGATGACGGGTTCGTTGGGCGAGTCCAGGTGCACCCGGGTCACGTCGTAGGGCGAGCGGTCGCCCATCAGGGCCACCGTCCCGTCGAGGTCGACGAGGATCGCGCTCGGCCGGTCCGCGGGCGGCTCATAGGCCGCTGTAGGCGCGGCCACGGGCAGGTCCAGCCGCGTTCGCTTGCCCGCCAGGTAGCGGGCGTGCATGGCTCGGATCGCCTCCTCGCCGACCGGGTTCGGTCGCCCGGCGTCGCGTTCGATGCACACCTCCAGCGGTACGCCGGTGAAGTCCTCGACGACGACAGCGGCTCCGCAGGCCATCCCGAGGTCGGCGAGTTCCCGGACGTAGCGGGACCGTAGGTTGGTGTCGTCGCAGATGACGTCGACCCCGGCGCGCAGCAGGGCCTCGATCGACGCCCGGTGGGCCATCGTGACCTGGTTCTCCGCCCACGACTCGCCCAGCCGGCCGCCGTGCAGCATCGCCCGCAGGTCGTCTCGGTTGACCCGGGTCGCCTTCGGCTGCTGAGCCTTCGCCCAGGTGGTCTTCCCGGAGCCGGGCAGGCCTCGGGTGATCGTGAGGGTGGGGGTACGCATCAGTCTCCATCCAGATAGAAAGCGCGTACGCGCAGCAGCCAGCGTTCGACCGCCGCCTCGTCGGGCTCTTCCGGGAGAACGGTACGCGCGGCGGCGAACCGTTCCCGGGCCTCTTCGAGCACCGGCCCGGCCAGGCTGGGGTCGGCCTCGACGTGCAGACCGAAATCGAGGTACCTAGCGGGGTCGGCGAGCCGGATCGGCAGCACCCCGGTCTCGTAGAGCGCCAATCCCTGGTCGATCAGGCGCAACATGTGCCGGGCGTGCTTGGCCGCGCGCCGATCCAGCCAGTTGCCCGTACGCCGTTTGCTGGTGAGGCGGGTGAGCTGCTGGGAGGCGTACCCGACGAAGGCGTCGCGCACTCGGGACGCCGAGAGGAACGCCGACCGGAGCCCGATCAGCTCGTCGCCGAGCGGCGTACGCACCTCGTAGAGCTCGTCGGGCAGCCAGAGCAGCTCGATGGCGGTGGGATTGCCGGAGAGCGCCAGACGGCAGTACTTCCCGGCTTCGTGCAGCGTCCGGTCCGGATCGTGCTCAACGACGGACTCCTGGGGCGGGTGCAGTCCGTGGAAGGCAACCGTGGGCGCGGCGAAGACACCCAGCCGGTCCACATCGGACTGAGGACCGGCCAGGCCGTACGCCGTCGACCCGACGATGCCCTCCAAAAGCACCGCGTTGCCTTCCCGAAGCACCGCGTCATTCGTCATCGAACGACCTTCCATGGGGCGTCTCGCCGGCGACCGGCTTGGCCGCCTGCCAGAGGGCGGGCCGGAGATCCTTGCCGTCGAGCCGGGCGAACAGCAGACCCCGCAGGTGGTGCCGGCCCGCCACGAGGGCGAAGTCCTTGCGGCTGAAGCCCTCTGGCAGGCCCGCCACGATCTCGCCGAACGCCCGCTCGACCTCGGCCACTCCGGCATCGACGGAAGCGTGCAGCCGGTCGGCCACGTCCCGAGCCCAGCTGTGGAACTCGTCGGGCAGCGGCTCGCATACCTCGGCGACGGTCGCCCCGGCCACCAGCGCCTCCCAGACCGAACGGGAGGTCAGTCCCGTGACGATCTTGTGCAGGCGGAGGTAGTCGGCGTACTTGATCTTCACGCGCTCACCGGTGGCGGGGGCGTGGACGACCAGGCCCTCCCGGTTCGGCCGAGCCGGGGCAGCCAGCGCCGCGCCGAAGGTGGCGTACGCGAAAGTCTCGACCTTCGGGCCCGGCCAGGCGACCTCGGCCGGGGAGAGCGAGCGGCCGGACTCGACGTCCACCGCGCCCAGCAGGACGAGATCCTCCATGCCCCCATAGTCGACCACGATCCGGTTCTCGGGGTAGATGATCTCGAAGAGAACCGTCTGACCGGGCGGCGGAGTCCAGTCCGGGTACCGCTTGCGCAGCAGCGCGGTCGCCCGAACCGCCTGATCGGAGGCGAACGAGCCCCGGGTGGCGACGGCGTACCCGTCAGGCACCGGGTAGAGGACGCCGAGCGAGCCGTCCGCCTTGTCGGTGACCTCGACCGCCTCGTCGAGCGCAAGGGTCGGCGCGCCGGGCTGGCCGTGGTTGAAGAACTTCCGGTACGGCCGCGCCAGGACCTCGCCGGTCTGGGCATGGACGATGAGTCCTCGGCAGATCAGGGTGGTTTCGTCCCAGGCGCCCTCGTATGCGCACTTCTCCGTGTAGTTGTAGATCATCAACGGCAGCTCGGGATGATCCTGAGTGCGCAGGAAGCCCGCGTCGAGCGCAGCCTGGAGCGCGCCCGCCGGGAAGAGGTCGGTGAGCGTGACCACAATCGGGCCCTTTCGAGAGGTGGCGGAATAGCAGAAGGGGCCGTCACGTTATCGATCTCGTCACCTGCTGCGCATCTCAATTGGGGCGCGTGGCAAGATGGACAACCGGCCCGGCAACCGCCGGGGCGCTGGTTCACGCCCGAGCTTTCCGGTACCTGAGGAGGCGTCGACGGCGACCCAGCGCACAGCCATGAGAGGACCTGAGGCTATGAAGTCTGGTATCCACCCGGAGTACAACGTGACCACCGTCACGTGCTCCTGCGGCAACTCGTTCACGACCCGCAGCACCGCCAAGAACGGTCAGATCCACGCGGAGTCCTGCAGCGAGTGCCACCCGTTCTACACCGGCAAGCAGCGTGTCCTGGACACCGCCGGCCGCGTGGCCAAGTTCCAGGCGAAGTACGCCAAGGTCGGCAAGGCCGCCAAGTAGCTGCTCCGAGGGGCGGCGCCCGTGTTCGAAGGGACGCGGAGCGCCGCCCCTTCTGCGTGTATTCGAGGCGAAAACGTGGAGGTGGGCGATGAGCACTGATCGGCTGACGGAGCTGCTGGCCGAGTACGACCAGCTGGAGAAGACGCTGGCTGATCCGGCGATCCACGCCGACCAGGCCGCGGCCCGCAAGGTCGGCCGCCGGTTCGCCGAGCTCACCCCCATCCACAAGACCGCCGCGGAACTCGACCAGGCCCGCGCGGATCTCGCCGCGGCGAAGGAACTCGCCGCGCTCGACGCCGATTTCGCCGCGGAGGCGGAGACGCTCGAGGCCCGCCTGCCCGAACTGGAGGAACGGCTCGCGGAACTGCTCATGCCGCGCGATCCCAACGACGCCAAGGACGTGATCCTCGAGATCAAGGCGGGCGAGGGCGGCGAGGAATCCGCACTCTTCGCGGGGGACCTGCTCCGAATGTTCCTGCGATACGCCGAAAGGCGCGGTTGGGTCACGGAAGTCCTCGACGCGCAGGACTCCGACCTCGGCGGATACAAGGACGTCGCGGTCGCGGTCAAGACCAAGGGCGTACCGGACGGCGGTTATGGGGTCTGGTCGCGGCTGAAGTGGGAGGGCGGCGTACACCGGGTTCAGCGGGTGCCGGTGACCGAGTCGCAGGGCCGCATCCACACCTCGGCGGCGGGCGTACTGGTGACGCCGGAGGCGGAGGAGACCGAGGTCGTCATCGACCCCAACGACCTCCGGATCGACGTGTATCGCTCGCAGGGGGCGGGCGGGCAGTCCGTCAACACGACCGACTCGGCCGTACGCATCACGCACCTGCCGACCGGGATCGTGGTGACCTGCCAGAACGAACGGTCGCAGCTCCAGAACAAGGACCGCGCCATGCGCATGCTGCGGGCCAAGCTCGCCCAGGCCGCCGAGGAAGAGGCGGCGGCAGCCGCCTCCGACGCGCGCAAGGCCCAGGTGCGTACGGTCGACCGGTCCGAGCGCATCCGCACCTACAACTTCCCGCAGAACCGGATCACCGATCACCGGATCGGATATACGGCGTACAACCTCGATCTAGTGCTTGCGGGGGACATGGACGGCGTGCTCGACGCGCTGACCGCCGCCGACCGCGCCGCCCGCCTCGCGGGTGAGACCGAGCTGTCCCGGCAGTAGACTGACTACCGTGCAGGCCGGTGAATCTGCGCAGGTCACGGCCCTTCTCCGGGAGGCCGCCGACCGGCTGCGCGGTGCCGGGGTGGACAGCCCGCGGACCGACTCGGAGCTGCTGCTGGCCCACGTGCTCGAATGCGACCGAGGCCGGCTGTATCTGCTCGACGTCATCGACGACGTACAGGCCGAGCGATTCCAGGCCGTCGTCGAACGCCGGGTCGCCCGGGAGCCCCTCCAGCACATCACCGGCAGCGCCTGGTTCCTCGACCTCGATCTCCAGGTCGGCCCGGGAGTCTTCATCCCACGCCCCGAGACCGAAACGCTCGCGCAATGGGGGATCGACAACATCGCCGGCATGGAACGGCCCACCGTCGTCGATCTGTGTAGCGGCAGCGGAGCCCTCGCCTTAGCCGTCGCACGGGCCCGCCCGGACGCCACCGTGTATGCCGTCGAAGTGTCGCCGGCCGCGCTGGAATGGTTGGGCCGCAACGCTTTCGGTACGCGAGTCCGCGTCGTGGCGGGGGATGTGCGCGATCCCGATCTCCTCGCCGAGGTACGCGGCGAAGCCGATCTGGTCGTCTGCAACCCGCCCTATGTGCCCGCTGCTCAACGCGTACCCGTGGAAGTGAAGGCGGACCCGCCGCTGGCGGTCTTCGCCGGTGTGGACGGCCTGGACCTGATCCCGGCGGTGGCCGAACTCGCCGCGGACCTGCTGCGCGACGGCGGCCGGGCGGGTATCGAGCACGACGAGTCGCACCCGGAGGAGGTCGCGCGCATCCTGGAGCGGCACTTCCGTGACGTACGCGGCCTGGCCGATCTCGCGGGCCGCCCCCGCTTCACTACCGGCGTGAAATGACCTCAGCCGACTAGATCGGCGACGGAGACCTTGGCCCACGGAAGGCCGGCCGCCGCGACGACGTCGCCTTCGACGAACTTTCCGGTGAAGGCGTAGGAGCCCTGGGGCCCAAGTTGGTGGGTGTGGATCGCGACAGACGGGCGGGGCTCGACGCGCCAGTAATGCTCGATGCCAGCGGCGGCATATTCGGCCGGTTTGTGCAGCCGGTCGACCGTCTCCGTATGCGGACTGACCACCTCGACGACCAGCAGCGTGTCAGCCGGGCTGAACCAATAGCGGTCGTCGTTGTCCGCCTCGGCCTTGATGATCATGATGTCGGGAACGCGGCGGTGGTCGTTCTTGATGCGGAGCTCCTGCTCACGCACGACGACGTAGTTGGGAGGGCAAAGACGGCGACAGGCGGATTTGAGAGCGTCAACGATTTCCTGGTGGCGACGAGTAGCGGGGGTCATGACGCGCACAACTCCGTCCACGAGCTCTAGCAGGCGGCTTTCCGGAAGCGACTCGTATTCCTCGGGGCTGACGACTTGAGCTTCCTGAATGGCTTCCAGCAGGGCTTCCCACTTGCGTGTCGGCTCTAGCACACTGGTCATCGTCCACCCTCCTCTCGCCTGCGAGCCTACGCCCGGGCACCGACACGCGGCGGGTCTGCGCGCCCAGGGGGCGGGAGGGTGCGGCGGGCCGCCGGGCCGGAGTGGCAGGATTGCACCTCGTGAGGCTCTATGACTGCCGTAACGTCGCCGAGCGCGACCTGGGGATCGAGGCCGCCGTCTCGGCGGTGAAGAGCGGCGACCTCGTCGTCCTGCCCACCGACACGGTGTACGGCGTGGGCGCGGACGCGTTCAAGTCGTGGTCGGTGACGGCGCTGCTGAATGCCAAGGGGCGCGGCCGCCAGATGCCGCCGCCGGTCCTCGTGGGCTCCCGGAACACCCTGGACGGGCTGGTCTCGCGGATGCCGTCGCGCGCGCGTGACCTGGTGGAGGCGTTCTGGCCGGGTGCGCTGACGATCGTCGTCGAGCAGGCCGCGAGCTTGCAGTGGGACCTGGGCGAGACCAACGGCACGGTGGCCGTGCGGATGCCGTTGCACCCGGTGGCGCTGGAGATCTTGCGCCAGACCGGGCCGATGGCGGTCTCCTCCGCGAACCTGACCGGCGAACCCACCGCGAACACCGCGGAGGAGGCGCGTGAGCAGCTCGGCTACAAGGTCAGCGTCTACCTGGAGGCCGGTCCCGCGCCGGAGCCGGTGCCGTCGACCATCGTCGACCTGACCCAGGAACGCCCGGTCGTGCTGCGGCAAGGCGCGATCACGTTCGACCAGCTGCGCTCGATCGTGCCCGACATGCAGGCGGCCTCGTGATGTCGACCCATCACCTGCCCCCGTTCACCGTGCTGCACGTCTGCATGGGCAACATCTGCCGGTCTCCGATGGCCGAACGCCTGCTCGCCCACGATGTACGCCAGGCGGGCGGGTCGGACGATCTGGTGCACTCGCACAGCGCCGGCACGGGTGGCTGGCACGAGGGCGAGGAGATGAACCCGCCCGCGGCCCGGCAGGTGAAGGCGCGTGGGGCGGACCCGTCCGACTTCGCCGCCCGGAAGCTGCGCGCCGACCACATCGACGCGGCGGACCTCATCCTGACCGCCACCGCCGACCAGGCGGAGTACGTGACCGCGCTGCGGCCGGACGCCGAGAGCCGCACCTTCGTCCTCGGCGAGTTCGGTCGGCTGCTGGGTGTGGTGGATCTCGGTGAGCTGCCGCCGGTCGGGGACAGCCCGGAGGACATCCAGATCCGGGGTGAGGCGCTCGTCGCCGCCGTGAATCGCGTACGCGGAACGGCGGCTCCGCTGCACGACGACGATCTCGACGACCCCTGGGGCCGGGGCGACCAGACCTTCTCCCGGGTGGCCGACGAGATCGAAGCCACCGTGGGCCCGCTCGCCGCCGCCCTGCTCAACCGGTAGCCTTTTCCCGTGACCAGCTCCGCGACCGGATACCTGCGCCCGGCCCTCCTCGTGACGGGGGCAGTGGGCGTACTCGGAGCGATCGTGGGGCTCGTCGTCCGCGGGTGGCCGGGTCTGTTCGGCGTCCTGGCCGGGACGGCGATCGTCGTGCTCAGCTACCTGATCTCGACCTTCGTCGTCGCCTGGGTCGACAAAGTCAAGCGCAGCATGCTGCTGGTCGCCGCCCTCGGCACCTATGCGATCAAGTTCACAGTGCTCTTCGTCTTCGTCGGCTGGATGGCCTCGTTGCACTGGGCCGGGACGTTGCCGCTGGCGGCGGGCGTCCTGGCGGCCGTGCTCGCCTGGACCGGTACGCAGATCTGGTGGACTTCGCGGGCCAAGTTCACCCTCGAAGTCTGAGTCGTCAGTCGTCGCCGAACAGCGACTTGCACGGATCCTTCATCGTCCCGCTGGTCAGGTTGTCGCTTTCGGTGTCCCCGCGAGACACCCGGCTCCAGTCGACGACGGTACGGAATGTGCCGAGTTTGCAGCCGATGCTGACCGTCCGGTTCTGATACTTCAGTTCGGCCGCGACCGTCTCCGAACCCTTCAACGTGAAGGACTTGCTGGTCACGGTCTTCCAGGAACTGCCCGACTTCTGCTCCATCCGGATCTTCACGCTGAGCTTCTCGGCGCCTGGTTTGCCGCAGCGGAAGCGTACGCGTCCTTCGATGCGCTCGCCGGCGTCGGTCTTCTCCGGACCGTCCACGACGACGGTGCAGTTCACCGGCTTCGGCCCCTCACCGGCATGGGTGGGCTCGCACCCCGTGAGCAGCACGGTAAGCACCAACAAGACAGCAGGTACAGTTGTCCTAGGCATCTCGGGGCACCAACCTTGGGAGGGGTAGGGGTTGCTGTCAATGAGACAGCGTCCGAGGGCCAACGCGCAATGCCGATATTTGACTGACTGTGCCGGTCTGCTCACACAGCGAACCATGAGCAGGGGGGCGCTGCGACACACCGCCGTAACGACTGATAAGGTTCGCGCGTCATGGCCGGTGACCAGTCCCCTCAGAAGCGCCCCACTCCTCAATCGGGTGCTAATGCAGGCTGGACTGCCGTCGGTTACCTGATCGCCGGGATCGGCGTTTGGGGCGGCATCGGGTGGCTTGTCGATAAGTGGCTGGACGTGCCCATGCACTTCGGCACCCTGGTCGGCATGCTGGTCGGCATGGCCGGGGCGGTCTACCTGATCGTCAAGAACATGGGCACGTGATCGAAAGGATGGACGGGTGAGCCTTCAGCTTGCGCCACTGGCAGATAGCAGCGTGCCGTGGCCTCCGAGCGTCGAAGAATTCTTCCCGCCGGGACTGGTCGGAAACTGGGTCACCAAGTTCTCGATCATGGTCTGGATCGCAGTCGCGGTCATCATCGTCTTCTTCCTGGTCACGCAGCGGAATCCGAAGATCGTTCCGAACAAGGCCCAGTGGCTGGGCGAGTCGGTCTACAGCTTCGTGCGTAACGGGATCGCGAAAGAGGTCATCGGACACGAGGGGCCGCGTTTCGCGCCGTACCTCACGAGCCTCTTCGTCTTCATCTGCTTCATCAACATCTTCGCGGTCATTCCTGGCTTCCAGATTTCGCCGAGCTCGCACATCGCCTTCCCGGCGGTGCTCGCGCTGATCAGCTTCGGCCTGTACTGGTATCAGGGCATCAAGAAGCACGGCCTCGGGCACTACATCAAGACGAGCGTCCTGCTGCCGGCGCCGTGGTGGGTGCAGCCGATCCTGCTGCCGATCGAATTCGCGCAGATCCTCATCATCCGGCCGTTGACGCTGGCCGTCCGGCTCTTCGCCAACCTGTTCGCCGGCCACCTGATCCTGCTGGTCTTCACGCTCGGCGGCTTCATGTTGTGGAACGCGGGCAACATCGCCTTGGCCGCGGTCGGCGTGATCTCGTGGGGCATGGCGATCGTCATGACGCTCTTCGAGGCCGGTGTGGCGCTGCTGCAGGCATACGTCTTCGTCCTGCTGACCGCCAGCTACGTGCAGACCTCGCTCGCGGACGAGCACTGATCTTCTAGATCCACCCAAGTTCGCACCACAAGCGCCGCGTGAGAGTCACGCGCATATCAGGAGGAAAGAACAATGGCTCTTGCCGAGATCACCGGCGACATCAGCTCGATCGGCTACGGCCTCGCCGCGATCGGCCCCGGCATCGGTGTGGGTATCGTCTTCGCCGCCTACATCCAGGCGACGGCGCGCCAGCCGGAGTCGGCCGGTCTGACCCGTCCGTACCTCTTCATGGGCTTCGCGCTCTCCGAGGCGCTGGCGCTGTTCGGCCTGGTCCTCGCCTTCGTCTTCTCCAACCCGGCCTGACGCCGGACCCGGCCTGAGACCGGAGGTACATCATGTTTCTTGCTGAGGGTGACCACACGCCGAGTCCAGTCTTTCCGATCTGGCAGGAACTGGTCGTCGGCACCATCGCCTTCGGCGTGCTCTGCTTCGTGCTGATGAAGTACGTCTTCCCCCAGATGGAGAAGACCTTCAAAGCACGGGTCGACGCGATCGAGGGCGGCATCGAGCGGGCCGAGCGGGCCCAGGCCGAGGCCAACGCGCTGCTGGACCAGTACAAGGCTCAGCTCGCCGAGGCCCGGACCGAGGCTGCTCGCATCCGCGACGAGGCCCGGGCGGACGCCGAGGGCATCCGCGCCGACATCCAGGCGCAGGCCCAGCAGGAGCGCGACCGCATCGTCGCCGCCGGTCGCGAGGCGCTGGCCGCCGAGCGGCAGTCCATCATCAACGAGCTGCGCGGCGAGATCGGCACCCTGGCGGTCGACCTGGCCGGCAAGATCGTCGGTGAGTCGCTGGAGGACGAGGCCCGCCGTAAGGGCACCGTCGACCGGTTCCTCTCGGATCTGGCGGGAGCGCGCTGATGCAGGGAGCGAGCCGGGAGTCCTACGCGGCCACCCGAGCCGAGCTGGAGCAGCTCACCGACGCGGCGGCGCTGGCGACGGCGGCGGAGGAGATCCTCGCCGTGGCCGGGCTGCTGCGGGCTGAGCCACGGCTCCGGCGGGCCGTCTCCGACCCCGCGCGTACGGGCGAGGAGCGGGCTCAGCTGCTGAACGGGCTGATCGGCGGGCAGATCGGGGAGACCGCGCAGAAGCTGCTCGGTTCCCTGGTCGCGGGCCGCTGGTCCAGCCCGGCCGACCTGCTGGACGGTGCCGAGCGGCTGGGCGTGGAGACGCTCGTCGTCGGGGCCGACCGGGCCGGTGAGCTCGCCGAGGTCGAGGACGAACTGTTCCGGTTCGGCCAGATCGCCGGGGGCGACTCGGCGCTGGCGGCCGCCATCGGCGATTCCACCGTGTCCGTGCGGCGCCGGTTCGACCTGGTCGAGCAGCTGCTGAGCGGCAAGGCGAAGGCGGCCACCGTGCTGCTGGCCAAGGAGGCGGTCAAGGGCTTCGGCGGACGGTCGTTCGCCGGCGCGCTGACCCGGCTCGTCGAGCTGGCGGCGGAGCAGCGTGACCGGAGCGTCGCGTACGTCACCGTCGCGCAGCCGATGACCGACGCCGACGAGGCGAAACTCGGCGCGGAGCTGTCCCGGCGGTACGGTCGTGAGGTGGCCCTCAAGGTCACCGTCGACCCGAAGGTGCTGGGCGGGGCCCGGGTTCTGGTCGGTTCCGACCTCTACGACGGCACCGTGGCGCGCCGCCTTGGTGACGTGCGCAACGCGCTGGCGGCCAAGTAGCGCCGCGCCGGGCACGCTAGAGGCGCGAGCCCGAGCAGCTGACACACAAGACGATTTTTCGAGCACCACGACACCGATAGGAAGCTGAGGATGGCCGAGCTGACCATCTCGTCCGAGGAGATCCGGGGAGCGCTGGAGCGCTTCGTCTCCTCGTACACACCGGAGATCTCCCGTGAGGAGGTCGGTATCGTCACCGAGGCCGGTGACGGTATCGCCAAGGTTGAGGGCCTGCCCTCGACCATGGCCAACGAGCTGCTGGAGTTCGCCGACGGCACCCTCGGTGTCGCGCAGAACCTCGACGTCCGGGAGATCGGTGTCGTCGTCCTCGGCCCGTTCGAGGGCATCGAGGAAGGCCAGACCGTCAAGCGGACGGGCCGGGTCCTGTCCGTCCCGGTCGGCGACAAGTTCCTGGGCCGGGTCGTCAACCCGCTCGGCGAGCCGATCGACGGGCTGGGCGAGATCGAGAACGAGGGCTCCCGCGAGCTCGAGATCCAGGCCCCCAACGTCATGGTCCGCAAGAGCGTGCACGAGTCGCTCGCGACCGGCATCAAGGCCATCGACTCGATGACCCCCATCGGCCGTGGTCAGCGTCAGCTGATCATCGGCGACCGGAAGACCGGCAAGACCACCATCGCCCTGGACACGATCATCAACCAGCGCGCGAACTGGGAATCCGGCGACCCGAAGAAGCAGGTCCGCTGCATCTACGTCGCGATCGGCCAGAAGGCCTCCACCATCGCGTCGGTCAAGGGCACGCTCGAAGAGCACGGCGCGATGGAGTACACCACCATCGTCGCGTCGCCCGCCTCCGACCCGGCCGGCTTCAAGTACCTCGCCCCGTACGCCGGTTCGGCCATCGGCCAGCACTGGATGTACGCCGGCAAGCACGTCCTGATCATCTTCGACGACCTGAGCAAGCAGGCCGAGGCGTACCGCGCCGTGTCGCTGCTGCTGCGTCGCCCGCCGGGCCGTGAGGCGTACCCGGGTGACGTCTTCTACCTGCACTCCCGGCTGCTGGAGCGCTGCGCGAAGCTGTCCGACGAGCTCGGCGGCGGTTCGATGACCGGCCTGCCGATCATCGAGACGAAGGCCGGTGACATCTCGGCGTTCATCCCGACCAACGTCATCTCGATCACCGACGGCCAGATCTTCCTCGAGGAAGGCCTGTTCAACTCGGGTGTCCGCCCGGCGATCAACGTCGGCACCTCGGTCTCCCGGGTCGGTGGCGCCGCGCAGGAGAAGCCGATGCGCAAGGTCGCCGGCCGCCTGCGGCTCGACCTTGCCCAGTTCCGTGAGCTGGAGGCGTTCGCCGCCTTCGCCTCGGATCTGGACAAGGCCTCCCGCGCGCAGCTGGACAAGGGTTCGCGGCTGGTCGAGCTGCTCAAGCAGCCCGCCTTCTCGCCGTACCCCGCGGCCGAGCAGACCGTGTCGATCTGGATCGGCACCGAGGGCAAGCTCGACGACGTCCCGGTCGGCGAGATCCGCCGCTTCGAGGCCGAGTTCCTGCAGTACCTGCGGCACTCGCAGAAGTCCACGCTGGACGCCATCGCGGGTGGCACCTGGGACGACGACGTGGCCGCCGCGCTCGACGAGGCGGTCGTCAAGTTCAAGGGCATGTTCCTCGCCAGCGATGACAAGGTCGTGGTGCACGACGCCCCGGCCGAGGCGCTCGAGGGTGAAGGCGCGGAGACCGTGACGCGGGTCGTGCCCACCCCGAAGAAGAAGTAATCCGATGGCTGGACAGGTACGGACTCTTCGTCGGCGGATCCGCACGACCCGCTCGATGAAGAAGATCACCAAGGCGATGGAGCTGGTTGCGACCAGCCGCATCGCCAAGGCGCAGGAGCGGGTCGCCGCTTCGCTGCCGTACGCCCGGGCGATCACCCATGTCCTGACCGCGCTCGCGAGCAACGCCAACATCGACCACCCGCTGCTCACCCCGCGTCCGGTGATCCGCCGGGCGGGGGTGCTGCTGGTGACCAGTGACCGGGGTCTGTGCGGCGGCTACAACGCCAATGCGATCCGGACCGCCGAGCAGCTCATCGCGAAGCTGAAGGACGAGGGCAAGGAAGTCCTGCTCTACGTGGTGGGCCGGAAGGCGATCTCGTACTACCGGTTCCGGGGTCGGGAGATCGAGGCGAGCTGGTCGGGCTTCTCCGAGCAGCCGCGCTTCGAGAACGCCCGGGAGGTCGGCGAGACGCTGATCAAGGCGTTCGTGGCGGGCGCAGACGACACCGACGAGCACCACGGCGCCGACGGCGTACGCGGGGTCGACGAGCTCCATGTCGTCTACACGCAGTTCAAGTCGCTGATGTCGCAGACGCCGACCGCGACCGAGCTGGCTCCGATGCAGGTCGAGGAGCGCACCGCCGAAGAGGCGGGCGTGCTGCTGCCGGCGTACGAGTTCGAGCCGGACGCGGACGCGTTGCTCGACGCGCTGCTGCCGAAGTACATCAACACGCGGATCTACGCGGCGTTGCTGGACTCGGCGGCCAGTGAGTCGGCGTCGCGGCGGCGGGCGATGAAGAGCGCGACGGACAACGCAGATGAAATGATCAAGGTGCTGACGCGGGAGATGAACTCCGCGCGGCAGGCCGCGATTACCCAGGAAATCAGTGAGATCGTCGGCGGCGCGAACGCGCTCGCGGCGGCGGGGAGTGAATGATGACTACTGACACGCAGACGGGCGTCGGTCGGGTCGTCCGGGTCATCGGCCCGGTCGTCGACGTAGAGTTCCCGCGCGACGCGATGCCCGAGATCTACAACGCGCTCAAGGTCGACGTGACGCTGGCCGAGGGCACCAAGACGCTGACCCTCGAGGTCGCGCAGCACCTCGGTGACAACGTCGTCCGTACCATTTCGATGGGCACGACCGACGGCATGATCCGCGGCGCCGAGGTCACCGACACGGGTTCGGCGATCAGCGTCCCGGTCGGCGACGGCACCAAGGGCCGGGTCTTCAACGTCATCGGCGACTGCCTCAACCTCGAACCGGGCCAGAAGCTCGAGGTCAGCGACCGGTGGACCATCCACCGCAAGCCGCCGGCCTTCGCCGACCTGGAGCCGAAGACCGAGATGCTGGAGACCGGCGTCAAGGTCATCGACCTGCTCGCCCCGTACGTCAAGGGCGGCAAGATCGGTCTGTTCGGTGGTGCGGGCGTCGGCAAGACGGTCCTCATCCAGGAGATGATCATCCGGGTCGCGCGTAACTTCGGTGGCACCTCGGTCTTCGCGGGTGTCGGCGAGCGTACGCGTGAGGGCAACGACCTCATCCACGAGATGACCGACGCGGGCGTGCTCAAGGACACCGCGCTGGTCTACGGCCAGATGGACGAGCCCCCGGGTACGCGTCTGCGGGTGGCCCTCTCGGCGCTGACCATGGCGGAGTACTTCCGTGATGTCGCGAACCAGGAGGTGCTGCTCTTCATCGACAACATCTTCCGGTTCACCCAGGCCGGTTCGGAGGTGTCCACCCTGCTGGGCCGGATGCCGAGCGCCGTGGGTTACCAGCCCAACCTGGCCGACGAGATGGGTGAGCTGCAGGAGCGGATCACCTCCGTCCGGGGTCGCGCGATCACCTCGCTGCAGGCGATCTACGTTCCCGCCGACGACTACACCGACCCGGCCCCGGCGACCACGTTCGCGCACCTCGACGCCACGACCAACCTCGAGCGGAAGGTGTCCGACAAGGGCATCTATCCGGCCGTGGACCCGCTGGCGTCGTCCTCGCGAATCCTGGCCCCGGAGTACGTCGGCGCCGAGCACTACGCGGTCGCCTCCGAGGTGAAGCGAATCCTGCAGAAGTACAACGACCTGCAGGACATCATCGCGATCCTCGGTATGGACGAGCTCTCCGAAGAGGACAAGGTCACGGTCGGCCGCGCGCGGCGGATCGAGCGGTTCCTCTCGCAGAACACCCACGCGGCCAAGCAGTTCACCGGTGTGGACGGCTCGGACGTGCCGGTCAAGGAGACCGTCGAGGCGTTCAAGAAGATCGCTCAGGGCGACTACGACCACGTCCCGGAGCAGGCCTTCTTCATGTGCGGTGGCCTCGACGACCTCGAGCGCAACTACCGCGAGCTCACGAAGTAGTTCTTCAGGGCGCGGGCGGCGGTGACGTCGCCCGCGCCTCTAGTCAGTCAGGAAAGGTGGGGACGTGGCGAAGGAACTCCGCGTCGAGCTGGTCGCCGTCGAGGAGCGCATCTTCACCGGCACCGCCGAGCTGGTGACCGCTCGCACGACCGAGGGCGAGCTGGGCGTGCTGCCCGGTCACGCCCCGATGCTCGGCCAGCTCGCCGAACCCGGCCAGGTACGCCTGAAGCTGGCGAGCGGCGAGACCCAGGTCTGGGACGTCACGGGCGGGTTCATCTCCGTGACCGGCGAAGGCGTCACAGTCCTCGCCGAGGAATGCTCTCCGGCTTCGGCCGCAGACCGGCACTGAGTCCGAGCGCGGCGGCCGATGGGGATCCTCAAGGCGATCGCAGTCGGCCTGATCGTTGTCTTCGCGCTACTGGCGGCGCTGTTCCTGCGCCGTGAGTGGTTCGCCCGGCGTGGCGGCACCGTCGAGATCTACATGCGACTGAGCATGATGGTCGAGGGGCGGGGCTGGGCGCCGGGCTTCGCTCGTTTCGCCGGCGACGAACTTCGCTGGTATCGCATGTTCAGCTTCTCGCCGCGCCCGCGCCGTATCCTGCATCGCCGGGATCTCTCGCTGGTCGGCCGCCGCGTGCCGAGCACGGCCGAGCAGGTCCTCGTCCCGGCCGAATGGGTGGTCGTGCGGCTGCTGCGTCCGACGCGTACGGTGCAGCCCGATCCGCTCCCGGACGACAAGCTGGTCGAGATCGCCATGTCGCCGACCGTCGTCACCGGGTTCCTGTCCTGGTACGAGTCCGCCCCGCCGGGGCCCTCCCACCTCACCTGACCCGTCCGGCCGGTGGCGGGAGCTTCGGCGGCGGATCACGGATCCGGGTCGTATCTTGGCGCAAGATTCGGCCGAGAACGCTGATCCAGCGCAGTCCGCGCCGTCATGCGTACCACTTGATCGACCGTCAGCGGGAAGCGGCCTTGCGGTAGCGGGAGATCGCGAGCGGGACGAAGATGATCAGAATGAGCACGATCCACCCGATGGCCAGCGGAATCGCGTGCTCGGCCGGGAAGCCGCTGCCGTTGTAGACCGGGTCGGACGAGACGTTGCCCCAGAGTTTGCGCAGGGACAAGACCATCGAGGAGATCGGGTTCCACTCGGCGACCGGCTGTAGCCAGCCCGGCAGCGTGGCGGTCGAGACGAAGGCGTTGGACAGGAACGTCAGCGGGAACATCCAGATGAAGCCCGCGCTCTGCGCGACCTCAACGGATTTGACCGACAGGCCGATGACTGCGCTGATCCAGCTCATCGCGTAGCCGAAGGCGAACAGCAGCAGGTAGCCGTAGATGCCGTCGAGGACGCCGGTGTGGATGCGCCAGCCGACCAGCAAGCCGGTGACCGACATGACGACTACGACGAAGATGTTGTTGATCAGGTCCGACGTCGTACGCCCGACGAGGACCGCCGCACGCGACATCGGCAGTGATCGGAACCGGTCGACGATGCCCTTCTGCAGGTCGTCGGCGAGACCGATGGCGGTGATGCCGGCCCCGAACGCCACGGTCTGCACGAAGATGCCCGGCATGAGGAATTCCCGGTAGGAGATCCCGGGGATGATGATCGCCCCGCCGAACACGTACGCGAACAGCAGCACGAACATGATCGGCTGGATCGTCGAGAAGATCAGCAGGTCGGGGATGCGCTTGATCTTGATCAGGTTCCGCTTGGCGACGACCCAGCCGTCGGCCAGCGCTGCGGTGACGGCACTCATCGGTTCTCCGCCTCCTCCGCCTCGGCCTCGGCTGTGGTGCCGGTCAGCTTCATGAACACGTCGTCCAGGCTGGCCCGGGTGATGCCGATGTCGACCGGTTCGATGCCGGCTGCGTCGAGGCGGCGTACGGCCTCGATCAGGGTCCAGGCGCCCT
This sequence comes from Hamadaea sp., assembly GCF_013362815.1. Classification (GTDB taxonomy): domain Bacteria; phylum Actinomycetota; class Actinomycetes; order Mycobacteriales; family Micromonosporaceae; genus Hamadaea. The sequence continues at coordinate 26,057 of NZ_JABFVK010000096.1, read as the reverse complement.
TCGTGATCGGGGCGGTCACCTGGTGATCGACGACGGTTGCGGGACCGGCGCTCACCTGACTCAGGATGTCCTTGGCGACCTGCGTCTCCGCCCGGTTCCCCACGGTCACCTGCAGGCGTTCGCCGCCGACCTCCTTCTTCAGCTCGTCCGGCGTACCGTGCGCGATCGCCTTGCCCCGGTCGATCACGACGATGTCGTCGGCCAGCTGATCGGCCTCCTCGAGGTACTGCGTGGTCAGCAGCAGGGTCGACCCCGCGCGTACGCGTTCACTGATGACGTCCCACATCCCCATCCGGCCCCGTGGGTCGAGGCCGGTCGTGGGTTCGTCGAGCACGATGATCGGCGGCGAGATCACCAGCGCCCCGGCCAGGTCGAGCCGGCGGCGCATGCCGCCGGAGTAGGTCTTGACCGGGCGGTTGGCGGCGTCGGTCAGGTTGAACCGTTCCAGCAGGTCCTCGGCTCGCGATCGGGCGGTGCGCTTGCCCAGGTGGTAGAGCCGGCCGATCATCTCCAGATTCTCCCGGCCGGTCAGGTACTCGTCGACGGCGGCGTACTGGCCGCTGACGCCGATGATCTTGCGGACGTCATGCGGGCGCTCGGTGACGTCGATCCCGTTCACGAGGCAGCGGCCCTCGTCGGGCCGCAGCAGCGTGGTGATGATCCGTACCGAGGTGGTCTTTCCCGCGCCGTTCGGCCCCAGCAGTCCGAGCACGGTTCCCTCGGGTACGCGCAAGTCCAGCCCGCTCAGGGCCCGGACGCTGCCATACTGCTTGACGAGGCCGTCGGCGACGATCGCATCCGCCATCACCTCAACCTAGCGACGATCATGTCCCACGGGGCCGGATCGCCGAGTTGATCAAGCCATGCCGCAGGGATGGCAGGTCAGCGGGACCCGCCCGGGACCCACTTCACATCGCCCGCGCCGTCGGCGTTCGCCACCCGAGACAGGATGAACAGCAGATCGGAGAGCCGGTTGAGGTACTGCGCGGCGAGCGAGGAGGTCCGCTCCGGGTCGGCCTCCAGCAGGGTGAACGTCGCCCGCTCTGCGCGCCGGGCCACCGTACGCGCGACGTGCAGCAGTGCCGCGCCCGGCGTACCTCCCGGCAGCACGAACGAATCCAGTTTCGCCAGCCGCGCGTTGAACTCGTCGCACCAGCCCTCCAGGCGGGTGACATAGTCGGCGGTTACACGCAGCGGCGGGTACTTCGGATCGGGGGTGATCGGGTTGCACAGGTCTGCGCCCACATCGAACAGATCGTTCTGGACTAAGGTGAGCACAACGCGCACGTCTTCGGGCAGTTCGCCCAAAGCCAGCGCCACGCCCAACGCGGCGTTGCACTCATCCACATCGGCGTACGCGCCGATCCGTGGATCGGTCTTCGCCACCCGCTCGCCGTTGCCGAGCGCGGTGGTACCGGCGTCGCCGGTCTTGGTGTAGATGCGGGTGAGGTGAACGGCCATGCACAGCAGCGTACTCACGCGGCCTGCCGACGACGGCTGGGGTAACGGCAGCAGCCTGCCTACGATGACGGATGTGGACGTGATCAGAGTCGCCGGACCGGCCCGACTGACCGGCACCGTCGGCGTCGTCGGCGCGAAGAACTCCGCTCTCAAACTGATGGCGGCCGCCCTGCTCGCCGAGGGCGGCAGCGCGGTCACCAACGTCCCCCGGATCACCGACATCGCGCTCATGGGCGAGGTGCTGCGCCGGCTCGGGGCCGACGTCCGGTTCGACACCGCCGATGACGGCAGTGGCACGGTCGAGATCGGCGTACCGGCGAAGTTGCATCACGAGGCGGACTATGACCTGGTCCGGCGGCTGCGGGCGTCGATCTGCGTACTAGGGCCGCTGCTGGCCCGGTGTGGCAAGGCGCGGGTGGCCCACCCCGGCGGCGACGCGATCGGCTCGCGGGGACTGGACATGCACGTCGGCGGGCTGGCCCGGATGGGTGCCGAGATCGGCAGCGAGCACGGGTTCGTGCTGGCCGAGGCGCCGTTCGGTCTCCGTGGGGCGGAGATCTGGCTCGACTTCCCGAGTGTCGGCGCGACCGAGAACCTCCTGATGGCGGCGGTGCTCGCCAAGGGCGTCACGGAGATCGACAACGCCGCCCGGGAGCCGGAGATCGTCGACATCTGCCGGATGCTCACCGAGATGGGCGCGCGCATCGACGGCGCGGGCACGTCCAAGCTCACGATCGAAGGCGTCGACGCCCTCCAGCCCGTCCGACACGCCACCGTCGGCGACCGGATCGTGGCCGGCACCTGGGCGTTCGGCGCGGCGATGACTCAGGGGGACGTCACCGTCACCGGCATCGACCCGCACTTCCTCGACATCGCGCTGGACAAGATCGCTCAAGCCGGCGGGCTCGTCGAGACCCGGCCCGACGCGCTGCGCGTACAGATGGATCAGCGTCCGCGCGCGGTCGACGTGGTCACCCTGCCCTACCCGGGCTTCGCGACCGACCTGCTCCCGATGGCCATCGGCCTGGCCGCCGTCTCCGACGGCGTCTCGATGATCACGGAGAACATCTTCGACGGGCGCTTCATGTTCGTGCAGGAGATGGTCCGGCTCGGCGCGGAGATCAAGACCGACGGCCACCACGCGGTGGTCCGGGGCCGTCCACTGCTGTCCTCGGCCGAGGTCCGCGCGACCGACATCCGTGCGGGTGCGGGCCTGGTCATCGCGGGTCTTTGCACCGACGGGCCCACGACGGTACGCCACGCGCACCACATCGATCGCGGTTACCCGGATTTCGTCGGCGACCTGCGTTCGCTCGGTGTCACGGCTGAGCGGCTGGAGGCTCCGGCCGACCCCGAGTACAGCTTCCCGACCGCTTGACGGTGTACGGCCCGGGTGATCGGATCACTGGCGTGAAGATCGCCGACATCCGGGCCACCACCGTGACGGTGCCGTTGCAGGCTCCGTTGCGGCACTCGAACGGTGCCCACTGGGGTCGCTTCGTGCGTACGATCGTCGAAGTCGAGGCGGACAACGGGCTCATCGGGCTGGGTGAACTCGGCGGGGGCGGGGAGAGCGCCGAGGCGGCGATCCGTAGCCTCAACGACTATTTGCGCGGGCACGACCCGGTTCAGTTGGAGGCGCTGCGCTTCGCCATCACCAACCCGACGGCCAGCCTCTACAACAACCGCACCCAGCTGCACGCCGCGATCGAGTTCGCCTGCCTCGACCTGGTGGGGCAGCAGTTGGGCGTACCGGTGCACGATCTGCTCGGCGGCAAGCTGCGCGACCGCGTGCCGTTCGCCTCCTACCTCTTCTTCCGGTACGCCGACTCGGCCGGTGAGGGCGAGGTGCGTACGCCGGAACAGGTGGCCGCGGCGGCGGTGGAACTGAAGCAGCGGCACGGATTCACCGTGCACAAGCTCAAGGGCGGCGTGTTCCACCCCGACTACGAGCTGGAGTGCTATCGGGCGCTGGCCGCTGCGGTTCCCGGCGACCGGCTGCGCTACGACCCGAACGCAGCGCTCTCCGTCGGTGAGGCGCGCCGGTTCGGCCGGGCGATCGCCGACCTGCCCAACGACTACTTCGAGGATCCGACCTGGGGACTCAACGGGATGCGGCAGCTACGCGATCTCGGCCTGCCGCTCGCCACCAACACGGTCGTGATCAACTTCGAGCAGCTCGCGACCAACGTCCGAGATCCCGCAGTCGACGTGATCCTCCTGGACACGACGTTCTGGGGCGGCATCCGGCCCTGCGTCAAGGCGGCGGGCGTCTGCGAGACCTTCCAGCTGGGCGTGGCTGTGCACTCCTCAGGAGAACTCGGCATTCAGCTCGCGACGATGCTGCATCTCGGCGCGGTGCTGCCGAATCTCGCGTACGCCGCGGACGCGCACTATCACCATCTGCGCGACGACGTCATCACCGGCGGACTGATGTCCTATCAGGATGGCTCGATTGCGGTTCCGGCCGGACCGGGTCTGGGCGTCACCCTCGACCGCGCCAAGGTCGCCGAGTACGCCGAGCTCTACAGAGAACTCGGCGGGTACGCGTACGACCGGGATCCGGGGCGGCCGGGATGGTATCCGTTGATCCCGAACGACCGGTGGGCCGACCCGTCGGAGAGCCGGCCCGTTCGGCTGACGGCTCAGTAGGTGTAGAAGCCCTTGCCCGTCTTGCGGCCGAGGTCTCCTGCGGCCACCATGCGTTGCAGCAGCTCGGGCGGGAAGAACTTCGGGTCGGCCGTCTCGGTGTAGATGTTGCGGGCGGCGTGGGCGAGGATGTCGACGCCGGTCAGGTCGGTCGTGGCCAGCGGGCCCATGGCGTGGCCGAAGCCGAGCTTGCAGGCGATGTCGAGGTCCTCGGGGGAGACGACGCCGTTCTCGACGAGCTTCACCGCCTCCACGACGAGCGCTGCGATCAGGCGGGTGGTCACGAACCCGGCGACGTCCCGGTTCACCACGATGCAGGTCTTGCCGACCTCCTCGGCGAAGCTGCGGGCGGCGTCCAGCGTCTCGTCGGTGGTCTTCAGGCCCCGGACCAGCTCACACAGCTTCATCATGGGGACCGGGGAGAAGAAGTGCGTACCCACGACCGACTCCGGTCGCGAGGTCACCGCGGCGATCTGCGTGATCGGGATGGCGCTCGTGTTGGTCGCGAGCACGGTTGTGTCCTTGCAGATCGCGTCGAGCGCCCGGAAGACCTCCTGCTTGACCTCGATCGACTCGAACACCGCCTCCACCACGATGTCGGCGTCGGCGGCCGCGTCGAGCTCGGTCGTCGGAGTGATCCGCGCCAGCGCTCCGGCGGCGTCGTCAGCGGTGATCGTGCCCTTGGCGGCGAACTTCTCCAGGGACTTCTTGATTCCGTCCAGGCCCCGCGTGGTGGCGGCGGTGTCCAGGTCGCGCAGGGTCACGTCCCACCCGGCCTGGGCTGCCACCTGCGCGATGCCGGAGCCCATCAGCCCGGCGCCGATGACCGTCAGCTTCTTCGTCATGGCCCCACCTTAACGAGCGCTCAGCCAGAAGCAGAATCGGACAAAAAAGGTGAATAAGAGCCGTTCTCGCGATCTGATGCGGAGAGCGACCAGACAGTGGCAGACTGTGGCCATGCTCGCGCTGGACGGCCCTTATGTGATCGGTCCGGTAGTCGCCCTGATGGTCACCGGCTTCCTGGCTTTGCTGCTGCACCGGGCCCTTCACCGGCAGGAGGCCGAGGCGGCTCGCCCACCGGTGCCGTCCCGCCCCGACGACTACGGCCTGCTCGTGCCGGTCGCGAGCTGCCGCGATCGGGTGGACGCCGACCTCGTCCGGGAGCATCTGGCCACGGCGGGGATCCGGTCGACGCTGACGACCGGCGTCGACGGGCGGATTCGCGTACTGGTCTTCGCCGACGCACTCGACCGGGCCCGCCGCCTCGTCGGCTGAGATGACCCGGCCGAGACGCGCCGGATCACGGACCCCGGTCGAATCTTGAGCCAAGATTCGCCCCAGAACCCTGATCCGGCGTTCCATGAAGCGAGCCCGGGTCAGCCGTCGCGCTTGGTGGTCCACCGGAAGAACCGCAGGCTCGCGAGCAGCCCGACGACACACCACACGCCCAGGATCAGGGCGACCTTGCCCAGCTCGAACGAACCGGCCGGTTCCGAGGCGGCGAACGAGTCCGGCAGGAATGCTGCGCGCATACCCTGGCACATCCACTTGAGCGGGAAGATCGCGGCGATCTGCTGCATCCAGTGGGGCAGCTCGGTGAACGGGAAGAACACCCCGGAGATGAACTGCAGGATCAGTGCGATCGGGGTGACGACGGCCGGCCCGCTCCGCCCCGTACGCGCAGCCGCCGAGAAGGCGATGCCCAGCAGCGTGCAGGCGGTCAATCCGAGCGCCCACACCCAGACGAGGGTGAACCACTTCGCCGCACTCGACGGCGGGTTGAGACCGTAGAACATGCCGATGACCAGCAGGATCGCCGTCGCGAAGAAGCCGATGACGCCGACCTGGATGATCTTCCCGGCGAAGAACACCCACTTCGGCATCGGCGTACTGCGGTAGCGCTTCAGGACCCCGCGATCCCGTTCGATCGGGATCATGATGGCCAGGTTCTGGAAGCCGGACGACATCAGGCCCGAGGCGATCATGCCCGCCGCGAAATACTGCTTGAACGAGATGCCGTTGATGTCACCGGAGAAGATCGCCCCGAAGATCAGCAGGATGATCGCGGGGAACACGAGGGTGAAGACCAGGGATTCGCGCGTACGCACGAACTGCTTGATCTCGATCTGCCCCTGAGCCAGCGCCAAAGACGTCATGACTGCGCTCCGATCATCTTCAGGTAGACGTCCTCCAGGGTCGGCCGGTGCACCACCAGTTCGGGCACCTCGCCGCCGAACTCCGCGGATAGCCGCTGGACCACCGCCGTCGGCGAGTCCGTCCGTTCGGAGCCCAGCGAACCGTCGGGTGCGCGCCAGGTGACAGTGGCCGAGGCGGTGTTGCGACCGCCGAGCGAAGCCGGAGTAGCGACTTCGAGCATGCGACCGGCGGCGATCACCCCGACGCGGTCGGCGAGTTCCTCGGCTTCCTCCAGGTAGTGCGTGGTGAGCAGGATCGTCGTCCCGCTCTCCCGCAGCCCGCGGATCAGCTCCCAGAACTCGCGGCGGGCGGCCGGGTCGAAACCGGTCGTCGGCTCGTCGAGGAAAAGCAACTCGGGGCGGTTGACGATGCCGAGTGCGACGTCGAGGCGGCGCTTCTGGCCGCCCGACAGGGTGTGCGTACGCGCGTCGGCCTTGTCGGCCAGCCCGACCTGCTCGATGACCGACACCGGATCGGCGGGTTCCGGATAGAACCGGGCGAAGTGGCGTACGACCTCGCCGACCTTGAGCTCGTCGAACTCACCGGTGCCCTGCAGCACGACCCCCACCCGCGTACGCCATGACAACGGCGCGTCGGCCGGATCGACGCCGAGGACGTCGACCGTTCCGGCGTCTCGCGTACGGAAGCCTTCGAGGATCTCGACCGTCGTCGTCTTCCCTGCGCCGTTCGGCCCGAGGAGGGCGAAGATCTCGCCTCGGGCGACCGTCAGGTCGAGTCCGTCGACGGCGGTCTTATCTGGGTAGGACTTGCGCAGCCCTGAGACGGAGATCGCCAGATCGGAAGTCACCGGGTCACTCTAGAACTCCGTGCCGAGTGGGTCGCGGCACAGACCCCGGGTGAGGTTTTTCACCGGCCCAAGTTACTTAACGGTCATTTAGACTCCGAACATGGAGAGCGTCGAGGGCAAACTCCCCGAGCGGGATCGGCCCTGGGTGATGCGCACGTACGCCGGCCACTCCAGCGCGGCGGCGACGAATGCGCTGTTCCGCCGGAACCTGGCGAAGGGGCAGACGGGGCTGAGCGTCGCGTTCGACCTGCCCACGCAGACGGGGTACGACCCGGATCACGAGCTCGCCGCCGGGGAGGTGGGCCGGGTCGGGGTGCCGATCGCCCATCTCGGCGACGCCCGGGTGCTCTTCGACGGCATCGACCTGGGTCAGGCGAACACGTCGATGACCATCAACGCGACAGCGATGTGGCTGCTGGCCCTTTACGTCGCGGTGGCGCAGGAGCAGGGTGCGCCGGTCGAGAAACTGGCCGGGACGACGCAGAACGACCTGATCAAGGAGTACCTCTCCCGGGGCACCTACATCTTCCCGCCCGGCCCGTCGCTGCGGCTGACCACCGACATGATCGCGTGGACGGTGCAGAACACTCCACAGTGGAACCCGGTCAACATCTGCAGCTACCACCTCCAGGAAGCGGGCGCGACCCCGGTCCAGGAGGTCGGCTTCGCGATGGCCACGGCGGTCGCCGTCCTCGACGCCGTCCGCGACAGCGGCCAGGTCGCGCCCGAGCGGATGGGCGACGTCGTCCAGCGCATCTCCTTCTTCGTCAACGCCGGCGTCCGGTTCGTCGAGGAGATGGCGAAGATGCGGGCGTTCGGCCGCCTCTGGGACGGCATAACCCGGGAACGATACGGCGTCACCGACGCGCGGCAACGACGGTTCCGGTACGGCGTACAAGTGAATTCACTGGGATTGACCGAGGCGCAGCCCGAGAACAACGTGCAGCGCATCGTCCTGGAGATGCTGGGCGTGACGCTTTCGCGCGACGCGCGGGCGCGGGCCGTGCAGCTGCCCGCGTGGAACGAGGCGCTCGGCCTGCCGCGGCCGTGGGACCAGCAGTGGAGCCTGCGCATGCAGCAGGTTCTCGCCTTCGAGTCCGACCTGCTGGAGTATCCCGACCTCTTCGAAGGCTCGCACGTGGTCGAGGCGCTGGTGGACGGCATCGTCACCGGTGCGCGCACCGAACTGGAGCAGATTCTCGACCTCGGTGGCGTGGTCGCGGCGGTCGAATCGGGCTATCTCAAGAGCGCGCTGGTCGCGTCGCTCGCGGCCAAGCGCGGGCGCATGGAGTCCGGTGAGGACGTCGTGATCGGCGTCAATCGCTTCACCGAAACCGAGCCGTCGCCGCTCACCGCCGCGGGCGCGCAGGCCATCGAGCAGATCGATCCCCGCGTCGAGGAACAGGCCGCGTCGGCGGTCGCGGAGTGGCGCGCCATGCGGTCGCCCGACGCGGTCCGCGAAGCCCTCGACCAGCTCCGCGCGGATGCGGCGACGTCCGCGAATCTCATGCCCGCGACGCTTCAATGTGTACGCACAGGGGTGACCACGGGAGAGTGGGCCGCAGCGCTGCGAGCCGTGTTCGGCGAGTACCGCGCGCCGACCGGGCTGTCGGGCGTATCCCCGTCCGCGTCCGGCACCTCCGTCCGCGCCCAGGTGCAAGAACTGGCCGCCGAACTAGGCCACCCGCCGCGGTTCCTCGTCGGCAAACCCGGACTCGACGGCCACTCCAACGGCGCCGAGCAGATCGCCGTACGCGCCCGCGACGCCGGCTTCGAAGTCGTCTACCAGGGCATCCGGCTGACCCCGGCGCAGATCGTCGCCGCTGCCGTCGCCGAGGACGTCGACCTCGTCGGACTCTCCGTCCTTTCCGGATCGCACCTTTCGCTGGTTCCTCTCGTCCTCTCCGGTCTCCGGGACGCCGGTTCCACTGTGCCGGTGGTCGTCGGCGGCATCATTCCTTCTGCCGACGTGTCCGTGCTGCTCGCCGCTGGCGCGGCTCGCGTGTTCACTCCCAAGGATTTTGCTCTCTCCGACATCATGTCCGATTTGGTGGCGGTTATTCGTGAGTCGGGCTCTTGAAGAGCGCACCGGAGAGGGTGGGTGCGGGGCTTCGCTGCTTGCGTTTTGTCCGATTCCCATGATCAATGGAGAAAAAGTGGGGTCATGGCACCGCGAATCTTCCGCTGATCATGGAAATCGGACAAAACACCGACTCGCGAAGCCCAGCCCTCACCCTCTTCGGTGTGCTCTTCCAACCCCGCGCCGAGCGAAGCCGCAGCCAACCCACCGCGTCAGCGGAAAACAGCGACAGAACAGGTAGCGAGCATCCCGCCAAGAACGGTGAGTCCGATGGCGCCGGTGTCGAGCCGAGTGGCGGCCCAGTAGTCGACCCACCGGGCGGCGAAGGGGATCCCGGCGAACGGGGCGAACATGAACAGCGGCCAGCTGAGCCAGGGGAGCACGCCGACGCCGCCGGCGAGCAGGCCGACGGCGACGGCGGCGAACCCGCCGATGAGGGCGAGCGAGAGCAGGAGCGGGAGCGGCAGCGCTTCGGCGCCGCGGCGGGAGCGGGCGACGCGGGCGGCGGCGGAAGCGATGAGCGCCGCCGGGTCGCCCGGGTTCGGGCCTACGGCGGGGGCCGGTAGCGGGCCTGCCCGGCGAGCGCGCCAACGATGGCCCGCCAGCAGTTCGGCCCAGATCCGGTCGGCTTGGCGGTCGACGTCGGCGACGGCCGACTCACGCGACGCGACGACTTCGGCGCAGGCGACGTGGATGCGGCTGGCGGCGGTCAGATCCTGGTCGACGACGGCGACACCGTCCAAGTAGGACTGCGTAGCGGCAGTGACGGCGACGTCCCGACGGCGGGTCGCGGCGACGAGTTCGGCCACCAGCGACCGGTATTCCGCTGCGCTCACAGGGCCACCTCGTACGGGATGAGGATCTCCGGGGCGCGGTGGGTCGCCCGGTCGAAGAACAGTCCCCGGTGCGGCCGGGGATACCAGGCGGGCCCGCCGGGCTGCGCCGACAGCGGGGCGAGCTCCTGGCCGTGGACGTCCAACGCGATCCACGCGCCGATGGAGTCCAACCGGGCGGCGATGCCACCGAGGTCGTCGCGCAGCCGGGGAACCGAGCGCCACCAGCCGAGCAGGTGCGTACGCCGCTCGGGGCCCCGCTGCAGAAGAGTGCGCAGCAGGTCGTGCCCGGTCGGTTCGCCCGGCCCCGGTTTCGCGGCGAGCGTCTGGGTGGCCGCGTCCACGGCGAAGGCGAAGACGTAGCGAGGCCGATCCGTGTCGAGCCGGGCCAGCTCGGCCAGCATCGGCACCAGACTGTCCTCGTCGTGCCAGGCGCAGCCGGGCAGTTCGACGGCGAGCGCCTTGGCGGCGGGTTCGGCGTCCGGGTCGAGGCAGACGACGAAGAAGTCCGCGGTACCCGGTTCGTGCTGGCGGGCCAGCGTACGCCCGGCGGAGGTGAGGATCGCGCAGGCTTCCGGCGTACGCGTGCCGAGGACGGCCAGGTTGCGCCCGGGACTGCGGGTCAGCCGGAGGGTGGCCGGGCGCCGGGCGACGTCGATGGTCTCCCCGAGCAGGGCGACCGCGCCGTCCTTGGCGAAGTCGGGCGGTGTGCTCGGCAGCACCGGGAAGGTGGGCACCGCTTCGCCGTCGAACAGGCGCGGCGGGTCGAGCAGCCCGTCGGTCATCGTCCAGAACTGGGTCTGGATCTCCTGCCAGCGCGTACGGTCACCGGCGTCGGGGAGCTTGACGATCTGGTTCGCCCCGACGGCTCCGGAGTCGGCGTTGACCACGGCGTGATGCCGGGGGATCAGTTCGGCGGCGAGGTTCGTCTCGCTCAGGATGCGGCGCGCTTTCGGCAACGCGATCCGCAGCGTGAACTGGGCGACGAGCGCGGAACGGCCCCAGAGTGCTTCGATGCCGGTAACGTCCTGGCTGGCCAGGACGAGGTGGATGCCCTGCGAACGGCCCCGGCGGGCGAGGTCTTCCAGCAACGCGACGGCTTCGGTGGTGACCGCGTCCCGTTCGCCGAGCAGGACTTGGAACTCGTCGATGACGGCCACGATCCGTGGCCAGTGCCCCTCCGGGTCCTCGGCTCGCAGCTCGGCCAGTTTGGTCGCCTCGTGCTGCTTGGCGGCGGTCGCCCGGCGCTTCAGCTCGGCGGCCAAGTGACGCAACAAGGCCAGCCCGAACTCACGGTCGGAGTTGATGTTCACGCCGACGAGGCGTACCTGTGGAAGCCAGCTGGGATCGCGCGGCGAGGGAGCGAACCGCGAGAAGGAGACGCCTTCCTTGAAATCGAGCAGGTGGAGCTCGAGTTCCTCGGCGGAGTAACGAGTGGTGAGTCCGGCGAGCCAGCAGTAGAGCAGATTGGTCTTGCCGGAGCCGGACGGGCCGCCGATGAGCGCGTGTGGCGGGTCGTCGCCCAGCGTCAGCTCCACCAGCTCGCCTTCAGTGCCCTCGCCGATGGGCGCGCGCAGCTCGCGAGCGGAGGACTCGGTCCAGAACTCGGCCGGGAGCAGGGAGTCCACTGTGGCCGGTGGCGGTCCGGCCGCCATCTCCTTGGCGAAGCCGGTGACCAGCTCGGCCGGGGGAGGCGGATCGAGCAGGACGGTCAGCTCGCCCGTGAGACTGGTACGCGCAGCCCACCCGTCCAGGACGGACACGGTCTGCACGTCCTCCCGCGTGGGCAGCGGAAGTCCGCGGCTGATCACGTGGACGCCGGCCGCCACGCCGGAGCGTACGACCCGATCCAGCTGCGCCTGCTGAGCGCTGGACAGGTCGGTGGAGTCGGCGAGCAGCACCAGCACCCGCCAGGGCTCCGGGCGCCGGCCGAGTACGCGAGCCGCTGCCGCGACGCTGGGATGTTCTCCGGCGAGGACGGTCTCGTTGATGCGCTGGATCTGGGCGGCCAGCTCGTCGAGAGTGGCCGACAGCCCGCCGGGGCCGACGTAGCTGGTGACCTCCGCGGCGGCGAGCGGGGCGAATCCGGCGAGCGCACCACCCAGGCGACCCGGATCGTAGATCCAGAGGCGTACGCCGCCGGCCGGGACCGAGCCGAGCATCCGGAGCAGCAACCCGGCGATGACACCGTCCAACGTGGCCGGATCGGGCCCGTCCAGGGCCAGATGAGCCGAGTCGAGCAACGGCAGCAGAGCGGGGAGCGGCGGATCGTGGTCGATGACGCCGGCGCGCAGCAACCCCGGTCCAGGCGACGATGGCGTAGCCGACCAGGCGGGCCAGGTCTCCCCGGCCGCCCCGGGCGCGGCCGATCCCGCGAGCGCCGAGAGCGCCTCGGTCACCGTCGCCGTCTCCCGGCGCAGCTTCTCGTCAGCCGCTTGGATCAGGGCGTCTCGTTCGGCCGCCAGTGCTCGATGGCGCTCCGGGCTCCGCCCGGCTACCGCATCCCGCTGCGCCTGAGCCTCGGCGTGCGCGACAGTGGCCGCGATCAGAGCCGAGCGGGCAGCCGCCCGCGCGGCGGCGAGCTCCCGGCGTACTGCGGAGACTAGTGGTCCCCGCGGGAAATCAGGAGGCACCACCGACCGGCGTCTCGTCGGCGAGCGCGTCGACCGCGCTGCGGCGCCGCGACGGATCTCCCACTCGCAGGGCTCGGCGCATCGTCGAGTCGGCCGCGGCGTTCCGGCGGCGCTGTTCCTCCTCGACGACGGCGTGCAGTTCGCTCGCACCCCGGCCGGTGGCGGCCAGCAGACCGGCGGTGATCAGCACCGCTGCCGCCGCGGCGTCGACCGGATGCGTCGGGGAGCCCTCACCTCGGCGCTGGGGGGTCGCGTGACAGACCCGGGCGACGATCTCCTCGGCCGCCTCCGGGGGCAGCTCCGGCAGCAGTCCCGTGTGGACCAGGGCCGCTCGGCGTACCCTCGCCAAATCCTCGAGACGCGGAGGGTGACCGACCAGCTCGGCCGCGAGGTGCCGGAGCAGGGGCGGCGCGACCGCCGCGAGGCCCAGACCCACGGCCGGACCGGCCGATCCCAGCTCGCGATGCAGCTTGGCCGGGCGCTCGTCGAGCGTCGCGGACACGCACCGGCGCAACAGTTCCGTGCTGGTCTCCGCCGGGTCGTCGGTGGCGGCGGAAGTGATCAAGTCGTCGAGTGCATCGCGACCGGCCAGGACGCGGACCCGCTCGGCCCACCAGTCGCTGAGCGGCGCGTCCGTCGTGCGGGTCTGCGCCGGAACGACCGGAGCCGCCGCGCCCCAGGACTGCGTCGTTCCCACCGAGTCGGCCGCCAGGCCCAGAGCCAGCGCGTACGCGTCGAGCGCGTCATGGGCCGAGCGCATCAAGCCGGCGGCGGATTCCAGACGGTCGGCCGCCCCGCCCAACTGCGGTACGCGTTGCGGGTCGCCGGTGGCGTGCATGACCCAGGCGAGCAGCCCACCGGCCATCCGCAGCCGTTCGGCGGCCGCGCTCACCTCGGCGATGGGCAGATCCTCCCGGACGACCCGGAGCTGGTCGGCGAGATCCTGGACGAGACTCATCACAACCCCGCTACATACGTCTGGGCCTGGTCGACCGCGGTCAGAGTGGCGGTGAGGCATTCCTCGAGCTCGCTTGCCGCCTGAGCCAGGGCGGCCTGGGCGGCGGTGACGTTGTCGTGGCCGGAGCCCTCGACCGCTACCGCCAGGCTGAGCTGAGCCTCGCCGAGCCGATCGTTGGCGGCCCGGACGGCGTCCTGGCTCTCCTGGACGTGCAGCATGGCGGCGTCGATGGCCGCCTTGACCTCCGCGACGCTCGCCACGGCACCTCCAGAGGGTGGTTACGTGCAGTTTTACACCATTTTGTCCGTTAAGTATTCCGCGCGACTCCGGCGTTGCGGAACGGCGACACGCCGATTCATGAAGCTCAACGAATCGCGGCAAGCGTTGGTACCGGGTCGGCTTCCGGCTCGGGTCCGGCGGCTGGTTCAGCGGGTCCGGCGGCGGCCGGCGATCAGCAGCACCGCGCCGGAGAGCAGGATGATCGCTCCGGCCGCGAGGAGACGCGCGGTGTGCTGACCGGTGTCCGCCAGCTGCGGGACGTTGATCGCGAAGATGCCGGCCGGAACCTTGACCGGTCCTTTGCTCGTGTCGACGACGATCGGGTAGTACGGGTCCTTCACCGTCTTGCCGCACTCGGACTTCAGCATGTGCAGCTGATAGCTGCCGTCCGTCACCGCCGGAAAGGTAGCCGTCCCGTTCGCGTCCGTGGTCGCTGTGACCGGCTTACCGACGATGTCCAGGACCGGGATGCCTTCGGCGTTGTCGAGTTCGATGGTGGCCGGGCAGTCCTCGGTGGTCCCCTTGACCGGAATCATCACCGGGACGGCCTTGGCCGCGAGCCACAGCTGGAAGATCGGCGCTCCGATGATCCGGGAGAACCGGAAGGTCAGCGTCTTGACGGCGACGGTCGGCTGGAACCAGGCCGCCGCGCCGAACGTGTCGAGCGTGTTGCCGACGAGCGTGGCGGTGTCGGCCGACCAGGTCGGCACGTCGGTGAACGGGCCCGGCCCGGTGCAGCCGGACGGCTTGGGCGAGTACGCGCAGTAGTTGAAGGTGCCCTCGAACCCCAGATCGGCGGGGGAGATCGGGTCGCCGTTCGCGTCGGTGCCGGTGATCGTCAGGGAGTCGGCGTCCAAGTCGCCGATGACGAAGGCCCAGTTCTTCGCTGGAGTCGCGGCGTCGAACGTCATCGTCGTCGTCGAGGTGTCGAACCCCTTCGCGGTGCTGACGTTCAGGTACGTCTGCCCCTGCGAGCTGCCGTAGACCTGCCCCGGCGGCGTCTGCGGGCCCAGGAACGTCGACGCTCCGGAGGGCACCGTCACCGAGGAGGCGTTCGAGGTGACGTCCGCGACCGGGAATCCGGCTGCGGGCGTACCGGTCGCCTGCCAGGCTCCGGTGCCACCGGTTCGGGTCCAGTCGGCGTACTCGCCGTTGGCAGCGGCGTACGCCGCCTCCGGGAGGGCCAGCACGGCCAGGGCAATAGTCACAAAAGCGGCAAAACGCGTACGCACATCGAGATCAACGTACGCCCGGAGCAGCGGTTACTGCGTGTACTGCGTTGCTCCGGCCGCAGCCCGGGCTCGCGCCCGCCGTCGGCGCCGGGTGATCACCCACCACATGAGCCAGATGAAGAAGCCGATGAACACGATCACCAGGACCGGGATGATGATCGCGACCACCGAGAGGGTGGCGCTGGTGGCATCCTCGGCGGTCGACACGACGGGCGTACCGATGCCGAGCGTGAACGTGTTGATCACCGGTCTGGCCGCGGCCTTCGTCAGGTGGACCGCGCCGGCCAGGACGATGCCGATCAGCATCGGAACCCATTGCTTGGACTCGAAGAAGCTCGCCGGATCGGTCACCGTGACCGTCTCGGACGTCGAACCGGCGGTGAACGCGAGCCCGCCCGCAGTCGGCCGGACGACCGTCTGAATGACGTCGTTGGCGTGGTCCACCAGCGGGATCTTGTCGGCCACCAGCTCGACGGCGAGCAGGATGCCCAGAATGATCAGGACCCAGCCGTTGCTCAGCCACTTCCAGCTGTCCGGCAGGGTGATCACGTTGGTGTAGCGGTCGAGCAGGCCGATGGCCAGGAGCGGGATGTAGGCGTTGAGCCCGGCCGCTCCGGCCAGACCTGTCCCGGTGAGCGCTTCAAGCACGGTTTCAGGATGCCAGGCGGAATCCACTCCCGCCCGGATGCCGCTCCGGACCATGATCGTCGGAAGCCGACAGTCTTGAGCGTTCCGGCTTCCTTGATCGTCGGAAGCCGACATTCGTGGGCGTATTCGTGCATTGATCGTCGGAAGCCGACGATCTTGCAGGCCGAGCGCCCGCCGACGATCTTGCGCTGAGGCTGGCGTGCGCGACGCAGCGCCGAATCGGGAGACGTTAGGCTCGCTTCGTGCGATTGGTGATTGCTCGGTGTTCAGTGGACTATGTCGGACGACTCGCGGCACACCTGCCGAGTGCCACTCGGTTGATCATGGTGAAGGCCGACGGCTCGGTCTCGATCCACGCCGACGATCGCGCGTACAAGCCGTTGAACTGGATGAGCCCGCCGTGCAAGCTGACGGTCGGCGAAGGTGTCTGGCGCGTGGTGAACAAGGCGGGCGAGGAACTCCGGATCACCCTTGAGGAGGTCCTCAGCGACAGCTCGCACGAGCTGGGCGTGGACCCCGGCCTGCAGAAGGACGGCGTCGAGGCGCACCTGCAGCAGCTGCTCGCCGATCAGCCCGAGACCTTCGGGCTGGGCTACTCCCTCGTACGCCGTGAGCACATGACCGCGATCGGCCCGGTCGACCTGCTCTGCCGGGACGGCGAGGGCGCGCACGTCGCCGTCGAGATCAAGCGGCGGGGCGAGATCGACGGCGTCGAGCAGCTCACCCGGTATCTGGAGCTGATGAACCGGGACCCGCTGCTCGCCCCGGTAGCCGGGATCTTCGCCGCCCAAGAGATCAAGCCACAGGCACGCGTCCTCGCCGAGGACCGCGGCATCCGGTGCGTCGTCGTCGACTACGACCGGCTGCGCGGCTTCGTGAAGGACGAGCTGACGCTGTTCTAGCAGCTGGTACGCCGCCGCTCAGCGGGAGCGGCCGTGCATCAGCCGCACGATCCGCTGTGCCAGCGCGACGCTCTTCTCGGTATGCCGATAGGTCAGCAGCGGAACGACGCTGGGCAGCCGGCGCTTGGCGATCGACGAAGCCCGGGCGAACTCGCGCAACCCGTCCTGACCGTGAATGCGGCCGAAGCCGGACTGGCCCACCCCGCCGAACGGCAGTTCGGGGAGTACGGCGAAGGCGAAGGTCGAGTTGACCGCCACCATGCCGGCGCGCAGTCGCCGAGCCAGCGCCACCCCGTGCCGCCGGGAGAAGACCGCACCGCCGAGCGCGTACGGCGTCGCATTGGCCTTCGTGACTGCCTCGTCCATCGACGCGACCTTCGCGACCGTCATCGTCGGGCCGAACGTCTCCTCGCAGACCGCCGGGTTCGACTCCGGCACGTCGACCAGGATGGTCGGGCGGGCCACCGGACCGCGTACGGAGTCGGGGCCACCGAGCAGGGCGCGGCCGCCGTCGGCGAGCGCGGCATCGATGTGCCGCCGAATCGTCTCGCGTTGCCCCGGCATGGTGATCGGACCGATGTCCTGCTTCGGGTCGTCGCCGAAGCTCAGCTTCTCGGCGTCGGCCACGAGGATTCGCAGGAACTCGTCGTAGACCTTCTCGTGTACGTAGACGCGCTCGATGCCCACACAGGACTGCCCGGCGTTGGTCATCGCGCCCCACAGCGCCGCGTCGGCGGCTGCGCGTACGTCGGCGTCCGCGTCGACCAGCAGCGCGTCCTTGCCGCCGCACTCCACGAGGACGGGAGTGAGATTCTCGGCGCAGGCCGCCATGACCTTCTTGCCCGTCGCGGTGGAGCCGGTGAAGGCCAGCTTGTCGACGCCGGAGCGGCACAGGTTGGCACCCACGTCCCCGAGTCCGTGCACGATCTGCAGTACGGGGTGCTCGGGGACGACCTCGTTGAAGAGGTCCACATACCACTGGCCGACCGCCGGGGTGTACTCGCTCGGCTTGAAGACCACCGCGTTGCCGGCCGCGAGGGCGTACGCGATCGACCCCATCGGGGTGAACAGCGGATAGTTCCACGGGCCGATGACGCCGACGACGCCGTAGGGCCGGTACTCCAGGCGACCCGAGTACTCCGGTTGCAGCAGCGAAGTGCCGACGCGGCGCGGGCCGAGCACCTTGCGGGCGTGCTTGGCCGCCCACGCGATGTGCTCGACGGTCACGAAGATCTCCATCGTGGCGTCGATCCTGGGCTTGCCGCCCTCGGCGGTCATCACGGCGGCCAGGTCGTCCATCCGCTGGGTCATCAGGCTGCGGAAACGCAGGAGACGACGCTTGCGTTCGGCGTACCCGAGCCGCTCCCACCAGACGCTCGCCGCGCGGGCGCGTTCGACCGCTGCCGCGACGTCCGCCGGCCCGGCGACCGGGAACCGCGCGACCTCTTCACCGGTCGCGGGGCTCGTCGAGACGAGGTGCCCGTCGACGATGCCGCTCGCGCCGGGAACCTGCGTGAGCGCGGAGCCTTCACTGGTAGCCGTCACGGCGCGAAGTCTAGTCCTACCGGCCGGTAACGCGAAAGATACTCACTCGGAGTGAGCTGGGCGTTGATCAGGGTGTCAAGAGATTGATCAGGGCGTGGGGGACACGACACGCCGGCCGATCATGCCTGTTAGTTCATGATCGGCGAGAAAAGGAGGGGCGGGGGAGGGCGGCGGCGAGGATCTCGGCGGCGACGACGGCGGGCGGGCGCAGCTCGCCGCGCGCGTGGCGGTCGACGAAGCGCTGCCGTTCGGCGAAGTCGGCCGAGCGGATCTCGGCCTGCATACCGGTGTCCATGACGCCCGGGTTGACGCTGACCGCCGTGATCAAGTCATCCGCGGTGGAGGAAGCGGACAAATGAGTGAAGAACTCCTCGCCGCCCCGTTTGGTCGCCGAGTACGCCGACCAGCCGCTGATGACGTGGTGAGCCGCACCGGAAGACACGAAGACCACCCGCAGCGGTACGCCGTGCGGCCGGGCGGCGACGGCGGAGTTGGTGAGCAGCATCGGCGCGGTGAGGTTGACGGCGACCGCGCGGGTCAGCTCGTCGGGGTCGAGCGTGCCGATCTCGCCGATCGGCTCGACGACGGCCGCGTTGTGGATGAGCACGGTCTCCGTCGCCCCGACGAAGAACTTCGCGAGTTCGCCGGCGTCGGGCAGGCTGGCCGGGTCGGCCAGGTCGCCCGGCCAGGTGGTGATCTGCGGGTGCTCGAGTTGCTCGGCGGGAAACGATCGGGCCAGCGCCAGCACCCGGGTGCCGGCGTCGGCCGCGAGCCGGTCGAGGAGGGCCTGCCCCAGGCCGCGGTTGGTTCCGGTGATCACCACATGACGCATGGCGTCAGCCTAAACCGGTGTGGGCCGGACCCATGGTCAAGCCGCCGAGCCTGTGGCAGCATCCCGCGCATGATGGCGTACCTGCGGTCGACCGTGGCGGTGACGGGCGGCGAGCTCGCCCTCGGATGCTGGGGTGAGGAGGGCCCGCTCGTCGTGGCGGTGCACGGGATCACCTCGTCCCATCTCGCCTGGACGCTCGTCGCCGAGCAGCTGGCGAGCGATCACCGATTCGTCGCGGTCGACTTGCGCGGGCGCGGAGACAGCCGGGATCTGCCACCGCCGTACGGGATCGACCGGCACGCCGACGACATCGCCGAGGTCATCCGGGCGTATGGGGAATCGGCGGTGCTCGTCGGGCACTCGATGGGCGCGTTCGTCGCGGTGGCGACGGCTCGGCGTCATCCCGACCTCGTTCGCCGGTTGGTCCTGGTCGACGGGGGTGCGCCGTTGCCGCTTCCGCCCGGCGTACCAGTTGATGCGACTGAAGCGGACCTGAAGGCGGCGATCGAGCTGACGGTAGGCACGGCCTTCGCGCGGCTCACGCAGACTTTCGCGGACCGCGCGGCCGTGGACGCGCTCTGGCGATCGCACCCCGCGCTGACGGACTGGAACCCGGCCATGACCGCCTACGCCGACTACGACGTGGTCGAGACCGACGGCGGGCTGGTCACCAAGTGCCGGCTCGAGGCCGCGGTCCGCGACGCCCAGGACATCTATGCCACGAGCTCCGCGCGGTCCGCGGCCTTGCCGGTCCCCGGGGTCTTCCTCCGCGCGGAACGCGGCATGCTCGGGGGACCCACGCCGCTTTATCCCCACGGGTACGCGAGCCGCTGGCTACCGGGCATCGAGGAGTACGCGGTGGCGGGCGCGAATCATTACACGATCACGTTGAGCCCGTCGCCGGCAGTGACCGTCGCCGACGCCGTACGCGACGATCGGCGAGTTGTGGCCTGACCGACCGGTCAAAAGATCTGTCAGCTAGCGGACTGTCCGGCTTGGCCGGGCCGCCCCCTCCCTAACGTTCCCTCCACAGGGGAGGGGTGTGTCTTGATGCTCGGTGGGATTTCGCGTGCCCGGCGGTTCGTTCGCGCTGCCGTGGCGACGGCGCTCGTGGCGGCCGCGTTCGCGCCGTTACGCGGGCCTTCCGTCGCGCAGGCGGCGTCGCTGCCCTCCGGCTTCCAGGAGCAGATCGTGTTCAGCGGGCTGGCACAGCCCACGAACATCGAGTTCGCCCCGGACGGCCGCGTCTTCGTCACCGAGAAGGCCGGCGTCATCAAGGTCTTCGACGACCTGTCCGACACCACCCCCACCGTCTTCGCTGACCTGTCGGCCGAGGTGCACAGCCAGTGGGACCGGGGTCTGCTCGGCATCGCCATGCCGCCGGACTTCCCCAGCAACCCTTATCTCTATGTGCTCTACACGTACGGCAAGCCGCTCGGCGGCACCACGACTTGGGACGACCTGTGCACCGGCGCGAAGAACGGCGCCAACGGCGGTTACTGCATCGTCTCGGCTCGCCTCTCCCGGTTGCAGGCCAACGGAAACACCATGGTGCCCGGCTCGGAGCAGGTGCTCATCAACGACTGGTGCCAGCAGTACCCCAGCCACTCCATCGGCGACCTGCATTTCGGCCCGGACGGCAAGCTGTACGTCTCGGCGGGCGACGGCGCGAGCTTCAACGCGGCCGACTACGGCCAGCTGCCCACCGCTGCCCCGAACCCGTGTGGCGACCCGGCCAAGGAGGGCGGCGCCCTCCGGGCGCAGGACATCGTGACCAGCGGTGACTCCACCGGACTGGACGGAACCATCCTCCGGCTCGATCCCGCCACGGGCGCGGCCGCCGCCGGCAACCCGAACATCGGGTCGGCCGATCCCAACACCCGCCGCATCATCGCGAACGGCATGCGGAACTCGTACCGGTTCACCTTCCGGCCGGGCACGAGCGAGATCTGGGCCGGTGACGTCGGCTGGTCGACGTGGGAGGAGATCAACCGGGTGGTCAACCCGACCGCCACGACCACCAACTTCGGCTGGCCTTGTTACGAGGGCGCGGCGGCTTCTTCGTACATGAGCGCCGATCTGCCCATCTGCAACTCGATGACCAACCCCGTCGGGCCGTACTACACGTACAACCATGCGTACGACATCGTGCCGAACGAGGGCTGCAGCACCGGTGGCGACGCGATCACCGGTCTCGCCTTCTACCCGGCCAGCGGTGGCAGCTATCCGGCGGCGTACGGCGGCGCCCTGTTCTTCACAGACGTCTCGCGCAACTGCATCTGGGCGATGAAGCCGGCCTCGCCGGGCGGGCTGCCCGCCACCGGGAACATCGAGCTCTTCGCCAAGGACGTGTCGCTGCCGGTCGACCTGGCCGTCGGCCCGGGCGGTGAGCTGTACTACGTGGACCTCGGTTCGACGACGGGTGGCAACACCGGCACGGTACGCCGCATCCGGTACTACGCCGGCAACCAGCCGCCGGCTGCGGTCGTCGAGGCCACCCCGACCAGCGGCAAAGCACCGCTGACAGTCGCCTTCAACGGCGCGAACTCGACCGACAACGACCCGGCGGACCAGGGCCGGCTCACCTACGCCTGGGACTTCACGAACAACGGCAGCACCGACTCCACCGCCGCCGCGCCGTCGTTCACCTACACGGCCAACGGCACTTACACCGCGAAGCTGACGGTGACCGACACGCTCGGGGCGACGAACTCCGCGACGGTCACCATTCAAGTCGGCAACGATGCTCCGACCGCGGTCATCGACACCCCGGCTGCCGGGACGACCTGGGTCACCGGGCAGCAGATCACGTTCTCCGGGCACGGCACCGATCCGCAGGACGGCAACCTCTCCGGAAGTTCGCTGTCGTGGTCGCTGACGATGGAGCACTGCGCCACGATCGACAGCTGCCACACGCACCCGTTGCAGACCGGCACCGGATCGAGCGGCTCGTTCATCGCGCCCGACCACGAGTATCCGTCCTATTTGGAGCTCGCCCTCACCGTCACCGACAGCGCCGGGCTCACCAACACCGTGGTACGCCGGCTCGACCCGCAGACGGTCGACCTGACGTTCACCAGCACCCCCTCCGGGCTGAACCTCACTGTGGGCGGGACGACGCAGGTCACGCCGTTCACGCGTACGGTGATCAAGGGTTCCACGCTGACCGTGAGCGCACCGACGCCGCAGACCAACCTCGGCGTCAAGTACTCCTTCCAGAGCTGGTCCGACGCGTCCGGCAACACCCATGTGATCGAAGCGCCCGACACGCCCGCCACCTACACCGCGACGTTCACCGGCGTACCGGTCGCCTGCTCCGACGCCTTCGGCTACTTCTGCACCGAGTCCACCGCCAGTTGGAGCGGCGCCACCACTTTGCGGAACCTGTCCGGTGACGACGCGTACGAGTCGGTGGCGTTGCCCTTCGCGATGCCGTTCTACGGCTCGACCTACACGACGGCGTGGATCGACACGAACGGCGTACTGAGCTTCGGTACGCAACCGCAGGGTCCGTCGTGGAACCACGGGGCGATCCCGTCGGCCCCCGCCTGGAACACTCCGAACGCCGCGGTCTACCCGCTCTGGGACGACCTGATCGTGGATTCGAGCTCGGGCGTCTACACGTCCACCAGCGGCAGCGCGCCGCACCGCCAGTTCACGGTGGAGTGGCGCAACGTCCGGTTCTACTCCGACTCCGCGACGCGGGTGAGTTTCAAGGTCGTGCTGAACGAAGACGGCAAGATCACGCTGGCGTACACCGGCATCGGGGCGTCGACGATCGAGGAGGGGTCCACCGCGACGATCGGCATCGAGAACGCCGCCGGCACGGTGGCCCTCCAGTACTCGCTGAACCAGGCGAAGCTCATCGACGGGCGGACGATCACGTTCACCCCGCCGGGTGCTCCGCCCGAGACGTCGACGGGCACCGTCACGGGCGTCGTCTCCTACAACGGAGTCGGCGTACCCGGCGCGATCGTCTCGCTGACGAACACGGCGTACTCCGCCACCACCGACGCGAACGGGCGCTACACTATCGTGGCCGCCCCCGGGGGGTACGCGATCACGGCGACCGCAGCCGGTGGCCGGTGCGCCGGATTGACCGGTAGCGGGTCTGCGGCCGTCGTCGCGGGGACCACAACGACGACCAACCTCGCGCTCGCGGCGTCGCCGGGAACGGGTTACTCCTGCGCCGAAGGGGACTTCTCCTTCATTTCCGGGACGACGGCGTCGACCTTGACGGGAGACGACGCGTACCAGTCGGTGACGTTGCCCTTCGCGATGCCGTTCTACGGCTCGACCTACTCGACGGCGTGGATCGACACCAACGGCGTACTGAGCTTCGGCGCGCAGCCGCAGGGGCCGTCGTGGAACCACGGGGTGATCCCGTCGGTCGCCGCCCCGAATACGCCTAACAACGCCGTTTATCCGTTCTGGGACGACCTGATCGCCGACGGCTCGTCCAAGATCCTGACCACCAGCATCACCGACGGCTTCGTCATCGAGTGGCGGAACATGGCGCTGTTCTCCACCCCCGGCGCTCGGGTCACCTTCGAGGTGGTGCTGTACAAGTCGGGCAAGATCACGGTGGCGTACAAGGACCTCGACGCCGGAGTCCCGGCCGAGCGCGGGCAGACGGCCACGGTCGGCGTGGAGAACGGCACCGGTTCGGCCGCCCTGCAGTACTGCCACAACGAGGCGGTGCTGACGTCGGGACGGGGGATCACCTTCACCCCGGCGGCCTGACGATCGATGTTTCTCACACCTGCTTCCGCTATCAGGCGTCCGGCGGGCCATGGCAGACTCAGGGCACTTGAACGCTCGTTGAGGAGGTCATGGTGGGGATCAACACGGTCGGCGTGGTCGGACTGGGCACCATGGGCGCCGGCATCGTCGAGGTCTTCGCCCGCAACGGGCTGAACGTGGTCGCGGTCGAGATCTCCGACGGCGCCCTCGACCGGGGCCGGGCCAACCTGACCGGGTCGACCGATCGCGCGGTCGCCAAGGGCAAGCTAGCCGCCGAAGACCGGGACGCGCTGCTCGCCCGCGTCGACTTCCAGGTCGGCCTGGGCGCTCTTGCCGAGGTCGACTTCGTCATCGAGGCGGTGCCCGAGCACCTCGACCTGAAACAGAAGATCTTCGCCGAGCTGGACCGGGTCTGCAAGCCCGAGGCCATCCTCGCCACCAACACCAGCTCGCTGAGCGTCACCGAGATCTCGGTCGCCACGCACCGGCCGAACCGGGTCATCGGCGTGCACTTCTTCAACCCCGCCCCGGTGATGAAGCTGGTCGAGGTCATCAAGACCGTGGTCACTGCGGACGAGGTCGTCGCCGACGTCGAGGCGCTGTGCGCCCGGCTCGGCAAGGTGGACGTGACCATCGCCGACCGGGCCGGATTCATCGCCAATGCCCTGCTGTTCGGCTATCTCAACCACGCGGTCGCCATGGTGGAGGCCCGGTACGCCACTCGGGAGGACATCGACGCGGCGATGCGGCTCGGCTGTGGGCTGCCGATGGGCCCGCTCGCACTGATGGACCTGATCGGCCTCGACACGGCGTACGAAATCCTGGACACGATGTACCGGCGCGGCGGCCGCGACCGCCGGCACGCGCCCGCACCCCTGCTGAAGCAGATGGTGACCGCGGGCCTGCTGGGCCGCAAGTCCGGGCGTGGGTTCTACACGTACGAGAAGGCCGGTTCTCCGGTCGTGGTGGCGGATGAACTGACCCCGGCCGAGGGGACCAGCGTCGAGGGCGCGCGAGCGGTCGGCACCGTGGGCGTCGTCGGGTCCGGGACCATGGCCACCGGCATCATCGAGGTCTTCACAAAGGCCGGTTTCGAGGTCACGAGCGTGACCCGGGGCGGTGAGAAGTCCGCGAAGCTGTGCGAGGCGCTCAAGGTCAACCTGAACAAGTCGGTCGTCCGCGGTCGGCTGACGGAGGAGGAGCGCGACGCGATCCTCAACCGGGTCACCTGGTCGACCAACCTGGAACACCTGTCCGATGTGGACATGGTGGTGGAGGCGGTCGTCGAGGAGCTGACCGTCAAGAAGGCCTTGTTCGCCAGCCTCGACGAGATCTGCAAGCCCGGCGTCGTGCTCGCCACGACCACCTCCAGCCTGCCGGTCATCGAGTGCGCGATGGCGACCCAGCGCCCGGCCGACGTCGTGGGCCTGCACTTCTTCAACCCCGCGCCGGCGATGAAACTGGTCGAGGTGGTCCGCACCATCCGCACCTCGTCGTCGACCGAGGCGACCGCGCTCGCGGTCTGCGACCGGCTCGGCAAGCACGGCGTACGCTGCGAGGACCGATCGGGTTTCATCGTGAACGCGCTGCTCTTCCCGTACCTCAACGATGCGGTGAAGATGCTGGAGGCGTCGTACGCCACCGCTGACGACATCGACTACGCGATGAAGCTCGGCTGCGGTTATCCGATGGGGCCGTTCGAGCTGCTCGACGTGGTCGGCCTGGACGTCGCGCTGGCGATCCAGCGGGAGCTGTACCTGGAGCTGCGGGAGCCCGGCTTCTCCCCGGCGCCGCTGCTGGAGCACTTGGTCACGGCGGGCTACCTCGGGCGCAAGGCCGGCCGCGGGTTCCGCGACCACACCGGGCGCTGAGTTCCGGCAGATCCGCATCGCAGGGGCGCGCCCGGCCGAGATCGGGCGCGCCGACTGATCGTGCGGTCAGAGGATCTGATCGAAGCTGCTCCAGCCCTTGCCGATCTGGTACGCCTCGTCGGTGCTGTACGGGATGCCGTTGTCGCGTTCGATGTTGTTGGGGTAGAGCCACAGCGTGCCGTCGGTTTTGCGGCCGATGAGGTCGGTGTAGCCGTCGCCGGTGACGTCCGCCCCGACGATCCGATCGAAGACGCCCCAGCCCTTGCCGATCTGGTACGCCTCATCCGTGCTGTACGGGATGCCGTTGTCGCGTTCGATGTTGTTGGGGTACAACCACAACGTCCCGTCAGACTTCCGGCCGATGAGGTCGGTGTATCCGTCGCCGGT
>NZ_JABFVK010000049.1 GCF_013362815.1 Hamadaea sp. | reverse complement strand
GCCGTGGCCGCAGACGGGCCGTCCGCGCCGGGTCGGGGTGTCGTCGTTCGGGATCAGCGGCACCAACGCCCACGTCATCCTCGAACAAGCTCCCGAGGTGGGGACTACCTCACAGCCGAAGGACACGCCCGCGAGCCCGATCTTGCCGTGGGTGGTGTCGGCGAAGTCTGCTGCCGGATTGCGTACGCAGGCGGCAAGGCTGGCGTCCTTTGTGGAGGATGCGGACCTCGATCCGGTGGACGTCGGGTTCTCGCTGGCCACTGGGCGTACTGCGCTGGAGCATCGCTCCGTCGTCACCGGCCGGGATCGGGAGGAGTTGCTCGCTAGCCTGCGATCGCTCGCTGAGGGCGTACCGGACGGTGGGGTCGTCACCGGGATCGCGCGCACGGAGGTTCCCCTCGCCGTCGTGTTCTCGGGTCAGGGTTCGCAGCGTCTCGGGATGGGCCGGGAGCTGTCCGCCGCGTTCCCCATCTTCGCTGCGGCGTTGTCCGAAGCCGTTACCGCGCTCGATCAGCACATTGATCGTCCGCTGCTGGACGTGATGTGGGGTTCCGACGAGGAGTTGCTGAACCAGACCGGGTACGCACAGCCGGCGTTGTTCGCGGTGGAGACGGCGTTGTTCCGGTTGGCCGAGTCGTGGGGCGTACGCCCGGACTTCGTGGGCGGGCACTCGATCGGTGAGGTGACCGCAGCGCACGTCGCCGGTGTGCTGTCCCTGGCGGATGCGGCGAAACTGGTAGCCGCCCGGGGCCGGCTCATGCAGGCGCTCCCGGCCGGTGGGGTGATGGTGTCGGTCGCCGCTCCGGAAGCCGACGTCCTCCCGCTGCTGATCGACGGCGTGGACATTGCCGCGATCAACGGCTCGGCCTCGGTCGTCTTGTCCGGCGCCGAAGACGCGGTGACGAGCATCGTGTCCGTGCTGGAACAACGGGGCGTCAAGACCAAGCCACTCCGGGTGTCCCACGCGTTCCACTCGGCGTTGATGGACCCGATGCTGGCCGAGTTCCGCCAAGTCCTGAATGGACTGAGCTTCGGCGAGGCGACGATCCCAGTCGTGTCGAACGTGACCGGAGCCCTCACTCCCGTCAACGACCCCGAGTACTGGGTCGCCCACGTCCGCAACGCCGTCCGGTTCGCCGACGGGCTGGCCGCACTCGAGGCGGCGGGCGCACGAGTCTTCCTCGAACTCGGACCGGATGCCGTCCTCTCCGGCATGGCAGAAGGCCAGGGCACCTTCATCCCGATGCTGCGCCGCAACCGCGACGAGTGTGAGTCCGTGGTGGCCGCCCTGGCGTCGTGCCATGTTCACGGAGTCGGCGTCGCGTGGCGTGCGTACCTCGCCGGTGGCGGCTGGGTGGACCTGCCGACGTACGCGTTCGAGCATGAGGCGTACTGGTTGTTCGGGGCGGCGGCCGACCCCGCTGCGGCTGGACTGTCGGCCGTCGACCATCCGCTACTCGGCGCTTCCGTCGCTGTGGCCGGGTCCGAGGGCGTACTGCTGACTGGGCGGCTGTCCCTCGCCACCCATCCTTGGCTGGCGGATCACCGCGTACTGGGTCGGCGGATCTTCCCCGGCACGGGACTCGTCGAGCTCGCCCTGCGTGCGGGCGAGCAGGTGGGCTGCGAGCGGCTCGACGAGCTGGTTCTGCGTACGCCGTTGGCGCTGCCGGACGAAGGGTTCGTGCAGCTCCAGGTTTCGGTCGGTGCTCCCGACAACTCCAGACGGCGCGCCGTTCAGGTCTTCGCCCGGCCGGACGGAGCCGACCTCGACTGGACGTTGCATGCGGAGGGCAGCCTCGCCGCGACCGACGCGTCCCCAGACTGGACGTTGGCCCAGTGGCCCCCGGCGAGCGCAGAGTCGATGCCGATCGACGACGTCTACGAGCGCCTGGTCGACCGGGGCTACGACTACGGGCCGGTCTTCCAAGGGCTCAAGGCCGCTTGGCAGTCCGGTGACGACCTGTACGCCGAAGTCGCGTTGCCCGAATCCGAAGATGTCACGGGTTTCGGGCTGCATCCCGCCCTGCTGGACGCGGCATTGCACGTGGACCTGCTGGAGGAGCAGGGACCGACGTTGCTCCCGTTCTCGTGGAGCGGCGTGACCGTTCACTCGGTCGGCACTGCGGCGCTGCGGGTGCACTTCCGTCGCCACGACGGGGGAGAGCGGTCCGAGCTGCGCCTCGCCGATGCCTCGGGCCTGCCCGTGCTGACCGTCGAGGCGCTCCGGTCGCGGGCCGCCGCCACCGGGAACACGCCGTCGGCGGGCCGGCCGCTGTATCGCATCGATTGGCGGACAAGCACTTCCCCGGGTACGCCCTCGGCAGCCGACGAGGTGTACGAGTGCCCGGCCGAGCCGGACGTCCGGCTGGTTCTGGGCGACGTGCTCGCCCGGGTGCAGTCCTGGCTGGCTAAAGACCCCGAGCCCACGGAACACGTTGCGACTCGGCTGACGATCGTCACGCGTCAAGCGGTGTCGGTGAACGGCGAACCGGTGAACGTTGCGCAGTCCGCGGTGTGGGGCCTCGTGCGGGCGGCGCAGGCCGAGAATCCAGGCCGGATTCGGCTGGTCGACGCCATGGAGGGCGCCGCGATCGAGGGCCTGTCCGGCGACGAGCCCGAACTGGCGGTCCGCGGCGACCAGAGGTTCGTGCCGCGCCTGGTGAGAACAGAGCCGGCTGCGAACCCGGCCTGGTCCGCGGCCGACCGCGTCCTGATCACCGGCGGCACCGGTGGGCTGGGCGCGCTGGTCGCCCGGCATCTGGTGGCCGACCATGGCGTACGCGATCTGGTGCTGGTCAGCCGTCGGGGCCCGGATGCTCCGGGTGCCCAAGAGCTCGCGGCGAGCCTTCGGCAGGCGGGTGCCGAGGTCGTCGTGAAGACGTGCGATGTCGCCGATCGGGATGCAGTCGAGCAGCTGCTCGTCGAGTTCCCGGTCGACGGGGTCGTGCATACGGCCGGGGTGGTGGACGACGGTGTCCTCGGATCGCTGTCGCCGGCGCGGCTCGACGCGGTGTTGCGACCGAAGGCGGATGCCGCGTGGCATCTGCACGAGCTGACGTGCGATCTGAAGTTCTTCGTGCTCTTCTCCTCGACCACTGCGATATTCGACGGCGCCGGCCAGGGCAACTACGCGGCCGCGAACGCCTTCCTCGACGGGTTGGCGGCCTACCGGGCGGCGTTGGGGCTGCCGGTGACGTCGATCGCGTGGGGGCTCTGGACGGGCGACGGCGGAATGGGCGACCTCCTCGACGAGGCCGCGCTCGCGCGGGCCAAGCGTTCCGGGTTCGCCGCGCTCTCGGCGGCCGAAGGGCTGAATCTGCTCGACCGCGCGGTGGGTACGCCTACCGCGAGCGTACTGGCGGCAGGCGTGGATCTCGCCGCCCTCCGGGACCGGGACGAGGGTGTCCCGTCCGTGTGGCTGGACCTGGCTCATCCGCGCAAACGGCGTACGGAGACGCCGTTGGCGGCTCAGCTGGCCGAGTTGTCCCCGGCCGGTCGAACCGAACTCGTACTCGGCTTTGTGCGTACCGAAATAGCTGCCTTGATGGGACACCGCGGACCGGAAGCGGTGGACCCGGACAAGCCGTTCCGCGATCTGGGCTTCGATTCGCTGGCCGCAGTGGAGCTGCGCAACCTGCTGGCCAAGCGCACGGGCCTGCGGTTGCCCTCGACGCTGGTGTTCGACCATCCCAGCGCGCGGGTGCTGGCGGCCAACCTCGTCACCGAACTGAGCGGCGTGACGGTCGCGGAGCCGGCGCTGTCCGTCCGGACCGTGAGCGCGGACGAGCCGATCGCGATCGTCGGCATGGCGTGCCGGTTCCCGGGCGGCGTGACCTCCCCCGAGGCGCTGTGGCGGCTGGTCGCCGAGGGACGCGACGGGATCACCGGATTCCCCGTTGATCGGGGCTGGGACATCGACGGGATTTACGACCCGACGCCCGGCGCGATCGGCCGGTCCTATGTGCGCGAAGGCGGCTTCCTGCACGACGCCGCGGACTTCGACGCCGGATTCTTCGGCATCATGCCGCGCGAGGCTCTCGCGATGGACCCGCAGCAGCGGCTCGCGCTGGAGCTGGCGTGGGAGGTGTTCGAGCGGGCGGGCATCGACCCGAATGGGATGCGCGGCAGCCAGACCGGGGTGTACGCGGGCCTGATGTATCACGACTACGCGAGCAACGTGACCGACGTCGACGACGATCTCGCCGCCTATCTCGGCAACGGCACCTCGGGCAGTGTGTTCTCTGGTCGGATCTCTTACCTGCTTGGTCTGGAGGGTCCGGCCGTCACGGTCGACACCGCCTGCTCCTCATCACTCGTGGCCCTACACCTTGCGGCGCAAGCACTCCGGTCCGGCGAATGTGGACTGGCGCTCGCGGGCGGTGTCGCGGTCATGGCGACTCCGGACGCCTTTGTGGACTTCTCCCGGCAGCAAGGGCTCGCGCGAGACAGCCGGTGCAAGTCGTTCGCCGCGTCGGCCGACGGCACCAGCTGGTCCGAAGGCGCGGGGATGCTGTTGCTGGAGCGGCTGTCGGATGCCCGGCGCAACGGCCATCGCGTGCTCGCGGTCGTACGCGGTTCGGCGGTGAATTCCGACGGCGCGTCGAACGGATTGATGGCGCCGAACGGGCCCTCCCAGCAGCGGGTGATTCGTCAGGCGCTGGCCGCTTCCGGGCTGAGCGCGTCCGATGTGGACGCCGTCGAGGCGCACGGAACCGGTACGACGCTCGGTGATCCGATCGAGGCGCAGGCGCTGCTGGCGGCGTACGGGCAGGATCGGGCCGAGCCGCTGTGGCTGGGCTCGCTGAAGTCCAACATCGGGCATACGCAGGCAGCGGCGGGCGTCGGCGGGATCATCAAGATGGTCATGGCGATGCAGCAGGGGCTGCTGCCGAAGACGTTGCACGTCGACGAGCCGACGCCGCACGTGGACTGGTCGGCCGGCTCGGTCGAACTGCTGACCGAAGCCCGGGACTGGCCCGACCTCGGCCGTCCGCGCCGGGCCGGAGTCTCGTCGTTCGGCATCAGCGGCACGAACGCGCACGTCATCCTGGAACAGGCGCCCGAGCTTGCGTCTTCGGCGCGGCCGACGGCTGCAACTCCCGTGGTGCCCTGGGTGCTCTCGGCGAAGTCGCCTGCCGGTCTCCGCTCGCAGGCGGTCAAGCTCGCCGACTTCGTGGAGTCGGAGCCCGGTCTCGATCCGGTGGACGTCGGGTTCTCCCTGGCCACCGGGCGTTCGGCGATGGCGTACCGGGCGGCGGTGTCCGGCGCGACCCGCGAGGAGCTGCTGCGCGGGCTGGCGGAGCTGACGGCCGGCGATGCCCAGGTGGCGTACTCCGACGCTAAGCTGTCGATCCTCTTCTCCGGGCAGGGCTCGCAGCGGCTCGGGATGGGCCGGGAGTTGTATGCCGCTTTCCCGGTCTTCGCTGCGGCGTTGTCCGAAGCCGTTACCGAACTCGATCAGCACCTTGATCGTCCGCTGCTGGACGTGATGTGGGGTTCCGACGAGGAGTTGCTGAACCAGACCGGGTACGCGCAACCGGCGTTGTTCGCGGTGGAGATGGCGTTGTTCCGGCTGGCCGAGTCGTGGGGCGTACGCCCGGATTTCGTGGGCGGGCATTCGATCGGTGAGGTGACCGCTGCGCACGTCGCCGGTGTGCTGTCCCTGGCGGATGCGGCGAAACTGGTGGCCGCCCGGGGCAGGCTGATGCAGGCGCTCCCGGCCGGTGGGGTGATGGTGTCGGTCGCCGCCTCAGAAGCCGATGTCCTCCCGCTGCTGGCGGACGGCGCGTTGGCAGACGGCGCGTTGGCAGACGGCGCGCTGGTGGACACGCTCGCGGATGGCGCGCGCGTGGACATCGCCGCGATCAACGGTTCCGCTGCCGTGGTCCTCTCCGGCGCTGAGCAGGCCGTGGCGCGCGTGGTGGGAGAGCTGGAGCGACGCGGCGTGAAGACCAAGCAACTGCGGGTATCCCACGCGTTCCACTCATCGCTGATGGACCCGATGCTGGACGAGTTCCGCCAAGTCCTGAATGGACTCAGCTTCACCGAAGCCACGATCCCAGTCGTGTCGAACGTGACTGGCGACTTCACCCCGGTGAACAACCCGGAGTACTGGGTCACCCACGTCCGTAACGCCGTCCGGTTCGCCGACGGGATCACGACGCTGGAAGCAGCGGGCGCACGAGTCTTCGTCGAACTCGGCCCCGACGCCGTGCTCTCCGGCATGGCAGAAGGTCGGGGCACGTTCATCCCGGCTCAGCGTCGAAACCGCGAAGAACCGCTCACCATCGTCAGCGTACTGGGTGCCCTGCACTCGGCCGGAGCAACCGTCGACTGGGCGAAGTTCTTCGCCGAGCATCGGGCGACTTGGGTGGACCTGCCCACGTACGCCTTCCAGCGCGAACGCTACTGGCTGAGCGCGCCGAGGAAGGCAGCCGGTCCCAGCGAGCTGGGGCACGCCTTGCTGACCGCCTCGATGAGCCTGGCCGGGACGGGGGGCGTCGTCCTGAGCGGCCGGATGTCGGTGGCGACTCATCCGTGGCTCGCCGATCACCGGGTGCTGGACACCGTCCTGCTCCCCGGAACCGGGTTCGTCGAGTTGGCCGTACGCGCCGGCGATCAGGTCGGCTGCGGCGTAGTGGAGGAGCTGACCCTACGAGCGCCGATGATCATCCCCGACGCCGGAGTGGTCGAAGTGCAGGTCCCGGTCGGGGCGGCCGACGTCGCCGGTCGGCGTACGGTGCAGGTGTTCTCCCGAGTGGACGGTTCCGCCGACTGGGTGCTGCACGCCGAAGGCTTCGTCGCCCCGGCCGACGCCGAGCCGACATGGGATCTCTGGCAGTGGCCGCCCGCAACGGCCCAACGCGTGGACACCGGAGAGGCGGCGGCCGCGTACGCACGGATCGCCGAGCGCGGCTACCACTACGGCCCGGCGTTCCAGGGATTGCGGGCGGTCTGGCGCGACGGCGAGGACATCTACGCCGAGGTGGTGCTGCCGGAGGTCGCCGAGGCGGCGGGGTACGGGCTGCACCCGGCGCTGCTGGACGCCACGATGCACGCCGAACTGCTGGCGGGGCTGCTGGAGGAGCCGAAGCCGACGCTGCTTCCGTTCTCCTGGTCCGGCGTGGCGTTGCATGCAAGCGGGGCTCGGGCGCTGCGCGTACATGCCCACCGGATCAACGGCGAAGAGCTGTCGAGCATGCGGATCGCCGACGACTCCGGGCGGCCGGTGCTGACGGTCGAGCGGCTGGCGTCCCGGCTGGCTTCGGGTGAGCAGTTGGTGCCGGCGGCGGATGACGGACTTCTGCATGTGCTCCGATGGCGGCCGACGTCCCTCGGTACGCAGAAAGACCCGCGCGACGAGCTGTATCGCTGCCCGGTGCTCACCAGCGGCAGCGTGCCGGACCGGGTGCGTACGGCGACCGCCGAGGTGCTGAGTCACGTGCAGTCTTGGCTGGCGGAGGACCACGGCTCGGCCCGACTCGTGATGGCGACATCGCACGGCGTCGCCATCGGCGAGGGGGAGGAGCTGGACCTCGCTCACGCAGCAGTGTGGGGCTTGGTGCGAGCGGCGCAGGCGGAGCAACCGGGCCGGGTCGTCCTCATGGACGCCGACCCGACCGCGTCCGACGAGATGCTGCTGGCGGCGGTCTCCTCGGGCGAACCGGAGTTGGCGGTCCGTGCGGGGACGGCGTTCGTCCCCCGGCTCGCCCGGGCCTCCGTGAACCAGCCCGGAGTGGCGTGGTCGGGCACCGACTGCGTACTGATCACCGGTGGTGTCGGCGGGTTGGGTGCGGTCGTCGCCCGCCACCTCGTCGCCAGCGGCGTACGCGGGCTGGTCCTGCTCAGCCGACGCGGAATGGCGACCCCCGGCGCGACGGAGCTGACGGCGGAGTTGCAGGCACAGGGCGCTGATGTCGTCGTGGTCGCCGGTGACGCAGCCGATCGGGATGCGCTCGCTGACGTGCTTTCGGCGTACCCGGTGAATTGCATCGTCCATGCCGCGGGAATCGTGGACAACGCGCTGATCGCGAACCTGAGCCCGGCGCAGCTGGCGGCCGTTTTGCGGCCGAAGGTCGACGCGGCCTGGAACCTCCACGAGCTGACCCGCGACCGGGAGTTGAAGGCCTTCGCGCTGTTCTCCTCGGCGGCGAGCACCGTGCTGGCCGCCGGTCAGGGCAACTACGCGGCGGCCAACGCGTTCCTCGACGCGCTCGCCCAGCATCGGGCCGCGGCGGGGCTGACCGCGACCTCGTTGGCCTGGGGCATGTGGGCGGTACGCACAGAGCTAGGCGGCGGTGTCGGAGCGGACGAGCTGCAGCACATGGAACGCCTTGGGTTGCCCGCGATGACGGCCGAGCAGGGACTTGCCGCCTTCGACCTGGCGCTGGGATCGGCCGAGCCGATGCTGGTGCCCGTCCGGATCACCCGGGCCGGGATCACCCAGGACGTGCCCGCAGCGCTGCGGGACTTCGCCGTCACCACAACCGCGGCCGTACGCCGAACCGTCACCCAGCCCACCGAGGACGACGACGAGGCCTTCCTCCGTGGACTCGAAGGTATGCCCACCGGCCGCCGGCACGACGCGTTGGTCACCTTCGTACGGACCCAGGTCGCCGCCGTCTCGCGGAACGAGGCGTCGGCCATCGAACCGACGAAGGGCTTCACCGATCTCGGCCTGGACTCGCTGGCAGGCGTCGAGCTCCGCAACCGGCTGCAGAAGGCGACCGGGCTCCGGCTGCCCGCGACCTTGATGTTCGACCACCCGAACGCCCGGGCCGTCGCCGAACTCCTCGATGCCGAGCTGTTCCCGGATGCGCAGCCCGAGCCCGCCGATGCCGCTGCCGATGCGCCGCTGGAGGACGGGCGGCAGGAAGCGATCAAGAGCATGGACGTCGCCGATCTGGTCCGCGCGGCGCTCGCGGCCAACGACAGCACAGCGAAGGACTGATCCACTGTGGATACCTCTGTCGAGCAGATCGTCGAGGCGCTGCGAGCCTCCATGCTGGACAACGACCGGCTGCGCCAGCAGAACGGCCGGCTCACCGCCGCCCAGGCCGAGCCCCTCGCCATCGTGGGCATGGCCTGCGAGTATCCCGGTGGCGTCGACTCGCCCGAGGAGCTCTGGCGGCTCGTCTCCTCGGGCCGGGACGCGGTGGGCGACTTCCCCGACGACCGGGGCTGGGACGTTGAGCGCATCCATGACCCGGAGCCGGGCAAGCCTGGTCGGACGGTGTCGCGCAAGGGCGGCTTCCTCTACGACGCGGCCGAGTTCGACGCCGACTTCTTCGCGATCTCGCCTCGCGAGGCGCTCATCATGGACCCGCAGCAGCGACGTCTCCTGGAGGCGAGCTGGTCGGCCAT
Source organism: Hamadaea sp. (assembly GCF_013362815.1). Taxonomy (GTDB): domain Bacteria; phylum Actinomycetota; class Actinomycetes; order Mycobacteriales; family Micromonosporaceae; genus Hamadaea. The sequence continues at coordinate 118,988 of NZ_JABFVK010000049.1, read as the reverse complement.
CGAGAGCGCGGGCATCGACCCCACTTCGTTGCGCGGCAGCCAGACCGGCGTATTCGGTGGCGTGATGTATCACGACTACGGCACCGGGACCAGCGACGGCAGCCTCGTCACCGGGCGGATCGCGTACACGCTCGGTTTGGAGGGGCCTGCGGTCACCGTCGACACCGCGTGCTCCTCCTCGCTGGTCGCGCTGCACCTCGCGGCTCAGGCTCTCCGCCGGGGCGAATGCTCGATGGCGTTGGCCGGCGGGGTCACCATCATGACCACCCCCGACATGTTCTGCTACTTCAGCGAGCAGCGCGGCCTCGCCCGGGACGGCCGGTGCAAGGCGTTCTCCTCCGCCGCCGACGGCATCGGCTGTTCCGAGGGTGTCGGCGTACTGCTGCTGGAGCGGCTCTCCGACGCACAGCGGCTGGGTCACCCGGTGCTCGCGGTTCTGCGGGGCAGCGCGATCAACCAAGACGGCGCGTCCAGCGGTTTGACCGTCCCGAACGGTCCCGCACAACAGCGGGTCATCCGGGCCGCCTTGTCGGCCTCCGGCCTCCAGCCGTCCGACGTGGACGCCGTCGAGGCGCACGGCACCGGCACGACCCTGGGCGATCCGATCGAGGCGCAGGCTCTGCTTGCCACTTACGGTCAGAACCGCGACCGCCCACTGTGGCTCGGCTCACTCAAGTCGAACATCGGGCATACGCAGGCAGCTGCGGGCGTCGGTGGCGTCATCAAGATGGTCATGGCGATACGCCGTGGGGTGTTGCCCAAGACTCTGCACGTGGACGAGCCGTCCTCCCGAGTGGACTGGTCGTCCGGCGCGGTGGAATTGCTTCGGGAGAACCGGGATTGGCCGGAGACCGGCCGACCCCGTCGGGCGGCGGTGTCATCGTTCGGCATCAGTGGCACGAACGCGCATGTGATCGTGGAGCAGGCACCGGCCGACGAGTCCGCTCGGGACGAACGCACAGGCGACGCGCCGGTGGTGCCATGGGTGCTGTCGGCCAAGTCGGCCACCGGGCTACGCGCGCAGGCGGCGAACCTGGTGTCTCTTGTGGAGTCGAAGCCGGACGTCGAGCCGAGGGACGTCGGTTTCTCGCTGGCCACCGGCCGCGCTCGGCTCACCCATCGAGCGGCCGTGCTCGGGACGAGTCGCGAGGAATTGACCGCCCGCCTTCGGCTGCTCGCCGACGACGGAGCCGACTCAGGGATCGTCACCGGGATCGCGCGGACCGAGGACGCCTTCGCCGTACTGTTCTCCGGCCAGGGCTCGCAACGGCTGGGCATGGGACGGGAGCTTTACGAGGCGTACCCCGTGTTCGCGAAGGCTTTGGACGCAGTCGCGGCGGAGATCGATCCACTGCTGGATCAGCCGTTGCTCGGCGTGATGTGGGGTACCGACGCGGACCTGCTCAACCAGACCGCGTACGCGCAGCCGGCCTTGCTCGCCCTGGAGACGGCGTTGTTCCGGCTGACCGAGTCGTGGGGCGTACGCCCGGACTTCGTGGGCGGTCACTCGATCGGCGAGATCGCGGCCGCCCATGCCGCCGGGGTGCTGTCGTTGCCCGACGCCGCCCGGTTGGTGGCCGCCCGGGGCCGGCTGATGCAGGCGCTTCCGCCGGGCGGCGTGATGGTGTCAGTCGCTGCGGCGGAGGACGACGTACGCCCGCTGCTGACGAACGGCGTCGACATCGCAGCGGTGAACGGCCCTGCCGCGGTCGTGTTGTCCGGCGCGGATCAGGCAGTGGAGCTCGTGGTGGCCGCGCTGGAGAAGCAGGGCGTGAAGACCAAACGGCTCCGGGTGTCCCACGCCTTCCATTCGCAGCTGATGGACCCCATGCTGGCCGAGTTTCGGGCGGTCGTGAGTGGACTGACGTTCGGCGAGGCGACGATCCCGGTGGTATCGAACGTGACCGGCGACCTCGCCCCGGTCGGCGATCCCGAGTACTGGGTGAATCACGTGCGGTCGGCAGTCCGCTTCGCCGACGGCGTACGCACCCTGGAAGCGGCAGGCGTCGGCACGTATCTCGAACTCGGGCCGGATGCGGTGCTGTCCGCCATGGGGCAGCTCTGCCTCACGGGGAAGGCCAAGTTCGTCTCGGCGATGCGCAAAGATCACGGCGAATGCGAGTCCCTCATGGCAGCGGTCGCCGCCTGCCATGTGCGGGGCGTACCGGTGGCCTGGGCGGTGTGCCTCGATGGCGGGCGGCGCGTCGACCTGCCCACGTACGCCTTCCAGCGTGAGCGCTACTGGGTGGACGCCCTCTCCGGGCAGGGTTCGCTGGTGGCGGCCGGACTCCGGGCGGCCGACCACCCGCTGCTCGGGGCGATCGTCAGCGCTCCCGATTCCGGTGGGGTCGTGCTGACCGGGCGTCTTTCGCTGGACGCGCTGCCTTGGCTCGCTGCGCACCGCGTACTGGGGCAGACGGTGTTCCCCGGGACCGGGTTCGTCGAGCTCGCCCTGCACGCCGCCGAGCAGGTGGGCGCGCAGGCGATCGAGGAGTTGCTCCTGCGAGCGCCATTGGTGCTACCCGACCGGGGCGGAGTGAACCTTCAGGTCGTCGTCGACGGAGCGGTCGACGGCCGGTGGCGGATCACCGTCCACTCGCGACCCGACCGGTCCGACGCCTCGTGGGTGTTGCACGCGGAAGGCGTACTCGGGACGGCAGCGAGCCGGCCGTCGACGGACTTCACGATCTGGCCCCCGGCTGAGGCGACCGAACTCGACGTCACCGATCTCTATGAGCGGCTGGCGGACTCCGGATTCGAGTACGGTCCGGCCTTCGCGGGACTGCGCGCGGCCTGGAGCTCGGGCCGGGACATCTACGCCGAGGTCGCACTGCCCGAGTCGGCCCGGAGCGACGCCGGTTCCTACACGCTGCATCCGGCCCTGCTGGACGCGGCGCTCCACGATCCGCGTACCACCGCCGGTCCCGCCCGCGTTCCGTATTCCTGGGCCGGGATCTCCCTGGTCGCGGGGGGTGCGACCGAACTACGGGTGCGGATGCGTGAAGTCGACGAGTCCTCGGCCTCGATCGACCTCGGCGACTCGTCCGGCCGTGCGGTGGCTTCGATCGGCTCTCTGCGTACGCGGGAAGTCACGGGTGAGCAGCTGCGGACGGCAGCCGGTACGCACGACTCGATGTTCGGCGTGAGCTGGGTCCAGACGAGTTCGCCGGTTGCCGCCGACACCAGCCATGACGTGCTGGTTGTGCCGAGCGGGGAAGGCGAGATCCCGGCTCGCGTCGCCGAGGTGACGAAGGCGGTTCTGCTGAGGCTGCAACAGTGGCTGGCGGAGGATCGCGCCGCCGAGCGGCTGGTCGTCGTCACCCGCCAAGCGGTGTCGATCTCCGGCGAGCCGGTGGACCTCGTGCAGTCCTCGGTCTGGGGACTGGTACGCGCAGCGCAGGCGGAGAACCCGGGCCGGATCGTGCTGGTGGACACGATCGGAGAGCTAACCCCCGACTCCGTCGGTGGCCTGCTTGGACTGGACGAACCCGAGCTGGCCGTGCGGGAGGATCGGATCTTCGTGCCGCGCCTGGTGAAGGCGCCCGCACCGGCGAGTACGCCTCCCTGGTCGACCGCGAATCGCGTGCTGATCACGGGTGGGACCGGCGGGTTGGGTGCGCTCGTGGCTCGGCACCTTGTGGTGAGTCACGGCATACGCGATCTGGTGTTGGTGAGTCGTCGGGGTGGGGATGCGCCGGGGGCGGCGGAGTTGGTGGCGAGCCTTCGGGAGTCGGGTGCGTCGGTTTCGTTGGTGGCGTGTGATGTGGCTGATCGGGCTGCGGTTGCTGCGTTGCTGAGTGACTTTGCCGTGGACGGCGTTGTGCATACCGCTGGATTGTTGGACGACGGGGTGATCGAGTCGCTGACGCCGCAGCGATTGGACACGGTCTTGCGCCCGAAGGTCGACGCGGCCTGGCACCTGCACGAATTGACCGTGGACCTGAAGTTCTTCGTATTGTTCTCGTCGGCGGCTGGTGCGCTCGGCGCGGCCGGGCAGGGGAACTACGGCGCGGCGAACGTCTTCCTCGACGCGCTCGCGACCCATCGGCGCAGCGCGGGCCTCGCTGCGCAGTCGCTGGCCTGGGGACCGTGGGTGCCGGTGAGCGGCATGACGGAGACGCTGGCCGAGACCGATCGCTCCCGGATGGCGCGCGGCGGTGTCCTGCCGTTGACGGAGCAGGACGGGCTGGCGCTGTTCGACGCGGCCGGTGGATCGGCCGAAGCGGTGCTGGTTCCGATCAGCGTCGATCGACGGGCGCTGGCTGCGGCCGGTGACGTGCCCGCGATCTTCCGGGGACTGCTCGGCGGCCGGGCTCGGCGCAGCTCCGGCACCCGCGCCGGTACGCTGACCCGCCGGTTGGCGAACCACCCCCCGGAGGCCCGAGCCGGTCTGGTGCTCGACGTCGTCCTGCAGCATGTCGCCGCCGTCCTCGGCCGAGCCGATGCGACCGGACTGGTCCCCGATCGGGCCTTCACGGAATTCGGCTTCGACTCGCTGACGGCGGTGGAGCTGCGCAATTCGCTGGGTGAGGCGACCGGCCTCCGGCTCCCGGCAACTCTGGTCTTCGACTACCCGTCGCCGGTGAAGCTCGCCGAGTTCGTCACGGCCGAACTGTCCGGAGTGGACTCCAGTCGATCGGTCGTGGCCGGTGTCCGGCAGACCTCGGACGAGCCGATCGCGATCGTCGGGATGTCCTGCCGTTATCCGGGCGGAGTGTCGTCCCCGGAGGATCTGTGGCGGATGGTGCTCGACGGTCGTGAGGGGACGGGGAGTTTCCCGGACGATCGCGGCTGGGATCTCGACACGCTGATCGACCCCGACCGCAGCCGTCCGGCCACCAGCTACGTCGACCGAGGCGGATTCCTCACCGGCGCGGGGGAGTTCGACGCCGCGTTCTTCGGGATCGGCCCGCACGAGGCGCTGACCATGGACCCGCAGCAGCGCCTGCTGCTGGAGGCGACCTGGGAGGCGGTGGAACGGGCCGGCGTCGACCCGAACTCGCTCAAAGGCAGCTCCACCGGCGTCTTCGTCGGGATGATGTATCACGACTACGGCAAGACCGGAGCGTCCGGCGCGATCGCCTCGGGCCGGGTGTCGTACTTCTTCGGCCTCGAAGGCCCGGCGGTGACGATCGACACCGCGTGTTCGTCGTCGCTGGTGGCGTTGCACCTTGCCGGTCAAGCACTGCGAGCCGGGGAGTGCACCTTGGCCCTCGCCGGTGGCGTCACCGTCATGGCGACCCCGGAGTCGTTCGTGGAGTTCTCGACCCAGGGCGCGTTGTCGCCGGACGGGCGGTGCCGGTCCTTCGCCGATTCGGCCGACGGCACTAGTTGGTCCGAGGGCGTCGGAATGGTGCTGCTGGAGCGGCTGTCCGACGCGCGCCGCAACGGTCATCGAATCCTCGCCGTCGTACGCGGTTCGGCGGTGAACCAGGACGGTGCGTCGAACGGGCTCACCGCGCCGAGTGGCCCTTCGCAGCAGCGGGTGATCCGGCAGGCGTTGTCGGTGGCCGGGCTGACGCCGTCCGATGTGGACGCGGTGGAAGCCCATGGGACTGGGACGACACTGGGCGATCCGATCGAGGCGCAGGCGCTCCTGGCGACGTACGGGCAGGATCGGGTCAGTCCACTGTGGCTCGGATCGCTGAAGTCGAACATCGGGCACGCGCAGGCGGCGTCCGGGGTCGGCGGCGTGATCAAGATGGTCATGGCGATGCGGCACGGCGTACTGCCGAAGACGCTGCACGTCGACAAGCCGTCGACGCACGTGGACTGGTCGTCGGGTTCGGTCGAGCTGCTGACCGAGGCCCGCGATTGGCCGTCATCCGGGCGTCCTCGGCGAGCGGGTGTGTCCTCGTTCGGGGTCAGCGGAACCAACGCTCACCTCATCATCGAAGAGGCCCCGGCCGTGGAATCGCCTGCGTCGGCCCCTCCGTTGGCGGCGGTGCCGTTCCTGCTCTCCGCGAAGTCAGCCGATGCGCTGCGTGCGTACGCGGACCGGTTCGCCGCGTTCGTCGACGACCATCCGGATCTCTCGCTGGCCGAGGTGGGCTCCTCGCTGGCGACCGGTCGCTCCACTCAGGAACACCGCTTGGTCGTGGTGGGCGAAGACCGGGAATCCATGCTGACTGCGTTGCGAGCGGCGGCCTCCGGCGACCCGTCGCCCCGACTGGCTCGGAGCCGGGCAACCCGCGGTGGTGGCCTAGTTTGGGTGTTCCCGGGTCAGGGTTCGCAGTGGCTGGGCATGGGTGCGGAGTTGCTCGACCACTCGCCGGTGTTCCGGCAGGTGGTGGCCGACTGCGACGAGGTGCTGGCGGACTTGGCGGGTTGGTCGGCCGCCGATGTGCTGCGGGATGTGCCGGGCGCGCCGTCGTTGGAACGAGTGGACGTCGTCCAGCCGGTGCTCTTCGTGATGATGGCGGGTTTGGCCGCTGTCTGGCGGTCGCTAGGTGTGACCCCCGACGTCGTGGTCGGTCACTCGCAGGGAGAGGTCGCGGCGGCGTACGTCGCTGGTGGTCTGTCGCTGGCGGACGCGTTGCGGGTGGTCGTTCTGCGCAGTCGCGCGGTGCTGACGATCGCAGGCACCGGCGGCATGGTCTCGGTGGCCGAATCGGCCGAACGAGTCGGCCAGCGTCTTCGGCGCTGGGACGGCCGCCTGGGAATCGCCGCCGTGAACGGTCCGGCGACCACCGTCGTCTCCGGTGACGCCGACGCGTTGGCGGAACTGCTCGCCGAGTGTGAAAGCCAGACCGTCCGTGCTCGCCGCATTCCCGTCGACTACGCCTCCCATTCGCCGGCCGTCGAGGCACTGCGGCCGACGATTCTCGCCGACCTCGCGGGGGTCGCTCCGCGTACGTCGGAGATCGCGTTCTATTCGACAGTGGAGGGTCGGCGGGTGGACACCGCCGGACTGGACGCCGAGTACTGGTTCCGGAACCTCCGCGAGCCGGTCCGGTTCGAGCAGGCGGTCCGCGACCTGTACGCCGACGGCCACCGAGCCTTCGTGGAATGCAGCCCGCATCCGGTCCTGGTGCCGGGCATCGAGCAGATCCTCGACGAGCACGCCGACGAGGTCGCCGTCACGGGCTCACTCCGGCGCGACGACGGCGGGCCGGCGCGCCTGCTGGTCTCGGCGGGCGAGCTGCATACCCGGGGGTTCCGGGTCGACTGGGCCACGATGTTCGCCGGGCACGAGCACAGCGACCTCCCGTTGCCCACGTACGCCTTCGAGCACCGGCGCTACTGGGCCGCCGACGATCGGGCCACCGGTGATCCGTCGGCGTTGGGGCAGGCCGCCGTCGGGCATCCTTTCCTCGGTGCGGCAGTGCCGATGGCCGACACCGGCTCGGTCGTGTTCACCGGCCGGGTCTCGCTGGCGACGCATTCGTGGCTGGCCGGGCACGTGGTGCTGGGCCGGGTGATGTTCCCCGGCACCGGCTTCGTCGAGCTGGCGCTGGCGGCGGCGGAACAGGCCGGCTGTCAGCTGGTCGAGGAGCTCACGGTGCATGCGCCTCTGGTGCTGCCGGAGCGGGAGGCGCTCGTTCTCCAACTCGTCCTCGCGGCACCGGACGAGCGGGGTCGCCGAGCGCTGACGATCTACTCCCGGGCCACTGATCTGGAGGCGCCCTGGATCCAGCACGCCTCCGGTGTGGTGGCCGAAAGCGCGCCCGGCACCGCCGCCGACGCGGTCAGCTGGCCGCCGCCGGGCGCTAGTGCGATCGACTTGTCGGACTTCTACGAGCGCCTGGCCGACGCCGGTCTGCCGTACGGCACGCTGTTCCGTGGCCTCACCGCAGCCTGGCGGCACGGCGACGACGTGTACGCCGAGATCGCCCTCCCGGAAGGCACGGACGTCACCCGATTCGGCCTTCATCCGGCTCTCCTCGACGGCGCGCTGCACGCGATCGCCTGCAACGAGGAACTGGGCGACAAGGTCCGGCTGCCCTTCTCCTGGACGGACGTGTCGCTGTCCGCGATCGGCGCTTCGGCGGTGCGCGTACGGGTGCGGCCGCTCGGAGAAGGCCTGGTGTCGCTGGACGCCACCGACACGACGGGCTTGCCGGTGTTGTCGGTGGGCTCGCTGTTGTTGCGGGAACCGGATTCCAACCTGTCCGCCAGTTCGGGCGGGACCGAACTGCTGTTCCGGACCGCCTGGACCGAAGCTGCGGCGACGGGACGGCCGCTCGGCTGGGCGGACTGGGAGGCGCTGACCGACGAAGGACCCGTCCCCGAGTCGGTGGTGATCGAGGTAACCTCTGGCCAAGATCCTTCGGCTGTGCGTACGGCGATTCAGCAGTTGCTGCCGGTCGTGCAAGCCTGGATCGCGGACGAGCGCTTCGCCGACGCCATCCTGGTGGTACGCACCAACGGCGCAGTCTCGGTGGCCGGTGAGCCGGTGAGCGACCTGGTTGGCGCAGCAGCCTGGGGACTGATGCGCTCCGCGCAGTCGGAGAATCCCGGCCGCTTCGTCCTGGTCGACGGCACCGCCGACGATCTGGCCGTCGCGTTGGCCACCGGCGAACCGCAGGTGGCCGTGCGCGGCGGGACGGCGTACGCGGCCAGGTTGGAACGCGCCGGCTCGGTGGACGGTGCGGCGGCTTCAGTGGAAGGTGCGAGCGTCTTCGACTCCGACGCGACGGTGCTGGTCACCGGCGGCACGGGGATGCTGGGGCGGCTCTTCGCCCGGCACCTGATCACCGAGCACGGCGTACGCCACGTGCTGCTCACCAGCCGCAGTGGGCTCGACGCCCCGGGCGCAGTGGAGTTGCGAGACGAGCTGGCCGAGCTGGGCGCGGAGGTGACGATCGCTGCAGTCGACGTGGCCGACCACGAAGCCGTGGCGGCCCTGATCGCCGCGATCCCGGCCGATCGTCCGCTGCGCGGGATCGTGCATGCCGCCGGTGTGCTCGCCGACGGCGTCCTCAGTTCGTTGACCCCGGAGGCGTTCGACAAGGTGCTGCGGCCCAAGGTCGACGCGGCCTGGTACCTGCACGAGCTCACTCGGGACCACGACCTGACCGCGTTCGTCCTGTTCTCGTCAGCCTCAGGGGTCCTCGGCGGCCCCGGCCAGGCGAACTACGCGGCCGCCAACAGCTACCTCGACGCGCTCGCGGCGCATCGACGGTCGCAGGGTCTCGTCGGGCAGTCGCTCGGCTGGGGACTGTGGGACAGCGACGAGGGCCTGGCCGGTGGCCTGACCTCGACCAACCGCAGCCGTCTGGGGCGCGACGGCATGCGAGCGCTGCCCGCGTCCGCCGGTCTCGCGGCCTTCACCGTCGCTGGTGCGCGGCCGGAAGCCGCCCTCGCGGTGATGAAGCTGGATCTCACGGTGCTCCGGGCCGCGGCCACCGTCGCGCCGATGCTGCGCGGTCTGGCCCGGACCAGCAGCAAGCGCCGGGCGGGTAGCGGAACCGGTGCGCCGTCCGTGCTGCTCGACAATCTGGGCCGGATGTCCGTCCAGGAGCGGCGGGCCGCGTTGTTCGATCTGGTACGCGGTCGCGCCGCCGCCATCCTCGGTTACGACCACCCGAGTGGGATCGACGTGTCGCGCGGGTTCCTGGAGCTGGGGTTCGACTCACTGACCGCCATCGAACTGCGGACGGCGTTGTCGGAGGCGGTGGGGACCCGGCTTCCGGCGACGCTGATCTTCGACCACCCGTCCGTCGCGGCCGTCGCCGAGTACCTCGACGTGCGGTTGTTCGGCGTCGAGGCGCCCGCGGTGCCCGACGATCTGAGCCGCGCCACAGCGGCTGAACTGTTCGACATCCTTGATCAGGAATTGGAGCAACTGCACTGATGCGTAACGATTTCCCGGTGCCTTCGGAGCGCGGGTTTAGGGGTTGACGGAGATAAGTGACCACTTTAGAGTGCTGGGTACAGTGTACAGCATACGCAACTAAGCCGATGGCAACTTATACGCGCGTGAGCGAGTGGGGGTAGGTCGACCATGACGGTCGTGGAGTCCAAGGCCGGGAGCCGGGAATGGATCGGGCTGGCCGTCTTGGTGCTGCCCTGTCTGATCATCTCGATGGATGTCAGCATCCTGTTCCTGGCGTTGCCGTTCATCAGTGAGGGCTTGCAGCCTACGGCGACCCAACAACTGTGGATCATGGACGCCTATGGATTCGGATTGGCCGGCGCGCTGATCACGATGGGCAGCCTCGGGGACCGGATCGGGCGGCGCAAGCTGCTCCTGATCGGGGCGGCCGCGTTCGGCGCGGTGTCGGTGGCCGCGGCGTACTCCGGCAGCGCCGAGTTGCTGATCGCCAGCCGGGCGGTGCTCGGCATCGCGGCGGCGACGTTGATGCCGTCGACCATGGCGTTGATCCGCAACATGTTCCACAACGAGAAGGAACGCAAGTCGGCGATCGGCATCTGGACCGGCAGCCTCACCAGCGGCATCATGCTCGGCCCGATCATCGCCGGCCTGATGCTGGACCATTTCTGGTGGGGCTCCGTCTTCATGATCAACCTTCCGGCGATGGCGCTGCTGCTGGTGCTCGCGCCGTTCCTGTTGCCGGAGTTCAAGTCCCCGGAGAACGGCCGGTTCGACCTGCTGGGCGCGGCGATCTCGCTGTTCGCCATCGTGGCCGTGATCTACGGGATCAAGCAGCTGGCCGTCGAGGGCTTCGAGATCGTGCCGCTCGCGGCGGTCGTCGTGGGTCTGGCGTTCGGGCTGCTGTTCATCCGGCGTCAGCTGGGACATCCCGCCCCGCTGATCGACATGAGGCTGTTCAAGAACAGCCCGTTCACCATGTCGATCCTCACCAAGGTCATCACCGGCTTCGGGCTCACCGGCATCGGCCTCTACGCCAACCAGTACCTTCAGCTGGTGATGGGGATGCGCCCGTTCACCGCGGCGTTGTGGTCGCTCGTCACGATTCCGGCGGTCATGGTCGCCATGTTCCTGTCGGTCGGGCTGGCCGCCAAGGTACGCCCCAGCCGGATCATCGGCACGGGCCTGGTCGTGATGACCCTCGGCTTCGGGGTGCTCTACCTGCTGGCTCCGGACGCCGAACTCTGGCAGCTGCTGGTCGGCTCGGGTGCGGTGGCGGCCGGCATGATGATGACCGCGCCGTTGATCGCCGACCTCGTGCTCACCGCGGCTCCGCCAGAACGGGCGGGCGCGGCGTCGGCCCTGGCCGAGACCAGTGACGAGCTCGGCACCGCATTGGGTGTGGCGATCCTCGGCACCGTCGGTGCGGCGGTCTACCACCACCAGATGCTCGACACGGCCATTCCCGGCGCTCCGGCGGCGGCCGTCGACGCGGCGCACAGCACTCTCGGCGGTGCCTTCCAGGTCGCCGCCGCACTGCCCCCGGAGGTGGCCGGCCCACTGCTGACCGCCGCCCGGGAGGCCTTCACGCACGGCATGAACTTCGCCGCCTTGACCGGCGCCGGAGTATCGCTCGTGTGGGGCGTACTCATCTTCGTGATCCTGCGCCGGATGCCGGTCGGCTACATCACCCCGGGCGGCGCCAAGGAGAACAAGGACGACGAGGAGAAGGACCTGGCCGCGGCTCCCTCGGCTTAGTCTCCTGATCGGGCTCAGTCCCCTGATCGGCGCCCTCCGCGCGGGTCCGCCACCCGCCGCGGAGGGCGCTGAATCATGTCCGGCTCAGAAGTTCCGTGCGACTGCGTGCTTCGTGACAGCCTCGACGACCGCCGCCTTGTGCTCGACGAGGAAGAAGTGCCCGCCGGAGAACGTACGCAGCTCGAACGTGCCGGTGGTGTGCCGCTGCCAGGCCGCGGCCTCGGCGACCTCGACCTTGGGATCCTGGTCGCCGACGAGCGCCACGATCGGGCAGCGCAACTCGCTGCCGTCCGGCTCGTAGCGATAGGTCTCCGCGATCCGCAGATCGTTGCGCAGCACCGGAAGGATCAGCTGGACGACCTCCGGATCGGCGAGCAGCTCGACCGGCATCCCGCTCAGATCCCGCAGTTCGGCGATGAGTGCGGCGTCGCTGCCGAGGTGCAGACCCTCGACGCGGTGGGTCGACGGGGCTCGGCGGCCTGACGCGAACAGCCCGTGCACGGCGATTCCGCCGGCCTCCAGTCGCCGGGCGACCTCGAACGCCACGGTCGCGCCCATGCTGTGCCCGAAGAAGGTCAGCCGGCTGTCCGCCCAGCCGGCCAGCAGCTCGGCGATCTGATCGGCCAGTTCCGGCACGGACTCGACGGGCGGCTCGGCACGCCGCTCCTGCCGCCCCGGATACTGGATCGTCAGCATGTCGACGTCGGGCGGCATGGCGGCGGAGAAGGGAAAGTAATAGCTCGCCGAGCCGCCCGCGTGCGGGAAGCACACGACGACGTCCCCGGCGGCGCTCTTGGGATGAAAACGCCGCAGCCAAGCGTCGGCGGAAAGACCTACTGTCGCCATCATGTCACGATGCTCGATCGACTATGGCCGGGCAACCCCTACCCGCCCCTATGGCCACAGAGGACGGTAGGTCGGTGAAGAGCAGCGGATATGCTCGAAAACATGGTGATGGCGGGTACTCTGTTCGCGGTCAGCGACCTGCACGTGGCGCATCCGGAGAACCGCCGGATCGTCGAGGGCATCCGACCGGAGTCCGACGAGGACTGGCTCATCGTGGCGGGCGACGTCGGGGAGATCTTCGAAGACGTCGAGTGGGCGCTGCGGCAGCTGCGTACGCGATTCCGCCAGGTGATCTGGGCACCCGGCAACCACGAGCTCTGGACGCATCCCCAGGACCCGGTGACCCTGCGCGGCGACCTTCGATACCGCGCCCTCGTTCAGATGTGCCGTGACATCGGTGTGCTCACCCCCGAAGACGAGTACGCCCAATGGGACGGCTTCGGCGGCCCGGTCACCGTCGCGCCACTGTTCCTGCTCTACGACTACACGTTCCGTGCGCCGGGCACGACGACGAAGGAGGAGTCGCTGAAGAAGGCGTACGAGGCCGGTGTCGTCTGCGCGGACGAGATGTTGCTGCATCCCGATCCCTATCCCGACCGCGAATCGTGGTGCGCCGACCGGGTCGCCGAGACCGAACGGCGGCTGAACGCCGTCGATCCGGCCGTTCCCACCGTGCTGGTCACGCACTGGCCGCTCGACCGCAGACCGACTGAGCCGCTGTGGTTCCCCGAGTTCGCCCAGTGGTGCGGCACCGAGCGTACGGCCGGATGGCATACGCGATTCCGGGCCGCCGTCGCGGTCTACGGGCACCTCCACATTCCCCGGATGACCACCTACGAAGGCGTACGCTTCGAGGAGGTGTCCTTGGGCTATCCCCGGGAATGGAAACGGCGGACGGCCGATCCGCAACCACTTCGCCGGGTGTTCGCGCCGGGCAAAACCGGTTGACAGCACCCCCCTAAGATCGACTTCTCCCAGGTCATTACGGGTCGTCACGCCTCTGCTACCAGGCTTACGATCACCGCCACGGTGGGCGCGACCAGACTGGCCGAAGTGGACGATTCCCTGGCGCGGACCGGAAGACCAAGCCGCACTCGGGCCCGCCGGTGGCCGGCCGTCGCGGACGGCCGTCCGCGTCAATCACCGCCAACGAACGGAGGCCCGATGAGCATCGACGGCACCTGGAACGTCAGCATGAAGACTCCGATGGGCACTATGCAGGGCGAACTGATCCTCGTCACGTCCGGCGCCACCCTGACCGGCAGCCTGACCGGTCCGAGCGGGCCCGAGCCGCTGGTCGACGGCGTCGTCGACGGCGACGACCTGACCTGGACCATCAAGCTCAGCAAGCCGATGTCGATGACGATCCACTACAAGGTCAAGATCGACGGCGACTCGCTCAACGGCACGGCGAAGCTCGGCGTGTTCAAGCCCACGTCGATCGTCGGCACCCGAGCCGTCGCCGAGGTGCCGGCCGGCGACCAGGCCTGAACCCGGGCGGCTCACTCGAACCAGCGTCACGAAGGCCGGTGGGCGTCGCTCCACCGGCCTTCGCATGGCATTCCTTTCCGCAACGGTGCGACTCTGGCGACAAAGTGGACTTGCTGTAATCGTTTCACACTTGATCGATGACGCTGGTACGCCGCGGTGGCATTGCGCGCTGTTGTCGATTGCATTGCGGCAATGTGACGAAAGCCCGAAGAGGCGACTTGTGCACCTACTGAAACGCGCAGGTTGCGCCGGAGGTTCGCGGAAGTACGCCAAGGGAATTCGGCCGAATTCGAAATCCTCCCGAGACGGTACCGATGTCCTAATTGGTCCGTCCGAGCGAGTGATCGAGGAATATCGGAAGTCCGACCGCAGTGTTATCCACAGGTGCTTGCCTAGGGGGTTGCGGCTCATCAATGTCGGCGCTTAGATGTCGGGCAGTCATACCATCGGAACCGACTGCCGGGCAATTCACGCGTAGCGATATTTATGAACGACTTTGGAGTGGACTCAGTGGCGCAGTGGACGATCACTCCCCGATGGCCGCGGGTGGGTTGGTGATCTAGGAGCCTTCCTGGTTCATCGGTGCGACATGAAGACGTTCTCGGGGGAGACAGCTATGGATCCGTGTATCCAGACATACCGCGGGTGTTGGCAGCTTGTGCCGGGCTCTCGTGCAGGGATCGACGATCGGACGTGCGCCGCAGCGGGCGCGCTGACGGCCGGCGCCGCCGATGAGAAGGCCCGGGAGTAGCGCATGACGAACTACGTCGGGATCCGCGACGGCAGGCTGATGCTGGAGAGGCTCCTCACCCGCATCACCGACAAAGCAGGGCAGGTCGTGTTGGTCAGCGGGGGCCTGATGACCGGCAAGACCACGCTCATGCACGAGTTCTCCAGCGCGGCGGCGGCAGCGGGTGCACTCGTCCTCACCGCCGCCGGGTCGCTGACCGAGCGGCCGGTCCAGTTCGGCGTCATCGACCAGCTCCTGCGCAGCGCCGAGCTGCCCAAGGAGGTCCTCCAGCGCCTCACCGACCTGACCCGGGCCGAGGCGATGGACTCGGTCGCCGACGACGGCTCGTTCCTGGCGGCGTACGCCGTCGTGCAGGTCGTGCAGGCGTTGTGCGGTGCGGTGCTGGGCCTCTCGCTCGACCGGCCGCTCGTCATCGTGGTGGACGACGTGCACCACATCGACAGCGCGTCTCTGCAATTGCTGCTCTACATGCGACGGCGGATCGCCGCGGCGCCGGTGATGATGGTGCTGACCGAATGCGAGCGCCCACGGCCGGAGCACTCGCAGTTCCACGCCGAGCTGACCCGGCAGCCGCATCATCGGCTCCGGCTGCTGCCGATGTCGGGACCGGCGATCGCGGAGGCCCTGACCAAGGCGGCCGGGCCGACTGCCGCGGCACACCTGGCACCGGCGTATCACCGGTTGACCGGCGGCAATCCGATGCTGGTCAACGCGCTCATGGAGGACTACCGCACGGCGATGCGCGACGGCCGGCTCAAAGACGAGGGCCGGCCGGTCGTGGGCGCCGCGTTCAGCCAGGCGATCGCCACCTGCCTGCACCGCTGGTTCCCGCAGCTGCTGACGGTCGCACAGGGGATCGCGGTGCTCGACAAGCACGCCACGCCTCAGTCGCTGTCGCGGCTGCTGGACATCGGGCAGACCTCCGTCGTGGAGATCATGGAGATCCTGGCCCTCGCCGGGGTGCTCTGCGACGGCCGGTTCCGTCATGAGGCCGCTCGTGCGGTCGCGCTCGGCACGCTCAGCGCCTGCGCGCGCTCCGCTCTGCACAGCCGGGCGGCCGAGCTGCTCTATCAGCAGAACTGTCCCGCCGTCGACGTCGCGGCGCACATCGCCGAGTCCGGTCACGTGACCGGCGGCTGGCCGGTGCTGATGCTCCAGGCCGCCGCGGCGGAGACGATGACCGGCGAGCAGAGCGATCTGGCCATCCGCTATCTGAAGCTGGCGCTGGCGGCGACGGCGGACGACCGCGAGCGCGTCGTCATCACCGAAGCCCTAACCCGCGCGATGTGGCGTAACGCGCCGCTGGCCGTCGCGCCGTACCTGAGCGTTCTGGAGGACGCGGCGGAACTCGGCAAGCTCTCCGGCCGCCAGGCGGTCACCCTGCTCCGCCACGGGTTGTGGCACGGCGACAACGCCTTGGTCGACAAGACGGTCGCGGCGCTGGAACGCGCGCCGCACCCGGGTGACAAGCGCGTGCTGGCCGAACTGGACCTCGCCCGGCACGTGATCTACGGCGAGGAGCCCGGCGGGTACGGTTCGGCCGGGTCGGCGACCACCCAGGAGCGGTCGGACGACCCGTGGGTGACCGCGTTGCGAACGCTCACCTACATGTGGGCCGACGGCCCGGGCGAGGCCGCCGTCGCCAGCGCCGAGCACCTGCTGCACAGCTGTTCCCTCGAGGACTCCACAGTGGATGTCGTCACCGGCGCGCTATTGGCGCTCGTCTGCGGTGGCGCGCTCGATCGGGCGTCCGTGTGGTGTCAGCGGCTGATGGAACACGCCTCGCGGCGCAACGCGGTCACGTGGCAGGCCCTGCTCTACAACATCCAGGCTGAGATCGCGCTGCGCAGCGGCGACATCGACAAGGCGCTCGCCGACTCGGTCACGGCGCTGGGGCTCCTCGACGCGCGGTGCTGGGGAGTGCTCGTCGGCTGGCCGCTGGCCACGCAGGCGTTGGCCAACACCGCGAAGGGCAAGCTGGACTCCGCCGACAAGACGTTCGCGCAAATGGTGCCGGACGCGATGTTCACCTCCATCGCCGGACTGCGTTACCTGCACGCTCGCGGCCACTACCACCTGGCGGACAACCGGGTGCTGGCCGCCGCCCGGGACTTCCAGTTCTGCGGCGAGCTGATGAGCGAGCGTGGCATCGACGTGCCGGCGCTCATCCCCATCCGCAGCGATCTCGCCGAGGCGTACGTGCGGCTGGGGCACACCCAGCTCGCCCGGGATCTGGTGACGCAGCAGCTGGACAAGGTCCAGCCCAACGACTATCGGACGCAGGGCATCTCGCTGCGGGTGCTGGCCACCGCCAGCGATGCGGGGCAGCGCGAACGGCTGCTGAACAAGGCGGTGCCGCTTCTTCGCCTGGCGGGCGACCGGCTGGAGCTCGCTCGCGTACTGGCCGCTCTGGAGGCGTACCAAGGCGATGACGCCGGTCTGCGCGGCGCGACGCAGCCGGTCATCGCCGAGGTCGCGCCCACTCCGCCGAGCCCGCTCGTCGCGGTCAACGACCTGGCGACGTTGAGCGAGGCCGAGCGGCGCGTGGCCGCGCTCGCCGCACGGGGCCACACCAATCGCGAGATCGGCCGTCGCCTCTACATCACCGTGAGCACCGTCGAACAGCACCTGACCCGGGTCTACAAGAAGCTCGGCGTGAGCGGCCGAGTCGGGCTGTCGGCGGGACTCGAAGGACAACAGGAGTCTCCGGTGGAGATGAACGCAGATCCGTTCGACGACGGTGCGGTGGGCGGCGGGCATCCGGTGGTGATCGCGAGCTGACGCCAAGCTAGGGGCGGCCTAGGGGTGGGAGGCGCAGTCGGCCCCGGCTTAGCCTGGCGGGGCCGTACGTGCCCCGAGAGCACGTGCCGGAAAGGGGGCAGGCGTTGGAGACCGGCGTTTCCGAGGCGACCGCGATCGTCTTTCCCGGCATGGGGCCGATGCGCTATGACGAGACCGCGAGGTTCATGCTCATCAACCGGTACGCCCGCGAGCTGACGGCCGTCGCCGACGAGGTGCTGGGCGACTCGCTGCTCGACCGGTATCACGAGGCGACCGGCGACTACAGCGAGTACGCCCAGGTGGCGTTCCTGATCGTCTGCCTGGCGCTGGCTCGATGGGCGGAGGAGACCAGCGGGCTCAGCCCGGTCGTCTGCGCCGGCCCGAGCTTCGGCGGCAAGGCCGCCGCGGCGTACACGGGGGTGCTCTCCGTGGAGGAGGCGATCTGGCTGACCGTGCAGCGGGCGCGCGTGCTGGAGCGGTACTTCAGCTCCGAGCACACGGACGTCATCACGCATTCCTTCGCCCGGACGCCGCCGGACGTGCTCGCGGCCCTGCAAGCGGAACTCGACGCGGACGGTGAGTGGCATGAGATGTCCTGCCACGTCGACGACGACCTTTACATGATCTCGGTACGCGAACGAGTCTCGGACCGGCTGACCGCCAGCCTGCGGGCGAAAGGGGCGCTGCCGCTGTACGTGATGCGCCCGCCGATGCATTGCAGCGTCTTCGGCGGTCTGCGGGAGCTGATGGACACGGAGGTCCTCGCGCAGCTCACCTTCGCCGATCCGGCCATCCCGATCGTCGCGGATCAAGACGGGCGGCTGGTACGCGACGGCGCCGGTGTGCGGGCGATGCTGTCGGAGGGGTTCGTCCGCCCGGTGCGCTGGCCGTCGGTGGTGGCCACGCTGGTGGCACAGGGCGTTCAGACGGTCTACGTGTCCGGCCCGGACAGTCTATTCGGCCGGGTCGGGGTGACCACCCGGAACGTCCACACTGTACCGATCTCGCCGCGGACCGCCCTGCGGCCGCGCCGGCGGCGTGCGTTCGCCGACGCGGCCTGACGGTATGCCGCGGTTTCGCGATGCCTGCTACGACGCGGTGCCGGCCATCCGCGAAAGGGTGTTCCACAAAGTGCCCGGCGTCGCGAACGTCTCGAGCGTCAGCGCGTCGTCGACGAACCGGACGTTGTAACGGTTTTCCAGCGACGCCAGCAGCTCCACGGTGCCCAGCGAGTCGAGCCCAAGGTCGCGCAGGTCGGCGTCGTCGTGCAGCGCCTCGCCCGGCCCCAGGAACGGCAAGTGGCTCCGGAGCGTCTGGTCGAAATGCTCATCTCTCATTGTCGGCTCCGATTCATCGTGTATCGGGTTTAACGGGTTTATCGAGATACGACCCGCGTGGCCGTGCGAAAAGTAGCACGCGACGGCGGCCGGGCAGATCCCCTAGTTTGCGAGGACGGATGAACCACGGACTGCACCATCGGGTGCTGCGCGGGCTGTCGGCTTCCCCGGCCCGGCCGGCGTTGTACGCCGCGGACGGAACCGTCACCTATGACGAACTCCATGCGACGGCGTCGACCTGGGCCGGACGGCTTCGCGAACGAGCCGAAGTCGGTCCGGTCGCCGTGCTGGCCGGCAAGACCCGGGCGGCGTACGCCGGTCTGCTGGCGGGGCTGTATGCCGGTGTCCCGGTCGTCCCCATGAACCCCTCATTTCCGCCGGAGCGGCTGCGGAGCATGCTGGAAGCCGTAAGGGTCACCGCCCTCATCGCCGACGACCAAGGTGCTGCGTTGGCGGGACGGCTCGGCGAGATCACGGCGCAGGTGCCGTTGCTGCTGCCGGACGAGCTCGGCTCCGGCCGGGCGCTCACCGAGCCCAGCCTCGTCGATCCGCAGGACGTGGCGTACGTGCTGTTCACCTCGGGCTCCACCGGGCGGCCCAAGGGCGTACCGATCACGCATGGCAACGCGATCCACTACTTCGACCTGCTGGACAGCCGGTACGACTTCACCGGCGAAGACGTCTTCTCGCAGACGTTCGACCTGAACTTCGACTGCGCGATGTTCGACCTCTTCTGCGCCTGGGGCGCGGGCGCGGCGGTGCATCCGTTGCCCGGCCAGGCCTATCGTGATCTGCCGGCCTTCGTACGCGAGCGGCGTATGACGGTGTGGTTCTCGACGCCCAGCGCGATCGGTCTGGTGCGCCGTCTCGGCGGGCTGCGGGAAGGGTCGTTGCCCGGCCTCAGATGGAGCTTCTTCGCCGGTGAGGCCTTGCGGTGCTCCGATGCGGCCGAATGGCAGCTGGCCGCCGATCAGTCCAGAGTGGAGAACCTGTACGGCCCGACCGAGCTGACCGTGACCGTTTCTCGGCACCGGTGGGAAGGCGACCGTTCCGAAGCGGGAGCGGTCAACGGCGTGGTGCCGATCGGCGCGATCCACCCCGGTCACGACTGCCTGGTCCTCGGGCTGGACGGCCGCCCCACCGACGGCGACGGCGAACTGTGCGTCACCGGTACGCAGCTGACGCCGGGCTACCTCGACCCGGCTGACGGCATCGGTCGATTCCTCGAACTCGACGGCCGGAGGTGGTACCGGACCGGTGACCGGGTACGCCGGCTCGACGGTGGCGAATACGCGTACCTGGGCCGGCTCGACAGTCAGGTGCAGGTACAGGGCTGGCGGGTGGAGCTGGCCGAGATCGACCACGCCGTACGCGGCTGTGCCGGGGTCGCCGATGCGGTCACGGTGACTCGGGAGACCGAGAGTGGACTGGAACTGGTCGTCTTCTACACGGGAACTCCGGTGCCCGCCATGACCCTGGTACGCCATCTCCGCGACGTCCTGCCCGAGCGCATGATCCCGCGCTCCTTTCATCACCTTGACGACCTGCCGTTGAACGCCAATCGGAAGGTCGACCGGCCTCGTCTCGCGTCGGCGGCCCGCGAGATTTAGGGGCTCCTAGGGGTCGCGGCTACGGGCAGCGCGCTCCCTAGGGTGGCCACGCTGCGTCCGGCGAGCCGAGAGGGAGTCATGACCGAAGTCGTGAAGGTTGAGATCGATCGCGAACGTTGTGTCGCGTCCGGATCGTGCGCGATGGCGCTACCGGCCGTCTTCGACCAGGACGAGGACGACGGCCGGGTGATCCTGCTGACCGCCGAGCCCGACGCCGGCCTGCGTACCGCCGTGCGGGATGCCGTGCTGGCATGCCCGGGCGGAGCCCTGAGCCTCATCGAGAACTGACGACCTCGACTTGGCGGCCGGGTGGCTGATCCGGCTGCCGTGTCCTCGGCGAAGAGGAGCCTGGAGTGGCCGCAAGCGATCTTGTGCATACCCTGCTCGATGAGGCGGCGGCCCAGGCCCCCGGAAATTGCGCCGTACGCGACGCCGACGCCTCCGTGACCTACCGCGAGCTCGTCGACCTCAGTTGGGCGTTCGCCGCCTGGCTGCGCGAGCAGGGCGTGGGCCGGGGCGACCGGCTCGTCGTCCAGTTGCCGAGCCGCCACGAGCTGGTGGCGATGTTCCTCGGCGCAGTACGCCTCGGCGTCGTCTTCGTTCCGCTGAACAAGGACATGCGCGAGTTCCATCAACGGGCGGTCCTCGCGGACTCGGAGCCGTCCCTGGTGATCGCCGCCGGAGAGGCCGCCGCCAAGCTGAGCGGCCTGACCGAGGTGCCGGTGCACGACGCGACGACGTTGTGGCCGGCCATCGTGGCGGCCGCCGGGACGGCGCTTCAGCTTCCGGCGGAGGTCGCTCCGGACGACGTCGCCACGCTGGTCTACACCTCCGGCAGCACGGCTTTGCCGAAGGCAGTCATCTGCCCGCATCGGCAGATGACCTTCGCCTCCCGGTCGATCCACCAAGTCCTCGGGTACCGTCCGACCGACGTGGTGTTCTGCCGGTTCCCGATCTCGTGGGACTACGGCCTCTACAAGATCCTGCTCTGCTTCCTCGGCCGGTCGACGCTCGTCCTGGCGGGGGAGGAGTCCGATCTGGCGCTCTTGTCGCGGATGCGCGAAGTGGGCGCGACCGTGGTGCCGATCGTGCCGTCGCTGGCGACGATGATCGTCACACTGTCCGAACGCGACACCGCGGCCAAGCCTCCGGTCCGGATGTTCACGAACACCGGGGCCGCGCTACCCGACAGCACCATCGCCGCCTTGCGCGAGAACTTCCCAGGCACCCGAGTGGTACGCCAATTCGGGCAGACGGAGTGCAAACGTGTCTCCATCGTGCCCCCCGACGAGGACGGTCTCCGGCCGACCTCGGTCGGTCTTCCGCTGCCCGGCACTCGCGTGCTCATCCTCGACTCCGAAGGGCAGCCCGTGCCGACCGGTGAGGTCGGCGAGATCGTCGTGACCGGGCCGCACGTGATGCCCGGCTACTGGCGCTTGCCGGAGCTGACCGCACAGACGTTCCGGCCGGACCCGGCGACGGGTGAGAAGCGCCTGCACACCGGCGACTACGGCAGCCTCGACAGCGACGGGTACCTGTACTTCGAGGGCCGCCGGGACGACATGTTCAAGCGCAAGGGCATCCGCATGAGCACCCTGGAGATCGAGGCGGCGGCGCTGGACATCGCGGGTGTGCGGGCGGCCGCCGTACTGCCGCCGACTGCCGAGCGCGATCTCGTGATCTTCGTCGAGTCGACGCTGGAGCCGCATACGGTGCTGAAGGAACTGGCTCAGCGGCTCGACAAGGCGAAGGTGCCTGCGATCTGCCGGGTGGTCGGGGAGCTGCCGCTGACGGCGCACGGCAAGAACGCGCGCGAGGCGCTGAACGCGATCCTGACCGGTGCGGCATGATCGGCGGCCAGGAGTTGCCCACCCCGGCGTACGTCTATGACCTCGACGAGGTCGCCGACGCGCGGGACGCGGCGTTCGCGGCGTTGCCGGAACCGATCGAGCTCTACTACGCGGTGAAGGCGAACCCGCATCCGGAGCTGATCAAGGAGCTGGCTTCGGGTGAGGGCCGCGTCTGCCGGTTCGAGATCAGTTCCTCCGGCGAGCTCGCCGCTGTGCGTACGGCGGGAGTCGCGGGGGAGCGTTGCCTCTACACGGGACCGGGCAAGACCGCGCTCGAATTGGACGAGGCGATCGGGCAAGGCGTACGGATGTTCTCGACGGACTCGGTCACCGACTTCGAGCGCGTCGCGGGCGTCGCACGGCGGCACGGCGTAATCGCCGACTGCCTGCTGCGGATCAACAACGTCGCGGCCAACGCGACCACCGGCATCCGCATGACCGGCGTACCGTCGCAGTTCGGCTTCGACAGCGAGGCGCTGGACGACACGTTGCCCCGGCTTCGCGAAGTCGAGGGCGCGCGCATCCGGGGGCTGCACTGTTTCCCGCTGAGCGGCGCGCTCGACGAGGCCAGTCTGATCGGCGCCTTCGAGCACACCATCGAGCTCGCCTTGGATCTCGAACGCAAGCACGACCTCGCCCTGGAGTACCTCGACATCGGCGGCGGCTTCAACGCTCCTTATGGCGTACCGGGGTCCCGGGAGAGCTATCCGGGTCTGGGTCCGGCGCTGGAACTGGCGCTGGATCGCGCGTTTCCGCAATGGCGTACCGGGCAGCCGCGCATCGCCTGCGAGTCCGGGCGCTTCCTCGTCGGGTCGAGCGGCAAGCTGCTGACCCGGGTCACCAACGTCAAGGTCAGCCGGGGCCGCAAGTTCGTCATCCTCGACGCGGGCATCAACACCTTCGGCGGCATGTCCGGCCTCGGCCGGCTCCTGCCGGTCGCCGTCGGCTGCGACGAGGGCGAACCGGTGGAGAAGGCCAGCCTCGTTGGTCCACTGTGCACACCCGGGGACGCGCTCGGTCGCGAGATCGACGTGCCGTCGCTGCGCGAGGGCGACCTGGTCGCCATCCCCAATGCCGGCGCATACGGCCTCACGGCGAGCCTCGTGATGTTCCTGGGCCGACCGGCTCCGCTCGAGGTCGTCGTCCGCGGCGGCCGGGTCCAGTCCAGGTCGCGGGTCGAGCATGTGCGTTCCTATGACGTCTGAAACCAACTCGTACGCAACGCCACCAGTCCCTCGTCTGGGAACCGTCGTCGTGAGCGCGACCGCGTCCGACGCGCATACCTGGAACCTGGTCTTCCTCCAGCTGTTCCTGGAAGAGCTCGGTTATTCGGTCGTCAACCTCGGCTCGTGCGTCTCCGACGAGCGGCTCGTGCGGGAATGCCTGCGGATCGCGCCCACGCTGATCGTCATCAGCAGCGTGAACGGGCACGGCTGCCAGGACGGCCTGCGGCTGATCGGCCGACTGCGGTCCGAGGACCGCCTGAAGGATACGCCGACGATCATCGGCGGCAAGCTCGGCATCACCGGTACGCCGTTGGGCGACCGGGTCGCCGAGCTGCTTGAAGGCGGCTTCGACGCGGTGTTCGACGACGGCGCTCGGGACGGCATCGAGTTCCACGAGTTCCTGCGTACGCTGCCGGAGCGGCAGTCGAGGCTGCCCATCGAGGCGAGCCTGACGCCATGACCGCAGACGCCGTGAGCCCGGCGGGAATCGACTTCGGCCGCCACGTACGCCGGATGCGAGCGGCCGGTCATCTCGTGGTGCAGCCGCGGATGGGTTTCGGCCGTCCCGAGCAGATGCGGGCAGGATTGCTGGCCACGAGACGGGCGCGGGCGGCCACCGTCGGAACCATCACGCTGGACAGCTTCACCCGGGTGGGCGACCTGGACGCGGTCCGCCGGGCGCTGCGCGACGGCACCGGGCTCAACGGTTATCCGATCGCCAGCCACGACGCCGCCACGACGGCGGCCGTTCTGCGAGATCTGCACGAGCCGGCGTTCCCGGTCCAGGTGCGGCACGGATCCGCCGTCCCCCAGCACATCTTCACCGCTCTCGCCCAGGTCGGGATCACCGCCACCGAGGGCGGCCCGGTCTCCTACTGCCTTCCCTACGGGCAGACGCCGCTCGCGGAGTCCGTGCGTAACTGGGAGGAATGCGTCGACCTCTTCGTGTCGCTGACCACCGCCGCCCGGCCGCATCTGGAGACCTTCGGAGGCTGCCTGATGGGGCAGCTGTGCCCGCCGAGCCTGCTGGTTGCGGTGACCGTCTTGGAGGCGTTGTTCTTCTGTTCCCGGGGCGTGTCCAGCGTTTCGGTCAGCTATGCCCAGCAGACCAGCCTCGATCAGGACATCGAAGCGGTCGGGGCGCTCCGCCGGCTCTGCGCGGAGATGCTGCCCACCGAGGACTGGCACGTGGTGATCTATGCGTACATGGGCGTGTATCCGACGACGCCGCCCGGTGCGCGCCGGTTGCTCGGCGAGGCGGTACGCGTCGCGGCCGCCACCGGATCGGAACGCCTCATCGTCAAGACGGTCGCGGAGTCGATCCGGATTCCCACGATCGAGGAGAACGTCGAGGCGCTGGAGACGGCCGAGGACTGGGCCCGCACCTACGGCGTCGCCGACGTGCCGCCACCGGCGCCGGACTCGCAGATCTATGCCGAGGCGTACGCGCTCATCAGCGCAGTGCTGAACCTGGACAGCGATGTCGGACGCGCACTGGTGCTCGCCTTCCAGCACGGGTACCTCGACGTGCCCTATTGCCTGCATCCGGACAACGCGGGCCGGGCTCGTGGCTACATCGACGACACCGGCCGGCTTCGGTGGGCCGAGATCGGCGCGATGCCCCTGCGCAAGCTCGTACGCACCGTCGGCGGGCATCGGGTGACCGCGTCCGGACTGCTGGCCGATCTCAACTACGTGCGGCAGAAGTTCGACAGCGAGCAGCCGTCGCTTCCGGCGCGAAGCCGCACCTCCTCGGCGACCGCGATAACAGGGGGCGGCACCGCACTGTAGGGGTGTTCCCTCGCAAGGACCGTCAATAGCGTGCCGGTAGTCGGATCGCGTATCGGAGTGGGAAAGGGGCGGCATGTCTGCCAGCGAAGACGGTGGGACGGCCCGCCCGATCGCCATCATCGGCGCGGGGGTCATGGGCACGGGGATCGCCACCATGGCGCGCTGCCAAGGGGCCGACGTCCTCCTGGTCGATCTGGACGAGTCGATCCTCAGCCGGGCCCGAGCGGAGATCGCTCAGCAGTCCAGGCACGCGACGCTGCTGGGTGTGGTGCCGCCGGACCGTACGCCCGGGAAGCTCACGACGACGGTCGATCTGAACGACTGCGGTCGCGCGATCGCGGTCGTCGAGGCCGTTGTCGAGTCGCCGAGTGCGAAGGCCAAAGTCCTCGGCGAAATCTCCTCCATTGTGGACCCCGGTACGCCGTTGATCTCCAACACATCCGGCATCCCGGTCGACGAGATGGCCGAATGGGTGTCGCGCCCGGAGGACCTCGTCGGCACGCACTTCATGAACCCGGCGTACGCCATCTCGATGGTCGAGGTCATCCGGGGCGACCGGACCGGCGAAGCGACGATGCGCTCCGTCGAGTGGCTGATGAGGTGCCTGAACCGCAAGCCGATCGTCGTACGCGACGCGCCGGGGTTCGTCACGAGCCGGCTGCTCCACCCGATGATCAACTCGGCGGCGCGCATCGTCGGCGAGGGAATCGCGAGCGTCGCAGCGGTCGACGACCTGATGCAGGGCTGCCTCGGGCACCCGACCGGCCCACTTCGCACCGCCGACCTCATCGGCATCGACAACCTCGTGGACTCGCTGGCGGCGATGTACGAGCGGACCGGCGAGCCCGCCTGCCGCCCGTGTGACCTGCTGCTCGACAAGGTACGCGAGGGCGACCTCGGCCGGAAGACGGGCCGGGGCTTCTACGACTACGGAAAGGCAGCCGTATGACCATCGAGAGCGCGACCGCGTCGGCGGTGACCACGGAGGCCGTCACGGCGACGATCGCGGAGTTCCTGAAGTCGAAGACGAAGGCGGCGTGCGCGGCCGACACCGACCTGTTCGCCGGTGGCCTGGTGTCGTCGATGTTCGCGATGCAGCTGGTCGTCTTCCTCGAAGGCAGCTACGACATCGCCATCGTCGGCCCCGACCTGCGGATGGACAACTTCCGCACGATCGGCAAGATGACCGAGCTGGTGCTGCGGCTGAAGGACGACAGCGAGGCCGCGGGTGACCCTGCCGACGGGATCTGAGCTCCTCGCGGACGACGTCGAGCTCGTACGCACCCTCGTCGACGGCCGCGCCGGTGAGTGGGACCTGGCGGGTCGGCTGCCGGAGGACGTGCTGCGCACGCTCGGCGGCCGTGGCCTGCTGTGCACCCAGGTGCCACGGCAGTACGGCGGGCGCGGCTTGAGCAGCGAGCAGACCGGCGAGTTCACCGCGTCCGTCGGCGCGCTCTGCAGCTCCCTGCGCAGCGTGATGACCTCCGTGGGCATGGCGGCCTGGACGATCGAGCGGTTCGGCGACCTCGGCCAGCGGCGACGCTATCTGGGTGAGCTGGCCGGCGGCCGGTTGGCGGCGGTCGGCTTCAGCGAGCCCGACGCGGGCAGCGATCTGGCCGGGATGACCACGACGGTTCACGACGACGGGGATCACATCGTCCTCTCCGGCGAGAAGGTGTGGACCACGGCGGCGTCCTACGCCGACCTCCTGGTGATCGTCGCCCGGTACGCCGACGGCGCTGCGGCTGTCGTTGTGCCGTCCGATGCTCCCGGCGTACGCGTGACGAAGGTCCCGGACCCGATGGGCTGCCGTGCGGCCGGGCACGCGAACATCCGGCTCGACGGCGTACGCTTGCCCGCCGCCAACCTCCTCGGTGCGACCGCCCGGCCCGTGATGATGCTGGTGACCACCGCGTTGGCGTACGGCCGGATGTCGGTCGCCTGGGGCTGCGTCGGCATCCTCCGGGCTTGCCTGGAATCCGCCGCCGCCCATGCCGGGACTCGGAAGCAGTTCGGGCAGCCGCTGGCGGAGCATCAATTGGTCGCTCGTCACCTGGCCGAGCTGTACGCCGCCGAACGCACCTCGACGTACGCGTGCCTCGAAGCGAGCCGCAGCTGGGACTCGCGTTCACCCGACATGGTGCTCGCCGCAGTACTCGCCAAGCACGTCAGCGCACGTCACGCGGCGGAGGGTGCGTCCGCGGCCGTGCAAGTCCTCGCCTCCGCCGGTTCGCAGGACGGCCACGTCGTCGCGCGGGCGTACCGCGACGCCAAGATGATGGAGATCATCGAGGGCAGCACCGAGATCTGCCAGCTGCTGCTGGCCCAGCACGCCGTAGCCGCACACGGATGACGGGGAGACAGCTCGTGGCCGAGCCGACGAAGACGGTCAAGTGCCTGGTGTGGGACCTGGACAACACGCTCTGGCAAGGGGTCCTGCTGGAGGGCGACGACGTCCAGCTCAGCGAGGAGACGCGTACGCTACTCTCCACTTTGGATGCACGGGGAATCCTGCAATCGGTCTGCAGCAAGAACGACTTCGCGGACGCCTGGGAGCGGCTGGAGAAGCTCGGCGTCGCGGAGTACTTCGTCCACCCGGCCATCGGCTGGGGACCCAAGTCCGCCGCCGTACGCGACATCGCCGAGCGCCTGCAGTTCGCCGAGGACACCATCGCCTTCGTCGACGACCAGCCGGCCGAACGCGCCGAGGTCGAGTTCCACCTGCCGAAGGTACGCTGTTACGCCGCCGAGCAACTGCCCGAGCTCGCCGGGCTGCCCGAGTTCTCGCCCGCGGTGGTCACCCAGGATTCCCGGCGGCGTCGGGAGATGTATCAGGCCGGTCTGCGGCGCGACGCCGAGCGGGAGACGTTCGCCGGGCCGGACGAGCGGTTCCTCCGCTCGCTGGAACTCGTGGCGACCATCGCTCCGGCCGGTGACGAGGAGCTGTTGCGGGTCGAGGAGTTGACCCTGCGGACTAGTCAGATGAACGCGACCGGAGTGCATTACTCACACGAGATGCTGGCGTCGCTCGTGAAGGATCCGCGTCATCGGGTGCTGACCGTCACGATGTCCGATCGTTTCGGCCCGTACGGCGCGGTCGGCGTGATGCTGCTGGAACTGCACGAGCACGTGTGGAACCTCAAACTTCTCGCGACGTCGTGCCGAGTGGTGTCGCTCGGCGCCGGCACGCTGATTCTGAACTGGATCGCCGATCAGGCGGCGCGAGCCGACGCCCACTTGGCCGCCGACTTCCGGCGCAACGAGCGCAATCGGATGATGGAAGTGGCGTACCGATTCGCCGGGTACACCACGGATACCTGTGACTGCCTCGGCATACTGCCGCCGCCAGATCCGTCTGATGTGGAGCGTCTGCATCTCGTTCCCGTGATGCACGACGCCTCCTCGACCGTCCGTCTCAACGCACCCGACTTGAGGGGTATGCATGGCCAGCCAGCTTGAGGGCTCTCCGGCCCTGCTCGCGTACGTGCGGGAGCACTCCCTGCGCGAAGACGACATCCTGCGAGCACTCCGCGACGAGACGGCCGGGCTGCCCGGTGGCACGACGATGCAGGTGATGGCCGAAGAGGGCCAGCTGCTGGCGCTCCTCGTCGGGCTGTGCGGAGCGCGTACGGTCCTCGAATTGGGCACCTACACCGGTTACAGCGCGCTGTGGATGGCGCGGGCACTGCCCGCCGACGGTCGCCTCATCACGTGCGACATCACCAATCGCTGGCCGGCGCTCGGCATCCCGTATTGGGAGCAGTCCGGCGTGGCCGATCGGATCGACCTCCGCATCGGCCCGGCGGCGGAGACGCTCGACAAGCTCGAGGCCGAAAACGGCTCCGCAAGCGTCGACCTGGTGTTCATCGATGCGGACAAGGCCAACTACCCCGAGTACTACGAGAAGTGCCTCGTACTGTTGCGCCCGGGTGGCCTGATGGTCGTCGACAACACGCTGTTCTTCGGGCGCGTCCTCAGCCCCGAACCCGGCGACGCCGATGCGACGGCCGTGGCCCGGCTCAACGAGACGATGCACGGCGACTCGCGGGTGGATCTGGCGATGCTGCCGTTCGCCGACGGCGTCACCCTGGTACGCAAGCGCTGACAGGACGATGCCGGGCGACCGAATGCGGTGGCCCGGCATGGTTGTGCACTACTGAGGAAGAATCGCCCCGGTGACCGCCCACCGCTGACCCGCCGGATCCCGGAACATCACGCCGGTTGCTCCGTCGAGGGATGGTTCGAGCTTCGCTCCGGCAGCGAGCGCGCGGTCGATCAGCAGTTGCGGGTCGTCCGGCGCGACGGTCAGCACGGCCGGGCCGTCGCCGCCTTCGATCGCGGGGTCGTCGTACCACTCGACCGCCGTGAGGTGGTATCCGCCCACGATCATCTCCGCCTGCAGGACGCGCCCGTCGAGCAGGCACTCCCGCTCCGTCGAGACGGCGTCGAACACGTCGACGTAGAACGCGATGAGCGGAGCGACGTCGCTCACGGTGAGCTGTGGTCCGGGTTTCGGCTGCTGCGTACGCATCACGGCACCTGCTCCGCTACTCCGCGATCCGGGTGCGGCCGGTCCAGCGGAAGATCACGGGAGTATCCTCGGCGGTCCCCTCGGGATCTCGCTCGAAGTGCTCGTATCCGCCGCCGTGGCATACCTTGATCTTGTTCTCCGCCCACGAGACGCGGTGACTGCGGAGCTCGGCCGGCAGGGCGACCGGGCCGCCCTCCAGCACCGCGTCGATGATGTTCGCAGGATCTGTCATCGCACGACCTCCGTCGCTCGACTGCTGACTGGCCGTTCCAGGCGAACATAATCGGCGGTACACCGGCCGAATACCCTTAGTGACCCCCTAACCAGGGCGGGCCTGCGCGATCGGTGAGGGCTGACGCAGCACGTCCCGCGTCAGCCCGTTCATGGATCAGCGGGACTCGCGAATCATGATCGCCATCACGGGAGTGGCGGCGACGATGAGCACCGCGCGCTCAAGGACGGTTCCGGGCGAGTTGATGATCGCGAAGACGATCATCGTCGCGGCGATGTATGGCGGCTCAGGCGGCGGAACGGCGAAGCGAAACTGGCCCTTAGCCATGTGTTCGACTCCATTGTCGAGGTTGAGGGGCCCCGGGCGTGAAGTGTTCACGCTGAGGTGAGCCGGATCGCTTGTGGCGATCGGCCCGCCGGGTAGCGCGCCGCTCTCCGGGATTGCTCGGTACGCAGAGCGGCCGGGTCATCGATTCTCAATAGACGGTGGTGTTAGGACATTTGGCGGGTCCACACCGTCCCTTGCGAACTTCTGCCGCTGAACACTATGCGACGAGAGTGGCATTTTGGCAAGAGGCAGAACCAGCCGAAGCTTTTTACTTACCGCATTCTGCTCATAGCAAATGCAGCGACGCTGTCATATATACGCAGCGAGATGAATGACTGTATGCGCACTGTGAACGAACTGCTACGGTGTGCATACGGCGAGGGCGAATGGCCGATCTGCCCCATAGCCGGACAAGACCGCAAACTACTGGCCTCTGTGCTTATGGGGAGGAATGGTGTCTGCCATCGACTTGTCACAGGTGGCGTGGCGTCGGAGTGCGCGCTGCGACACGGTGAACGCGGGGTGCGTCGAGGTAGCGATGCACGAAGACTTCGTCGCGGTGCGGGATTCGAAGGACCCGGGCGGACCGGCCCTCGTCTTCACCCGGCTGGAGTGGCAGGTGTTCGTCGACGCGGTGACGTCCGGGGAACTCGCCTGATCGCGAGTGGCTACCGGGCGAAGTCCGCGATGATCGTTTCGAGGAATGCGATGGCGTGTGTTCCCTTGACCGCGCCGTCCCACATCTTGTCGAACCGCTGCCGATAGAACGCGACCAGGTCGGGCTTGTCTTGCAGGCTTCCCGAGCCTGGCGCGTTCTCGAGATAGAGCACGTCGTGGTCGAGGTCTCCAGAGAACCCCATGACGTGGAATGCCCCGGTCATGCCGAAGTATGCGTCACTGCTGAAGGGGACGACGCCGAGGGACATCTTGTCGTCCTCGGTCAGCTGGGCCAGTCGCCGGAGCTGCGCCGTCATGCCGGCCGGACCGCCGACCGGCCGGCGAAGGACTGCCTCGTCCAGGAGCGTGACCACCTGGGGGAGGGCGGCCTTGGCGAAGAGCTCCTTCGCCCGTCGCCGACGCACCTCCTTGAGTCTTTCCCCTCGGCTGGGCTCCATTTCCTGCACCGCAGTCTCCCGGCAGATGACTTCGATGTAGTCATCGGTCTGGAGAAGCCCGGGGACGATCGAGTGGTGGAACATGAAGATCTGCGACGCGTCGTACTCCAGGGCCAGGAACTGCTGCAGCTGAGACGGGAGGACGTCGCGATACTCCATCCACCATCGCTCGGGTTTCGTCTGCGGTCTGGTCTGCCGCAAGAGACGCAGGAGGTGGTCTTTGGCGTCAGGCGAAACACCGTAGAGTTCGGCGAGAACCATGAGGTCCGCAACGGCGATGCCGACGGGCCCGTTCTCGATTCGCACGAGTTTCGAAAGAGACCAATCGAACTGCTCGACGACTTCTCGCTGGGAAAGTCCGGCATTCTCCCGTAGTTCGCGCAGTTGTTGCCTGAGCCTCCGGCTAATAACGGCCGGGCCGTTTCCCTCAGGCATAGCGTTCTCCCAACGCTCGCTGAACATACGTGTGCATCCAGATGCATCCAGACTGCTGCATTCTGCTACCAGCGATCTGCACGTAGCAGTTTCATACGTTCTCACTACGCGCAGAACCCGTCAAGGCGGGTGTCCCATTCACCCGATTTTCAGAGCCCTGAAAATGTCTCGGGGTCGGTCGGCCGGTCGGCGGAAATCCCGTGCGGTCCAATGGCTATGGGGCAATCAGGGCGGGAATGTGACTAGATGCCGTTGGCACATCGCCCATCGACGGTGATCTTAGTCCGCCTGGCTGACGCGCTATTTCGACAAGCGTCGGCGACCAAGTATTCGATCGGCCATTCGGCAGGGCCGACTGCCGGGCCGGATGAATCGCGGAGCATCTCGTCTAGGGGAACGCCCAGCGTTGGTTGGTCCCGGTGCCGCAGGCCCACAGAATGAGCTTCGTGCCGTTCGTGGTCGCCGCGCCGGACGCGTCGAGACACAGTCCTGACTGGACACCGCGAATCGTGCCGTCGGAGTTCACCGTCCACTGTTGATTGGACTGGCCGTTGCAATCCCAGATCACGACTTTGGTCCCGTTCGCCGTGCCCTGCCCGTACGCGTCGAGGCACTTGGTCCCGTACACGGTGAACTGCCGGGACGGGGTGTAGGTCCAGCGCTGATTGGCGCCGCCGGTGCAGTCCCAGAGCTGGGCCTGCGTACCGTTGGTGGTGCTGAAGTTGTTGACGTCGACGCAGCGACCGGACTGCTGCCCGGCGATCCGCCCGGTGGTGGCGGGCGCCTCCGTGCCGCTGACGGTGAGCAGCACCGCCTCCCGGGCCGGGACGGTGACCGTGTAGCTGGTGTTCAGGCTGCCGAGGTCGGTCGCGGTCCAGACGTTGCGGACCGATGCGGTCGCGGCGAGGCCCAAGTCGGCGAAGCGCAAGGTGATCGGGGCGGCCGCAGTGTTCCGATTCAGCAGGACGACCGCGCGCTTGCCGGAACCGGTGAGCGTCTTGCTGTAGACCTGCAATCCCGCGGTGGCCTCGGCGACCTTGACGCCTTGCCGGCCGAGCGGATCCTGGTCGATCGCGATCACCTCGCGGTTGGCGAGGATGTCGCGGGTGGTCGTGCTCATCGTGGCCAGGTTGTTGCCGGCCAGCAGCGGCGCGCCGGAGACGGCCCAGAGGCTCATGTGCGTGCGGTTCTGGGCGGCGGTGAACGCGGGCATCCCGACGATCAGCATGTCGGGGTCGTTGTAGTGGCCGGGGCTCTGCGCCGACGGATGCTGAGCGGAGTCGAAGTTGGTGAACACCCGATCCATCGACGCGTTCTCGCCGAAATAGATGATGTCGCCGCTGGTACGCCACATCGCCGACAGGCTCGGCGCCCAGTTCCACGGGCTCTGCTTGCCCCAGTTGCAGACCGACAACGCCATCGGGCGCCCGGTCTGCGCGGTCGCCCGGGCGATGGCGGCGCTGATCGCCTGATAGGTGGCGCCGGCGTCGAGGCCCTCGGCGTCGCCGCCACACCAGTCGACCTTGACGAAGTCGAAGCCCCACTGGGAGAACTGCAGGAAGTCCTGGTCGTAGTGGCCTTCGCTGCCCGAGCCGGGCGCGGCCGGGCGGCCGGTGGGGTAGTAGTAGCCGCAGCCGTCGCGTCCTGCGTCGGTGTAGATGCCGGCCTTCAAGCCCTTGCTGTGAATGTAATCGGCGATGGCCTTCATCCCGCCGGGCCATTCGCCGGTGTCGACGGTGATGTTCCCGGCCGCGTCCCGGGTGCCCTGCCACCAACCCTCGTCGATGTTGACGTACTGGTACCCGGCGTCTTTGAGGCCACTGGCGACGAGCGCGTCGGTCTGCGCCTTGATGACGTTGTAGTTGATCTGCGCCGCGAAGGTGTTCCAGGACGCCCATCCCATCGGGGGCGTCGTCACCGCTGCCGCCGACGGAGTCTGAATGCTCACCACCGAAGCGGACACTAGCAGGGTCAAAACCGCAAGCCTGACCATCTTTCCGGCAACCGGCATGGGACCGCCTCCAACAGAGGAACGGCCGCCCTTCCCGGTCGGGCGACGTGCGAACGACTTCGGCCATTCTGCGGGCGGCGGTGACGGCTGTCAATCCATCGGCGCTCGTCGGCGGGCGGTGCGGCGTACCCATAGGATCATGGGATGACATCGCTCTGGATCAAAGATGTGCGGCCGTGGGGCGGACCCGCCACGGATCTTCACGTCGTCGACGGCCTGTTCGTCGCGGCCCCAGCCGGACCGGAAGCCGCGGTCGTGGCCGGCGGTGGCCGCATCGCGCTGCCCGCGCTGGTCGACGCGCACGCCCACCTGGACAAGACTTCATGGGGTACGCCGTATCGCCCGCATTCGGCCGGAGCGACGCTCGCCGCGTTGATCGACAACGAGCGGGCCAACCGCGGTGACCTCGGACCCGTACGCGAACGCGCCGGCGCACTGCTCGACCGTCACATCGAGCGGGGCGTCCTGCATGTGCGCAGTCATGTCGACGTGGACCCGACGATCGGGCTGGACTCGGTCGCCGGTGTGCTGGCCGCTGCGGCCGACCGCGCCGGGCAGGTCACGGTCGAAGTCGTCGCGTTCCCGCAGAGCGGCCTGCTGACCCGCGCAGGTACCGCTGAGCTCATGGCTGAGGCGATCGACGCGGGCGCGCATCTGATCGGTGGGCTCGACCCGGCCGGGTTCGACGGCGATCCGATTCGGCACCTGGACACCATCTTCGGGATCGCGGCGGACAAGAACGCCGGGCTCGACATCCATCTGCACGACCGGGGAACGCTCGGCGCCTGGCAGATCGAGCGGATCGCCGAGCGTACGAAGGCGTTCGGGTTGCCGGGCAGAGTGACTATCGCCCACTGCTACGCATTGAGCACGGTGGACGACGTACGCCAGGGTTCCCTGATCGAACTGCTGGCGGCGGCCGACATCGCACTCACGACGACGGTTCCGGGCACGACTCCGCAGCTGCCGCTGGCCCGGCTCATGGCGGCGGGCGTCCGCGTCGGGCTCGGCCACGACGGCGTACGCGATCTGTGGAGTCCTTATGGCACCGGCGATCTGCTCGACAAGGCGCTGATGCTGGCGGTCACCTCCGGCTACCGCCAGGACGCCGACATCGAGCGGACGGCTCGCCTCGCGACGGAGGGCGGTGCCGCCGTTCTCGGCCTGCCGGACTACGGGCTGGAGCCGGGTTGCCGGGCGAACCTGCTGCTCCTCCCGGCCGAGAGCGTCGTCGAGGCGATCACGCAGCGGCCCGTCGACCGGACCGTGATCGCTGGGGGAGTCGTCGTCAGCTGACGGCGCGGGCGTCGGCGGGCAGTCAGCACCCGTTGCCGGAGAAGCTCGTATTGCTCGCGGCAGCGCCGGGGAGCACGGGGGTCGCCGCGGCGATCGCGAGGAGCTCGCCGGCGAGCGCGGTGGGCGTACGCCCCAGCCAGAGAGCGTGCAGCGGGCGGGTCAGCGGCATGTCGTCGAGTCGCAGTTCGACCAGTTCACCGGAGGCGACCGCAGTGGCGACCGCCCGAGCGCTGATCACGCCGATGCCACCGCCCGCGCGTACGGTCGCCAGGATCGTCGTCGTCGAACCGAGGCTGATCACATGGGGCAGCTTCGGTGCGAAGCCGAGGGCGTGTTCCAACGCCTGGAGGAAGGTGTCGCGAGTGCCCGAGCCCGGTTCGCGGAGCAGCAGCGGCTGGTCGGCGAGATCGGTCGGGCGCAACGGCCGCCAAGCATGGGCGGCCAGCGGATATCCGGCCGCCACGACGAGCGCCAGCCGGTCCTCGCCCACGACCCGGGAACTCAGCTCGGGCGGGACGTTCGGCGACTCGACGAAGCCCAGGTCGGCTGCTCCGGTGCGTACCGCATCGATGACGCCGTTGCTGTTGGCGACGGCGGCGGAGATGTCGAGACCGGGGTGAGTCCGGCGGAGGCTCAGCAGCCACGCTGGCAGGAGGTGCTCGGCGACGGTGAGGCTGGCCGAGACCCGCAGCCGGGCCTGCCGATCGGCCCGGAGCGTGAGTACGCCGTCGGCCAGGGCCTGCGCGGCGTCCACCACGGCCTGCGACCAGGCGACGACGGCCTGACCGGCCGGGGTGAGCCGGCTGCCCCGCCGCGTACGCACCAATAGCGGCACCCCGAGCCGGCGCTCCAACTTGGCCAGCCGAGCGCTGGCGCTGGGCTGCGTGATGCCGTGCACCTGGGCGGCGCGGCCGACACTGCCCGTCTCGGCGACCGAGATGAGCAGATCGAGCGCGGGCAGATCGCTGATCCAGGGCGGCAGTGGCATCGTCCGCAGTGTGGCACAGTCGCCCGGGCCGAGGCCGCTCATCCGCCGACGAGCAATTGGAGGGCCAGACTGGTTCCGCTGACCGCGACCCACAGGACGAGGCCGAGCAGCAGCGGCCGCGGCCCGGCCCGGCGTAGCGCGGCGACGTCCGTGGACAAACCGACCGCCGCCAGTGCGATCGCGATGAGCAGTAGAGCAGCCTGGTGGGCGACGGGCCCGACGGCAGCCGGAATCAACCCGGCGCTGTGTAGCGCGGCGGTGGCCAGGAACGCCGGGAGGAACCACGGGATCAGCGAGAACATCCGCCGTGCCCCGGATGCGGAAGGCAGACCGTCGCGCCTGCGAGTGAGCGCGGTGAGGCCGAGGACGATGGGGATGATCATCAATGTACGCGCCAGCTTGACGACGACGGCGTACTGAGCGGCGTCGGGTCCGTAGGCCGAAGCGGCGGCCACCACGGAACTCGTGTCATTGACCGCGGTCCCAGCGAACAGCCCGAACGCGTGCTCGCTCAGTCCGAGGGCCCGCCCGAGCGGCGGGAAGACGACCACGGCCGCCACGTTGAACAGGAAGATCGTCGAGATCGCGTACGCCACGTCGGTGCTGCGGGCGCGGATCGCCGGAGTGGTGGCCGCGATGGCGGACGCGCCGCAGATCCCCGTGCCGACGCCGATGAGCGTACGCAGATCCCGGGGGACTCCGAGCTTGCGGCCGAGCTGCCAAGCCAGCAGTAGGCATACCGCGAGGGTGCCGAGCATGACCGGCAGCGATCCCGCGCCTACGCGTAGAACTTCGGCGATCGACAGCTGAGCGCCGAGCAGCACGACCGAGAGCTGCAACAGAGTGCCTTTGGCGAGGGTGAGACCGGGCTCGACCGCCTCGGCTCGCCGCCGGGCGTACGGGCTCAGCAGTCCTCCGACGAGCACTGCGATGACCGGAGCGCCGACGACGGGGAGCAGGGTGCCGACCGCCGTAGCGAAGAGGCCCAGAAGTGTGGCGAGCCCGAGTCCGGCCGCCCACAGCAGAGCCCGGTGGCGGGCCGGCTCGGTGAGAACGATCACCAGTTCAGGCTTCGCCTCCGCCAGCCGCGCCGGTAGCGGTCATTCACCGACGACAGTCATAGACAACGCCTATGACTCGTCCCTCGGGGGTCACGGAGCCGCGCGTCTGAGCGCGGCGAGGCGCGGATCGGCGCGAGCGTCAGGGCAGGCGGCCGAGGAAGTCGCCGTAGAACAGGCCCAGCCCGGCGACCACGCCCGCGCCCGCGATGATCCAGAAGCGGGTCACGATGGTGACTTCGTGCCAGCCGACCATTTCGAAGTGGTGGTGCAGCGGCGACATCCGGAAGACCCGCCGCTTGGTGGTCTTGTACGAGGTGTACTGGATGATGCGCGACATCGTGATCACCACGAAGAGCGCCGCCAGGATGGGCAGCAACAGGACCGTCCGGGTGGCGACCGCCTCCCCGGCGATCAGCCCGCCCAGCGCCATCGAGCCGGTGTCACCCATGATGATCCGCGCCGGCGAGGTGTTCCACCACAGGAAGCCGAGCAGTGCCCCCGCCGCCGCACCCGCGACGAGCGCGGTCTCCAGCGGGTCGCGGGCGACGTAACAGAACTCGGCCTTCGCGGCCGGGTCGGCGCACCAGTGCTGGTACTGCCAGAACGAGATGAGCCCGTACGCCATCAGCACGACGATCGACGTCCCGGTGGCCAGGCCGTCGAGCCCGTCGGTGAGGTTCACCGCATTGGTCGCCGCCATGACGATCGCGATGAACGCCAGCACCGCGCCGACCTTGCCGACGTTCAGCCAGTCGATCTCCCGTACGAACGACAGCCGGGTGCTGCCCACCGACAGTCCGGCGGTGCTCGGGAAACCCAGCGCCACGATGCCGAATCCGGCCCCGATGACGAGCTGCAGAATCAGCTTCCAGCGTCCGCTCAACCCGGCGGTGTTCTTCTTCGTGACCTTCAGGAAGTCGTCGACGAATCCGATGCCGCCGCAGAACACCATCAGCCCGAGCAGCACGAAGCCCGTCATGGTCGGCCCCGGAGGCACGATCTGCGCTTCCGGCAGCACGTTCATCACGAGGTGGCCGACGACGTACGCGAGCACGGTGCCGACGATGAAGACCAGCCCGCCCATGGTCGGCGTACCCCGCTTGACCTGGTGCGCCTCCGGGTTGACGTCCCGGATCGGCTGACCGGCCTTGAGCCGGACCAGGCCGCGGGCGGCCAGGGGAGTGCAAAGCAGCGCGAACACGAAGGCCACGGCGGCTGCGGCGACCGAGGAGACCACCGGGGAGTACCTCCTGGAGGGGGGAATCTTCAGAGGCAAGATCGTCAGCGGCCCAGTGTACGGGCAGCCCGATTCCTTCGTGTCTGCCGACGGCCCGGGCTGCCCGTGAGATACGCTTCCGGGGCCGGATCAGTTCGGCCCCGGAAGCATTTAAGGACTAGACGACGGTTACGTTGTCGGCCTGCGGGCCTTTCTGTCCTTGCTTGACCTCGAACTGGACCTTCTGGCCCTCATCGAGGCTCCGGTAGCCACCACTGGCGATGGCTGAGTAGTGCACGAAGACGTCGGGGCCACCGTCGTCCTGCTGGATGAAACCGAACCCCTTGTCGGCGTTGAACCACTTCACGGTTCCCGTTGCCATGTGCCGTCTCCCATTCGGGTGCGGAGTTTGAGACCCACGTAGAAACGAAGGCCATGTCACTTTGACCAATCCGCACCCGTCCACCGTAGTCGCCGATCGAGCTGGGAGAACCATCGTGTCCGACATTTCCACCCGAGTCCGGGTGCAGAGCCCGCCGACGGCCGGTCATTTCCTCAGCGGCCTGGTGGACGGCGACCGGTTCGAGGCCGCCGGTGACCAGCTCGTTCTCCTGCCGGTGGCCATGGTCCCCGAGGTCCAGCTCTATCTGGCCCAGGACGCGATCTTGTTCTGGGCCCGGCTGGAGGCCGCGACCAAGTCCCGGCTCGCCGCGCCGTTCTGGGCCTCGGCTTGGGCGGGGGGCCAGGCCGTCGCCCGCTACATCCTCGATCATCCGGAGGTTGTACGCGGTAAGTCGGTGCTCGACATCGGATCGGGGTCGGGGCTGGCCGCGATCGCCGCCGCCCGCGCGGGCGCGCGTTCCGTCGTGGCGAACGACATCGACCCGCTGGCCGGCGCTGCGATCAGCCTCAACGCCGAGGCCAACGACGTCGACGTGACGTCGCACGTGGGTGACCTGCTGTCCGGCGACGGCCGGGAGGCTGAGGTCGTGCTGGTCGGGGACGGCTTCTACAACGACGAGATCGCTGCCCTCGTCCTGCCCTACCTCGGCCGCGTACGCGACGCAGGCGGTCAGGTGCTGGTCGGCGACCCCGGTCGTGGTCACTTGCCGGAGGCCGAGCTGGAGCTGCTGGCGACCTATCAGAACCCCGGCATCGGGACGTTCGGCGACGCGTACATCGACAAGGCTCAGGTGTTCGGCCTGCCCCGGAGGTGACTCCACTCGGCCGACGCGGAGAATGCGCCCAGTCGATACAGTGCGCATGACCGCTACGGCCGAAGTGAGGTGGGCGATGGCGCCGACGGGCGTGGTGGACTGCGCCGTCTATGTCGAGGGGGCCAGAGACGGCGGCCCGCGCGCCTATCCGGATGCGTACGCGGTCGCCCAGGACACCCCCGGTGCGTTCGTCTGGCTCGGCTTGCACGAGCCCACTCCGGAGGTCATGGCCGACGTCGCGATCGTGTTCGACTTGGACGATCTGGCCGTCGAACATGCGCTGACCGTGCACAGCCGTCCGACCATCCAGCGCTTCGGCGAGGTGACCTACTTCGCCCTGCGGACGACCAGCTATGTCGAGCACCCGGAGCTCACTGCGACCTCGGAGGTCGTCGAGAGCGGCTCGATCACCGTCTTCCTCGGTGCCCGATATGTGATCACCATCCGTCACGGGGCCCCCGGCGCGCTCGGCGGGGTGCGTACCAGTCTGCAGAGGGAACCGGACCTGTTGGCCCGCGGACCCTGGGCCGTCGCGTACGCCATCTGCCAGCGCATGGTCGACAACTACCTGGACGTTTCGACGGCGATCGAGGCCGACGTCGACGCGCTGGAGGCGCACGTCTTCGGCCGGGAGACGAGCAGCCGCATCGCCCACATCTACCAGCTCAAGCGCGAGTTGATGGAGTTCAAGCGGGCGGTCGCGCCGCTCCAGCGGCCGATGGCATCCATCGTGGACGATCCGGGCCAGGTGCCCAAGGAGATCCGGCGGCGCTTCCGGCAGATCGACAACACCCTCCAGCGCGTCGTCGAGCGGATCGCGGCCTTCGACGACATGCTGCAGTCCCTGTTGCAGGCGCGGCTGGCCCAGGTCGCGGTCGATCAGAACAACGACATGCGCAAGATCGCCGCGTGGGCCGGCATCGCCGCGTTGCAGACCGCGATCGCCGGGATCTACGGCATGAACTTCGACTTCATGCCCGAACTGCGCTGGCAGTACGGCTATCCGGCCATCCTCGTGATCATGTTCGGTTCGGCGTACGGGCTCTACCGGCTGTTCCGCAAGTCCGGCTGGCTCTAGCGGCGCCACACCTCGAACTCCTGGCGCGTACGCCATTCCCCGTCGGACCGGCGCACCTCGTTGCGACCGCAGAACGTGTCGGACTCGATGCCGTGCAGCGTCCACCGAAGGTCGCCGCCCTCGAGGACGATCCGCTCCTCCACCTGACCGGCGAGGAACATGTGTTTCCGGCCACGCCCCGGGCCGAACCAGAGCGACCGCCAGACGCCGGGACCGGCGGTGGGATTGGGGAAGCGCACGCTGACTCGGTGCTCGACGCCGGGCAGGATCCAGACGTCGGTGGTCGCCCGGCCGGCCAGGGCGTACCCGAAATGCCACTCGCCCCGGCGGACGGTCGTGGAACCGTCGACGCCGTGATCGGTGCAGGTCAGCTCCCACGAGCCGGCGAACTGGCCGAACAGGCTCAGATCGACGCCGGGAGCCGGTGCGTCGGCGAGGAATACGGTCATGAGTGACTCCTCTAGCTGCGTTGTTCCTGGTCGGCAGTCAGTCTTCGGCAGCCGCGCACGCGCGAACAACGAGAACCTGGATAACGCCGGATAACCCCAGGCTTATGGGCGGTGCTGAGCCGGGGAAGTTACGATCCGGGCCTGTACCGCCGTCAGACCTGGGGTTCCACGTGGAGTTGCGCGACATCGAAATCTTCCTGACGCTGGCCGAAGAGCTTCATTTCGGGCGCACGGCCGAGCGGCTGCATGTGACGCAGGCGCGGGTCAGTCAGTCGATCAAAGCGCAGGAACGCCGGATCGGCGGAGTGCTGTTCGAGCGCACCAGCCGGGCGGTCGCCTTGACCCCGCTCGGCGAGCAGCTGCGCGCGGATCTGCGGGCCGGCTACCAGGCGATCCAACGGGGTGTGGAACGGGCGACCGAGACCGCCCGCGGCGTGTCGGGAACGGTTCGGCTGGGCACGATGGGCGCGGTCAGCCACGAGTTGAGCCCGGTCTTCGACGCGTTCCGCACCCGCTATCCACGCTGTGACGTGGTGGTCCGGGAGATCCACTTCAGCGATCCGTTCGGCGAGGTGCGCCGCGGCGAGGTGGACTTGTCGCTGGTGTGGCGACCCATTCGAGAGCCCGGTCTGACCGAGGGCCCGGTGCTGCTCACCGAGGGCCGTCTGCTGGCGGTGTGGGCCGGCCACGAGCTGGCCGACCGGGAGTCGGTGTCGTTGGAGGACTTCGCCGACCGGGTGTTCATCGACACCGGCCCCAATGTCTCCGAGGACTGGATCGGCAGCATGCTGCCGGACACGACGCCCAGCGGGCGGCCGATCCGGCGGGGCCCGGTGGTCAACACCTTCCACGAGGTGCTGCACGCGGTGTCGACCGGCCAAGCCTTGTCGCCGCTCAACCAGCACTATTCGCGGTACTACTCGCATCCGGGCCTGGTGCTGCTGCCGGTGGTGGACGCGCCGGTCACCGAATGGGCGCTCGTGTGGCGTGACGACGACCTGCATCCGCGTACGCGAGCCTTCGTGGAGATCGCGGAGTCGATGGGCCCGCGCGCGTACGCCGGATGACGGGCGACGATTCATAACCGGTGGGTTAACCGGCGATTCGATCTTTCCCGTTGTTGCGCAGCCGGGTCGGGCGGAATCCTGATTCGCATGAGCGAACGGCTGGTCGGCATCGTGACGGCGTCGGACGACTTCGGCGTCTCGCGGTGGCAGGCCGTGACGGGAGACGGGTCCGCGGCCGGGGTGGCCGGATTGCGCCCGGGCATTCCGTTCCGGCCCAGCCTGGTCATGCCACCCTTCCGTGAACCGCCTTCCTCGCGAGAGGCGCCCTCCGAGGTCAGCCTCCACGTCGCGGCCGAGTGGCGGAACCGGGGCATCGGATCGCGACTCCTGGCCGCCGTCCGCGAGCAGGCAGCCGGTCGGCTTCTGGCCGCCGACGTGACCGAAGGTACGCCGGAAGAGGCGCTCTATCGGCGTCACGGCTTCCAGCCGGCCGGATTGCGGCGGCATGACCTGCTGACCTATTGCGACGTTCATCAGGCCTGGGTGAGCGAGCTGGTCGACGACGAGCACCCCGGCTATCGCCTGGCCGACTGGTCCGGAGCCATCCTCGACGCCCCCGCGATCGCGGACGTGCTCGACGACCCGAACCGGTTGGGGCACGCCGTTCAGGTCGCAGCGGACGCCGACGGCGACCTCGCCGCGTACGCGACGGTCGTCGTCGGGCCGCCCTGGCAGCGTCGCGCGCTTCAATACGGACCGGCCGTGCTGGCCGCGCATCGAGGGCACGGGCTGGGCCGCTGGGTCAGTGCCGCCCTCATCCAGCGACTGCGCGAGATCCATCCGCACGTCGACGAGATCCAGACCGCCACGGCCGACGACGACCTCGGTCTGATCGCCCTACGCGGTCAGCTGGGCTTCCGATTCCTGCGGCGTACTCGCCGCTATGCCGCGCCCGGCGCGCTCACCGGCACCGGAGCAGCCGGATCAGTGACTCGGGTCGGTCACGCCTCAAGATTCGGCCCGGATCCCTGATCCGGCACCAAAGGACGGTCGGGCACGGGGAAGTTCAGCAGTTCGAGGACGATCGCGACGACTCCGTGGGCGCCGGTCACGTGCATCGGCTGCCCGGCCGCTTCGGCGGCGAGCCGGGCGCTCATCAGGCCGCGAACGCCGGTTGCGTCGATGAACGAGAGCTGCGAGACGTCGATGGTCAGCCGGCCACCGCCACGGCTGACCGCACCGAGCAACGCGTCTTTCGCCCGTGCCGCGGTGGACAGGTCGAGCTCACCGCGCAGAAACACGGTGACGTCACCATTCGGCTCACTGACGGACCAAGCCCCGAACTCGCTCGGCGTCACCATCGGCCTCCATCGGGCTAGTCCCCGATTCTAGCGCCTTTCTCACGCAATGCCCGATTCTCCAACGCTTACGCCGCGTCACACCTCGGGGCGTACGCGCAACGAAGCCCACACAGTCTTGGCGTCGGCGCCGACCGTGGTACCGCACGCCGCGGACAACATCGCGACGAGCATCAAGCCCCGGCCACCGATCCGGTCGTCCCCGACGCGGTAGATCAGGCTGCTGACCGGTTCGATGGGGAACAACGCGGGTGCGTACGCGGTATCGCGTACCTGTAGATGCAGCCTGGGACCCCGATGGGTGAGGATGAGGTCAATCTCGGTCTGCGCGTGCTGGACGGCGTTGGTGATCAGTTCCGAGACGATGAGCTGGGCGGCGTCGGAGATCTGCGGGATGCCCCAGCGCCGGCAGCATTCCTGGGTGATCGCGCGAGCCTCGCGGACCGCCCCGGCGCCGGGCGTCAGATGCCGGTACGCCCGCTGCGTCGCCACGGTCTCCTGATCCGCAGCGACCAGCGCCGAGAGCCGGTCGTCGTGCAGGGCGATCCGCCCGCCGACGACCTGCCGGACGCGCCTGCCTGTGTCGGTCGCCGGATCGGCGTAACACTGAAGCCGGATGCCGCAGTCGAGCCGCACCCGCTTGTCGATGCTGGGCAGCACCGCCAAGTTCAGCGGGTCACGGATGTCGATCTCGTCGAGGCCGAGCAGCAGGGCCCGGGGTTGTTCCGGCAGCACTTTCAGGGCCGAACGGCGGAGCGCGGCGGTCCCTGACAGGTCGAGCGAACCCGTGGGGCGGAGCTCGTAGACCCCGGTCCGCAGGTCCTGTCGGGTCACCGTCGTCAGGCTCGTCGTGCTCACCAGTTCCGGCCGGGCCGCGTACGCGGCTGGGCTGATTCCGGAACCCCTATACCCGCCGCGATCATCATCGAACCCCCGCCAACCGCCGGAAGGGCAGCCCGGCGGCGGGTTCCGGAGCCCGGACCGAGCGGTAGACCACCTCCACCTGTTCGGCGATCCGCGTCCAGGGATAGCGGCCGCGGACTCGCCGGAGACCGCCGGTGGCGTAGGCGTACCGGAGCGACTCGTCGTCGAGCAGGCTGCCGATGGACTCCGACAGCTGCGCCACGTTCCGCGGTTCGACGAGCAACCCGGTGGTGCCGTGGATGACCGAGTCGGTGAGCCCGCCGACCGCGTACGCGACGACCGGCGTACCGCAGGCCATCGCCTCCAGCGGCGTCATCCC
Source organism: Hamadaea sp. (assembly GCF_013362815.1). Lineage (GTDB taxonomy): Bacteria > Actinomycetota > Actinomycetes > Mycobacteriales > Micromonosporaceae > Hamadaea. The sequence goes on along the minus strand of NZ_JABFVK010000049.1, from coordinate 74,208 downwards.
GAACGGCTCGTACGCCGGAGCGCAGATCACCACGTCCACCGCCTGATACAGGGCGGGCATCCGCCAGCGGTCGACCGCTCCGAGCAGCCGCAGCCGGTCGCCGACGCCGTATTCGGCGGCGGTGCGTACCAGCCGTTGAGCCTCCGGGTCACTCCGCAGATCGCCCTCGGCCGGACCACCCGCGATGAGGAGCTCCGCGTCGGGCAACGTCCGCAGCGTTTGCACGATGTCGGCGTACCCCTTGCGTTCGACGAGCCGGCCGACGCTCAGCAGCCGGGCGGGACGGCCGTCCGGGCGCGTCGACGGACCGCCCTCGGCCGGGTGGAACACGTCGGTGTCCACTCCGGACGGAACGACGTCGATGCGCTCTCGGCGTACGCCCATGCGCAGCAGCTCGGCGACCTCGTCGGCGCACTGCGCGATGACTCGGTCGGCGCTCCGGGCGACCATCGTCTCCAGGACGATGCGATCGGCCGGACTCGTGTCGGCCGCACCCTGCATCCGCCGTTTGACCGTGCCGAGCGCGTGGAAGGTCGACACGAGCGGAACGGGCCGACCCCGGTACGCCTTCGCCGCCTCCAGCGCCGCGACGCCGCTCATCCAGAAGTGCGTATGCACAGCGTCCGGAGCCGGACCGGTGGTCCACTGCTCCGCGAGCCACTGCCCGAACGCGCCCATGTACGGCAGCAGACCGTCCCTGGGTATGCGCTCGGGCGGACCGGCCGGGACGTGCACGACCCGGAAGCCGCCCGGCGCGTCGACTTCCAGCGGCAGATGCGGGCCGTCGCGGCGGGTGTAGACCGTGACATCGTGACCTCGCCGGGCCAGCGCCGTCGCCAAGGCCTCGACGTGGACGTTCTGGCCGCCGGCGTCGACCCCGCCGGGTGGAGCGAGCGGGTTCGCGTGTTCGGAGATCAAGGCCACCCGGAGCGGAGTCTCGGTCATGCGAGCAGCGCTACCCGGCCACCACCGGCTCAAACCGGTTCTCCCCGCGCCGGTTCTCCCCGCGGTTCTCATCGGCGCGGTGTGGAGAAACGGCCGCCGGATCACGGATCTGGGTCGTATTCCGGCCAAGATTCGACCGGGAACCCTGATCCGGCGCTCGAAGCAGCCGGCGGTGGAGTGGTCGACGCATGATCGCGCGATCGGCGGGTACGAGTTCGGCATGTCTGAGACCAAGCCCGCCCCACCGTCCGACTTCTCGGGGGAGCCGCCGCAACAGCCACCCGGCACATTGAGCGCCATGCAGATCAAGCCCGATCACGGCGAGGAGTCGTATCGGGGCTCCGGTCGGCTGGCCGGGAAGAAGGCCGTGATCACCGGCGGCGACAGCGGGATCGGTCGCGCAGTGGCCATCGCGTACGCCCGCGAAGGCGCGGATGTGCTCATCGCGTACCTGAGTGAGGACTCCGACGCCCGGGACACGGCGAGGCTCGTCGAGGAGGCCGGTCGGCAGGCCGTGCTCGTCTCCGGGGACCTGGCCGACCGAGCCCACTGCGAGAAGCTGATCGCACGGGCGGTCGACGCCTTCGGGCACATCGACGTCCTCGTCAACAACGCCGCGTACCAGATGACGCACGAGACGGTGGAGGAGATCACCGACGAGGAGTGGACGCGGACCTTCGACATCAACATCACCGCGATGTTCCGCCTCGTGAAGGCGGCGTTGCCGCACATGAAGGCGGGCGGGTCGATCATCAACACGAGTTCGATCAACTCCGACATGCCCCGGCCGACCCTCTTGCCGTACGCGACGACGAAGGGCGCGATCGCGAACTTCACGGCGGGGCTGGCCCAGTTGCTCGGCGACCGCGGCATCCGAGTCAACGCGGTCGCGCCCGGCCCGATCTGGACTCCATTGATCCCGTCCACGATGCCGCCCGACCACGTCGAGAAGTTCGGAAAGAACTCGCCGCTGGGCCGGGCCGGCCAGCCGGCGGAGGTGGCTCCGGCGTACGTGCTGCTGGCCTCGGACGAGGCGAGTTACATGTCCGGTGCGCTCATCCCGGTGACGGGCGGCAAGCCGATCCTGTGACTCGGCGCAGCGGTCGCGGCGGATGCGGCGCAGCGGTCGCGGCGGCCATGATCAGCGGAAGTTTCGCGGTGTCATAGCCCCACAAAAGCTCCGTTGATCATGGAGTCGCCCGCGGGGCCACCTCAGGCAGCCGCCAGCACCGCCATGGTGGTCTTCTCGGCGAGCAGCCACCCCGCACCCGCACCCGGAGCCGAAGGCAGCTTCCCGGAGTCGAAGACGTCCACGATCCGGGGGTCGACATAGGACTTCCGAGCGACGGAAGCGGTGTCGCCCAGCACCTCCGCCGCAGCCTTCATCGCCGCCGACACCGCCCGCCGCCGGGCGTACGCCGTAGCGCAGCGCCCGGCCCGGCACAGGCTCAGCGTCGCCGCGACAGTCCCGTGCCAGGTGCGGAAGTCCTTCGCGGTGAGGTCCATTCCGCTGATGTCCCGGAGATAGTCGTTGACGTCGCTGCTCCGGACGTCCACCCACGAGCGGCCGTGGAAGTACGCCAGCAACTCGGGGTTGTCGTCGGGCCGGCGCAGCAACGAGCGGATGACGGTCGCCAGCTCGGCGTCTTCGATCGTCACCTCGGTGGCGGTGCCGCCCTTCCCCGGGAACGAGAGCCGGACCACCTTCCCGCGTACGCTCACATGCTCCCGTCGCAGCGTCGCCAGTCCGAAGGTCGCGTCGCCCAGGTCGGGGTCGTCGACGGCGTACGCCTCGCCACCGACCCGAAGCGCGGCCCGATCGAGCAGCCGTACGCCGGCCGCCAGCACCCGGCGCCGGTTGAGTCCCCGGGTGGCCAGATCCTGCTTCACCACCCGGCGAAGCTTCGGCAACGCCCGGGCCATCTCCTCGACGTGGGCGAACTTCGCCCGGTCCCGGCGTTCCCGCCACTGATCGTGATAGCGATATTGCGTACGCCCGGCGGCGTCGACGCCGGTCGCCTGGATGTGACCGCGCTCGTCCGGGCTGATCCAGACGTCCGTCCACGCGGGTGGCAGCACGAGTGCCTCGATCCGCTGCCGATCGGCGGCGCTGACCGGCCGGCCTCGGTAGCGGTAGGAGAATCCCCGGCCCTGCCGACGGCGTTCGATCCCCGGTTGGGAAAGGTCACTCCGGCGTAGTCGCACGGGCGTCCCATACCCGGATCGCGGCCGGTTTACGGGTCGGCCCGGGAGACCGGCAACCCGTCGATCATCAGCCCGAGGGTGAAGGTGAACCGGTCGTCGACCGTGCCGGCGGTGAGCTCCGGGGCGTACCGCTTGGTCTGCGGAAACGTGTCGGGCAGCGCGGCGAATCGGCGTAGCAGTTCGTCCCGGCCGACCACCCAGCCCTCCGGGCGATGGCCGGTCCGCCGCTCGGCGAGCGACACCTCCAGGCTGTACGCGTTGACGTAGAGCACGAGCGAGTCGATCGCCCAGGCCGCCGCCTGCGCCTCGACGCCCCCGGCGAGCAGGATCGCGAGCATGCCCTCGGCGACCCGCAATGTGTCGAGATTGGACGGAGCGGCGGCGAAGGCCGCCTGCGAGATCCCCGGATACCTCAGGTACTGATCGCGCAGCTGACGGCAGACGTCGACGATCTGCTGCCGCCAGTTCGCGGGGTCCGGCTCGGGCAACTCGATCGCCGCGCACAGCCGCCCGATGAGCAGCTCGTCCAGATCCTCCTTGTTGACCACGTGGGCGTAGAGCGACGAGGGCCCGGTCTCCAATGCAGTGGCTAGCCGCCGCATCGTGAGCGCCTCGTACCCCTCACGCCGCACGAGGTCGAAGGCCGTGGCGACGACGGCGTCGACCGTGATCGGCTGCTTGTTGCCGCCGGACGGCCCACGGCGGGCCTTGGGCGCGTTCGACGTGTCGAGCTGGTGCCGGGCGGCGCGCCGTTCGTGCGGAGTCGGTGCCATATGCGCAGTTTAGCGGGTGGGCGAACGGTGTTCCACATCATGTCGAACACCGTTCGTATAAATCAGAACACCGTTCTAGACTGGGAGCATGAATCGATCACTGCGCGAAGCCTGGATGGCCCTCGCCGGGCTGTCGGCGGTGTTCCTCTTCGAGATGCTGGACACCTCCATCCTCAACGTCGCGCTGCCCACGATCGGCCGCGACCTGCACGCCTCGACCGCCGCTCTGCAATGGGTGACGGGGTCGTACGCAGTCGTCTTCGGCGGCTTGATGCTCGCCTTCGGCGCGCTCGCCGACCGGTTCGGCCGTCGCCGGATCATGCTCGCCGGGCTGACCCTCCTCGGCGTCGCCAGCCTCGCCACCGCCTTCGTCAGCACCGCGGAACAGCTGATCGCCGTACGCGCCGCGATGGGCGTCGCAGCCGCCATGACTACTCCCGGCTCGATGGCGCTGGCCTTCCGGCTGTTCGACGACGACCGCCTGCGGGTGAACGCGACCACGCTCATCTCGACCGTCGGACTGGTCGGGCTCGCGATCGGCCCGACCGTGGGCGGTTTCGTGCTCGCCGTCGCGCCTTGGCAGGTGTTGCTGCTGGTGAACGTGCCCATCGCCGTACTGGCGATCCTCGGGGTGCGGTTCGGCATCGCCGCCGACGTCGCCGCCGATCTTCATCGCGATCCGATCGACGTCGCCGGTGCGCTGCTGGGTACGGCCTCCGTCGGGTTCGCCCTCATCGCGCCCACGCTGTTCGTGGAGGAGGGCCTCGGCTCGTGGTCGCCGTGGCTCGTGACGGCAGCCGCCCTGCTGGCGACGATCGGTTTCGTCGTCCGCGAGCGAACGGCTCGCCATCCGCTGCTCGACCTCGCACTCCTCGCGCGCCCGCTGGTCTCCGGTGGGCTGCTGTTCAAGGCCGCCGCCGGGCTCGCGATCGCCGGACTCGGCTACCTGGTGACCCTCCAGCTGCAACTCGACTGGGGCTGGGCGCCCGGGCTCGCGGCCCTCGGCCTGTTGCCGCAGGTGGTCGTCCTGATCGCGGGCGGTGCGCTCATCGGCCCGTTCGTCCGGCGGGCCGGCCTCGATCGAGCCGCGTGGATCAGTGCCGCCGCCGTCGTGCTCGGGCTCGCCGTCTACGGCCTGTTCGGCAACCTCGGCTACGTCTGGGTCGCGGTCGCGTTGGTGCTGGTCGCCGCCGGGCTGCGGGTGGTCGGCGTGGTCGCCGGGGTCAACGTCCTCCGCGGCCTGCCGGACAACCGCACGACCATCGGCGCGGCCCTCACCGACACCGCCACCCAGGTCCCCTCCGGCATCGGCATCGCGGTCGCCGGCACCATCGTCGCGGCGATGTTCACTGGCAACATCACGGCCGCGGGCTGGAACGCTCACCAGACGGCGGAGTTCCGGCAAGCCCTGACGATCGCGGGGGTCACGCTCACGATCGCGGCCGCAGCGCTCGTGGGCGGAGGATTCTGGCGTACGCGTCAGTCGGGGACGAAGCGGTAGCCCAGTCCCGGGTCGGTACGCAGATAGCGCGGCCGGCTCGGGTCCGGTTCGAGTTTGCGCCGCAGATTGGCCATGTGCACCCGCAGGTAGTTGGTCTCGGTGGAGTACCGCGGCCCCCACACCTCCTGCAGCAGCTGCTGATGGGTGATGAGGCGGTCCGGATTGCGTAGCAGCATCTCCAGCAGGTGCCATTCGGTCGGGGTCAGCCGGACTTCGGAACCCGCGGCGTCGACGGCCCGCTTCGCGGCGAGGTCCACCGAGAACGCGGCCGTCGTCACGACCGCGGGGGTGTCCGCCGGGGTCGTGCGCCGCATCGCCGCGCGGATGCGCGCGAGTAGTTCACCCATGCCGAACGGCTTGGTGACGTAGTCGTCGGCCCCGGCGTCGAGCGCGTCGATCTTCGACTGTTCGGTGAGCCGGGCCGACAGCACCAGGATGGGGACGCTGGACCAGCCGCGAATCGCCTGCACTACGGCGACTCCGTCGAGGTCGGGCAGGCCGAGGTCGACGATCATGAGATCCGGCGGCGTGTGCTGGGCGGCGGCCAGCCCGGTCGTGCCGTCGGGGGCGAGGACGACCTCGTACCCCCGGGCGGCCAGCGCGATGCGCAAGGCTCGGAGCAGTTGTCGATCGTCGTCGACGACCAGGACTCGGGTCACCGGTCGATTCCACCACCGACGGCGGGCGGCTGGGCCCGAGGCAGGCCGACGGTCACGGTGAGACCGCCACCCGGGGTGTCCGACGCGGTCAGCGTGCCGTCCATGGCTTCGGTGAAACCGCGCGCGATCGCCAGCCCGAGGCCGAGCCCGCCGGTCGTCGTGCGGTCGCCCAGCCGTTGGAACGGGGCGAAGACGCGATCCCGGTCGGCGGGGAGGATGCCCGGCCCGTGGTCGACGACGCGAAGTTCGACGGTGTCTTCAGTCGCCGCGGCGGTGACGAGGATCGGCGTACCGGGTGGACAGTGGTGCACCGCGTTGGCGATGAGGTTCGCGACGACTCGTTCGAGCAGCCCGGGATCGGCGTACGCCAACGGCAGGTCGTCGGAGACGTCGACGGTCACTGAAGCTCCGGGCTCCGGCTGGTGCAACATCGCCGCGGCGACAACTTCGTCGAGGGCGATCGGGCGGGCGTCGACGCTGAGCGCGCCCGCTTGCAGGCGGCTCATCGCGAGGAGGTTCTCGACGAGGTCGGCCATCCGGTCGGCGGACTCCTCGATCGTCGCCAGCAGTTCGGCCTGCTCACCTGGGCCGAGCTGGAGGTCGGGGTCGCGCAGGCTGGACACGCCGGCCTTGATCCCGGCCAGCGGCGTACGCAGATCGTGGCCGACCGCCGCCAGCAGGGCTGATCGCAAACGGTCGATCTCGGCGAGCTCGCGGGCCTGGGCTGCTTCGGCGGCCAGCCGTTCGGCCTGCAGCACCCGGGCCGACGCGGCGGCGATGCGGACGAGGAACCGGGGATCGGGCGCGAAGATCTCGGGTCCCTCGACCACGAGCTTCAGCCCGGCGGCAGCCGGCACGGTGAGCACCGGCTGACCGGTCAGGCTCCGTCCCGACTGCGCTACGACGTGGTCCTTTCCGGACTCGTCGGTCTCCACGAGAGCAGCGGCATCCATCCGCAGCGTCTGGCGTACCCGTGTGAGAAGAGACTCCGTGGACCCGGCCGCGGCCGGCTCGGCACTGATCCGCGCGAGCAGGGCGGCCTCGACCCCGGTACGCGCAGCGGCCGCGCGTTGACGCGCGGCCAGGTCCATCGCGACGCTGACGGTTATGGCGACCGAGATCGACACGACGAGGGTGATCACGTTGTCGCCGCTGGCGACCCGGAAGGTGTGGTAGGGCGGCACGAAGAAGAAGTTGATCAGCAGGTTGGCCGCCACCGCGGCGGCGAGCGACACGGCCAGGCCGCCCGCGATCGCCGTGATCACGACCGCCACCAGGTAGAGCAGGATGACGCTGGCCAGCGAGACGTGATCGCGCAGCGGCAAGAGGATGCCGGTCAGCGCGGCCAGGCAGACGAGCCCCACCAGCGCGCCGGTACGCACCCGGCGAGCCTGGGCCGCCGGAACGGGCGCGTCGCTCATCATCGCCAAATTAGCCGGTATGCCCAGCCGGAGCGGGGAGTTCGGCCGGGACCGGCGTGGGCGTGCCGGTCGAGGCGAGCTGCCAGGGCACGCTCGTGACCATCACCCCGCGCTTGTAGAGCAACCGCGCCTTGAGCCGCAGCGCAGACTGGTTGTGCAGCAGATGCTCCCACCAATGACCGACGACGTATTCGGGGATGTAGATGGAGATCAGATCCTGCGGATGCTCGGCGTGCAGGCGCGCGATGAAGTTCAGGACCGAGCCGGTGATGTCGCGATAGGGGGAGTCGACGATCGTCAGCGCCACGGGGATGTCGTGGGCGTCCCACTCCTGCTGGAGGTTGCGTACCTCATCGGGCGTGATCGCGACGGTCAGCGCGGTGAGCGTGTCCGGCCGGGTGGCGCGGGCGAAGCCGAGCGCCCGGATCGTCGGCCGGTGCAGCCGCGAGACCAGCACGACCGCGTGGATGCGCGGCGGCAGCAGCATGCCGCCCGGCTCCGGCGTCAGCTCCGTCGCGACCCGGTCATAGTGCCGCCGGATCGCCCGCATCATCGTGAACAGCACCGGGATCGCGATGACCACGAGGTACGCCCCATGCGTGAACTTCGTGATCGTGACGATGACGAGCACCAACCCGGTGAAGCATGCCCCCACCGCGTTGATCGCCTTCGAGCGGTGCATCCGCCGCCGCTGCCCCGGATCACGCTCGGTACGCAGCAGCCGGTTCCAATGCCGCACCATGCCGGTCTGGGAGAGGGTGAACGAGGTGAACACCCCGAGGATGTAGAGCTGGATGAGGCTGGTGACCGAGCCCTTGTACGCGTAGATCAGCGCACCGGCGATGACGGCCAGCAGGATGATCCCGTTCGAGTACGCCAGCCGGTCGCCCCGCGTATGCAGCTGGCGAGGCAGATAGCGGTGCTCGGCGAGGATCGAGCCGAGCAGCGGGAAACCGTTGAACGCAGTGTTCGCCGCCAGAATCAGGATCAGCGCGGTCGCCGCCTGGATGTAGAAGAAGCCGATCGAACTGGATCCGCCGAACACCGCCGACGCGAGCTGGGCGATGACGGTGCGCTGCGCCTCGTTCGCGCAGTCGCCCGGGTAGCCGACCAGATCGCAGGTGTTCTCGACGTAGTGCACCTTCGACACCAGGGCCAGCGCCGTGATGCCGCCGAACATGACGATCGACAGCAGACCCATGGCGGCCATCGTCCGGGCGGCGTTTTCGCCCTTGGGTGGCTTGAACGCCGGTACGCCGTTCGAGATCGCCTCGGCTCCGGTCAGCGCCGTGCAGCCCGAGGAGAACGCTCGCAGCGCGAGGAACAGCAGCGCCAACCCGGACAGCCCGACGTGCCCGGGTTCGGCGACGACGTTCCACCCGGCGCTCTCGGCCACCGGCGCATCCCCGAAGGCGACCCGGACGAAGCCGGTCACGATCATGATGAGCACGCCGACGACGAACATGTAGGTCGGCACGGCGAAGATCCGCCCGGATTCCTTCACGCCGCGCAGGTTCATCGCCATGAGGATGGCGACGAAGACCAGATTGACCGGCACCCGCCAGGGATTCATCGCCGGGAACGCCGAGATGATGTTGTCCACGCCGGCCGCCACCGACACGGCCACGGTCATCACGTAGTCGACGAGCAGCGCGGCCGCCACGACGAGCCCGGCCGACGGCCCGAGGTTGGTGCTCGCCACCTCATACGAGCCGCCGCCGCTCGGGTACGCCTTCACCACCTGCCGGTACGACAGCACGACGACGGCCAGCAGGACGATGACCCCCAGCCCCACCCACGGCGCCAGATACAGGTACGCCAACCCGCCGAGCGTCAGGACGAGCAGGATCTCCTGAGTGGCGTACGCGACGGAGGAGAGGGGGTCGCTGGCGAAGACCGGCAGTGCGATCCGCTTGGAGAGCAGCTGCTCGCCGAGCCGGTCGCTGCGGAGGGGGCGGCCTACGACCAGGCGCTTGAATACCTCGAACACGGCCCTAGTGAAGGCCCGCCTTGGTTTCGCGACGCGGATCTTGACGGTTTCTTAACGCGTGGGCGCCGGATCTTGATGCCGCGTTCACAAACTGGTTATCCCGCCCCCTGGGACCGCGCTTGATTCCCATAATTCCCATGGGAACGATAGGAATTACCTGATCACCTGTCGTCAAGGAGTTCCTCGTCATGCGCGTACCCCGAAGGCTGCTCGTCGCGGCCACGACCGCTCTCTTGTCCGCCGCGGCCGTCGGGCTCAGCGCCTGCGACGCGGGAGCGGACGCCGCCGCCGGTTCGGGCGGGGCGGTCCTGAAATTGCAGGATCCCGGCAACGCCGGCCCGCTCGCGTACGCCAAACGCGAGGGGATTCTGGAGAAGCGGCTGGCGGCGGTGAATGCGAAGGTCGAATGGGGCGGCTCGTACGCCTCGTTCACCGCCACGGCCGACGCCGTCCACGCCGGATCGGTGAACGTGCTGGCCGGTGCGATCTCGCCGGTCCTCGGATATCTGGCCAACAGCTCCGACATCCGCGTCTTCGCCGTCACCGATCCGGTCACCGACACCGCCGCTCCGCAGACGGACGGGCTGGTCGTCCCGGCCGACAGCCCGATCAAGTCGGTCGCCGATCTGGTCGGCAGGCGGGTCGCCGTCAACAAGGGCGGCCGGGGTGAATACCTCCTGTTGCTTGCGTTGCAGCAGGCGAACATCCCGGTCGACAAGGTGGAACGTGTCTACCTTGGACTCGATCAGGCGGCCTCCGCGTTCGCCACCGGCAAGGTCGACGCCTGGTGGGCCATCGTCAACGCGTACCCGCAGGTCGTCGCGAAGGGCGCGCGGGTCCTGGTGCACGGTCGCGACCTGCCGGACCAGGATCTGTCCATTGTGGCCGCGCGGCTGGAGTTGCTGCAGCAGCATCCGGAGGCGGTCAAGGTCTACCTCGACGTCCTCCGCGAGCTGACCCAGCAGGCCAAGCACGAGCCGGAGAAGTTCCAGAACGTCTTCCTCCAGCAGGGTCCGACCGCGATCACCGGCGACCGGCTCAAGCTGGAGATCGAGAAGGCTCGCTATGCGCAGGTCCCGCGCCTGGTCACGACGGCTGACGGCGCGGCGGTCACCTCGGTCTCGGAGCTGTTCGCCCGCTACGGCGTGGTCAAGGACACCGTCGCGCCGGCCGACGTCTTCCTCCTGCTGTCATGACCGCCGTCATCGATCCGCCGCTCACCGCGCCCGCCGCGCCGCTGGTCACGCCGCGCTTTCTGGGCACGCGGCGGCCTCGGCGGGTGGTCTCGCTGGTAGCCCGGCTCGTCGTCCCGGTGCTTCTCCTCTTCCTTTGGTGGTACGCGACAAGCCGCGGTCTGATCTCCGAGGAGGTGCTGGCCGGGCCGGGCGCGGTCGTGCGCGCGCTGCGCGAGCTGGCGGCGACCGGGCAGCTCGCCGATTACCTGCTCGCGTCCTTCGCCCGGGCCGCTCCCGGTGTCCTCATCGGAACACTGGCCGGGCTGCTGCTCGGGCTGTGGACGGGGCTGTCGGCGATCGGGGAGCGCCTCGCCGACCCCGTGATGCAGATGAAGCGAGCCGTGCCGTTCCTGGCGCTGGTGCCGCTGTTCATCTCCTGGTTCGGCGTCGACGAGCTGTTCAAGGTCGTCCTCATCGCGGTCGCCACCGCCAGCCCGATGTATGCGTACACGTATCTCGGGGTGCGCGGGGTCGACCGGAAGCTCGTCGAGGCGGCGCGCACCTTCGGGTTGTCCGGCGTACGCCTGGTCGCCGGGGTCATCCTGCCGACCGCGTTGCCGAACATCCTGATGGCGTTGCGGATCAGCCTGTCCGTCAGCCTCGTCGGGTTGATCGCGGCCGAGCAAGTCGGTGCGACCGCCGGGATCGGCTACCTCGTGACGCTGGCCCAGCAGTACTACCGCAACGACTACATGGTGCTCTGCATCCTCCTGTACGCCGTGCTCGGCATCGCGATCGATCTCGGCGTACGCGGACTGGAGCGGCTGGCCATGCCTTGGCGGCGGCATCAGGAGGCCCGATGAGCCCCGTACGCCCGCCGGCTGTCCAGCTTCGCGGGCTCACCAAGCGCTTCGGCACGAAGACGGTGCTGGACGACATCGGCCTCGACCTCGAAGCCGGGGAGTTCCTGGCGCTGCTGGGACCGAGCGGCACCGGCAAGACGACGCTGCTGCGCATCCTGGCCGGGCTCGAACGGCCCGACTCGGGCGAGGTGCTCGTGCCCGAGCGGCGTACCACGGTGTTCCAGGAGCCGCGGCTCGTCCCGGCCCGGCGAGTGCTGCCCAACGTCACGATCGGCCAGCCGCGCAGCGCCCGGGAGGTCGGCCGGTCGGCGCTGGCCGAGGTCGGCTTGCCCGACGCCGCCCGGCGGTGGCCGGTGACGCTGTCGGGCGGCGAGGCCCAACGCGTCGCGCTGGCCCGCGCCCTCGTACGCCGTCCGCAACTGCTGCTGCTGGACGAGCCGTTCGCCGCGCTCGACGCCCTGACTCGGCTCCAGATGCAGGACCTGGTCGGCGACCTCGTCGCGCGGCATCGGCCGGCCGTCGTCCTCGTCACGCACGACGTCGAGGAGGCCGTCCGGCTCGCCGACCGGGTCGCGGTCCTCCGGGACGGGCGGCTCGCCGCCGATCGGCTCATCGACCTCCCTGGTACGCGCGACCGCAGCGACCCGCGGTTCGTCGAGTACCGCCGGTACTTCCTCGCCGAACTGGGCATCCCGAAACTGAAAGGCATCTCATGACAGTCGTTCTCGAACCAGTCGAATCTACTGTGGATAAAGTCTGGTACACCCGGTGCCCGGTGCCGACCGCCAGCGGCCTGGCGCTCAACCTGGGCTGGCTGGCCGACGAGTTCGGCGCGGCCGGGCTCGACGTCGGCGTACTGCAGGACGCCGGACCGGAGCTGGCCCGCCATCACTACGACCACCAACTGCTCGGCCTGTTCCGCGAGGGCGGCAACGTTCCCGCGCTCGCTGCGAAGGCGGAAGGGGCCGAGACTCGGCTGATCGGGCTGACCTGGATCGACGAGTGGCAGAGCATCCTCGTCCGGGCCGACTCGCCGATCACCGACGCCGCCGGGCTGGCCGGGGCGACCGTCGCCATCCCCGGCTGGGGACCGACCCGGGGGCAGAGCTTCCCCCGGGCGATGGCGGTGCACGGCATCCACGGCGCGCTCGCGCTCGCCGGGCTGACCCTCGACGACGTACGCCCCGTCACCGTGCCGAGTCTCTCGACGGAGATCGGCCGGAACCGGGCCGGCAGCGGCCTGTGGCCGGGTCTGCCGGAGGTCGCGGACGGTGTGATCGACGCCGTCTACGTCAAGGGTGCCAAGCAGGCCGAGGACGCCGCCCGGCTGGGTCTGCGGGTCGCGGTCGACCTCGACGAGCACCCCGATCGGAAGTACCGCGTGAACAACGGAACGCCCCGGCCGATCACCGTCCACGAACGGCTGCTGGCCGAGCGGCCGGAGCTCGTCGTGCGGTTCCTCGTGCAGACGTTGCGGGCCGCCGACTGGGCCGCCGCGCACCTCGACGAGCTGCGGGCGGTGCTCGCCCGGGAAACGCGGTCCGGTGTGGACGGTGTCGTCAAGGCGTACCGGTCGGGGTTCCACCGGACGCTGCATCCGACGCTCGACGCCGACCGCCTCGACCTGCTCGACCGGCAGCAGCGTTTCCTCGCCCTGCACGGTTTCCTCGCCGCCGACGTCGACGTGTACGCCTGGGCCGCCCCCGAGATCCTCGAAGCCGCTCAGCGGGAGGTCGCGAAGTGACCACTGTGGACATACATGTCGTCCTGCCGACCCGGCCGGAGGGCGTACGCCACGGCTTCGGGCACCTGCGCGAAGTCGTCCGCGCCGCCGAACTCGGCACGCTGACCGGGGCGGTCGTGCCGTTCGACGCGGACGGACTGGAGAGCTGGAGCGTCGCGGCCGCCGCTCTCCGGGACACCCGCTGGCTGACGCTCGCGGCGGAGTTCCACCCCGGCGTCAGCACTCCGGTGTACGCGGCCAAGGTCTCGGCGTCGTTGCAACGCTTCTCAGGAGCGCGGCTGGCCTGGCGGCTCGCAGTCGACCTCGATCCAGCCGTCGCCCGGGCGCACGGCGACTTCACCGTCGGGTCCGATCGGTATCTGCGGGCGGCCGAGTTCCTCCAGATCGCCCGGGGCGTCTGGCGCGGCGGCCAGGCCGCCGGCCCAGGTGGCGTGAAGGGCGGGTTCACTTTCGAAGGCCGGTTCTTCGACGTCCTCGACGGTGGGTTCGCCCCGCCGCTGAGTCTGATGCCGTTCCCCCAGGTGCAGCTCACCGGAGCCTCGCCGGGAGCGCTCGAGCTGTCTGCTCACCACGGCGACCTGCACGTGTTCACGCCGCCGACGCTGGCGGCCGCCGCCGAGCTGACCGAACGAGCCGCCGCGCTCGGTCGCACCGTCGCGATCGGGGTGCAGCTCTCGGTGCTGCTGCGCGAGGACGCCGCCGAGCTGACCGGCGCGCCCGAGCGAGACGAGGTCGACTTCGCCGGGACCTATGCCGAAGCGGCCGAGCTGCTGCGGGCGTACGCCGCGCAGGGGGTGTCCACAGTGGTGCTCGACGCCCGGCCCCGGATCGAGGAGACCTACCGCATCGGCGAGCACCTGCAGCCCGCCCTTCAAGGAGCGTGACCCATGTCCATCGACATCTATTGGCGGGTCGGCACCCATGGCGACCAGCCGTCCCTGCGACGGCGTACGCAAAGCCGCGGCGGTTTCGTCGACACTCCCGTGCCGGGCCGGCTCGCTCCGGGGCTGCGTGATGGCGTACCAGACGGTTATAGCTATGCCGATCACGTGGCCGACGTCGTCCGCGCCTCCGAGACGGCCGGCTTCGTCGGCGGGCTGCTGCCGTCGTTCCCCGGCACCGACGACCCCTGGGCGCTGGCCGCGACGCTCGCGCAGGAGAGCCGCACTTACCGCTTCATGGTCGCGTACCAGCCGGGATTTCTTCATCCGGTGCAGGCCGCGCGACTGACCGCGAGCCTGCAAGCCGCGACCGGCGGGCGCATCGTCTACAACGTCATCTCGGGTGGCGGTGGCCCCGCACAGCTGTGGTGGGGCGACAAGGTCGACCACGACGACCGATACGCGCGGACCTCGGAGTTCCTCGACGTCCTCAAGGGAGTGTGGGCCGGCGACTTCTCCTACGAGGGCCGGTTCTACCGGGTCGAGGGTGCCGGGCTGCCGAAGGAGCTGGCCGGGCAGCCGTTCCCCGAGATCTACTTCTCGGGCTCTTCGCCCGCCGCGATCGAGGCGGCCGGGCGGCACGCCGACTACTACCTGTCGTGGCTGGAGCCGTTCGACGCGCTCGCGGCCAAGTTCGCCCAGGTCCGGGCGGACGCCGCGACGATCGGCCGCACGCCCCGGTTCGCCGTACGCCTCGACGTCCTGGCCCGCCCGACCGAGGACGAGGCCTGGGACGAGATACGCCGCGGCTTCGCCAACCTGAGCCCGGCGGCGTTGCGCGCCTTCGAAGGCGGTGGCGACTCGGTCGGCGCAGCTCGCAGCCGGGGCTTCACCGGCGACCCGAGCGCCGGATTCCGCGGCCTCGAAGTCGCGCCGAACGTCTGGGGCGGCTTCCACCTGCTGCGCGGCGGCCCGGTCTTCGGCCTCGTCGGCAGCTATCAGCAGGTCGCTCAGCGGCTCGACGAGCTGATCGGGCTCGGCGTCGACGCCTTCATCCTCGCGGGCGTGCCGCATCTGGAGGAGGCGCACCGGATCGGCGAGAACGTCTTGCCGCTGCTGGCCCGAGACCACGACATCACCATCCCTGGAAAGGACGAGCAATGACCCTTCGCATCGGCTACTTCCCGCACAACAACTCGCTCTGGGTGCTGCGCCACCGCGGCATCGTCGAGCGCTCGATCCCGGACGTCGAGTGGGTGGACATCCGCACGCTGCCGCCGGGCCCGCGTCCCGACGTCACCGCCGGCCTGCCCACCAGCCACGGCGACGGCTTGTTCGACGGCTCGTACGACTTCATCGGCACCGGCTTCACCCCGCCTATCACCGCGCAGGCCCACGGCCACGACATCGTCTACGTCGGCATCTCCGGGCCGCGCGTCGAGAACAGCAGATTCGTGGTACGCGAGGACTCGCCGATCACGTCGCTGGAAGAGTTGCGCGGCAAGCGAATCGGCATCGGCCACGGCTCCTGGCAGACGACCCTGGCGTTGTTCGCCCTCGACAAGGTCGGCCTCACCTGGTCCGACGTGACGCCGGTGGACCTCAACGGCAGCGACGGCGCGCAGTTGTTCCTCGACGGCGAGATCGACGCTTGGACCGGCTCCTACCCGTCGCTGACCCGAGTCGAGCAGCAGATCGGCGTACGCGAACTGATCCCGACCGACGGACTGTTCAGCCACCGCTCGCTGTGGTTCACCCGGCGCGACTTCGCCGTCGAGCGGGCCGACGAATTGACCGTCATCGTGGCAGCGCTTCAGGAGTCCGACGCGTGGATTCGCGAGAACCCGCGCGAAGCGGCGGAACTGTTCGCCGCCGACGGTGGCGGCGACCTCGACGAGTGGGAGTACGCCCTGCGGCACCGGCCGTTCGGCGTACTGCCGGTCAGCGAGGACTTCATTCTCGAACAGCAGCGCGCCGCCGACCTCCTGTACGCCAACGGCTTGCTGCCCAAGCAGATCACCGTCACCGACGCCGTGCTGCCGCAGCTGGCCGACGTCATCCCGGCAGTGGCTGAGCCACCGGTGGCCCAACCGGCCGCAGCCTGACGGCTACCGGGAACCGGCCGGCACGACCCGGGCGTACGCCAGGTCCTGCCGGCCGGTGTAACCGAGGCGCTGGAACAACTCCAGCGCTCGCGGGTTCCCGTCGACGACGCCGAGCGCGCAGCGCCCGAACTCGGCGACGAGCCGGCCGGTGAGCGTACGCACCAACGCCGTCCCGAGCCCCTGACCCTGGTGCTCCGGCCGCACCGCGACGCCGGCGATGTAGCCGAGCCCGGCTTCCTCGCGATCGACGGCGACGGCCGCGAGCCGCCCATCGATCCGGATGCCATACCAGCCGCGTTGCCGCCGTCCCGCGCCGGGCCGGTTGGTCGTGTAGGGGAGCGCCTCGTCGAAGATCTCGTCGATCTCGGGGTGATCGCGGTCGCCGAGCGAGACGATGCGCTCGTCGGCGTGATCGTCCGCCGGTCCGTCCGGCGATCCGTCTGGGGTGTCCGTCCACAGCAGACTCCACTCGGTGACCTCGCCCAGCGGCAGCCGGTCCGCCACCGACGGCAGGCCCGCCCGCGTCACCTCGACGACGACCGGCTGGATCACCGCGTCGTCAGTCAGCCGAGCCAGCAGTTCCACGGATTGGTGAGTGCCATGCCAGGGCATCACGACGTCGCCGCCCGCGATCGGCCGCGCGACGACGAGCGCATCCTTCGTCTGATACGCCACGCAGTCGCCCGAGAACCGCACTAGCGCGAACGGATCGCGGCCCGTCGCTCGCAGGACTTCCACGCTGCCGGTCAGCTTCCGCACCGTCACCCGGCTCCCTTCCCCTCGCGATCGCTGCGTGGGTACCACCACCACGACGGTACCTTGCCCTGCATGCTGACCGTTCCGGCGAAAGACGGTCAGCCGCCGTGGCGGTGCAACCGGCGGAACGCGTACGCGCAAAGCAAGACCGAGAGTGCGGCGAACACGCCGAGTTCCCACCACTGGAACATCCAGTAGCGATCACCGGGCTGATAGGAGACGGCCTGGTGGTAGGTCTCGCCGATCTTGGCGACGCAGTCGTGCATGCGCTGGGCGACGTCAGCCGGCACCGGTCCGGCCGGCCCGCCGCCCCCGCCCTGGTCGAGGCCCGGGCAGGCGGCGTGGAGCACGTCGTCGGTGAGCGGCCGGCCGGCGCCGTCGACGATGGCGGTGGACCGGATCCACGCGTCGGGCAGGTCCGGCGGCGGCGGTTGCAGGGCGGCCTTCGGGATGCCCAGCAAGATGTTGCCGCCGGAGCCGTACCCGGTGTGGTCCGGATCGAGCGCGAAGGTCGTCTGCTCGGGCGCGGCGATCAACGGCCGAACCCATTGCGTCACAACGATTCTGACCGCAAGCAGGCCGCCAAGTGCCATCGCCATCGCGGGCAGGGTTCGCCGCGTCACCAGACCGAGCGTCATCCCCGCCGTGAACGCGAACAGCGCGTACGCCATCGGTACGACGTCGCGTTGGTCGAACGTCGCGTAGACGGCAGCCGCCGCCTCGTCGAGCGGTTCAGCCCACCAAGTCACCAGTACGCTCACCAGCCCGGTGAGCACCACTGCGGCTGTTCCCGCGACCGCCAGTTTCACCGCCAGCCACCGAGTCCGGCTGACACTCTGCGTCCACACCAGTTTGTGCGTACCGGCCTCGAATTCGCGGGCGACCAGGGGCGCGCCCCAGAACGCCCCGACGAGCGCGGGCACTACGAGGACGACGAGACCGATCGCGGTGCTCAACGGCGAGTTGCTGTGCACGAATGTGACAAGTGCCGGGCAGTTGGTGTCGTCGCCGCAGGCGCGGTGCGCGGCAGCGGCCGCAGCCGTCAACTGGGGACGAGTCGCGAGCAGGACGGCGGCCAACGCGACGAGACCGGCGACGGCCGTCCACGCCGGCGCCCGGAACTGGCGGAGAGCGAGCCTGATCATGCGGGCCCTCCCTCAGTGTGAGCGGCCGCGAGTTCGGCCAGGACGATGCGGTCGAGATCGGCGGGGGAGGAGCAGATGTCCGCGATCGCGCTGGCGAGCCGAACCCGGCCGCCCGCGAGAACGACGACGTGGGTGCAGATGTGGGCCAGGTCGGCGACGAGATGGGTGGACAGCACCACCGCTGTCCCGGTAGCCGTCGCCGCGGCGGCGGTCTCGTCGAGGAACGCCCGCCGGGCCAGCGGATCCAGGCTCGCCACCGGTTCGTCCAGGACCAGCAGATCGGGCCTCTTCGCCAGGGCGATCGTGAGGGCCAGTTGAGCGCGCTGACCGCCGGAGAGGGCACCTGCCCGCTGCTTGAGCGGCAACCCGAGCCGGTCGATCCGCTCAGCCGCGGCTGCCGCGTCCCAGCGATGCGGGTTGAGTCCCGCGCCGAGACCGAGATGCTCGGCGACGGTCAGGCCGGCGTACGTGGGAGCGTCCTGGGCGACGAACCCGACCCGGCCGGAGCGCATCACCTCGTCCGGTACGCCGCCGAGCACCCGGACGCTGCCGGAAGTCGGCGTCAGCAGCCCCACGATCAGCTGTAACAGGGTGGACTTGCCCGCGCCGTTGGGCCCGACGAGCCCGACGACCGCTCCTTCCGGAACGCTCAGCGTGCAGTCGTGCAGCGCCCAACGTCGTCGATACCGTTTAGCCAGCGCCTCGGTCCGCAGAATCTCGGTCTGCGGCATGAGAGTCGGATGAGTCATGCCGCCGAGTTCTACGCCGGACCCGGTGACAGCCCGGTCACACCGATCCGACCCGCACGCTGTCACTCAACGCTGTCACCGCCGTGTCACCTGACGGCTGTCATGCTGGGCCGATGCGCGTACTCGTCGCCGAAGACCACCGGCTGCTGGCGGAGACCATCGCCACGGGACTGCGTCGCGAGGGCATGGCCGTCGACGTTGCCACCGACGGCGGCGAAACGCTGAACCGGTTGGAGATCACCCCGTACGACGTGCTCGTCCTCGACCGAGGGCTGCCCGTCCTCTCCGGTGACGAGGTGTGCCGTCAGGTCGGCGTACGCGGTTGGCCGGTGCGGGTGCTGATGCTGACCGCCGCCGGCACGCTCGCCGATCGGGTCGGCGGGCTCGATCTCGGGGCCGACGACTACCTGACCAAGCCGTTCGACTTCCCGGAACTGGTCGCCCGCGTCCGGGCGCTCGGCCGCCGGTCGGTCGCCCCGGTTCCCCCCGTGCTCCGCGTCGCCGACGTCGAACTCGACCCCGCCCGACGCAGCGTCTCAAGGTCGGGGCAGCCGGTGACGCTCACCGCGAAGGAGTTCACGCTGCTGGCGTACTTGATGGCCCGGCCCGGCCGGGTGGTGTCCGCCGAGGAACTCCTCGACCACGTCTGGGACGAAGCGGCCAATCCGTTCACCACCACCGTCAAGACGACGCTCGGGCGGCTGCGCGCCAAACTCGGCGTACCCGGGATCATCACGACCGTCCGGGAAGGCGGCTACCGTGTCGACGCCTGACCGGCCCCGGCTGCGTACGCGGCTCGCCGTGCTCTATGCGATGTCTGCGGTGGTCCTGGGCGCGGGACCGGTGGCCATGGTCGGTCTCGGGGCGTGGTCGGGCGGGTCCACTCAGGAATTCGGCGCGCCGCCCGTCGCCGGGCCGTCCGGCAACACGGGAACCGTCCTGCTCGCCGCCACGCTCGGGCTGCTCGCCGTGGCGATCGCGGCCGGTCCGATCGGCTGGGCGCTCGCCGGGCGCGCCGTCCGGCCGCTGCGCGAGCTGACCGCCGCCGCCGGGGGAGCGGCCGCGGACAACCTGCCAGGTCACGGCCAACTCGGTCGATACCAGGAGTACGCCGAGCTGTCGGCGACTCTGGCCGGCTTGTACGCGCGGCTGGACAGTGCGTACGCCGCCCAGCGGAGGTTCGTCGCCGACGCGTCGCACGAGCTGCGTACTCCGTTGACCGTCCAACGTGCGCTGATCCAGGTCGCCCTCGCCGACCCGTACGCCGATGTGACCTCCCTGCGTGCGGTGTGCCAGGAGGTGCTCCAGTTGGGGGAGCAGCAGGAACGACTGGTCGCGGCGCTGCTCGCCTTGGCTCGAGGGCAGCAGGCCACGGTCGCCGCCCAGCCGGTGGACCTGGCTGCGCTCGCCACCGAGGCGTTGAGCGTACGCCGGACGGCGGCGGAGGCCCGGCAGCTGACCGTCCGGGCCGACCTTCACCCGCACGCGGTAGTGCCGGGCGACCCGATTCTGCTCGCCAGCTTGATCGGCAATCTGCTCGACAACGCGATCCGCCACAACGTCGACGACGGCCGGGTCGACCTCGCCGTCTCGGCTGCAGCTGGGCGTACGGTCCTCACCATCGCCAACTCCGGTCCCGTCGTTCCCGCGGACGAGGTCGCCCGAATCCTGCAGCCGTTCCAGCGTCTTGACTCGTCCTCTTCCCCAAGCAGCGGTCTAGGGCTGGCGATCGTCCGGGCCATCACGGCGGGCCACTCCGCAGGCCTTCGAGTCCAGCCGAACGCCGACGGTGGATTGACGGTCGTGGTGGCCTTTCCGTCGCCTGGGCAACGCACCTTCGACGCGGCGTAGAATTCCAGCTCGACCGCAGGTCAAGAGGCAGGAGCCGGGGTGGAGCTACGCGACATCGAGATCTTCTTGACGCTCGCGGAGGAGCTGCATTTCGGCCGTACCGCCGAGCGGTTGTTCGTCTCCCAAGCGCGCGTCAGCCAGTCGATCAAGGCGCAGGAGCGGCGGATCGGCGCGCCGCTGTTCGAGCGTACGAGCCGGGCGGTCCGGCTGACCCCGATCGGGCAGGAACTGCGTGACCGGCTTCAGCAGCCGTACAAGCAGCTCGTCGAGGGCATCGCCGAGCTGACTGCCAAGGCGAACGGTGCCCGGCGCACGCTGACGCTGGGCACGATGGGGGCGATCGCGCAGACGCTCGCCGAGCCGATCGAGGCGTTCCGCGACCGCCATCCCGGCGTCGAACTGCTGTTCAAGGAGATCCATCCGCCGGACCCGTTCGGCGCGCTGCGCGCCGGCGAGGTCGACATCGCGGTGCTGTGGCTGCCGGTGCACGAACCGGACCTCACTGTCGGCCCGGTCGTCCGGACCATCCCGGTCCTGGCGATGATGTCCGACAGCCACCCGCTCGCCGGGCGGAGCACCATCGAGCTCGAAGACCTCGCCGACTGCGTCATGCTCGGCCCGAACGGGCCGATCCCGCGCTACATGGAAGACAGCCTCGTCCCGTTCTTCACCCCGAGCGGGCGGCCGATTCCCCGCGGACAGCTGATCAGAACCTTCTCCGAAGTGCTCAGCGCGGTCACCAGCGGCACCTCGGTCGCCCTGACCCAGGCCGAAGCCGCCGAGTATTACCGCTGGCCCGGACTCGCCTACGTGCCGATCGCGGACGCCCCGCCGTCGCGCTGGGCGATGGTGTGGCGTACCTCGGAGGAGACCGACGTCATCCGCGACTTCGCCACGATCGTCGCCGGCTGAGACACCTCAATCGACTCGCGGGTGCACTCGGCAGTTGGTGTGGAGATACCGCGCTGACCTGCCGGTAGGACCGTCGGTGAAGTCGTAGAGCGCGACCGTCTGGGTGTCTTCCAGCGGGTCGCTCGGCGGCATCAGGAAATGCGTCTCGCTGATCGGCAGCAGGTCGTATCGGATGCGGTCGGGCTTGCCGAGGAACTCGGCGTGCATGGGATCGAGCACCATCGTCAGGCCCCGTCGTCCGTGTTCGGCGGAGACCTCGAACCGCGCTCCGGGCCGCTCGTAGACCCCCTCGTACCGGCTGAGGTCCAGGTCGAGCGCCGGATTCGGCTCGGGCAGGTCCGGTACGCCGTCCAGCCCGAGATTGGTCAGGATCTCGGTGAACACCTTGCGGTACAAGGTTTCCCGGGGTCCGCCGTTGGTCAGCACCACGATCGCGGTGTTCGCGTCCGGCAGCAGCCGGAGCCGGGCGTTCTGGCCGATCGTGCTGCCGTCCGTGGCGTACACGGTCTGGCCGTGCCAGTCGCACACGATGAGGCCCAGCGCCCACTCCGGCCCGAACATGTAAGGATCCGGCACGGGCACCCGCGAGGTCGTCATTTCGCGTACGCCGGCTGCCGAGAGGATGCGGGTTCCGTTCGGCGCGACCCCACCGGTGAGGAGAACGTGCGCCATCGCGAGCACTTCGACGACCGTCGACGTGATGTTCCCGCCAGGGCCGAACGCGCGCGGCAGGTAGTCCACCGGTGTGACGACAGCGCCGGAGTCCTCGGACAACACCAGATGCCCGGTGGCGGCCCGAGCCGGGTCCACCTGCTCACGGCGGCTGCTGGTGCTGGTCAGGCCCATCGGGTCGAAGAGGCGGTGGCGCATGACGTCGTCCCAGCGCTTGCCGTCGCACACCTCCAGAATCCGCGCGAGGATCGCGTACCCGAGAGCAGCGCTGTAACCGTGCGTCCGGCCCAGCGGGAAGACCTGCGGCGCGTCGGCGACGCCGTCGACCATGCGCTCGTAGACGTCGTCGTCCTCGCCGGGATCGCCGTACGCCTCCTCGATCCCGTTCGTGTGATTCAGCAGCTGACGTGGGGTGACGCGGGCGGCCACCTCGGGGTCGGCGACGGCGAAGCCGGGCAGATGGATCCGCACCGGCTCGTCGAGGTCCACCCGGCCCTCGTCCACGAGTTGCAGGAAGGCCAAGGCCGTCCAGGTCTTCGTCATCGACCCGCACTGGTAGACGGTGTCGATCGTCGCCGGTTCGCCGTTCGTCACGTCCTTCACTCCGACCGCGAACTGGGTCATTTCGCCATCCCGCAGTACGCCGATCGCAGCGCTCGGGACGGCGTACTGCGCGAGCAGGTCGGCGACCCGGGCGCGCAGCTGCGGCAAGTCGAGCGTCATCGTGGGAGCCCGACCGCGTTCGCAGCGTCCGCCTCGAAGAACTCCGTCGTCGCGTACGCACCCGCGTGGCTGTCGAAGAACTCGCGTACGCCGTCGACGGAGTCATGGGTGATCACGTTCACCGCCTTCGCCCCGTCCTTACTCGCGACCGCCAGGACCCACTTGGCTCCCTTGGGCAGCTTCGAATGCGCCTTCTTCAAGCCGCCCCAGAACTTCGCGTTGTCCGATACGGACGACACGGCCATGACATGCATCGCGAACACCTCACCAGGCGAGTGTGAATCTTTCCGAATGAGGAAAAGCTACGTTGCGTTTTCGGCAGCGTCAACGAATCGAGTCACTAAATACGCTGTTACAAGCCAATCGTTGCAACAGAATTGTGAGTGAATGCAACTCCCGGGCGACCTCGTTGCGTTGTACTGTGAGTGAACGCAAGCAGTGAGCAAGCTGAGGAGCGCCCGATGCCGGGAGGACGACTGACGCCGGAGGACCGCCGGCAGATCGCCGTCTGGCTCGCCGACGGACTCGGGTACGCCGAGATCGGCCGCCGTCTCGGCCGCCCGACCTCGACGATCAGCCGCGAAGTCGCTCGCAACGGCGTACCAGCTGATTCTCGGTCAGCGCATTATCTGGCCGAACACGCGCAGCAAGCCGCCGGCGACCGGGCGAGACGTCGCAAGCCTTCACGTGCCGATCCCGCACCTGGCGGCAGTACTGCGGGGCGTGAGTTCGTGGAGCATTTCGCCGCCTTGCTGGCTGCGACCGGACTTCCCCGCATGACCGCGCGGGTTTTCGTGGCGCTGCTGACCGCGGACGCGGGCCTGACCTCCGCCGATCTGGTCCGCGACCTGCGAGTGAGCCCGGCGTCGGTGTCGAAGGCGATCGCCTACCTGGAGTCGATGCAACTGGTGGTTCGTCAGCCGGACGCCGGCGGCCGCCGCGAGCGGTACGCGGTCGACGACGACGTGTGGCTGCGGGCGTGGCAGGCCGACACGAGCGCGCACACCGAGATCGCGACGGCGACCCGGCGTGGCATAGAGATCTTCGGCGCGGAGTCGACCGCGGGAGCGCGGCTGAAGCAGATGGGGCAGTTCTTCGGGCGGCTGAGTGAGCACATGGGCGGCAGTACGCTCGCCGAACCCGTCGTCTACGACGCGTTGACGGTGCTCGCCGCCCTGATGTACGCCGCTCGCCCGCTGACCGCGGCCGACCTCGCGAAGGCGCTCGGCTGGCCACGGAAGCGCGCGGTCGCCGCGCTCGACGCGATCGAGCAGCAGCCCGCGATCGCCGACCCGTTCGCTGTTCAGTCCACCGGCGACGTGGCACCCGCCGAGTCGCAGTACGCGCTGGTCGCGCGGTCGGATCGGCTCAGTCCCGCGCAGCAGGCGGCGCTGGCGGACGGAGCTACCGCACGAGCGCGAAAATGATCAGGAAGAGGAACGGCAGCGCGCCTTCCGGGATGGGGCGCGTGCGACGGATCCGGGGATATCGTGGCCTCCAGCGCGCGCAAAGCCGCGATATCCCGGGATAAGCGCCGGACCAAGCGGGGCCACGCGGGCCAAGCGGGTGAAGCGGACAAAGCGCGAGGGCAAGCGGGTGAAGCGGGCCAGCTATGTGCTAGCAGGAGGCGCAGTGCTTTCGCGTACGGTCAGCGTCGTCCCCAACTCCAGCCCGAGTTGAGGCATCCGTTCCCCGCGCCCCAGGGCGAGCGCCATCTCGGTGGCAGCGGCGGCCATCTCGGCCAGCGGCTGGTGAACCGTCGTGAGTGGAGGGTCAGTCAGCGCAGCCACCGGCAGGTCGTCGAAGCCGACGACGCTGAGATCCGCCGGTACGCGTAACCCCGCCGCCCGGGCGGCCTGGTACACGCCGAGGGCCTGCAGGTCGTTGCTGGCGAAGATGGCGGTCGGCCGGTCGGGCCGGTTCAGCAGGGTCTGCGCGGCGGCATACCCGCCTTCGCGGGTCAACTCGGCGTGCACGACGAAGCGCGGAACGAGCAGCCGGCCGGCGGTCTCCAACGCCGCCCGGTAGCCGTCCAGCCGAGCCCGGCAGTAGAGCTGGTCGCCCGGCCCGGCGATCATCGCGATCTCCCGATGCCCCAGCTCGATGAGGTGCCGGGTGGCCGTCCGGCCGCCGTTCCAGTTGGTGGCCCCGACGAACGGGACGTCCTCGGGCAGTTCGTTGCTCGGGTCGAAGACCACGAACGGGATGCCCTGCGCTTTGAGCTGCCCGCGTTGCTCGCCGGACAATTGAGCAACTGTGACCACACAGGACGGTCGCCGGGCCACCGCGTCGTCGATCCAGTACCGGATCGCGCCGTGGTGCGGCCCGAACTCGGTCAGCACGACGCCCATGCGATGTTCCCGGGCGACCCGCTGCACCCCGTGGATGATCTGCAGACCCCACTGGTGTTCCAGCTCGTCGAAGACCAGTTCCATGAGCTTGCTCTGGTTCGCGCCGGTGGCGGGCTTGCGATAGCCGGTCTCGCTGATCACCGCCTCGACCCGGGCCCGGGTGTCGGCGGCGACCCCCCGGCGGCCGTTGATGACCTTGGAGACGGTCGGGATCGACACCCCGGCCGACTCGGCGATGTAGGAGATGGTCACCGGCCGGGCGAGATCCTCGGCGTCGGACACGTTGCCTCCTTCCCGCGCCGGGCAGGTCCGGGTCACGGACCTGCACACGGCGCAAAGGATACTGCTACGCGGTTGGTTCGACAGGGTCAGTGATCGGGGAGTAGTCGAACCAGTCGAATCGCACGGTGCCGGCCGCGGCGTACATGCCGATCACCCGGCCGGTGAAACCTCCGGCGACCTCGGTCGAAAGGTAGCGACCGTCGAGTTCGGCCAGCACCTCGAAGCCCCCGGCAATGTTCTCGAAACCCAATCGCAGCACGTCCGGGCCGTTGCACGGACTCCAGTCCGCCGACCCGGTCGGCTGCGTGTCGACTCGCAGCGTCACCGGACCGCTCGGCACCGTCCGAGTCGCGACGGCCGAGCGTACGGAGCCGATCCGGGCGATCACGCTGACCTGTCCGTCGCCCACTTCGACCTCGTAGTGGTGCGCCTCGTCGAGGCGTACGGCCAGGCCGCCCCGGCCGTCCGCGGGATCGATCAAGGTCCGCGCGGTGCACGACGAATGCTGCTGACGGCGGCCGACGAACATCACCTCCGGGTGGTCCAGCGAGTCGCCTCGCGCGCGCAGCGTGAGCCGGCCCTCATCCAGCGACGTGTACGCCGAAGGCCGCGAGCGGATCGACAACCAGCGCGGATGCAGTACCCCGGCATCGAAGTCGTCCCGGGTCGGCGGGGTGGGAACCGGTGCAGGAGCCCAGCCGGGAGCCGTCATCCTCGGCGCGACCTCGCCGACGACCGGCCAGCCGTCGACCCAGGTCACCGGGGCGAGGAAGGTCTCGCGGCCGAGCACGTGCCAGCCCGGCGTGCCGCCGCCGGGGCGTACGCCGAGCAACACCAGCCACCACGAACCGTCCGGCCCCTCGACGAGATCGGCGTGCCCGGTGTTCTGGATCGGCCGGTGGGTGCCCCGATGGGTGAGGATCGGATTGGCCGGGCACGGTTCGAAGGGGCCCTCGGGGGAGAGTCCCCGTGCGATCGAAACGGCGTGACCGCGCTCGGTTCCGCCCTCAGCGATCATCAGGTACCAGTAGTCGCCGATCCGGTAAAGATGCGGCGCCTCCGGGGCTTGGGCGCCCGGCGTACCGGACCACAGTCGCCGGGGTTCGCCGATCACCTTCCCGCTCACCGGATCGAGCTCCACTTGAGACACCCCGGCGGTGGTGCAGAAACACCGGCCCTGCTCGTCCCAGACCAGATCGGGATCGATCCCGGCGACGTCCGGCAACGGCGTCGGCTCCGACCACGGCCCGGCCGGGTCGGTGGCGGTGACGATGAGGTTGCCGATCCCGACGTTGGTCGTGATCAGCCAGAACCGGCCGTCGTGGTGGCGCAGCGTCGGTGCGTACACCCCGGCCGACGACGGCATGGTGGCAGGCAGGACGAGCTGGCTCGGCCGGTCGAGGGCGTTGCCGATCTGCTCCCAATGCACGAGGTCGCGGCTGTGGAACACCGGTACGCCGGGGAAGTACTCGAAGCTCGAACAGGCCAGGTAGTAGTCGTCGCCGACGCGGCAGACGCTGGGATCGGGGTGGAACCCGGCGATGACCGGGTTCGCGAAGGCGTCGTCGGGCCAAGCGGTTGAGCTCACGTGCGGGTTCCCCTCACTGTCCGGTGCCGTACTTCGTGCGGATGTCCTCGTAGAACTTGCGGACGTCGTCGCCGCCCTGTTTGCGCCACGCGGCGACGGCCGACTTATAGTCGTCGATCGTCTTCCGCCCGGCTCGGACGTCCTTGATCATGTCCTCGACCTGCTGGCCGATCGAGGCGTACTGGGCGGGCTCGGTCACGTTCATCGCGAAGAACATCGGGCGGACGGCGTACTTGACCGCGTCAGCCTGCCAGGCGGCGTAGTCCCGCACGACCTGGGTGTAGCCGTTCTTGACCAGCGAGACCTGCGGGCCGCTGACGAGGAACTGGTAGCTGGCCGCGACGTCCTTCGAGCCCTGCTGGGTCAGCACCGGATTGCCGTCGGTCATCGTGTGGTCGACCCCGGCCGCGCCGAAGTTGACCAGCAGATACTCTTTCGACCCGTAGGGTGCCGCAACGAAGTTCGCGATCGCCAGGCATTCGCGGATCTGCTTGTCCGACAACTTCTTGTTCAAGTAACTGAACCAGCCCGCGCCCGCGCCGAGCTGGATCTGCGGTTTGCCACCGACGGCGCTGAACACCTTGAAAAACTGACGGCTGTACGCGGGGTTGGCAACGGTCCCGCCCTTGTGATCGTCGCCGTCCATCGCGCCGGTGCCGCCCCCGCCGATGGCGACCTTGCCGCTCCAGAACCGCTGCTGACCGTTTCCGGTGTTGCCGGCCAGCGCGTCCGGATGCACGTATCCGGCCTTGGCGAGCTTGGCGGCGAACGAGATCGCCTCGATGATGCCCTCGGTCTCGTACTGGTGCACCAACTTGCCGCTCGGATCGGCGTTCCAAGTGCTGACCACGCCGTACGGGAACAGCAGGTACGGCCACAGTTCGTCGAACGCCCAGCGCCCAGCGTCGGCGTCGGTCAGCTGCTTGCCCGCGGCGAAGAGGTCGTCGGCGGACTTGATCTCCGGCGAGACCCCGGCCGCGGCCAGGAGATCCTTGCGGTAGAACAGGTACCCCGGGAAGCTGTTGGGCGACGAGAACGACGGCAGCCCGTAGAGCTTGCCGTTCCATACCCCGGCCTGCCAGGCGGCGGACGGGATGTTGGCCAGGTTCGGATACTGCGCGACGTTGTCGCCCGACAGATACGGGGTCAGGTCGGCGAACTGCGCGACCGCGCTGCCCAGGTTGAGCTTCTGATTGGCCCACGTAGGGATCTGGATCCAGTCGGGCAGCTTGCTCGCGGCGAACAGCGCGGGCAGGGTGTCGACGTAGGTGTTGCCGTCGGCGGGCTGCATGTTCAGCGTAGCACCCAACGCCGAGTTGACCGCGTCGTAGTAGGTGTTCCCACTCGATGGCGGAATCGCTCCCCACAACGGCGTACGAGTTGAATAGACGCCGCCTGATCCCGGCGGAGCGGCGACGGTCTGAGCGGGATTGACCGGATAGCTCAGGAAAGCCGGATCGGACGCGGCGCCGTTGGCGCCCGTGACGCTGGGGATGTCCGGTGTGACCGAGGAGCTGGGCAGGTACTTGGGCAGCACCCGCTTGAGCTCGTCCGCGCCGGTGGTGCCCGGGCCGTTGGTCTTGCCGCCCGAGCTGCAGGCGGTCAGGCCGCCGGTGGCGAGCGAACCGGCCGCCGCCGCAGCAGCGGTGAGCACGGCGCGCCTTGAGAGTCGCGGTGTCATGGGAAAACCAGCCTTTGAAGAGTGAGGGAGTGGGGTGCCGGTGGCAGCCCGACCAGACCCAGGCCGGGCCGCCACCGGCGGTTCGGGCGGGCTCAGCCCGCAGCGCAGACCGAGCCGTTGAGACTGAAGCTCGCCGGGCTCGCGTCGTTGCTGGTCCACGTGCCGGTGAAGCCGAACGACTGAGTGCCGCCCGGCGGGATCGTCGCGTTGTAGGAGGCGTCGACGGCGCTGACCGCCGCGCCGGACTGGGTGACGGTGGCGTTCCACGCGTTGCCGACGCGGGTGTCGCCGGGGAACGTGAAGGTGAGCCGCCAGCCGTTGACCGCAGTCGCGCCCGTGTTGGTGATCGTCACGTTCGCGACCAGGCCGCCGGGCCACTCGCTCGACTTCGCGTACGCCACGCGGCACCCGCCGCCGCCCTGACTCGAGCTCGGGCTGGCACTTGGGCTCCCCGAACCGGGCCGCAGCCGCACCACGACGATCGAGTACGCCGGAACAGTCTGCATACCAGCGGTCCCCGCCGAAGCCGACCCGATGGTGCTGGCGTTCTTCAGGTACGAATAGACGGTGGGACTACCCGCCGCCGCAGTGAACCCGTTGTACGACAACCCGACGGTCACGTCGTTGCTTGGATCCTTGTTGATCAGCATGACCGACAGGTCGCCGTTGGCTCGTTTGACCGCGTGCGCCGAGAGCAGCGCCGACGAGCTGGTCGCCGAGACGAGCGCGTCGCCCGGGGTGAACAACTTGGTCATCATCTGGATGCCGTAGTACGGCGCGAACGGCGTGTTGGCCCCCGGTTCGCAGGACGCCCCGCTGGAGACCAATCCGCCGTCGTTGTAGTCGGTCGCGCCTTGGATCGTGGTGACCTTGCTGCAATCGGTGCCGTTGCGCAGGTTCCACCAGTCGAACGTGAAAGCCCCGTTCTCCAGCCAGGTCAGGTAGGTGTCGGGGGCGTAGAGCCCGGCGGGCGAGGTGTCGACGGCGTACTGCGAGTTGCCCTCGGTCACCGCGATGCCGACGTTCGGCGCGTTAGCACCGGCGTACTGGGTGATCAGCGAATGCAGCGTGCTCATCATGGCCGGGATCTCGGCCTGCGGCTTGCCGAGCAGCTCAGCCTCGGTGGTGCTGTACGGGTAGTGGTGCACGATGACGTAGTCGATCCGCGGCCCGGCGATGGACAGCACCGTGTGGTTCCAGTCCATCGTGTCGCCCGGTCCGACGATCCCGTCCGGCCAGCCGCCCGGCGTGGTCAGCACCGCGCCGATCTTGATCGTCGGGTCGACCGCCTTCATTGCGGTCACGAACTGCAGCAGATTCGTCGCGTACGCGGACGGGCTCTTGTCGGCGTGATTGTCGGTCTCCCACGTCGCGCCGTAGTGGCCGTTGCCGTAGAGCTCGTTGCCGATCTCCCAGTACTTGATGCCGTAGCCCTTGGTGACGTTGGCGTAGCGCACCCAGTCCGCGGCTTCCTGAGGAGTGCCCGAGCCGTAGTTCGCGGTGATGATCGGCTGTGCTCCGGCCGCCTTCACGGTGGCCACGTACTTGTCGAACTCGGTGTTCGGCGCGACATAACCGCCACCCTCGACGGTATGCGTCTGCCAGTGGTAGCCGTCCGCGTACCCGCCGCCGGGGTAGCGCACGAGCTTCGTCCCGGCGTTGGCCAGCAGTTGCGTTGTCTCCGGATCGTTCATCCGGCCGTCCCACACCGCGACGTTCATGCCGACGGCCTCGGTGGGGACGGTGGCCAGCCGGTGACCGGCGTCGATAGAGACCGTGGCGGCCGTGGCGGCGGCTGCGGGCAGGGTGATCGCAGCGGCAGCGCCGGCCGCGACCAATGCGACCGCTAGTGCGGCCGCGAGCGGGCTTGTGTTCGTGGAAGGGGACCTTCGGTTCGTGGAATGGGACCCTCTGTTCGGAGATGAGGACATTGCGCCTCCAGACGAGAAATGGGCGTTTCTCGATCTCGGGCCGGACACGGCGATGTGTCCAATTTAGGTTTAATGCCTGGAAACTTTCTCGACATTGGCCCGATAGTTTCTGGAGACTAGTGTCGCGGCAGTGCGCCGTCAACGTCTACTTCAGACGGTCGCGCCCAAATCCATGGCGGAGTGGGGCCGCCGAACTTACGCTGCCCTCATGTCTTCCGGAAGCGCGGCCACGGCCATGTCGCCCTTCGACCTGACCGCCGGAACCGACGCCGACTGGGCTCAGATCTACCGCCTCTACGCAGGTCATCGCCTTCGGGCCGCGCCGGCCGAGGCCATCTCGGCCGAGCCGGACTACCGCTCGAAGCTCAGCCATCTCCCGCCGTCGGCGCGGCCCGCCGCGTGGGTCCATCGTGGACCCTCCGGCGAGATCGCCGCCTTCGCCTGGGCGGTCATCCACTCCGCGAGCACCGTCTGGATCTCCGACCTGGTGGTCGCACCAGAGCATCGTCGCCAGGGTCACGGCCGCGCGTTGATCACGAACATCCAGGGATACGCCGAAAGCAGCGGATGCCGTTCCATAGCCGGTTCGGTGCTGACCGACGCCGGTCGCGCGTTCGTCGCCGCACTGGGCGGGCGCGAGTCGAATCGCAGCCGCCGAAGCGTCTGGCATCCGCCGCTGGACCCGACGCTACGCCGGGACCTGCCCGACGGTTACCACCTGCGGTCGTGGATCGGGCCGACGCCGGAGGAGCTGCTCGACTCGTTCGTCCTCGCCCGGGAAGCGATCAACGACGCGCCCCGCGACTCCGACATCGACAGTGAAGTGTGGACGGCGCAACGCGTGCGCGAGGTGGAGCGAGCGGCCGCCGACCGCGGCATCGAGCTGCGAATCTCCGCCGCCGTCACGTCCGACGGAACCGTGGCCGGGTTCACCGACCTCCGCGTCACGCGTACGCAAGCCCACGTCGACGACACCGCAGTGCTTGCGGCGCACCGGAATCGCGGCCTAGCTCAAGCCGTGAAGTACGAGTCGCTACGTCTGCTCGCCGAGGAACGCCCCGAGGTGACCACCGTGTCGACCAGCAACGACACGACCAACGCGGCGATGATCGCCGTGAACACGAAGCTCGGCTTCACCGAGACGGCGGTGTGGACGCACGTCCTCCTGCCAGTTCGCTGACGAGCCTCTCGACGCGTACGCGAATCTCGTCCCGGATGGCGCGGACGGCGTCGAGGCCCTGCCCGGCCGGGTCGGCCAGCTCCCAGTCCTCGTGGCGCCGGCCGGGGAAGGCCGGGCAGACGTCGCCGCAGCCCATTGTGATCACGACGTCGGAGGCCTCGGCGTCCTCCATGGTGAGGATCTTGGGCCGCTGATCGGTGATGTCGACGCCGACCTCCGCCATCGCCTGCACGGCGACGGGATTGATCTGGTCGGCCGGAACGGAACCGGCCGACCGAACCTCGACGGCGTCACCGGCGAGCTCACGTAGGAAGCCCGCAGCCATCTGCGACCGCCCGGCGTTGTGTACGCACACGAACAGGACACTGCGCACCGGCCGGCTCCTCAGGCGACGTTCAACAGGGCGGACAACGCGCCGAGACGTGCCCGGTCGGCGCGGTAGTAGACCCAGGTTCCCCGGCGCTCGGAGGTGACGAGGCCGGCCTCCCGCAGCGTCTTGAGATGGTGCGAGATCGTCGGCCCGGACAGCTCGAACGCCGGAGTCAGGTCGCAGACGCAGATCTCGCCGCCGTCGGCCGACGCGATCATCGACATCAGCTGCAGCCGGACCGGGTCGCCGAGCGCCTTGAACGCCGGAGCGAGGTCGGCGGCGTCCGTCGCGTCGACGGTCTGCGCCACGAGCGGTACGCAGCACGGACCGTCATCGGCCTTCTCGAGCAGGGGAAGCAGCTGTTTCGACACGTCTCTAGTTTGACAGATGTCGAACGTAGCTGCCAGCCGGGCTCGCTCAGCCGCAGCAGGATCCACCGGACGCCGTCCCGCCGACCGCGACCAACGGCAGCGCCCTTGGATGCCGGCTCGCCTCGGTGTCATCCCTGGCACCGCATACGCCGGTTTCGGGCAACTCCAGGTGGATGTCCCGGGCGGCCGCCCAGTCCCCGGCGATGGCTGCCACGACGGAGCGAGCCTGCTCGTACCCGGTCGCGAGGAGGAATGTCGGTGCCCGCCCGTAGGACTTCGCGCCGACGACGTAGAACCCGGGCTCGGGATGAGTGAGCTCGTCCACGCCGTGCGGTGGAACGGTGCCGCACGAGTGCTTGTTCGGGTCGATCAGCGGAGCCAGCGCCCGCGTCGAACCGAGGATCGGGTCCAGATCCAACCGGAGCTCGGTCGCCACCGTGTGGTCGGGGCGGGCGCCGGTGGCGTTCACGATCACCGCGGCGTCGACCTTGCGCCCGTCTGCCGAGACGATGCCCTGGTCGGTGACCTCGGTCAGGAGGAATCCGGTGTGGACGGTGATCTTCCCGGCGGCGACCAGCGCCCGGAGCCGGGAACCGATCGCACCCCGGGCGGGCAGCGCATCCGCCTCGCCGCCCCCGTACGCGCGATCGGGGTTGGGCGCGCGCAACAGCCACTGCACGACAGTGCCCGGCGCTGTCTCGGCCAGTTCGGTCAGCGCCAGCAGAGTACCCGTGGCGGAGTGCCCGGCCCCCACGACGGCGACCGGCTTCCCGGCGAACTGCGTACGCAGTCGGCCGAGCACGTCCGGCATGCCGTCGAATATCCGTCCGGCGGCGTACGCGCCGGCCTCACCATGGGCGATGATTCCGTTTCCGCCCAACGGGTTCGGCGTACGCCAGGTCCCCGAGGCGTCGACCACCGCCGAGGCGGTCAGCTCACTCCCGTCGGCGAGCCGGAGAACGAACGGCGAGCCGTCCCGGCCGGCGGTGCGTACCTTGTCGAAGCCCAGACGCGCGATGTCGGTGACGGCCGCGCCGAGCCGCAGATTCGGCGCGATCGCCGGATGGGCGGCGAGCGGAGCGAGGTATTCGGCGATCAGCTCGCCGCCGGTGGGCAGCCGGTCGGGGTCCGGCGGAGCCCATCCAGTGCTGTCGAGCAGCGCCCTTGCTGCGGTATCGGTGTCGAAGCGCCACGGGGAGAACAGCCGCACATGCGACCACTCGGCGATGGACGCCGCGGCGGAGTCGCCCGCCTCCAAGACGACGAAGTCCAGTCCTCGGGTTGCGAGCTGGGCGGCAGCGGCCAGGCCGACGGGGCCGGCTCCGATCACGGCGGTGAAGGTCATGCTGTTTAGAGTGCCGCCTAATTAGGCAGATGTCAAATCACCGGATATCCGGTGGCGTATCCCGGCTCGACGGGGCACCATGGCCGTATGACTACTTCTGGCAGCTCCGTGGACGTTTACGTCGGCCTGTGATCACCCGTCGACGTATCCGCTGGAGTGCCAGGAGAGACATTGGAGACCAGAGAGACATCCGCCGAACCCGCCCTGGAGATCTCGTGTGACGAGTCCGGCTGGGAAGGCAGCAATTTCGCCGCCGCCAACTCGGACGTCATCGCGTACGCGAGCGTCCGCCTGCCGATCGAAGCGGCCGAGGAGTGCATCCGGCTACTGCGCGGCCGCTCCGAGTGGCATCGGCACGAGTTCAAGGCCGGGCACCTGATCCGCAACACCGACGGCGCGGGCCTCGCCGCGTTCCTCGGTCCGGACGGTCCCGTCCACGGCCGGGCCCGGGTCCACTTGACCCACAAGTCCTGTTTCATCATCCTTCGCGTGCTCGACATCTTCCTCGGAGACTTCGCCGACACCGTGAGCCTGGGTCTACGCCCCGACCCACGGCTGGCGAGCGCAGCCGCCGAACTGTGCCGCACCGGCCGCGAGGTGTTCGGCCCAGAACGGTGGCGCGCCTTCTTGGCCGCCATCAACCTGGTACTACGGGAGAACCGCCACCCGAAGGTGCACGCCCCAGTCGACGCCTTCTTCGATCAGGTCGACGCGCTGCGGCCACTCGCCGGCGACGGCTGGATCGGCGAACTGTTCGACGAGCTGCGAAACGCGCGAGGCGACGGCTACACCGCTCGCATCCGTCTGCTGGACAACCACGTCCTGCAGCCGGTGCTGGAGCCGCTGCTCCCAGCGCTCGCTCGCACGGTGCTCCATTGGAGCGCCGGTACGCAGCCGATCGCAATCGTCCACGACGAGCAGTCGGCGCTGACCGAGAAACGGATTCAGCGACTGGAACAGGTCTTGGCCGAACCACCGCTGGAGCTGATCAGCCGCCCCATCCAGGGACCTTTCCTGCGCTTCCGTCAGACGGATTCGCGGATCGAGCCCCGGGTGCAGGTGGCCGACGTCCTCGCCGGAGTCACCCGGAAGATCATGTCCGGTGGCGCGGTGGCGGCCAGCCATCCCGGGCTGACCGACTTGCTCGAGCCCTACCTGGAGCCAGCCTCGTGCTGGTGCGGTTGGGCAACCGACCCCGCCCTCTAGTACGCCGGAGAAAGCGCGGCCTCAACTGAGCCGTGGTGGCGGCACCCGGCTGCTGAACGGGTGCCGCCATCGCTCACGTCGGGGCTCATTGGTGATCGGCGGCCTCGGCCGCAGGCGACCAAGGTACACCGGGGACCTCGCCCACGATGAAGTCGCTCGGTGATGCTGTTGACGGATGTCTCGGCGTGAACGCAAAGTGCGTCAGATGGCGCCTGCCCCGGAAGTGCCTTCCCGGCGACACCTATGTCACTCGCTGGCATGGCACCAGTGGATCAGCAGCGTCTGTGCAGGGTGTTCTGCACGGGCCGGCGTAGTGGGTCGATGAAGGTGGGTGGGATGAACTCGGGGAAGCCGTCGGTTCTGATGCGTACTTCCCAGTGTCCGTGGTGGATTTCGCGATGGTGAAACCCACACAGTAGGACAGAGTTGGTCAGACAGGTGGTTCCGCCGTCTGCCCACGAGTGGACGTGGTGGCCGTCGCACCACTGGGGTGGGCGATCGCATGCGGGGAACGCGCATCCTCGGTCTCGCAACACGAGCGCGCGTCGTAGTGGGCCGTCGATGAGGCGGCGGGCGCGGCCGACGTCGAGGACCTGCCCGTCGCCGCCCAAGACGGCGGGGATGATGATCGCGTCACAGGCGAGGCGGCGGACGGTTTCCGGGGTGAGTAGGTCACCGGTGTCCAGTAGTCCCGCGCCGACCTTGGCTTTCAGCTGCTCCCACGGCAAAGTGATCGTCAGATGCGGCTTCTCGCCACCGTTGTCCGGCAGCTCCCCGGCGTGCAAAATCCGCTCACACAACTCGATCAGCGCATCCGCGCGACGGGCACCGGCCGACCGCAGATCCGGATCACCCGGCAACGCCCGCTTGGCCGTGCCGTTTAGGTTGCCAGCAGTCGTGACCGGGCAACCTGCCGAGGCCGAATCTCCTGCGGCGGTCGAGCCGAAGACGTCCGGCGCAGCGCCACGGCCACCGCCCCGAGCTGGGCCAGACCCGCCGAACGCCGACCGATCGCCGTCGCCGCCGTACGGTGCGCCGAGGTCCGACTGGCCACCGCTGAAATCCGGCAGATCCGGGCGGTCGCCGCTCAGCGTTTGGTCTGCCACAGCGGTGGGTGCCGGGCGGCGCGGTGCCGACAGCGGATCCAGCGCCGCGCGCAGGATCGCGGCCATCTCCGCATCCAGCACGCCGCGGATACGGTATTCGCCTTCGCCGTAGGGGATCAGGGTGAAGTCACGTCGGTCGTGCGCCGATCGTTCAGCCCGTTCCAGCTCCTTGCGCAGGCGTTCCTCGGCGATCTCCGGGGCGACCAGCTCCAAGATCTGCGACCGATACTTTTCCAGCACCTCTGGCCGCAGCCGTTCCTCGGCCGCGAGCTTGGTGAGTACTTCGGCGGCTTTGGCCTTGCCCTGCTCACCGACAGCCGACGGCAGGTCGTGCACGGTCTTGGTGATCACCTGCGCCTGACCGACGTTGACCTGACCGTCGGACAAGGCCTGCTCGGCGGCCGGGACCGCGGGCAGCTGCCGGGCGAGTTTCGCCCACTGTTCGGCGTCACGGTGCCGGATCGCCAGCAGAAACGTCAACCAGTTCGCCGTACCCGTCGCACCGGCGGTGTACGGAACCTCCCGGCCCTCAGCGGTGCCGACCAACGCGAGCATTCGGGCCGACAACCGTTGCATCAACGCGAACGTACGCCGGACTTCGTCGGTGATCTCGGCGTCGGACAACGTCCACAGGGGACCGGCGGCAAGCTCGGCGACATCCGCCTCTGCCTGCGCCAACACCCCCGTGCTCATGACCCAATGTTAGAACGCCTGTCGGACCGCTAACCGGGGGAAAACCCAACCGGCACACAAGATGCCGACAAACGATCAACCCCTTGACCCATCCACAGTCGACAGTCAACCGAGCCGGGTTCGCGGCCGAAATCCGGCGCGGACTGGCAGCCTGCACCCTACGCTGAGGTCATGGGTGACAGACGCCGCCGCGCGCGGGTGGAGGATGTGCACGAGCTGGCGCTGGCCATGCCGCACGTTACCGTGGAGCACGGCACCGGTGACAATCCGGTCTATCAGGTCGGCGGGAAGTCGTTCGTGTTCTTCCGCAATCCGAGGCCCGACGCGTTCGATCCCGACACCGGCGAGCGGTACGCCGACGTGATCGTCTTCTGGGTCGGTTCGGCGGCGGACAAGCAGGCGCTGGTGCAGGACG
This sequence comes from Hamadaea sp., assembly GCF_013362815.1. GTDB lineage: Bacteria > Actinomycetota > Actinomycetes > Mycobacteriales > Micromonosporaceae > Hamadaea. The sequence goes on along the minus strand of NZ_JABFVK010000049.1, from coordinate 36,619 downwards.
AAAAGTCGCCGTTCTTCACGACACCGCATTTCAATGGACATCCATCGGTCCTCATCCGGGCGAGCCGGCTCGGTGAGATAACCCGGGCGGAGCTGGCCGAAGTCATCCAAGACGCGTGGCTGGCTCGTGCCTCGGCCCGGCGCGGGTCGGAATGGCTGGCGAGCCGGGCAGACCGCGATGAATGATCTGGCCGCCGAGTGGTGCATTGTCGGGACGCTGCTGCCGTATCCGTACCATCCTGACGGCCCGCAGGCGCACCTGCGCAGTCAGAAGATCTTTCCGGCGGGCGCCAAGCTATACGTTCTCGGCGGGTTCGCCGGCTACGACACGGTGACCGTCCTCGGGTACGCACATCGTCGCCGTAGTCCAGTCGTGGCCCATATCAAGGCGGCGTACATCGGTGGCTGGCGAGCGCAGCTCCTCTATCGCCCCGTGATCCTCCGGGCGATTCACCAGGCGGCTGCCGAAGACGGAGGTCACCGCTGGCTGTTCGACTATCACGAGGGGCGCAGGGTCGAGCTCGATCCAACCGCTCCGGAGGCCGGCGTACGCCTGGCACAGGTTGCGGCAGACTTCCAGCAGCGACTGCACGGCCCACCCCTCGGCCCGGCAGAGTGAGAAGCCTGGACGCCGATGCGGCGCGCGGCTGGTCACCAGGTACGCGTGGCCAGCCAGTCCGCGAAGGTGTGCCAGCCCACCTCCGGGTACGCACGGCGCAGTCCCGAAGCGTCGACGTCGAGCCCGACGGTGTCGAAGTAGCGGAACATCTTGTACAGGTCGTCGCCCCACGCTCGGGACTCCTCCGGCGGGGTCGACCGGAATGTGACCTGGTGCCCAATCGCAGCGGTGAAGGCGTCGGCCATCGCCAGCGACGTGGTTTCCTCTCCGGCGATGTCGATGCGTTTGCCTGCCAAGCGTTGCGGGTCGGTCAGGGCGAGCGCTGCCATGCCGGCGATGTCCGCGGCGCAGATCAACGCGATGGATCGGTCGGCGGCGAGCGGGAGGGCGAAGTCTCCGGCGGCCAGCATGCGGGCGGCGTACCCGGTCGCGAAGTTGTCCATGAACTTGGCGGGGCCGAGGATCGTCCAGCTGAGACCGCTCGCGACGAGGTGCCGCTCGATCTGGAACTTGCTGTCGAAGTGCGGTACGCCGGTCTCCCGGTCGGCGTGCGCGACGGAACTGAACACGACGTGCTCGACTCCCGCCCGGGCGGCTGCGTCGACGGTCGTCCTGCCTTGCCGGACTTCGGTCGCGGTGTCGGTGCCGAACGGCGTCGTCATGAGGAACACCGAGTCGGTGCCCTTGAACGCGATTTCGAGCGAGACGGCGTCTGTGAAGTCGGCGTACGCGATCTCCGCGCCGCGAGCGCGTAGTGCTTGCACGGCAGGGGAGTCGACCGAGCGGGTCAACGCACGAACGTGGTGACCGCGGTCGATCAAAAGGTGGGCGAGCGCTCCGCCCTGGGTGCCGGTGGCCCCGGTGACAGCGAATGTTTTCATGAGCAAAGTTTGACAGTGAAAACATTGCCGAGTCAAGTGTAAGCTTCGTCGTGTGGAGAACTGGCCAGAGATCGACGTGCCCGACCGGCATCCCGAAGTACTCAGTGGTTGGCTGCATATCCAGCAGGCGGTCGAGATCGTCCAAGCGGCGATGACGAGCCGGATGGAACGGCAGGCGGAGACTTCGCTCACCGAGCACGGGGCGCTGTTCCGGCTGGCCACCGCGCCGAATCGGCGGATGTCCATGCTACGGCTGGCGGACTACCTCAACACGAGCCCGAGCGGAGTCACCCGCCTCGTGGACCGGCTGGTACGCCGAGGCTGGGTGGCGCGGGAGGTGCCGCCCGAGAATCGCCGGCAGACCGATGCCGTCCTCACGGCGGCCGGGCTCGAGGCGCTGACCACGATGACCCGACCGGCGTACCACGCGGCGTTGGAGGAGTGCTTCGGATCGCTGCTCGACGGGGATGACCTCGACGATCTGCGCCGCATCGGACGCAAGCTCCTCGAAGGACACAACCGGTTCGACGCCGAGAAGTTCGCCGCCTCACCCCTCAACGAGTGACGGTGTAGTCGCCGTCGACGTGGACGACGTCCCGTCCGGCCGCGTGGAGCAGCGACGCCGCGATCGAGGCCCGGTAGCCGCTGGCGCAGTGCACCCAGACCTCGCCGGGCGGCACGTCTGCGAGCCGCTGCGGCAGCTCATGCAGGGGAATGTGGACGGCGCCGGGCAGGTGCGACTCGATCCATTCCTGGTTGCGGCGTACGTCGAGGACGATCACCGGCCGATGGTGGCGGACCTGGGCGAGATCGGCGAACGTGGCGCGCGGATAGGAGACCGGTTCGTCCGTCCAGTCGCGAGGGTCGCCCGTGGCGTGGGCGACAGGCCGATCGATGCCGATGCGTACGAGCTCTCGCTGGGCCTTCGCGACCTGTTCCGGGGTGTCGCCCAGCAGCGTCACCGGGGTTCCCCACGGGATCAGCCAGCCGAGATAGGTGGCGAAGTTCCCGTCGGCCCCGAAGTTCAGGCTGCCGAAGACGTGCCCGGCCGCGAAGGCGGTGCGGTTGCGCAGGTCCACCACCCATTCGCCGTCGGCGATCCGGCGGCGCAGCTGACCGGCGTCGGCGCGTTCCGGTGTGGACAGGTCCGGCGCGGCGGGACCGGCGGTGTTCAACGCCGACATGTGCGCGTAGTACGCTGGCCACGCGTCCAGTCCGGCGAGGACGCCGTTCACGAACTCGTCCTCGCTCTGCCACAGCGCCGGGTTGACGCGTTTCTCGATGCCGAGCGTGGAGGCCGACGCCGACGACTGCGAAACCGCGCAGAAGCTGCCGAATCCGTGGGTGGGGTAGACGTCGGCGGACTCGGGCAATGAGGCGGCCAGCCGGTGGGCGGACGCGTGCTGTCGGCGTACCAAATCCTGAGTGTGCTGAGGACCCAGCAGGTCGGGGCGGCCCACCGAGCCGTAGAGCAGCGAGCCGCCGGTGAAGACCGCGATCTCGCGCTCGTCCGTGGACAGCGCGTAGGACAGGTGGGTGAAGGTGTGGCCGGGCGTGGCGATGGCGGCGACGCTGAGGTGATCGCCGACGCGGATCTGGTCACCGTCCGTGATCGGTACGCGGTCGAAGTCCACCGCGTCGGCCGCGTTGACGTGGTACGCCGCCCCCGTGGCGAGCGCGAGCGCATGGCCGCCGGTCACGTAGTCGTTGTGGATGTGGGTCTCGAAGACGTGCGTGATCCGCACGCCCGCGTCCGCCGCCAAGTCGAGGATCCGGTCGATGTCTCGCTGCGGGTCGACGACGAAGGCCACGTCGCCGTCGTGGACGAGATAGCTCCGGTCGCCCAGGCTCGGCGTGTCGATCGCGATGACATGTGCCACTGGTGCCAACTCCTGGTTCGTATACCCCTGGGGGGTATTGTAGCAGGCGCAACCGGAAGCGACCTCCTGCGCGTCCTACAGACATGACGCAGTACCACTATTACTGGGGCGAGGCATTCGATGAGCTCCAGCTCGCATTCCACATCCGGTCGGCCGACTACGCCACCGAACAGGAGTTCGAGGCGGCGGTGGACGAGGCGGAGGCGTTCATGGACGGCTTCGTCGGCGAGGTGGAGAGCGGGCCGTTCAATTTCGACGCGGACGGGCGTCCGGTGGCGGCCCGGGCCGACGGCATGAGCTGGGCCACGTTCCGGCAGATCTACGTCGAGGACGGCGCTCCCACGCCGTTCAAGCGCCGACGCTAGCGCGATGGCCGAAGCCCGTCCGTATGCGATATCTTGTCATTGGCAAGTTGGCTGGACTGGAGGAACGCCGTGACCAAGGCCGGATACCACCATGGAGACCTGCGCCGCACCATCGTCTCCGCCGCCGTCGAGGCGATCGGGGAGTCCGGTCTCGACGGCTGGAGCCTGCGGGAACTCGCCCGCCGGGCGGGGGTCTCGCACGCGGCTCCGGCGTACCACTTCGGTGACAAGGCGGGCGTCCTGACGGCGATCGCGGCGGACGGATTCGGCCTGCTCGCCGACGCGCTCGAGGAAGCGCAGCCGGACTTCCTCGCCGCCGGAGTCGCATACGTGGGATTCGCCGTCGGTCATCCGGTGCACTTCTCGGTGATGTTCCAGCCCGCCCTGTACCGGCCCGACGACGAGACCCTGCGGGCAGCCGAGACGCGCGCGGCGGAGGTGCTGCGCAAGGGTTCCAACGCGGTGCCGGGCGCGGCCGCCCGGCCGGGGGACGCGACGCTGGCCGCCTGGTCGATCGCGCACGGCTTCGCCAGCTTGTGGATCAGCGGCGCGCTGCGCATGCCGCCCGATGCCGATCCGGTGGAGGCCGCCCGGCCGGTTCTGCGGTTACTCGTCGGTGATCATGGCAGCCAGTGACGGGTCAGCCCGCCACGCCACGGGGATGGACCTCGTCGCCCGGGTCGGGGTCGATGAGCAGTCCATTGTGGAATCCGATGAACCGGTACGCCACCTGCCGCAACGGCCAGACCACCCAGGCCCGATCCGCCTTCGCGATGGTGCTGCCGTCGGCGTGCGCGGCGGTGCCCAGGAGCAGCCAGGATTGGGTCGTCGAGTAGACCGCGATCCGGGTGTCCGACGAAGCGGAGGGGAGCGCCGCGCGTACGGCCCGGGCGGCGTCGTTGCTGGTGTAGAGCACCGCCCAAAGGTCGGCGACCGCATCACTGTCATCCGTCCGGTACGCCACCCGCAGCGATAGGATGCAGTTCTCGACGTGTAGCAACGAGTCGTCGGGCAGCACTCCGTCGCAGCCGCGCTGGTTCGCCGTCGCAGTCCGGGTGAGGACGTCGTCGTTCATCTCGAGCACGACAGGGAAGATCTCCTCGGCGGTCGTCGCGGTGGAGTAGGTGTTGGAAACCGCCACCGGGATGGCGGCGACGAGCAACATCGTGCCGAGGGCGGCGGAAATGACGGCATAGTGACGTCGAACCGCCGGTGCCTTCCGGCCGATCGCACCTAGGAGGGCCATCATCGCCAAGGCCGCCCCGACGCCCGCGAGCCCCCACATCAAGCCGTCGATGAACTGATCCGCACCGGGCCCCTTCACCAGGTCGGACAGGTCGTTGCGTCGGCGGCCGGGGACGAAGGTGAGTGCCATCAACACGGCGGCGATCGTGAGCCCGAGCAGGACTCGTCTAGTCGTCCGCCCGGCTCGCACCTGCTCGGTGCGACCCTGCCGCCGGGCGATCGTGGCCCGGGACTCAACGATCACCGACGCGCCGATGAGCAGGGCGGGCAGGGCGATGACAAGCCAGCCGGCGACGACCATGCCGCCGGTGGAACATGCCGACAGATTGCAAGCGGCGGCCACGTACGCCGGGCGCAGGATTCTGCCGAGGAAGGCGTACGCGATGAAGGCCGCGACGATGCCGGCGAAGACGAGGAGCGCCTGCAGCCAACCCCACCGCGACGACTTCCTCGGTGGACGGCCGGTCCGCTGATCCTCCGCCGCCGCCGGGGCCGACGGCTGAGCAGGCCGCTGCTTCGGCTGCTTCGGGGGCCGGAGCTTCTTGCGGCCGACGTACTCGATGGGACCTTGATCAGTCACGGGCAGCACGATAGCGGTGACGGGCAACGATCAGGCCACTGACCCAGCACCCTAGGACGGCTTACGCGGTGTGACCGGCCGGGCCGAGGCGCTCAACGGTGATCGACTCAGCCGAGAGGCTAAGTGGTGGGAAAGGCGATTTCCACGGTGAGCCCGCCGTCCGGCCGAGCGGTCACGGTGAGCTGCCCGGAGTGCGCGGCGATGATGGCTCGCACGATGGACAACCCGAGCCCATGCCGGTCGTCGTCGGCGACCCGGTGCAGCCGCTGGAACGGCTCGAACAGGCGCTGCACCTCGTCGGGCGGGACGACTGGGCCGGTGTTCGAGACGACGAGCACGGCGAGGCCGGTATCCGTCCGGGTGCCGACTTCGATCACGCCACCAGGGACGTTGTAGTGGAGGGCGTTGTCGAAGAGGTTCGCCACCAGCCGGGCGAGCAAGGCCGGATCGCCGTGCAGCCGGGCTGGGCGTACGGAGGCTTTGACGCGCAGTTCTCGGAGTTCGGCCGCCGCCGTCCGATCGTCGACCGCCTGGCGTACCAGACCGGCGAGGTCGACGAGTTCGTCGCGACGACTGCCGTTCTGCTCGCTGTCGGCCAAGGTCAGGAGCGCCTCCAGCAATCGGCCACGCTCGCGGTTCACAGCGAGCAGCCGTTCGAAGTTCGCCCGGTACGCCTCGACGGTGGCGTCGGGGTCGATCAGCGGTTCCTCGATGAGCGCGTGCTCGACCGTCAACGGCGTACGCAGTTCGTGGGCGGCGTTGGCGACGAATCGTTTCTGCCCGTCCAACGCCGCTTCCAGGCGCGCCAGCAGTCCGTCGATCGTGTCTGCGAGGTCTTTGAACTCGTCGCGCCGACCGGTGACGGTCAGGCGCTCGTGGACGGTGGAGCCGGAGATGTGCCGCAGCCGGCCGGCCATCCGGCGTACCGGGCGGAGCATGCGCCCGGCGTACAGCCAGCCGAGGCCGAGCGACAGCGGGGCCATGATCACCAGCGCGATGCCGCAGACGAGCAGGATGTCGGATCGGAAGTCGAGGAAGGCGGCCGGTGGCACGCCGATGATCTCGGTGCCGGCGGTCGGGCCACCGGCCGGGGCGGGCGCGTCGGCCGGTGGGAGATCCCGGGCCAGGACGAAGACGATGGCGAGCAGGATGACGCCGGACAGCACCGACATCAGGCCGTAGAGCGCGGTGAAGCGGCGGCGGAGCCGCTGCGGCGGCGCGTCAGCCGGCTCGGTCGGCTTCACAGCCGGTAGCCGGAACGGTTGACGGTCTCGATGACCGGCGGCTCGCCGAGTTTGGTACGCAACCGGTTGATCGTCGCCTTGACGGTGGTGGTGAACGGATCGGCGGCCTCGTCCCACACTCGGTCGAGCAGTTCTTCGGCGGAGACGACCCGGCCCTGGGCGGTCAGCAGGTATTCGAGGACGGCGAACTCCTTGGGGCTCAACGAAAGGCGCTCACCCGCCCGGGTCGCGAGGCGCTGCCCCGGGTCGACTCGGAGGTCGCCGTGGACGAGGATCGGCGGGGCGGCCGGGGTGGTACGCCGGCCCACTGCGCGGATGCGGGCCACGAGTTCGGCGTACGCGAACGGCTTGGGCAGGTAGTCGTCCGCCCCGAGTCCCAGGCCCTCCACTCGTTCGGCGATCGTGCTCGAAGCCGTCAGCATCAGTACGCGACTCGGCGCCTCCCGGCCGACGAGCGCCCGGCATACGTCGTCGCCGTGCACTCCGGGCAGGTCGCGATCCAGGACGACGACGTCGTAGTCCACGATTTGGGTGCGTTCGAGCGCGGCCGTCCCGTCGTACGCGACGTCGACCGCCATGCCCTCGCGGCGCAGCACCCGGGCGACGGAGTCGGCCAGCTCCGTCTGGTCTTCGACCACCAGCACCCTCATCAGCCGAGGTTAACGGGCCTGCCGTCACAGTGCGGTCACAGCGGCGCGGACGCTCTTGTGACCGCATGCTCACTAGAACTGGTCGGCATGACACCGATCATCGAGACACGTGATCTCGGCAAGCGCTACCGCCATAAGGCGGCGCTGACCGATTGCACGCTGTGCGTACCAAGTGGGCGGATCGTCGGCCTGGTGGGCCCGAACGGCGCGGGCAAATCCACGCTGCTGGGGCTGACCTGTGGCCTGATCGCGCCCACCAGCGGGACGATCACCGTGCTGGGCGACCGCCCGGCGGCCGGAGCGGCGCAGCTGGCGAGAGTCGGATTCGTCGCGCAGGACGCCCCGGTGTACGCGGGGCTGTCGGTCGCCGACCACCTGACCTTGGGCCGCAGGCTGAACCGGCGCTGGGACATGGCGCTGGCCCGGCGGCGCGTCGAGCAGCTGGGCCTCGACCCCGCGCAGAAGGCGGGCCGGCTGTCCGGCGGCCAGCGCGCGCAGCTCGCCCTGACCGTGGCCGCCGCCAAACGGGCCGAGCTGCTGATCCTCGATGAGCCGGTGGCCGCGCTCGATCCGCTGGCTCGCAGCGCCTTCCTGCGGGATCTGCTGGAGTTCGTGGCCGAACTCGGGGTCAGCGTCGTGCTGTCCTCCCACTTGCTCGGCGACTTGGAACGGGTCTGCGACCACCTCATCGTGCTGGCCGGCGGCCGGATTCAGCTCGCCGGGGACGTGCCCGACGTGCTGGCCGAGCACTACCGGCTCACCGGCGAGCAGGCCGAGCAGGCCGATCGGTTGCCGGCCGGGGCAGAAGTCATTCACACCGAACGCACCGCCCGGGAGACCACCGTGATCGTCCGCAGTTCCGTGCCGATTACCGGCGCCGAGCACGCCGACCTCGAAGACGTCGGCTTGGCGTACATGACTCGCGCGGCGGTGGCGTCGGTGCGTGGATTGGAGGTGGCCCGATGATCTGGTTGACCTGGCGGCAGTTCCGCACGCAGGCCGCGGTCGCGGCGGGTGCGCTGGCCGTTCTCGCGATCTACCTCGTGGTGCTCGGAAACCAGATGCGGCACGCGTACTCCACCGACATCGTCGGCTGTCTGCCCGAGATGTGCACGAGTGCTCGCCGCGATTTCGAGGACGCCTACGGTGTACCGGTCGCGCTCGCCGGAGCGGTGCTGCTCGGGGTCCCGGCGCTGATCGGGGTCTTCTGGGGCGCGCCGCTGATCACGCGGGAGCTAGAGGAGAAGACCGATCGCATGGTGTGGAACCAAAGCATCACCCGGGTCCACTGGCTCGCGGTCAAACTCGCGGTCCTCGGTCTGGCGGCCATGGCCGTCACCGGCCTCTACAGCCTGCTGCTGACCTGGAGCGCCAGTCGTTACGACCAGCTGGTCGGTGGTCGATTCGGCGCGCTGGCGTTCGCGTCGCGCAATCTCGCACCCATCGGGTACGCCGCCTTCGCTTTCCTGCTCGGGACGGTGATCGGGCTGCTCGTCCGGCGTACGCTGCCCGCCATGGCGGTGACGCTTGCCGTCTTCGCCGTGCTGCAAGTCGTCATGCCGATCGCCGTACGCCAGCACCTCATGACACCGGTGACCACCACGGTGAAGCTGGACCTGGCGGCGATGTCGCGCTCGGACTTCATGGGCATCGGGCCGGACGGGGCGCGCATCGACGGCTACACCATGCCCGGGGCGTGGTCGCTGACGACGACGAGCAAGCTCTACAACGCCGACGGAACTCCCTACACCGCCGCGCAGTCCGAGAAGTGCCACGGGTCGAATCAGCAGGAGGACATGGCCTGCACCGTTTCGCAGAACATCCACTTCAGCTACACCTATCACCCGGCCGACCGCTACTGGCGGTTCCAATGGATCGAGCTGGCGGTGTTCCTCGGGCTCACCGTGCTGCTCGCCGGGTTCGCCCTGTGGCGCATCCGCGCCTGACGCGTCATCGAGGGCTTGACGGATACCGATGTGAACGTTAACACTGGGCGGCGTTGCCCCGTCCCCGCAACGGAACCTCACCGCTCCCGCGGTCGTCGCCGACCGCGTCGTACGAAGGGATCCGTCATGCCCTCGTTTCCCCTGAGCCGCCGGGGTCTGCTGCAGGCCGCCGGAGTGACCGCCGCCGCAGCCGCCCTGCCCGCCCTGGAAGGAACCGCAGCAGCCGCAGTCGTCCCACCGACGCGGTCCGACATCGGTGTCGGCGCGTACGCCTTCGACCTGGGTCAGGTGCGGCTGACCGCCGGCCGCCTGCTCGACAATCAGAACCGGACGCTGGCGTACCTGCGGTTCGTCGACGTCGACCGGTTGCTGTACAACTTCCGCGCCAACCACAAGCTCTCGACCAACGGCGCTGCCGCCAACGGGGGCTGGGATGCGCCGACGTTCCCGTTCCGGACGCATGCCCAGGGCCACTTCCTGACCGCCTGGGCGCAGGCGTACGCCGTCGAGGGGGACACGACCTGCCGGGACAAGGCGGTCTACATGGTCGCGGAGCTGGCCAAGTGCCAGGCGAACAACGGTGCGGCCGGATTCGCCGCCGGATACCTGTGCGGCTTCCCCGAATCGGATTTCACCAACCTCGAAGCGGGGACGCTGTCGAACGGCAACGTGCCGTACTACGTGATCCACAAGACCCTCGCCGGGCTGCTCGACGTCTGGCGCTACCTCGGCAGTACGCAGGCCCGAGACGTTCTGCTCGCGTTGGCGGGGTGGGTCGACACGCGTACCGCGCGGCTGAGTTCGAGCCAGATGCAGTCGGTGCTGAACACGGAGTTCGGCGGCATGAACGAGGTGCTGGCCGATCTCTACCAGCAGACCGGCGACGCCCGCTGGCTCACCGCCGCTCAGCGCTTCGACCATGCCGCCGTGTTCACGCCGTTGGCGAGCAACACCGACCAGCTCAACGGCCTGCACGCGAACACCCAGGTGCCCAAGTGGATCGGGGCCGCCCGCGAGTACAAGGCGACCGGCACGACCCGGTATCGCGACATCGCCGTCAACGCCTGGGCGATGACGGTCAACGCGCACAGCTACGTGATCGGCGGCAACAGCCAGGCCGAGCACTTCCGGCCCGCGAACGCCATCGCGGGATACCTGACGCAGGACACGTGCGAGCACTGCAACAGCTACAACATGCTCAAGCTGACCCGGGAGGTGTGGCAGCTGTATCCGGATCAGGCGGCGTACTTCGACTTCTTCGAGCGGGCGTTGCTCAACCACGTCGTCGGCGCGCAGAACCCGGCCGACAGCCATGGCCACGTCACCTATTTCACCCCGCTCAACCCGGGCGGCCACCGCGGGGTCGGCCCGGCCTGGGGCGGTGGCACGTGGAGCACCGACTACGCGTCGTTCTGGTGCTGTCAGGGCACCGGCGTCGAGGTCAACACCAAACTGATGGACTCGATCTACTTCTACAACGGCACCACCCTGACCGTGAACCTGTTCATCCCGTCGGTGCTCACCTGGTCGCAGCGCGGCATCACGGTCACTCAGACCACCACGTATCCGGTCGGCGACACGACGACGCTGACCGTCACCGGAAGCGTCAGCGGCTCCTGGTCGTTGCGCGTACGCATCCCGGCGTGGGCGTCGGGCGCGACGGTCAGCGTGAACGGAACCGTCCAGGACATCTCCGTGACCCCGGGCGCGTATGCGGTCCTGACGAGGAACTGGACGTCGGGCGACACGGTGACCGTACGCCTGCCGATGCAGGTCACCGTACGCCCGGCCAACGACAACGCCAACGTGGTCGCACTGACCTACGGCCCGTCCGTGCTGGCCGGGAACTACGGCAGCACTACGTTGTCGGCCCTTCCGGCGCTGACCACTTCGTCGGTGACCCGCACGAGCACGAGCTCGCTGGCGTTCACCGCCACGGCAAATGGCGCCACCGTCAACCTCGGCCCGTTCCAAGACGCCCAGGGGTTCAACTACAGCGTCTACTGGAGCACGGGGTCCGCCGGATCCGGATACCGGCTGGTCAACGCGGCCAGCGGGCTTGTGCTCGGGGTCCAGAACATGTCGACGGCCGACGGCGGGCTCGCTCTGCAGTGGACCGACAACGGCACCGCCGACCACAACTGGGAGCTGATCGTCGACGGTTCGGCCGTACGCCTCCGCAACGTCAACAGCGGCAAAGTGCTCGGCGTACAGAACATGTCCACGGCAGACGGAGCGACGGTGTTGCAGTGGACCGACAACGGCACCGCCGACCACCGGTGGACGATCGTGGACAACGGCGACGGCACCCACAAGCTGCGTAACGTGAACAGCTCGAAGCTACTGGGCATTCTGAACGGCTCGACGGGCAACGGCGCGCAGGCCGTGCAGGATTCGGACAACGGCACCGCGGACAACCTGTGGCGGTTCGTCCCCAACGGCGGGCGGCGCATCCAGAATCTCGGCAGCGGGCTCGTCCTCGGCGTACAAAACATGTCCACTGCGGACGGTGGGTTGGTCGTGCAGTGGGCGGACAGCGGCACGGCCGACCACCTGTGGACCGCGGTCGTGGACACCGGGGGTTATCTCCGCCTGCGCAACGGCAACAGCGGCAAGGTGCTCGGCGTCGAGGGCGCGAGCACCGCGAACGGCGCCCGGGTGATGCAGTGGGCGGACAACGGCACCGCGGATCACCGGTGGCGGTTGCGGTACGGCGCGAACGGCTACTTCCGGATCCAGTGCGCGAACGGCGGCCGGGTCCTCGGTGTGACCGGAGCGTCGACCGCACAAGGCGCGCAGGTGGTCATCTGGGACGACAACGGCACCAACGACCACCTGTGGCGGTTCGTCTGAGCCCGCTCAGCTCCAGACGACGTAGGAGATCGTGATCCGGCGCTCGACCAGATCCACCTGGTCGAAGTGGATCGCGCCGTAGGAGCCGTTGTAGCCATCCGGTCGGACGATGCAGACCCAGGTACCCGTGTCGGACGACTTGACCCGGAATTCGCCGGCCGGATGGTCCAAAAGGGACGAGCACGACCGCTTGCTGACGGTGCCACTGGTGATCCGGGCGAACTCGTCCAAGATCGGCCGTCCTCCGTAGAGCCGGAGGGTCCCAGTGTCGCCGGTGATCAGCTTGAAGTCGCCGTTCGCCCAAGCCCCGCCGGTGGTGCCGTCGGACAGATAGACGATGTCGTCCAGCTTCACGGTCATCGTCTTCTGAACGATGACTCCGCTGAGGTCGAGGTTCAGGTCCGTCGGGTCCGCGTTCGACGCCTCCGTCGACGGCGACGGCGACTCGTTCGATGATTGGCTAGTCGACGGGTTCGTCGCGGGCGAGGTGACGACGGCAGACGGTCGAGGGTCCGGCGACTCGGCGGTTACCCTGGCGGGCTTGTCGCCGCCGAACTCGTTGATCGCGACGAGCAGCCCGCCGACGGCCGCGATGAGCGTCGCGACCGCGGTGATCACACCGGGCAACGTCGTGAAGAAGGTCAGGAACCGGGACTGCTTCTCGGGCACCCGGTGATCAAACGTCATCCGCTGACCGCGCGCAATACCCCGGTGATCGGCTTTCCGACACCCCTCTCCCCAATTGAGGAACGGTCGTTCTTGACTGATCGTTCCTAATCTTGCTACCGTCGGGGCATGGGACGGCCGAGAGCGTTCGACGAGACCGAGGTGATCCGGGCGGCGGCGGAGCTGTTCGCCAGTCGTGCCTACGACGGCGTCTCCGTCGACGACCTGGTGACCACGCTCGGCGTACACCGCAACAGCCTCTACAAGGTGTTCGGCAGCAAGCGCGGTCTGTATCTCGCGGCGTTGCGCTGGTACCTGGCCGAACGGGTCTCGCCGGTGCTCGCCGAACTGCGTACGACCGCCGACCCGGCGGCCGGACTCCAGGCGCTGCTGACGTCCGACCGCGACGACCTGGATCTGCTGATCCTGGCGGTGGTCGAACGGGCGCCCGCCGATCAGGAGGTCGCGGATCTCGTCGCGGGAGTGCTCCGGGAGGTGGACGCCGCGGTCGCCCGAGCGCTTCCGGCGGAGGCGATCGCGCCTGCGCTCACCGCCACGATCCTGGGCCTGCGCCTGCGAGCCCGGGCGGGCGGTACGGCACCGGACGCGGGAACCGTTCTGCTGCACCACATTCAATCATCGGGAACGTGAGGGAACGCATGGCACAGGTGGGCATCGACGGCGCGACGCTGGTCGTCGAGATCGAAGGCATGGACAAGCTGTGGGCGCTGAAGAGCCGCCTGGAGATCCCGCTGGCCAACGTGCGGGGTGCGACCGCCGATCCCGGCGTCATCAGCGAATCCAAAGGAATCCGCACCGCCGGTACGCACATGCCGGGCGTCATCACCGCCGGCACCTTCCGAGTCGACGGCGAACGCATCTTCTGGGATGTCCGGGACCCGGCCAAAGCCGTCGTCATCGAACTCCGCGACGAGCGGTATGCCCGCCTCATCGTGCAGGTCGACGACCCGCGTACGACGGTCGGCGCGATCGAACGCGCCATCCACGCCTGATTCTCCCGCTCGGGTGGTACGCCATGCACCTTTGCCGGGTCCGGAGAGGTCGGTGGCGTACCACCCGACCCTAATCCGTGAGAAGCGTGACGAGGGTTGCCCACGAGTCGACGGCGGTCGCCCAATCGGGCAGGCCGTCGGCAGGTCCAGCCGCGGGCTTAGCAGCGGGCTCAGCGGTGGAGGTGCCGCCGGTGAACAGAAACCGATGCTCGACCGTTTCCAGGTACGCGAGCACATCCAGCCGATCGTCGACGAAGTGCGTGATGCCGAGGCGTACGCACACCGGCGCCTTGTCGCGCCGTTCCCGGACGAAGTGCACGTTGCCGGGATCCACCCCGGTACGCCGATAGAAGTCGTGATGGTCGAGCCAGGCCCGGGTGTTCGCCTCGACTTTGGGGCCGGCCTTCGAAACCACATGTACCCGGCTGGCGAAAGCGCTGGTCAGCACGGCGAGCGCGGCGAAGACGCCGTCGGTCGCAGGCGTCTCGAGCGGCCGCGTACCGAAGAACGACGTGTCCTCCTCGCGTCCGGCCAGTGCCACGATCACGCCGCCGACGTCGACGCCGAGGGTCGGCGGCCGGGACCGGCCAGGCCCGCGATACGCCGCCGGTCGTGGGGTCGCCGCTCCCCGTCCTCGCTGCTGCCGCGCCATGTTCGCAGGGTATCGACGGGCACAACCGGTTAACGGGTCACGGGACCGGCCGGGGATAGCGGATCAGCAGGCTGGCCTGCACGATCTCGTCGCCGACGGCGGCGTACACGTGCGGGACGTCCGAGGTCCAGCTGAAGTGCTCGCCGGCCCGCAGCACCTGCGGATCGTCCGCCGGACCGGTACGCAGCGTTCCACTGTAGACGGTGATGTGCTCGGTGACTCCGCGCGGATGGGCGGGCGAGGTCTGCGTACGCCCCGGGTGCACTTCGAGCCGGTAGAGCTCGGAGGTCACCCCGGGGTCGTGGAAGACCTCCAGGAGGGTGCCCCGCACGGCTGCGCCCGGCACGACGGCCGGAGCCGAGCGCCCGGCCGGATCGGTGAGCACCTCGGCCAGCGGCACATCCAGTTGGGTCGCGATCGCGTACAACGTCTCGAGCGTGGGATTGCGCGTGCCGTTCTCCAGGCCGGAGAGGGTGGCCTTGCCGATCCCGGCCGCCCGCGCCAAAGCCGAGAGCGAGAGGCCTCGCCGCTCGCGGAGGTGGCGCAGGCGCTGTCCGACGGCGGCGTTGGCCGAATCGGGGCTGGCGGGCGGCGGGGCCATGGGGCTATCGTGCCAGAGGCGCGATCGTTCCATAAACGGAACGCCTCCTAAACGCAGCGAATCCCGAGGAGAACACCGTGAAGCTGGTGCAACCGATGATGGCCGGAATCGTCACGGCCCTGGTCGGCTTCGCGAGCTCGTTCGCGGTCGTGCTGGCCGGCTTGCGGGCGATGGGGGCCGACGACCGGCAGGCGGCGTCCGGCCTGTTCGCGGTATGCCTCGGCATCGGGATCACGGCGATCGCGTTGTCGCTGCGGTACCGGATGCCGATCACGATCGCGTGGTCGACGCCCGGAGCGGCGCTGCTCGTCACCACGGGATCGGTCGCGGGCGGATTCGCCGCCGCCGAGGGCGCGTTTCTCGTCGCCGGGTTACTCATCGTCCTGGCCGCCTTGTTCCCGGTCCTGAGCCGCTGGATCACGGCCATTCCGGGGCCGATCGCCTCGGCCATGCTGGCCGGCGTACTGCTGGAATTGTGTCTGGCGCCAGCTCACGCGATCGTGCAGGTGCCGCGGCTGGCCGTCCCGGTCGTGCTCGTCTGGGCCGTGCTGTATCGGGTCGCGCGGGCATGGGCGGTGCCGGCGGCGCTGGTCGCGGCCATCGCCGCGATCGCGATCAGCGGCACCGATCACCCGTTGTCCGGCGGGCTGTGGCCGGAGCCGGTGTTCACGATGCCGACCTTCACGGTGCCGGCGTTGGTCAGTGTGGCGGTGCCGTTGTTCCTGGTCACAATGGCCGCGCAGAACATTCCGGGCATCGCGGTCCTCGCCGGGTTCGGCTATCACCCGCCGGTCCGCCCGCTGCTGGCCGCGACGGGCGCGATGAGCATGGGCGCGTCGCTGTTCGGCGGGCACGCGCTCAATCTCGCCGCGATCTCGGCCGCGCTCGCCGCCGGTCCCGAGGGCGGCCCGGATCCGCGGCGGCGCTGGATCGCTTCCACGACAGCGGGTGCGGGCATGATCGGGCTCGGTCTCGCCGGTGGTCTCGCCATGACGTTGGTGACGGTGTCGCCGCCGATCCTCATCGAGGCCGTCGCCGGCTTGGCGCTGCTCGGCGCGTTCGCGAGCGCGCTGGTCGCCGCGGTCACGTCGGCGGAAGGCCGCGACGCGGCCATCGTGACGCTGGTGGTCACGGCCTCCGGGATGAACCTGTTCGGCATCGGGGCGGCCTTCTGGGGGCTGGTCGCGGGGCTGCTCATGCATCTGCTGCACCGGCCACGCCGACGCCCCGCGAGCACGACGGTCGAGCGGGTCGAAATCGAGGCGGCCGAGCCCGTCGCGCGCTGACTTCTTCCGGTAGATTTCCGGTCGATGATCCCCGACGTCCATCCGGCGTGGTTGCCCGCCGAGGCTTTCCGCGCGCTCGGCTCCCGCCGGGTCCAGGTCCGCGGTGACGGCCTGCTTCTCGATACGGTACGCACAGAGGTGTCCACGGCGGCCCGCCGGTTCGGTGGGGCGCTGGCCGACGCGGGTCCGTGCGACTTGTCGTTCGCCGTCTCGTCGCAGGCCGACCTGGCGCCCGAGGAGTTCACCTATGCCCGGGGCGACGGGGTGACCGTCGTCCGTGCGGCCGACCCGGCCGGGCTGCTGCACGGGTTCTTCCACGTCGTACGGCAGGGGGAGCGGGCGTTCGCCGGGGACTTCGACGAACGGCACGCCCCGGCGTTGCCGATCCGGCTGGTGTCCCATTGGGACAATGTGGACGTTCATCCGGTGATGGGCCAGGTCGAGCGGGGGTACGCCGGTGGCTCGATCTTCTGGTCGGCGGGCCGCCTGCGGGAGGACCTGAGCCGGGTGCGGGCGTACGCACGGCTGCTGGCGGCCGGTGGGATCAATGCGGTCGCGGTCAACAACGTCAACGTGCACGAGACCGAGGCGCAGCTGCTGACCGACCGGCTGGGCGAGGTCGCCGCGCTGGCCGAGCAGTTCCGGGCGTACGGGATCCGGGTGCACCTGAGCGTCAACTTCGCCGCCCCGATGGCGCTGGGCGGGCTGCCCACCGCCGATCCGCTGGACGAACGCGTACGCGCTTGGTGGATGCAGGCGACCCAAGCCGTGTACGCCCGCATCCCGGACTTCGGCGGGTACGTCGTGAAGGCCGATTCGGAGGGCCAGCCCGGCCCGTCCGCGTACCACCGTAGTCACGCCGATGGAGCGAACCTGCTCGCCGAGGCGCTGACCCCGTTCGGCGGGGTCGTGCACTGGCGGGCGTTCGTCTACAACCATCGGCAGGACTGGCGGGATCGCTCGACCGATCGGGCGCGCGCGGCGTACGACCACTTCACGCCACTGGACGGCCGGTT
This sequence comes from Hamadaea sp., assembly GCF_013362815.1. Lineage (GTDB taxonomy): Bacteria > Actinomycetota > Actinomycetes > Mycobacteriales > Micromonosporaceae > Hamadaea. Next base: position 19,123 of record NZ_JABFVK010000049.1, on the reverse strand, counting down.
CGCGCCGAACGTGATCCTGCAGGTCAAGCACGGCCCGATGGACTTCCAGGTACGCGAGCCGGTGTCGCCGCTGATCGGGGCGATGCCCTCGACCCGGGTGGCGGTCGAGGTGCAGGCGACGCAGGAGTACACCGGGCAGCAGCGGCACGTGTGCTACCTGGGTCCGATGTGGAGCGAGGTGCTGCGGTTCCCGCTGGGACGGCCGGTGGCCGACCTCGTGCAGGGCATGGTGACCGTGGCCAACGTCGGCGACGACCCGTTCTGGACCGGTCATCCGCTCGCCCAGGCGAACCTGTACGCGGCGGCCCGGCTCGGCTGGAACCCGCGGCTCGACCCGCTGGCGCTGCTCGACGAGTGGATCGCGCTGACCTTCCCGGGCCACGATCCGGCGCTGCGGGAGGCGTTGCGCGCCGTCATGGACGAGTCGTGGCCGGTGTACGAGCGATACACCGCGCCGCTCGGCGTCGGCTTCATGGTCCGCCCCGGCAACCACTACGGGCCGGACGTCGACGGCTACGAGTACACGCCGTGGGGCACCTACCACTTCGCCGACCGCGACGGGATCGGCGTCGACCGTACGCGCGCCACCGGCACCGGATTCACCGGGCAGTACCCGGCTCCGTGGCGGGACGTGTTCGAGTCCCGGGCCGACTGCCCGGACGAGTTGCTGCTGTTCTTCCACCACGTCCCGTACGCCCACCTCCTCCACAATGGATCGACAGTCGTCCAGCACATCTACGACACCCATTTCGCCGGGGTCGAACGCGTCGAGGCGATGATCCTGCGATGGCAGCGCGTGGCCGGGCTGGTCGAGGAGGCGGTCGCGACCCGGATCTCCGAGCGGCTGGCCGAGCAGCTGCGGTCGGCGGAGGAGTGGCGCGACCAGATCAACACGTACTTCTACCGGAAGTCCGGCGTACCGGACGCGCGAGGACGCCGGATCTACTGACACGTGCGGCCAAGATCGTCGGATGCCGACGATCCAGGCGGAGTTGATCACGAGGTCGGGGGCGGCGACACGCCGTCGAGGGGGACCGTAGGTTCATGATCAACGCGGAGAGCGGAAACGGTGCAGGGTTCAGGGATCGACGCGGAGGACGAGGACGTCGGAAGGTGCGAGACGAAGGGGGTCGCCGAGGGTGAAGCGGATCCCGGTCAGCAGGTCGACGCCCGAGACGGCGGCGGGTAGCGAGACAGCGACGGCAGAGTGGTTGAGCACGAACAGAATGGTCCGGCCGTCGGGCGCGACCCGGCGAGCCACCTCCACATCGGACAACGAGGATGAGGAGGCGTACAGGCCGATGACCCCGTGGCGGTCGAGCGCCTGACGGACGACCCAGGACACCCCGGCCTGATCCAGCCCCGCTCCGACGTACCACGCATCCCCAGCCCCGTACGCGTTGCGGGTGACGGCCGGGGTTCCGGCGTACCAGTCGGCTTGGTAGGTGCCGACGACCGACGCCCCCTGCGGGATGACGAGTTCGAAGAGCAGCCGGGAGTCGACGGTCACTCCGTCGGCCAGCTGGACCGGGTTCACGAACGACGCCTCGCGCGCGTCCCACTCGTCCACGCGTACGCCCAGCAGCTCACCGAGCGGGCCGGGAACGTCCATGAGGAAGACGTTGTCGTCGGCGTCGACCCGGCCGGAGAGGAACGTCGTGAGGACCGATCCACCGCGGCGGGCCACGTCTTCCAATCGAGTGGCGATACTTCCCTTGAGCATGTGCAACGCCGGGGCGACCACGACGTCGTAGCGCGACAGGTCGGCGTAGACGGGCACGACGTCCACGTCGACGCCGAGGTCCCACAGCGCCCGGTGGTACGCCAGCACGACTTCCTGATAACGCACCAGCCGGGACGGCCCGTCCGACAGGTCGAGGGCCCACCAGCTGTCCCAGTCGAACAAGATCGCCACCCGAGCCGGCGTACGCGCCCCCAGCGAAACGGAACCGAGCCGGGTCAGTTCCGCGCCGAGCTCCGCGACCTCGGTGAACACGCGGGTGTCGGACCGCCCGGCGTGGCCGATGACGGCGCCGTGGTACTTCTCGGACGCGCCCCGATTGGCCCGCATCTGGAAGAACAGCACGGCGTCCGCTCCGTGGGCGACCGCCTGCCAGCTCCACAGCCGCATGATGCCGGGCCGCTTGAGCGGGTTGACGTCCCGGCAGGCGGTGAAACTCGGCGTCTGCTCCATGAGCCAGAACGGCTGCCCGTCCTTGAGCCCGCGCATCAGGTCGTGGGTGAACGCCATCCGCGCCGCCGACTGGTCGTCCGGCGGGTAGTTGTCCCACGACGCGAAGTCGAGGTGCGCCGCCCACCGGTGATAGTCGATCGGCCGGTACATGCCCATGAAGTTCGTCGTCACCGGGGTGTCCGGATCGGACTCGCGGATCGCCGCCTTCTCGTCCACGAAGTTCGCGAGCATCGCGTCGGACATGAACCGCAGGTAGTCCAGCGTGATGCCCTGGAACGCGGTGTGGTCGGGACCCCGCCAATGCTCGGTCAGCGCCGACGGCGGCTCGATCTCGTCCCAGTCGGTGAACGTGTGCGCCCAGAACGTGGCGCACCAGGCGTCGTTGAGCCGGTCCAGGTCGGCGTACTTCGTGCGGAGCCAGTCGCGGAAACCGGCCGCGCACAGCTCGCAATAACACGCGCCGCCGTACTCGTTGCCGACGTGCCAGGCCACGATCGCCTCGGTCCCGGCGTACCGGCGGGCGATCCGGCGCGCGAGCTCCGCCGACAGCCGCCGGAACACCGGTGAACTCGGGCACGAGTTGTGCCGCTGACCGAACCGGTGCTTGCGGCCATCGAAGTCGACGCGGGTCACTTCCGGATGGGCCTTGGCCAGCCAGGCGGGGTGCGCGCCGGTGCCGGTCGCGAGGCAGATCCGGCGGCCTTCGGCGACCGCTTTGCCGACGACCGCGTCCAAAGTGGAGAAATCGTAGACGTCCTCGGCGGGCTGGGTGAGCGCCCAGTCGAACACGCCGAGCGTCACCGTGTCGATCCCGGCCAGGTCGAACAGCCGGTAGTCCTGCTCCCAGACCTCTTTCGGCCACTGCTCCGGGTTGTAGTCGCCGCCGAACAAGATCTTCGCCGCACTTGGATTCACCGGACGAACTCCGCGCGGATCTCGTCGGTCATCGCCCGGCTCGCGCGGACCAGCCCCAGCACGAACAGGCTCGCGGCCAGCGCCAGCACCGCCTCGGAGAAGAAGACCGTGACGCCCAGGGCCAACACCAGCAGGCTCACCTGCGCCAACGCGCCGCGCCAGCTCTTGATCAAATGGTACGCCGAGAGCCGGGCGACGTCGCGAGCCCGGAAGGCGAACAGCGACGTGATCACGAGCGCGTTCAGCCCCCACGCGATCGCGACGGCCGCCACGACCAGCAGCAACACGGCCCACCAGACCGGCACCCCGGCCGCCTCGCGATGGGTCACGATCACGCCGACGACCGCCAGCCAGGCGAGCAACGGCGTCCACAACCGCAGCACCCCAACGATGTTGGCCCGATAGCCCCGCCAGTACGCCGACGCCGGGCGCAGCTCGGCGAGCGTGTCCCGCCGATGGTGGACGGCGTACAGGCCGGCCGCGACGGCCGGTCCGATCGGGAGCGCGCACAACGCGGCCAGCGGCAGGTTGCTCACGTCCCGGTCCAGCAACAGCAGCAGCGCGTACGCCGGAGCGGTGGTGAGTAGCAGGAGCGCCTCGACCGTGAGCATCGTGTAGACGAACGCGGTGACTCGGGAGAGCGGGCCCTCGCCGAATTCCCGGCGCGCGCTGACCGTCATGACGGGTCTCCGAGCAACCGGCCGTCGTCCCACCACTGTGGAGTCTCGTCGGTCACCGGGCTGATCTCGGCCAGGGTGACCTCGTTCGCGTCGAGCCACAGGTCGAGTTCCACCCGTCCGTCGACGACCGGGAGCCGGGCGTGCCGGCGTACGGGTTCGGCGGTCTCCCGGAGGATGTCGAGCTGCCGGGCGGTGGGTGAAGCCGGGCGGCCCAGCTCACCCCAGGCCGTCCGGACGTTGCCCATGGTCTCGCTGACCGACGAGCGCAGCAGGAACGCCGAATCAACTGGCTGTGTCGATGTCATGGGGATCGACAGTCGCACGTGATGTCCCGCGACGCCCTCGACCGTGCCGTTCACGTCGACAGGCGCCCAGGCCAGCACGGCGATGCGGCCCGATTCGTCGCGCGTGACCAGACAGGAGTCGTCCTGGCACAGGATCGCGCTGCCGAGTCGCTGCATGAAGGCGTACACGTGGAAGGTGGGTTTCTTGATCTGACGATGCGTGAGCAGCCCGAAGCCGCCGTGGAACAGCGTGGCCGGCACCCCCGCCTCCTCGAACATGTCGCTGAACGTCCAGTAGGAGTACGAGTCGGCGTGCTCGCCGCCGCGCGCGATCACGGGCGCGAGGTACGCGGCGTGGAAGGCGGTGTCGTGGATGGGGTTGTCGGGCCGGTAGGAGGAGTTGAACTCGGTGATGTGGACCGGCAGGCCCTCGAACGGCGTGCCGCGCAGCTGCTCGCGGGGCTTGCCGAATTGGTCGAGGAGCGTCGCGGCGGGCGCGAGCGCCTGGTAGACCCCGAACGGGACGTGTTGAGACGGCCCGGAGCTGTACGCGTGCCGGCTGACGAAGTCGACCGGGACGTCCTTCGCGGCGCAGAAGTCGGCGAAGCGGACCATCCACTCGTCGGAACCGGGGGAGATGGCCGGGCCACCGACCTGAAGCCCGGCGTCGATCTCCTTGATCGTGGTCGCGGTGACCTCGTAGAGCTGGTGGTACGCGGCCTCGTCGGCGTCGAGCCAGAAGTCCTTCAGATTGGGCTCGTTCCAGACCTCGATCGGCCAGGTGCGGACCTGATCGAGACCGTAGCGGTCGATGAGATGGCGGATCGTCGCCCGGACGAGATCGGCCCACTCGGCATAGGAGGTGGGCGGAGTGACGTTGCCCTGCCACCAGAACACGGTCTGGCTGCCGGAGGCCAGAGTGGACGGCATGAAGCCGAGCTCCACGAACGGCGCGATCCCCAGCTCCAGGTACGCGTCGACGATCTGATCGACGTAGGTGAAGACGTGCCGGACGTCGCGGCGACCGGCCCATTCGTAGGGCCGGTGCACCCCGACGGCGTCCCCGAGCAGCCCGTGGCCGCGGATGTGCCGGAAGCCGATCTCGCGCTGGATCACGGCGAGGGACTCCTGGTAGTCCCGCCGCAGGGCGAGCGGGAACTCCCCGGTGCCGACGCAGAAGTGCCAGGCGTCGCTCAATGTGCCGACGGGCTGCTCGGGAACGTGGACTGTCATCGTCAGGGGTGCGCCTTCTTGTAGCGGTCGTACGCCTTGTTCGCCAGCTCGATGAACTGGTCGGAGTTCTTGCCCTTCAATTCGGCCACGTACTTGTCCCAGTCGCCGAGCGGGCGCTGGTTGAGGATGAACTTGAGGGTCTGCTGGTTGACGTAGTCTTTGATGCCCGTCTCCCAGAGGGTGGCCTGCTCCCGCTCGTCGGCGCTGAACGGGCGCGGCGGCGGTACGGGCAGGCTCTGCCGGGTGTTCATCTCCTTCTGGAACTCCTTCTCCTCGTCGGAGTAGAAGGACTCCCGCAGCTCGGTGCTGCCGCCGTAGGCGAACACGCCGTTGAAGAAGCCGAAGTCCACCTGCAAGTGCTTGGTGCCCGACGGGTTCAGCCCGACGACGTTGACGTCCGGCGCGAGGGTGCGCTTACCGGAGGCGTCCTTCGTGAACGTGGTGCCTTCGATGCCCCACTTGGCGAACTCCTCGCCCGCGTCGGAGTACCACAGCCAGTCGATGAACTGCATCATCGCGACGAAGTTCTTGCTCTCCAACGCCTTCTTGGAGATCATGATGCCGTTCTCCAGCCGGGCGGTGCCGGGCTTGTTCGGACCGGCCGGGCCGATCGGCCGCGGAATCTTGACCACCGTCGCGCCCGGGATCTTCGCGATGTCCTTGCGCAGCTCGTTGACCAGGGTCTGGGTGTTGCAGCTGATCACGAAGGACTTGCCGTTGGCGAACTTCTGCCGGGCCTGGTCGTCCTGCTGGGTGAAGCTCTCCGGGTCGAGCAGCTTCTCCGAGACCAGCGTGTTCAGGAAGGTCAGCATCTGCTTGTACTGGTCCATCGCGCCGGTGAGCACGAACTTGCCCGCGTCTTTGTCCCACCAGGCGTTCTGGTAGTCCCAGCCGGCGCCGGTGCCGAACGCGTTGCTGAGCAGGGCGAGCAGGTTGTTCGCGCCCGGCTGCGGGGGCGTGGACCACCGGTCGGACATGGGATACTGATCCGGGTACGCCGCCTTCATCGCCTTCAGCACGGCGTGCAGATCGTCCCAGGTCTTCGGGATCTGAAGGTTGAGCTTGGTGAGGATGTCGGTCCGGATGGCTATCGAGTAGTCGACGTAGACCGTCTCATGCACACCGGGCAGCAGGTAGAACTTGCCGTCCTGCTGGCGGTAGGTGTCGAGGTCGCTGTCCAGCTTCCACTTGGCGACCTTGTCCTTGAAGTTCGGCATGAGATCGAGGTAGTCGCTGACCGGCAGGATCGCCCCACCGGCGATGAGCGCCTCCTCGTCGGGGTGGTACGTCTTCGGAATGATCATCGGCGCGTCGCCCGCGCTGACCATGACGCTGCGCTTCTGGTTGTAGTCGCTGCCGGGGACGACCGTCGGCTCCAGGGTGACGTTGGTCCGCTTGGTCAGCTCCGACCAGAACAGCCAGTCCGCCTTGTACGGGTAGGCGGCGTTGCTGAGCAGCATGATGGAGAACTTGAGCGCCTCGGTCGCCTTGAACTGGTCGCCCGCGGCGTACTTGTCCATCGCGCCGGCCTTCTTGCCGGAGAGGTCGGCGTCGCCTTCGTCGTCGTCACCGCAGCCGGCCAACGCGAGCGTGGAGGCGGCGGCGCCGGCGGCGAGGAGCACCTGGCGCCGGGAGAGCTGGTACATGGTCACTCCATTTCATGGGGCGTTTCATGGGGTGTTTTCCTGCAGTGCTGTTCCGTGGAGCGCGCTACCCCTTGACCGCCCCGAGCATCACGCCCGAGACGAAGTAGCGCTGGATGAAGGGATAGACGAGCATGATCGGCAAAACCGTGAGGACAATCGTCACCGACTGGATGTTGGCGGCGATCTGCAGCGCGGTCTCGCTGGCCGTCCCGACGTCGGAGCCGCCGGTCGCGCCGGCGATCAGGTTGCGCAGGTAGACGGTGACGGGGAACATCTCCGAGCGGTCCAGGTAGAGGAACGCCGAGAACCAGGAGTTCCAGAAGGAGACCGCGTAGAACAGCACCATCGTGGCGAGCATGGCCTTGGACAGGGGAAGCACGATCCGCAGCAGGGTCTGGTACGTGTTGAGGCCGTCGACGGCGGCGGCCTCCTCCAGCTCGACCGGCATCGACTCGAAGAACGACTTCATGACGAGCAGGTTGAACACGCTGATCGCATTGGGCAGCACGATCGCCCAGATGGTGTTGCGCAGACCGAGCCCGCTGACCAGGACGTAGTTCGGGATGAGCCCGCCGTTGAAGAACATCGTGAAGACGGCCAGACCGACCAGCACCGACCGGCCGCGCAGGTGCTTCTTGGACAGCACGTACGCGTAACAGACCGTGAGCACCATGGAGATCGCGGTCGCCACCACGGTGTAGTAGATGGTGTTCCGGTAGTTCGTCCAGAACATCGGGTCGGACATGACCCGGCGGTACGTCGTGAGGTTGAACCCGCGCGGCAGCAGGTTCACCTGGCCGGAGCGGATGTAGTCCTCGGCGCTGAACGACCGCGCCAGAATGTTGATCAGCGGGTACAGGGTCAGGACGACGACACCGGTCAGCACCAGTGCGTTCACACCTTGGAAGACTCGGTAGCCGCGACTGGGTCGTTGGCCCTTGTTGGGCTTGGCGGGCGTGCTCGCGAGCGTCTCGGGAGCCTCGACGGTCACCACAGGCTCGTCCCAACTGTGCGGCGGGAGATCGCGTTGGCCGACAGGACCAGTACCAGCCCGATGACCGACTCGAACAGCCCGATGGCGGCGGCGTAACTGAAACTCCCGGAGACCACGCCGACCCGGTAGAGGTAGGTCGCGACGACGTCGGCGGTCGGATAGGTCAGCGGGTTGTAGAGCAGCAGGATCTTCTCGAACCCGACCGCCATGAAGGTGCCGATGTTGAGGATCAGCAGGGTCACCATGGTCGGCCGGATGCCCGGCAGCGTCACGTGCCAGGTCTGCTGCCAGCGGTTGGCCCCGTCGATCCGGGCCGCCTCGTAGAGGTCGGGGTCGATCGTGGTCAGCGCGGCGAGGTAGAGGATGGTGCCCCAGCCGATCGTCTGCCACGCCTCCGAGCTCACGTAGATGGTGCGGAACCAGCCCGGCTGCTGGAGGAACGGCACCGCCTCCTGGCCCAGCGCCTTCAGCCCCTGGTTCACGATGCCGTCGACCGAGAGCACCTGGAAGACGATGCCGGCCACGACCACGATGGACAGGAAATGCGGCAGGTACGAGATGGTCTGCACCAAGCGCTTGAGGGCGCGGGTGCGTACCTCGTTGAGGAGCAGCGCGAGCACGACCGGTAGCGGGAACAACACCACGAGCGTCAGCCCGCCGATGATCAGCGTGTTGGTGAAGACCTGCCAGAAGGTGGGGTCGCTCCAGAACATCTGGAAGTAGTGCAGCCCCACCCAACGCTCGCCGAAGATGTCGCCGCCGGGCCGGTAGCGCCGGAAGGCGATCACGTTTCCGAGCATCGGCAGGTAGCGGAAGACCACGAAGAACAACAGGGGCAGGATCGCCAGTGAGTAGAGCTGCCAGTCGCGGCGTAACGCCTGGCGCCAGGTCCGCGCAGCCATCGCATCCTCGAAAATTTCCGATAATTGCCCGTTACATTTGGCGGCACAGTAGGCGTCCCGAGTCAGCCATGTCAAGGTCTTCTGGACGCCGTTCACATATGTGGACAGCACATTGGATGTTGGAGGAGGTGTTACAGTTCTCCGAAACTTCCGAACCGATTAGGAAAGTTTCATGGCGTTGTTCGACCTTCCGCTCGATCAGCTTCAGCGATACGCGCCCGAGGTCGCCGAACCGGCGGACTTCGCGGAGTTCTGGGCGGCGACGCTGGCCACGGCGGCCGCCAAGCCGGTGCTGATCGACGTCCGACCGGAGCCGTCAGACCTCGCCCTGATCGAGTGCTGGGACGTCACCTTCGCGGGCTTCGGGGGCGACCCGATCCGGGCCTGGTACTCCCGGCCGGCCGGGGTCTCGTCGGAGCTCCCGGCCGTCGTGGAGTTCCTCGGGTACGGACGCGGCCGCGGCCTGCCGCACGAACGCCCGACCTACGCCGCCGCCGGATATGCCCACCTGCTGATGGACAGCCGCGGCCAAGGCGGGCAGTACGGCAATGGTGGTGACACGCCGGATCCGGGCGCTACGGCGTACGGGGGACCCGGGCCGGTGACTCGGGGATTGCTGGACCCGGCCGAGTTCTACTATCGCCGGTTGATCACGGACGCCGTTCGCGCCGTCGAGGCGGTCCGGGCGTTGCCGGGAGTCGATCCGTCTCGCGTCGCCGTGGCCGGGAACAGCCAGGGCGGTGGCTTGGCCCTCGCCGTCTCAGGGCTGGTCGGCGACCTCGCGGCGGTGCTGACGACCGCGCCGTTCCTGTGCCACATCCAGCGCGCCATCGAGATCACCGACGCCGACCCGTACGCCGAGGTCGTGCGATTCCTCGCGGTCCATCGGGAAGCCGAGGACGTCGTCCGGCGTACGCTGTCGTATGTGGACGGCGTGTCGTTCGCCCGGCGGGCGGTCGCTCCGGCGCAGTTCGGGGTGGGGCTGCGCGACACGGTCTGCCCGCCGAGCACGGTGTTCGCCGCCGCGAACCAGTACGCCGGCGAGCACGAGATCCACGTGTACCCGTTCAACCACCACGAAGGCGGCGAGGCTGTCCACGTGCGGCGGCAACTTCGCTGGCTCCGCCGGCGTTTTTTTGGCGCTGGATCAGGGTTCTAGGCCGAATCTTGAGCGCTGATCGACCCAGATCCGTGATCTGGCTCAGCGCCGCCTCACCCCGTGACGGTGGCCGGGCGCGGGAAGAGCCGGACGAACCGCTCGGCGGCCCGGCGATCCCCGCTGACCTGCACCTCTTCGGTGAGCGATCGGCCACCTTCGGTCGATGGCCGCGCGCCTTCAGTCAGTGGCCGGCCACCGAACACGACTGCGCGCACGGCGGCGACGCTGCCGGTGATGACCGCATCGGGTGCGGTCGCAATACCTCGCGCAACTTTGAAAGTGCCGTCCTGGATCGACGCACGGAAGACGTCGTCGTCCAGGCGTAGCTCGAACGTGCCGTCCCGCTTCGTCTTCGAGGCGTCGGGGTCGAACGTCGTCCGCAAGGCGAGGACGAACGCGTCCGCACTCATCGGGGTCTCCGCCGACGGCAACGGCAACCGGCTGCCGAAGGTCGCGAGGGAGATCAGCACGGGATCGAGCAACGCCCCCAACTCGGTCAGCTCGTACGCCGTCGCGCTCACCGGCGGGCCGAGCCGCCTCTTGCGTACGACCCCGGACTCTTCGAGCTCCCGGAGCCGCTGGGAGAGCACGTTCTGGCTCAACCCGGGCAGCCCCCGGCTCAGCTCGGTGAACCGCTTCGGCCCGAGCAGCAATTCGCGCACGACGAGCAGGGCCCATCGTTCCCCGACGACGCCGAGCGCCCGGGCCACTCCGCACGGATCGTCGAACCTTCGTTTACCTGCCACGAAGAAATCATAGTGCTCCCTCTTGCATTCTGGTAGTGGATACTCCTAATTTAGGAGTATGGAGATGAAGCAAGGAAACCTCGGACTGCTGACGACCGACCTCGCCCAGCGGCTGCTCGCCTCGACCGAGCTCGCGCGGGTGGCGTACGTGGCGAAGGACGGCACGCCTCGCGTCTTCCCGGTGATGTTCCACTGGACCGGCGACGAGCTGGTCTTCGGCACGTTCGCGGGCAGCGCCAAGATCATCGCGTTGCGCGCCCGCCCCGCGATGGCGATCACCATCGACACGCCCGGCCCCCCGCCGGAAGTCCTGCTGCTGCGCGGCCAGGCCACGGTGACCGAGGTCGAGGGCATCGTTCCCGAGTACGTTGCAGCGCACCACCACTACTACGGACCCGAGCAGGGCGCGCGCAACATCGCGGATGTCGAACAGTCTGGGCGGAAGATGGTCCGCATCGGCCTGAAGCCCGACTGGGTCGGCACGCTCGACTTCGTCAGCCGGTTCCCGGGGGCGCTGTCGTGACCGACTTCGTCCTCATCCCGGGGGCCGACGGCCAGGCTTGGTACTGGCATCGCGTCCTCCCGCTTCTGCAGGCTGAAGGCCACGACGCGGTCGCGGTGGATCTGCCGCAGTCGGACGACGCGGGCTACGACGAGTACGCCGAGGCCATCCACCAAGCGATGATCGGACGCCCGAATCCGGTGTTGGTGGCGCAGTCGCTCGCCGGATTCCTCGCCCCCGTCGTCGCCGCGCGTACGCCGGTCGCCGGGATCGTGCTCGTCAACGCCATGGTCCCGGCACCGGGGGAGTCGGCCGGTGAATGGTGGGCGAACGTCGGTCACGACGAAGCGCGCCAGGGCAGGCAGTTCGATCTGCTCGAGGACTTCTTCCACGACGTGCCTGCGGAGATCACCGCCGAAGCGACATCGCGTACGCCCACCGGCCCGTCGGAGCGGCTGTTCACCCAGCCGTGGCCGTTGTCGTCGTGGCCCGACGTGCCGACCACCTTCTTACAGGGCGTGGACGACCGGTTCTTCCCGCTGGAGTTCCAGCGCCGTCTCGTTCGCCGGCGACTGGGTCTCGACGTCGTCGAGATCCCGGGCGGCCACCTGGGCGCCCTGAGCTGCCCCGAGTCCCTCGCGAACCACCTGACAAAGTGGAGTGGGTGAGGGGTGTCCACGATCATGGTCAATTTCGTCGCCGTGGCAAACCAGAAATGACCATGATCATGGACGGCCCGGGAGAACGCGTCAGCTAGCTGAGCACGACACCGCCGGTACGGCGTTGGTGCCGTTCCACGACCCGAGGAACCCGAAGCTGGTGCTGCCCGCCGCGGCGAGGCTGCCGTTGTAGCTCACGTTCCGGGCGGTGACGGACGCTCCGCTGGTGGTCGGCGTGGCGCTCCACATCTGAGTGACCGTCTGGCCGTTGGCGAACGTCCAGCTGACCGCCCAGCCGCTGATGGCGGCGCTGCCCGCGGTGACCTTGACGTCGGCTTGGAAGCCACCTGGCCACGAGTTGACGATGGTATAAGTCGCCGTGCACGTCTTGCCTCCGCTGGACGTGGGCGAGGTGCTGGGCGAGGCGGACGGTGACCGCGACGGCGAAACGGACGGCGAGGGGGAGGCCGAGGCCGAGGCGGACGTCGACGCCGACGGCGAGGTGACGCCGCTGAAGATGGTGGCTTCCTTCGCGGTGGCCTTGATGCCGTTGGTCCCGTTGAAGATCCGCTGGCCCCAAGTGGTGAGCTGCGCCGGGTTGAAGCTCGTCGCCATGTCCAGGATCGGATCGGTGTTGCCGCTCCACGACCAGCCGAGGTAGCCGAGGCCGCGGGCCTGTGCCTGGGCCAGGATCGTCTCGTGGTCGACCTCGCCGGAGCTGAACTGCCAGCCGAACTCGCCGATCACCAGCGGCAGCCCCATCGTCTGGAACGCGTCGAAGTACGACGTGATCGTCGAGGCCTGGCTGTAGACGCTGTACATGTGGATGGAGAACAGCGTGTTCTTCAGGGTGTCGGCGTTCCAGATCGTCTGCGCGTTGTCCCGCATGACGTTCTGCCAGTCCTGGCCCCAGTTCGGGGCGTCGACCATCAGCATGTGCTCGAAACCGTTGCTGCGCATCTTCTTCACGGCGTTCGAGGTCGCGTCGATCCACTGGCTCGGGTTGGTGTTGCCGATCGGCTCGTTGCCGATGTTGATGATGACGTAGTTCTCCTGGCCGACCAGTACGCTCTTCTGGGTGATCCAGTAGTTGACCGCCTCGTCGAGGGTCGCGGCCGCGCCGTCTTCGCCGTATCCGGTCGTGTCGTGCACTTCCAATACGCAGATCAGCTTGTTCTGCTTGCACAGGCTGATGACGTTGGCGACGTCGCTCGACGGGCCCCAGCGCTTGCCGCTGCCGAGCACGACGCGGATCGTGTTGGCGCCCAAGGCTTTGACGTTGGCGAACGAACTGGTCTGGCTGGTGTACCAGACGTGCGGGTGGTTGACCCCGCGCATGATGAAGTTCTGGCCGTTGGCCTCGACGACGTTCCGGCCACTGATGTGCAGCCCGGTGGCTGCGTACGCGGGCGGAGCGAACACGAACAACGACGCGGCCGCTGTGAGCGCAGCGGCACTGAGAGCTAGCAGTGCTTTCTTCATGGCCCTTCCTCGGTTGTAACGTTTGTAATTTCCGTGGAGGCTGTGAACGATACGCTTCTATGTTCCACGGTGGCAATCGGGGGAGGTGCCATGACTGGCCGGAATCGCCGGAGTGGTATGCGTGAAGTCGCGCAAGCGGCCGGAGTCTCGGTCTCCACAGTGGCCAATGTGCTGAGCCGGCCGGCGATCGTGGCTCCCGAGACGCGGCAACGCGTCGAGGCGGCGATCGCCGGAGTCGGTTACGTGCCCCACGGCCCGGCGCGTCAGCTGCGCGGCGTACCGAGTCCCATGGTCGGCAGCATCACGCTGGATCTGGCCAATCCGTTCTACGCCGAGGTCAATCGCGGCATCGAGGACCGGCTCGCCCCCGAGGGCTGCCTCCTCCTGGCGGGCAGCACCGATCTCCGCGAGGACAAGGAGACGCGCCTACTCCGTCTGCTGCAGGCGCAGGCCGTCCGCGGCGTCATCATCTCCCCGTTCGGGACCGACCTGTCGCGACTGCTGGCGCTGAGCCGTCAGGGCACGCCGGTCGTCCTGGTCGATCATCCCGGTGACGGGCTCGGTCTCTGCGCGGTCGGCGCGGACGACGTCCTCGGTGGACGGCTCGCGGGCGAGCACCTGCTCGCGCTGGGCCACCGGCGGATCGCGTACCTCGGGGACTCGGTCAATCCGGCTCCCGTGGCGGGGCGTCGCGAAGGTCTGCGCCAGGCGCTCGCCGGATTCGGGCTCGATCCGTCCGCCGCGCTGCTCGACCTTCGCCTCCAGCTGCGGCCGCCCTCGCTCACCGAAGCCGCGGCGGCGGCCGCTGAGCAGATCCTGTCCGCGTCACCCCCGGTCACGGCGGTGGTCTGCCTCAACGACACCGCCGCCCTCGGGCTGCTCGACGGTCTTGAAGATCAAGGGGTACGCGTACCGCAGGATCTGTCGGTGGTCGGTTACGACGACCTCTCCTTCGCGCGCAGGTTGACCCCACCGCTGACCACCGTCCGGCAGTCGCCTTATCGGCTCGGTGAGACGGCGGCCGACCTGTTGCTCGACGAGGCGCGGGACAGGCACGAACACCGGCAGGTCCGGCTGGAACCCGAGTTGGTCGTCCGAGCCTCGACCGCCCCGCCCTACGCCCCCTGAGACTCCGCAGCGATTCAGCGCGATCTATCGACATGCTCCCTTGTGGACAGGTGCGCGTATCGTCGGGCACGCGTATGGGGGCGGGTGGAGAGTGAGCATGAGCAGATTGACGGTGGCGGTGGCGGGCGCCGGCTTAGGCGGCCTGTGCCTGGCGCAGGGGTTGCAGCGAGCCGGCGTCGACGTTCGAGTCTACGAACGGGATGCAGCCGCAGATGGCCGCAGGCAAGGCTACCGTCTGCACGTGGATGCGCGTGCGGGCACGTCGTTGCGTGACTGCCTGCCGTCGGAGCTGTTCGGATTGGTCCTCGCGACGGCGAGCACGCCGAGCAGGGGCTTCACGGTGATGAACTCCCGGCTGCGGATTCTGCATGAGACGAGCGTCGGTTCGACCGGCGATCCCTACGCGGCTGAGACGCTGTCCACGTCGGTGAACCGCGCGACGCTACGCGAAATCCTGACTACCGGGTTGGCCGACCGGATCACCTACGGGAGCGAGGTTTCCGGATTCGAACAGGATGACACCGGAGTGACCGTATTGTTTGCCGATGGGTCGAGCGAGCGATCCGACGTCCTGGTCGGGGCCGACGGCGTCAACTCCGCCATACGCTCCCGGCTCCTGCCGGCGGCGAGAGTGCACGACACCGGTAATCGCATCATCTACGGCAAAACCCTCCTCGACGATCGCACCGTGGCCCTCGTCCCGCCGGCTCTGCTCAATGGGTTCACCGCCATCGTCGGCGGACACGTCGGGCTGGCCACCGGAATGATGCGATTCCGGCACCGACCCGATCGGGCCGTGGAGGCACTGGGATCGGTCGCCCGTCTGACGGCCGCCGACGACTATCTGATGTGGGCCGTTTCGGCGCCGGCAGCCCAGTTCACGGTGCCCGACCCGGCGACGGCCTCGATGGACGCAGCACAGTTGCACGGTGTGGCCTGCGACATGGTGCGCAGCTGGCACCCCCACGTGCGGGCGCTGCTCGATGCGGCGTCGATTCCCGACACATTCCTCATCCGAGTGCGCAGCTCCGAGCGCGTGGCCGCCTGGACGCCCAGCCGAGTGACCCTCCTCGGCGATGCGATCCACGCCATGAGCCCTGCTCGCGGATCGGGCGCCAACACTGCGTTCATGGATGCCGCCATCCTTTGCCGCTCCCTGGCCGACAGCGGCGACAACCCCGTAGCAGCGATCGGGGCCTACGAGGAGCGCATGCGTGATTACGGCTTCGCCGCCGTAGAAGCGTCTCGCAAAGCGGAGACAGCTGCCAGCGGCAACGGCCGACGGCTGCTGCGTTGGCTTGTCGGCCACCTGATCGATCGGCGATAGCCAGATCTGTGGCGAAAGGCCCTAGGCCTCGTTCGTCGCGTGATGACGGTGTGTGCTGTGCGGGAGCATGTACTCCGCCGGGCGCAGCAGCATCACGCCGGCCATCGCGAGGAACATCAGCACGTGACCGGCGGTCGACAGGATCATCCGGTCGATCAAGCCGGCCCACAGGAATGGCAGCAGGACGAGGAACGGGACGTACATCGCCGCCGCCATCTCGGCGATCGGCCGCCAGCCGTGGCGGCGGAACAGCATCCACGCCGTCATCCCGATGACCATCGTCGTCGCCATGACCAGCACCATCACGTCGGCACGCGCGTACGCCTCCGCGGCGCCGAGCGTGTTGAACAGCAGCCGCGCCAGTGGAGCCAACGCCATGCCGATCATCATCGCGATCACCATCTGGGCGTAGTGCCACCAGAATCGGCGCCACGAGCCGCCGTTCGCGAGCGTCTCCGAGACCCTGCCCATGTCGTGCTCCTCCCTCGTCCACCCGATGGTGCTGGGAGTTCGGCGCGAGGGGAAGGGCGATGTCCGGAATCTTGGTCTTGTCTGCCGAAGCCCTGCGGTGTCGGGCACCATCGGGGCATGGAGATCCGCGTGCTCGGTCCGGTCGCGGCGTACGCCGACGGCACCGCGATCACCCTGGGCCCGCGCAAGCGACGGTACCTGCTCGGGCTGCTGGCGTTGGAGGTCAACCGGGCGCTGCCGGTGGACCGCATCGTCGACCTGATGTGGCCGGTCGATCCGCCGCGCACGGCGGTGCACGCCGTCCGGGTGTGCGCCTCCGATCTGCGTACGGCGTTGCAGGGGCGAGCCGAGATCGAGGCACGTGGCGGCGGTTATCTGCTCCGGGCCGACCCGATGACGGTCGACGCCCACCGATTCCAGCACCTCGTCCAGCAGGCGGCGCAGACCGGCGACGACACCGAGACGGTGCGGCTCCTGGAAGACGCGCTGGCGTTGTGGCACGGCGAGGTCCTCGCCGGCGTCGTGCCCGCCGAGGTACGCGAACAGCTCTGCCTCGGGCTCATGCAGGCGCGCATCGAAGCGGTCGACGATCGGGCCGACGCCCTGCTCCGGCTGGGCCGCCAGGCCGAACTGCTCCCGGAGTTGTCGGCGACCGTGGCGGCTGATCCGCTGCGGGAACGTCCGGCCGGGCAACTGATGCTGGCGCTCTATCGGGCCGGGCGCGCCCCGGCGGCGCTGGACGCGTACGCCGTCGTCGAGCGAGCGCTCGCCGAAGAGGTCGGCCTCGATCCCGGTCCGGCGTTGCAGCGCCTTCGGCAGCAGATCCTGACCCGGGATCCCCGTATCGAGCTGCCGCAGCGTACGCTGAGACAGGCTCCCGCAGCGATCCCGTGGTTCGCCGGCCGGGCCGACGAACTGTCCCTTCTGGACAAGCTCCTCGACGAGGGCGTACGCGTAGCGGCGATCAGCGGCACGGGCGGCGTCGGCAAGACTTCGCTCGCGTTGCACTGGGCGCATCGGGTCGCCGGCCGGTTTCCGGACGGCGTACTGCATGCGAACCTGCGTGGCTTCGACGCGGCCGGGCCGGTGCCCGCGTCCGACGTCGTCCGTGACTTCCTCAGCGCGCTCGGGGTGACGCACCCGGACGGCGCGGACGCTCAAGCCGCCGCGTTGCGCAGTCGTCTCGCGGGCCGCCGCATGCTTCTCCTCCTCGACAACGCCGCCTCGGCCGACCAGGTCCGGCCCCTGCTGCCGGGCACGCCAGGGTGCTTCGCGCTCGTCACGAGCCGTCATCGGCTCACCGGTCTCGTGGCGGTCGACGGCGCGACCCCCGTCCCGCTCGAACTTCCGTCGCAGGACGACGCCCGGCTGCTTTTGGCGTATCGCCTGGGTAATCGCGTTGAGACGGAGCCGAAGGCGGCCGACGAGCTGATCGCCGCGTGCGCGCGGTTGCCGCTCGCGCTGGCGGTGGTGGCGGCGCGGGCCGTGACCACCGGGCTGCCGCTGCGCGAGCTGGCCGCGGACCTCGCCGACCTGGACGGATTCGACGGCGGCGATCCGGCTGCCGACGTCCGCGCGGTGCTGTCGTGGTCGTATCGTGCGGTGAGCGAGCCGGCGCGGCGGATGTTTCGGCTGCTCGGGGTGCGTCCCGGCCCGTCGGTCAGTGCGCCTGCGGCCGCGAGCGCCGCCGGATGCACGCTCAGCGAGACGCGCCGGCTGCTCCGCGAACTGGCCACCGCGCAGCTGATCAGTGACGGACCGCGCTTCTCCAGCCACGATCTGCTGATGTTGTACGCCGCGGAGCTGGCCGAGACCGATGAGCAGTCGACGGCCGCACGGCATCGGCTCGTCGACCATTACCTGCACAGTGCGCATGCCAACGCCGCCGTCCTGGACGAGTTCCGGGATCCGCTGGAGGTGTCGCCGCCGGTCGACGGCGTGACGCAGGAGATTGCGGCCGACGACGCGGCGGCGCTCGCGTGGTTCACGACGGAGTACGCCGCCCTCGTCAACGCCGTGCCGCTCGCCGCACAGTCCGGTTTGGACAGAGAGGCTTGGCAGCTGGCCTGTGTCCTGACCGAGGTGTTCGAGCGGCTCGGCCGGTGGGAGGACTGGTCGGCCACGCACGAGATCGCCCTGGCCGCCGCGCGCAGGCTCGGCGATCGCGCCGCCGAAGCGCGGTGCCTGGCCGGATCGGGGCGGGCGGCGATGTGGCGGCGATCGTGGGTGGAGGCGCATGAACGGCTGGGCCTGGCCCTGACCGCGTACGCCGAGATCGGCGACATCGACGGCCTGGCCCGGACCCACCACAATCTCGGTTACCTCCACGAACAGCAGGGCGGCGAACTGACACAGGCGTTGCAGCACAGCGCATCGGCGTTGCACCTGTTCCGCGAGTGCGGCGACGAGCCGGGCGAGGCCCGCGCGCTCAACGCCGTCGGCTGGTACGAGTGCCTGCTCGGGCGGCCGTGGGACGCGGTCACCCATTGCCGGGCCGCGCTGGATCTGCTGCACCGGCTCGGTGATCGGCGGACCGAGGCGTTCACCTGGGACAGCCTGGCCTACGCCTACCTGGCCCTCGGCGAGGTACGCGAGGCGGTCGACTGCCTCGAACACGCGGTCGGGATGCTGGCTGATCTCGGTGATCCCTTCCACGAGGCCGATGCCGCCGACCACCTCGGCGACGCGTACGCCCGGCTCGGCGCGACCGAGGCGGCGGAGCGCTCCTGGCGGCGCGCGGCCGACCGGCTGGACGGCCTGGGCCACGCGCGCGCCGAGGAGGTACGCGCGAAGATCAGCAG
>NZ_JABFVK010000036.1 GCF_013362815.1 Hamadaea sp. | reverse complement strand
GCGAAGGACGACGGACGAGATGACGCAGGCCCGGCTGCTGGGTGGCAGATACCAGGTCGGCGAGCTGCTCGGCTACGGCGGCATGGCGGAAGTGCACCGCGGGCGCGATCTCCGCCTCGGCCGGGACGTCGCGATCAAGATGCTCCGCACCGACCTCGCCCGGGACAACACCTTCCAGATGCGCTTCCGGCGGGAGGCGCAGAACGCGGCCGCCCTGAACCACCCCGCGATCGTCGCCGTCTACGACACCGGCGAGGAGCGCGCGCCGACCGGCGAAGCCCTGCCTTACATCGTCATGGAGTTCGTGCCGGGCCGGACGCTCAAGGAGGTGCTCGCCGCCGAAGGGCGGCTGATGCCCCGCCGGGCGCTCGAGATCACCGGCGACATCTGCGCCGCCATCGAGTTCAGCCACCGGCACGGCATCATCCACCGTGACATCAAGCCCGGCAACGTCATGCTGACGCCTCAGGGCCAGGTCAAGGTGATGGACTTCGGCATCGCCCGGGCGCTGGCCAGCGGTGCGACCACAATGACGCAGACCTCGGCGGTCATCGGCACAGCTCAGTACCTCTCGCCGGAGCAGGCGCGGGGCGAGGCGGTCGACGCCCGCTCCGACGTGTACGCCACTGGCTGCGTACTCTTCGAACTTCTGTGTGGGCATCCGCCGTTCGTCGGCGATTCGCCCGTCGCCGTGGCGTACCAGCACGTTCGAGAAGATCCGCCACCACCCTCGAACAGCAACCGGGACGTGACGCCGGACATCGACGCGGTCGTCCTGAAAGCTTTGGCGAAGAACCCCGCGAACCGTTACCAGTCCGCGGCCGAGATGCGCGCGGACGTGCTGCGCGCGGCGGCCGGGCGGCCGGTGCTCGCGACGCCGGTCCTGCGCGAGGACGAGACGCTGCCGCTCAACGCCTCGACGGCGCGGACGGCGGCCCGCAACGGCGCCCGAGTCGGTACGCCCAAGCGCAAGAAGACGTCGGGTGCGGTCATCGCGCTGCTGTCGTTCCTGGGCGTTCTCGCCGTCATCGCCGTGACCGTCGGCCTGGTGCTGCTCAACCAGCCCAAACGGATCGGGGTGCCGTCGGTCCTCGGCAAGACGTACGCGGAGGCCCAGTCCGAGCTGACCGCGCTCGGCTTCAAGACGAGCCCGGGTGAGCCGGTTACGAACGACACCTGTGACAAGGACAAGGTCGCCGACCAGACGCCGAAGGGCGGGCAGAAGGCCGACGCGAACTCGACGGTGACGCTGCGGGTCTGCACCGGACCGGGCCAGGTACAGGTGCCGAGCCTCGACGGCCTCACCAAGACGAGCGCCGAGTCGTTGCTGACTCAGTTCGGCCTCAAGGCGGAGTTCAAGCCGGTCGACAGCGACAAGCCGGTGGACTCGGTGCTGTCCTACACCCCGGGCAAGGGCACGACGGTCGAGAAGAACTCGACGGTCGTCGTGCAGATCTCCAAGGGCAACAAGGTCGTCGTGCCGAACGTCGTCGGCATGAAGGAGACCGAGGCGTGTGCCAAGCTCAAGGAAGCCGGCCTCACCTGCAGCATCGCGGACGGCAAGGCGGTCACCGATCCGGCGAAGGCCGACCTGGTCAGCAGCCAGAGCGTGAAGAAGGACTCGCTCGTCGAGCGGAACTCGACGGTGACGATCAAGGTGGACTACCTCGAGGACACCAACCCGACCGGCACCCCGTCGCCGACGACTAGCCCAAGCTGATCGGTCAGGCGGCGAAGGCGGCCAGGCGGCGTTCGTCGACCTCGGCCGCCAGCGTCTTCGCCGGCTCCAGGGCGTCCGGGAAGCCGTACGCGGCGAGCCAGTTCGCCAGCATGAGGTGACCGCCCTCGGTGAGCACCGACTCCGGGTGGAACTGGACCCCCTCGATCGGCAGCGTGCGGTGCCGCATGGCCATCACCACGCCATGGCTGCCGTCGGGGGCCACCGTCCAGCCGGTGACCTCGATCTCCTCCGGCAGCGTGGACTCCACCACCGCGAGGGAGTGATACCGCGTCGCGGTGAAGGGCTGCGGCAACCCTTCGAGTACGCCGACGTTGAGATGCGTAACCAGCGAGGTCTTACCGTGCAGGAGCTCGGGAGCCCGGTTGACGGTCGCCCCGAACGCCGCGCCGAACGCCTGGTGGCCGAGGCATACGCCGAAGATGGGGACGTCGCCGCCGAGTTCCCGGAGAACGTCGAGGCAGATCCCGGCGCTCTCGGGCGCGCCCGGGCCGGGGGAGAGCAGGATGCCGTCCGCGCCGAGCCGGCCGGCCTCGGCGACGGTGATCTCGTCGTTACGGCGTACGTCGCATTCGACGCCGAGCTGGCCGAGGTACTGGACCAGGTTGTAGACGAACGAGTCGTAGTTGTCGATCACCAGTACGCGCATGGTCACCCCGCCGTGGTCGTGGACGGAACCGAGGTCGCCGACGGACCGGGCGAGTGCGTAGGCGCCGGGTTGTTCGTCTCGGTGTCGTAGGGAATCACATCCTGGCCGGGGACGATCTCGCCGACCTGGACGTCGTCGAAGGGCAGCAGCGGCTCGGCCCAGGGGAAGGCGAAGAACCACAACAGGGCACAGATCCCAGCGACGGCGACGACGCTCGTCGAGATCCGGGCCCAGAGCGGTCCTGGCAGGTGGCGCCAGATCCACGCGTACATCTGCTCAGCCCTTCAGTTCCGCGGGCGGGCCGTCGGCCCGGGGCCGCTCCGATCCGTCGACCAGGGCGGCGTGAATGATCAACCGCTGGTAATTGTCCCACTTCGGGTTGCAGGTGGTCAGGGTCAGGAAGCGGTCCAGCGACACCGTCGGATTTCCGGGCGTGACATTGTCGTTGGTCGACTTGGCCGCCGCCTTGACCTCAGGCGGGTTGGGTGACACCACCTCGACCTGGGTCGGTTTGACGACGCGTGTCTTCACCACGGCGTACACGTACCAGGTCGTCCGGGTCTCGACCACGATCTTGTCGCCGACCTGCAGTTTGTCGAGGTCCCAGAAGACCGAGCGCATCCGGTGGCCGGCCATTGCGAAGTTGCCGCCCTGGCCCGGCATCGCGCTCTTCGGGTAGTGCCCGGGCGCGTACCGGATGTCGGCGGGGGTTACGCCCTGCACGACCACCCAATGCTTGTTCAGCCGGGGGATGTAGAGCCGGGCGATCGCGTTGCCCGGCGGCGGGGCCAGCGTGTTCGTCGCCGGCTGGCTCGGCGAGGCCGTCGGGGTGTCCCACGCCTGGGCCAGCTGCTGGTTCAGGTCGCTCTGGTGGGAGTCGACGATCGCTGCCTTGCCCCACACCTCGTACGCCGCGAACAACAGGAGCACGAGACCACACGTGATGAGCAGCTCGCCGGCCGTGCGCAGGGTCGTGCGGATCACCGATCCGACGGTCACCCGCGTGTAATCGGCGTACGCGGACGCGTAGACGTCCTTACGGCGTACCGCCCGGATCGGCGCGCCCGAGTCGTCCCGATCCCGTGGCGGTTTGCCGGACGGGTCCGCGTCCTCCGGGATCGCGTCGGGGATGCGGCCGATGAGCGAGGTCTCATCGATCCGGGGGATCACCGTTGTCGCGTCAGCGGCCGAAATGCGCGGGATGGTGGTGGTCGCGTCGTCCGCGACGGGCTGACCGCTCACTGGCGCGGCACTCACCGGTACGGGGTTCGTGGGCGCTGGGCTCGTCGGCGCCGCGCTGACGGGTGCCGGGCTCACCGGAGCCGGGCCGTCCGGTGCGGGGTTCGGCGCGGCCGGGACCACCGGCAGGACGGTCGTCGCGTCCGCAGCTTCGGGCCGAGGCTGCGCACTCGGGCCGGGGGAGGGCCGGGCGGCGGGGGTCGGCGACGGCGGGGTCTCCCCGGTGATCCGCGGGATGACCGTCGTCTCGTCGTTGGAATCGGGGGCGCGGTGCCGGCTCATCGGGCCACCTCGGCGTGGGTGAGATCGGTGGACCCCGTGTACGCGGGCGCGACGATCTCCGATTCGGAGACGACTTGGTAACCCAGCCCGTAATCGCGAACGGCGTCCTGGAAGGCGCGTACGCCCGGCTCGGCGTCGAGCGCAGCCCGCAGCCGGTTCGGGTCGCCGATGGCCTTGATGACGAAGGGCGGGGAGTACACCTGGCCCTCCAGCAGGATGGTGTTCCCTACGCAGCGGACGGCGCTCGTCGAGATGATGCGTACGCCCATGATCGTCATCGCCTCCGCGCCGCCCGCCCAGAGCGCGTTGACCACGGACTGGACGTCTTGCTGGTGCACGACGAGATCGTCGTTGGTGGCCCCGTCCGGGCGGCTGCCGTTCGCAGTGGCCGGCGCGTCGTTGAGGCGGACCGTGAGTCCGGGTCCCTTGAGTGCGGTCAGCCCGGCCGCCCGCCGGCGGGCCTCGGCCTGCGCCCGCGCTTGGGCGATCGGCGTGTCCGAGCCGGCCAGGTTGCCGGTGAGGTCGTCGACCTCCGACCGCAGCCGGGCGGCGGTCGCCTGTTCGCCCGCGATGCGAGCCTGTTGTTCAGTGATCACTTGTGCCATCTGAGGTCGCCGATCTTCCCGGAGATCGGTCCCCGAGGCGATGTTCGCGCTGGTGGTGAAGAGTATCCCGGCCGCGACCATGATCGCCGGTACGCCCACCGACCAGCCGAGGGACCGCCCGGATCGGCGGCGAGGCCGTAGGATACCCACCGCTCGTCCCACCGCCCGACGCCACGACGAGGAGCCGGATGTGTACTCCACCACTCCCCCTTCTCGTCATGGCGTGTCGATGTGACTACGCTAGCTGTTGAACATTATTCAGGCCGGTCCGCGCCGTCATCCTCCGGTGCGGTGACCCGGTCCCGGAATTCGGGTCAAACCAGCCCCAGGGAGAACTACGGTGCCGAAGTCGCAGGTCCGCAAGAAGAAGGTCTACACGCCGCCGACCGACGTGCGGCCCACCGCTGCGATGGCCGACAAGCGGCCGAGCCCGGTCTGGCTGCCGATCACCGCGGTGACGCTGATCGTTCTAGGCATCGCCTGGCTCGTCGTGTATTACCTCTCAGGTGGGACGTACCCGGTGCTGAGCTGGAATTACTGGAACATCGCGGTCGGTTTCGGCGCGATGGTCGTCGCGCTCGGCCTGCTCTCGAAGTGGCGTTGATCTAACCCTGGATCTACGAAAGGCCCCACAGCCGAGCTGTGGGGCCTTTGCGATCTATGCCGGATTAGTCAGTTTCGCCGGGGCAACGGCCTCGGGGGGCATCCCTGCGGCCCGCGGCCGATGAACAACGGGTACGCCGCCTGCTGGCACGACACCGGAGGGATCCCGAGCCACAACGTCGTCCAATCCCCGGTTGTGCCGAGGTTGGTCACAGTCCGTACTTTCACCTGCATCGGCGTGCTCCCGGCACCGGGCACCTGGACCTGGACGGCGGTGCTGGGCGAACTCGCCGGGATGGTCGTGGGCGCGCCGGCGATGTCGCGGCTGTAGCTCACCTCGTACGACGCGATCTGCTGACCGCTCGGGATGAATGCCGTGGTGAGCCCGCCGATCAGGGCGGTGGTGCCGTCGAGGTACGCGTACCCGGTCGGCGCGGACGGCCGCTGAGCGCAGCTGTAGATCCGGAAGTCGTCGGCGTACCAGTCGAACGAGTTGGTGCTGGAAGCGGTCCGCAGGACGAACCGGAACCGCACCTGCTGACCGGCGTACGCCGAGAGGTCGACCCGCTCGCCGACGAACCCCGGGCGCTGGGCCAGCCGTCCGGCCGCCGACCCGCCCAGGATCGGCGCGGCGGTCCAGGCTCCGTCGCCGACGCTCACCTGAAGGTCCACTCCGGCCAGCGAACTGGCGTCGAGGGTGGAGTGGGCGAAGTACAGGTAGCCGCCGCTCGGTGCGGTGACCGCGGTCGGCATCGTCGCCGTCGATCCGTCGCCGGTGTTGCTCGGTGTCCAGCCGTTCAGCGAGCCGTTCCCGTGGGCGGCGTACTGATAGGCGGCCGCCGTGGAGGGGACGTTCAGCCAGGTGCTGGAGTTGCTGAGCGTCCAGGTGCCGGCCTGCTCGAAGCCGTCGAAGTAGGCGGTGTCGTAGGGCTGGCCGGCCGACGGGCAGAGCGCTCCGAGGTTGTCGTTGGCGCTCGCGGCCATCGCGGTCGTGGCGACCGCAGCGTCGACGACCGCGCACTCGCTGCCGGTGAAGCCGAACTGGCCCACCAGCTGCAAGCAGGCGCTCCGCAGAGTCGCGCCGAGCGTCTGGTACCCCGCCGCCGACGGCAGCATGTGCATGACCCGCCACCAGAGCTGGGCGGACTTCGCGTTGCCGATGCCGTTCGGGCCGCCCGCGATCAGGTACGCCGCGTAGTTGGCCACGCCGGAGTTGGTGTGTACGCCACCGCTGTCGGCCGATCCGGTGTACCAGTAGGAACCGCCGACGGCCTGAGGCTGCCCGCGCAGCCCCGGGTTGTCCATGCTGCGCAGCGGCGGCTTGACATAGACGCCGGTCGGGAGATCCTCGCCGAGCTGCCACTTCAGGCTGGGGCTGGCCTCGTTCGCCGCCACGTACTGCTGGTCGACGAACTCGCCCATGATGTCCGAGAGCGCCTCGTTGATCGCCCCCGGCTGGTACGCGTACATCAGATGCGACGACCACTCGGTGATCGCGTGGGTGTACTCGTGCGCGACTACGTCGTCGACGG
Organism: Hamadaea sp.; assembly: GCF_013362815.1. Classification (GTDB taxonomy): domain Bacteria; phylum Actinomycetota; class Actinomycetes; order Mycobacteriales; family Micromonosporaceae; genus Hamadaea. Next base: position 39,142 of record NZ_JABFVK010000036.1, on the reverse strand, counting down.
CGTACCCGGAGCCGAAGACGAACTGTGTGCCCTCCCAGAAGGCGTTTTCGAAGGGGCACTCGGCGATGTCGCAGACCCGGACGGTGGCCTGCAGCGGAGCGCCGCGGCCGTCGAACGAGTCGATCCCGAAGTTCTTCTTGTAGAAGTCATAGGTCGCACCGAGCATCTCGTACGCGCGGTTGACGTCGGCCACGGAACTGGCCGGGCCGTTCTCCCTGCGCGTCGTGGCCTGGAGGCCGAGCGCAGTCGACGGCGTGCAGCGGTAGGCCGCCTGATTACCGGTGTCCACGCCCCTTCCGCCGAGGTCGCAGACGGTCCGGCTCCGCGCGCTCTGCCGTTCCGACATCGTCAGCCGGGCCTTGCCGTCGAGCGCGTCCACGAGCACGGTCGCGACCTCGCCACCGCCGGTGGCGGTGATCTCGACCTGCCAGGTCGGGCGCAGGCTCGCCGCACCGGGCGCGCCGAGCAGCGTCGGGTCGTAGAGCGCGAGGTGCGGCGTACCCGCCTTCAGCAGCTCCGCCGTGAGGCCGGTGTCAGCCGCAGCTGCGGACAACGCCGTCGCCGCAGCGGTGGCCGCCGACACGGTCGCCTTGGTGCTGACCGGCGTACGCCCAGAGGTCTCGCCGATCGCCGACCGGACCTGCTTGCCGTGGCTGGTGACGACGAGCTGCCCGCCCAGGATCGGCAGACCGCCCGCCGTCTGCTGGTAGCGGTTGACCGTGTCGCCGCCGGGCAGCGCCTCGGACTGGGTCTTCGCCAGCGAATGAGCGGCGGTCAGGCCGAACGCGGCGGCGTATCGGGTGGCGAAGGCATCCGGACCGGCGGTCGTCAGCGACTTTCCGCTGGCGGCGGTGGCGGCGCTGACCGCGCCGTCGGCCGCCACGACGACGGTGCTCTTCCCGTTCGACGCGGTACGCAGTTCCCGGATGCCGGCTGCGGCCGACACCGATCCCTTAGGCGGGGTCTGGTTGCGCTGGCCGCCGTCGGTGGACGTGGCCGAGGCCGAGGTGCCGTCCGCTGCTGCGGGGTCTTCGGTGCTACTGGCGGCGGGGGCAGCAGGCGACAGGGTCGCTACGGGCGCGTCGTCGGGAACGGCGGCGGCCACGGCGACCCCGGCCAGCGCCACGCCCGCGGCGAGGAGCGCCACGCGGGTGCGTGTTCTCAAGGCTGGTCCTACGAGGGTGAGGGGTGAAGATTCCGCCCGAGTGTAAAGGTCGGAATCCATGCTCGGCTGCCCCGCCGCCGCCCACTGGACGGGCGGTCCTCGTAGTCTGACCGTACGCTGTGGCGAAGTCGACGTTACTGGCGGGTAACTAAGACGGTAGGCTGAGCCCTGCAGAATGCTGGGAGAGCCGAGCATAACGAGGAGTGGCGCATGGGCGGCGTGCAGATCGTCACCACGATCGGGGCTTTCGCGATCACCGCGGTCGCGGTCGTCCTGGTCGTCCGGGCGGTGCGCGGCATGCTGGCGGTGATCCGGCTGGGCCAGCCGGATCCGACGCGTTCTCAGAACAAGGGCGAGCGGACCAAGGTCATGCTCGCCGAGACCCTGGGCCACACGCGGATGCTGAAGTGGACTCCGGTCGGGATCGCGCACTGGTTCGTGATGATCGGCTTCATCGTCTTGTCGCTGCTGGTGCTGGAGGCCTACTGGGAGGTCGTCTCGCCGACCGGCGAGCTGCCGATCATCGGCGGCTGGGGGCTGTTCGGCCTGGCCACCGAGTGGATCGGCCTACTCGGCATTCCCGCGATCCTCTACCTGATGGCGGTACGCCTGACGAACCGGCCCAGCCGGCCGGGCCGCCGTTCCCGGTTCGCCGGTTCCACGATGTGGCAGGGCTACTTCGTCGAGTGGGTCGTCCTGCTGGTGCTGATCATGGGCATGCTCATCCGGGGCTTCAAGGCCGCCAACGATCACCTGCCCTACCCGGTCTGGGCGGCTCCGGTCAGCCACGCGCTCGGCGACATCTTGCCGGCCAGTGCGGCGGCGGTGTCGCTCGTGGCCATGGTCAAGATCGCCGTCTCGATGATCTGGGTCATCGTGATCAGCCTGAACCTCACGATGGGCGTGGCCTGGCACCGGTTCGCCGCGTTCTTCAACATCTTCTTCAAGCGCACTGGTACCGAGCGTCCGGCCCTAGGCGCGCTGAAGCCCATGACCGACAGCACGGGCGGGCCGCTGAACTTCGAGGAAGCTGACCCGGAGAAGGACCTGTTCGGCGTCGCTCAGGTCGAGCAGTTCACCTGGAAGGGCCTGCTCGACTTCACCACGTGTACGGAATGCGGCCGCTGCCAGTCGCAGTGCCCGGCGTGGAACACCGCCAAGCCGCTGTCGCCGAAGCTGCTCATCACCAGCCTGCGCGACCACGCGTACGCCAAGGCACCGTACCTGCTCGCCGACGAAAGCCACCGCGACCTCGACGTCCTCGCTCTGGCCCGAGCCGAAAGCGAGCGCCCGCTGATCGGCGGGGCCGACGTCAACGGGGTCATCGACCCGGACGTCCTCTGGTCGTGCACCACCTGCGGTGCCTGCGTCGAGCAGTGCCCGGTCGACATCGAGCATGTCGACCACATCGTCGACATGCGCCGCTACCAGGTGATGATCGAGTCCAGCTTCCCGGCCGAGGCCGGCGTCATGCTGCGCAACCTGGAGAACAAGGGCAACCCGTGGGGCGCGCCGCCGAACACTCGGGAGGACTGGACCAAGGGCCTGGACTTCCAGGTTCCCCGGGTCGCAGAGGGTGCCGAGTTCGAGTACCTGTTCTGGGTGGGCTGCGCCGGTGCGTTCGAGGACAAGGCCAAGAAGACCACCCGCGCGGTCGCGACGCTGCTGAACGAGGCGGGCGTCCAGTTCGCCATTCTCGGCAACAACGAGACCTGCACCGGTGACCCGGCGCGCCGGATAGGCAACGAGTTCGTCTTCCAGATGCTCGCCCAGCAGAACGTGGAGACGCTCAAAGAAGCCGGTGTCCTGAAGATCGTGGCGACCTGCCCGCACTGCTTCAACAGCATCGGCAACGAGTACCAGCAACTGGGCCTGGACGTCGAGGTCGTGCACCACACCGAGTTGCTGGCGCATCTGGTCAAGACGGGCAAGCTCACCCCGGTCCGCCCGGTCGACGGCGGCCTGACCTACCACGACCCGTGCTACCTCGGCCGGCACAACCGCGTGTTCACCCCGCCCCGCGAGGTGCTCGGCGCGGCCCTCGGCGAGCAGCCGGTACGCGAAATGCAGCGGACGATGGAGCGCTCCTTCTGCTGCGGCGCCGGCGGTGCCCGCATGTGGATGGAGGAGCGGATCGGCAAGCGGATCAACGTGGAGCGGACCGAGGAGGCCCTGGCCACCGGGGCGGCGACGATCGCCGTCGGCTGCCCGTTCTGCTCGACGATGATCACCGACGGGGTCAACACCGCCGGGGCGGGGGAGTCGGTCGAGGTCGTCGACGTCGCCACTGTTCTGCTGCGATCGGTCAAGCCCGAGCCGACCTCGGCACCGGCGGCCGCCGAGTAGCCGAGCGACCGGCTTGTAAGATCCACGTCATCGACGGTCTACTGCTCACGCTGCTGCTGCCACTGGTGCTCTTCGTGCTCCTGACGGCAGGCAACGCCTTCTTCGTGGCGGCGGAGTTCTCGCTGGTCACGGTGGACCGGGCGGAGATCGACGAGCTCGCCGAGTCCGGTGACAAACGGGCCCGGACGGTACGCCGGGCGCTGCGCGCGTTGAGCTTCCAGCTCTCCGGGGCGCAGCTCGGCATCACCATCACCGCGCTGCTCACCGGTTACATCGCCCAGCCGGCCTTCGACGTCCTGCTCTCCGGTCTGGGTCTGGGCAAGGCGGTCAACCACGCCATCGCGCTGATCCTCGCCACATTGCTGTCGATGCTCTTCGGCGAACTCGTGCCGAAGAATGCCGCCCTGGCTCGGCCGATGCCACTGGCGTTGCGTACCTCCGGACCGCTGCGGGTCTTCTCGCGTACCTTCACGTGGCTCATCGCGGCCTTGAACGGCAGCGCGAACTGGCTGGTCCGCCGGTTGGGCGTCGAGCCACAGGAGGAGCTCGCGAGCGCGCGGTCGCCGGAGGAGCTGGGCCTGCTCGCGGCGATCTCGGCACAGGCGGGCGCGTTGCCCTCGGACACTGCGCTGGTCCTCCAGCGGACGGTGCGCTTCGGCGAGAAGCGCGCGGCCGAGGCGATGACGCCGCGGGTCGACGTCGTGGGGCTGACCGCGACCGACACCGTGGCCGATCTGATCACGACCTCGATCGAGACCGGATTCACCCGCTTCCCGGTCTACGAGCAGACCCTCGACCAGGTCACCGGGGTGGTCGAGTTGACCGACGCGCTCGCGGTGCCGCCGCACCGGCGCGCGGTGACCAGCGTGAACGCCGTCGCGCGCGAGCCGGTGCTCGTCCCGGAGTCGCTGGACCTCGACGGAGTCTGGGAGGCGCTCAGCGCCGCCCGGGCCGAGCTGGCGATCGTGGTCGACGAGTACGGCGGCACCGACGGTGTGGTCACCCTGGAAGACCTGGTCGAGGAGATGGTCGGCGAGATCGCCGACGAGCATGACACCGACTGGGTCGACGTCGAGCTGACCGCGCCCGCCGACGCTCGCGAACATCTGGTCGACGGCGTGCTGCGCGAAGACGAGCTCCGCGAGCAGACCGGCTTCCGGCTGCCCGAGGGCCCTTACGAGACGCTCGCCGGCTTCCTCATGGCCCGGCTGGGCCACATCCCGAGCGTCGGCGAGACTGTACGCGAGAACGGCTGGGAGTTCACCGTCGTGGAGACCGACCGACACCGGGTCGAGCAGGTACGCGTCGTCCGCCCCGAATCCGACGAGGGTGACGACTCATGACCGGCCCTTGGCCGGTCACCGGCTCGCACAGTTTCAGGCATGCGAGCGCCGGCCGCAGGTCGGTGATCGCATGACCGGCATTTTGATCATGACCGTCTTGCTCCTCGGCAACGGGTTCTTCGTCGGTGCCGAGTTCGCGCTGATCGCCTCGCGGCGTACGGTGCTGGCTCCGATGGCAGAGAGCTCGCGCCGGGCCCGGTGGGCGCTCACAGCGATGGGGCAGATCCCGCTGATGATCGCGGGGGCGCAGCTCGGCATCCAGATCTGCTCGATCCTGCTGGGCGCGATCGCCGAACCGGCCATCGCCCACCTGCTGGAGACGCCGTTCGAGCTGGTCAACCTGCCGGAGCAGCTCGTGCACCCGGTCTCCTTCGTGATCGCGCTGACCATCGTCGTCTACTTGCACACCGTCCTCGGCGAGATGGTGCCGAAGAACATCACGCTGGCCGGGCCGGAGGCCTCGGTGGTCTGGCTGGGCCCGCCGATGCTGCTGTTCTGCACGGTGACCAAGCCGCTACTGGTCGTCATGAAGTGGCTGTCCCGGCGAGTCCTGAAGCTCTGGCGGATCGACGCGGTGGACTCGGTGAAGTCGGTCTTCACCGCGGAGGAGCTCGCCGGTCTCGTCACCCAAGCTCGCTCGGAAGGCCTGCTCGATCCGGAGCAGCACGCCCGGATCTCCGGCGCGCTGGCGATGCATCAGCGTACGGCGGGCGACGCATTGCGGCCCTGGGCCGAGGTGGACCTGGTCACCGACGACACGTCGCCCGCGTCCCTGGAGGTGCTGGCCACTCGGACCGGCCGGTCCCGGTTCCCGGTCGTGCAGCGGCTCAATCGCCGGGTGCTGGGCTTCGTCCACATCAAGGACGTGATCGGCATGAGCGGAGCGGCCCGGCGGGCGCCGATCCCGTCCGACGTGATCCGGCCGCTCGCCATCGTGCCGCCCGAGCGCAGCCTGGCCGAGCTGCTGCTCGCGATGCGGCGCGAACGCCGGCACATGGTCCTGGTCAGCGACGGTCAGCGCCCGATCGGCGTGGTGACCTTGGACGACGTGCTGGCGGCGGTCTCCGGCCGCTGAGCGCCACTGCCGGTTCCCAGCTGCCGTCGAGTCTGGTTGACCGCGAGTAAACGGGCGTGAGCAGGGTGAAGTTTCCTCACGGACGGCTTGCGTACGCCGAACGCCCGCCCCTAGGGTGGTGAGCTGTGCCCCACCCCCGCACTCTCTACCGTGGACTGATTACGGCCCTCGGCGTACTGATCATCGGACTCGTGCCCTCGACGGTCTATGCCGCCCCCAGCGTGGCCGAGATCGAGAAGCAGATCAACGAGGCCTGGGAGAAGCTCGAGCCCGCGATCGAGCAGTACAACAAGGTCCACAGCGACCTGACCAAGAACCAGAAGAAGGTGCGTGATCTGCAGAAGAAGATCGCGCCCCTCAGCCTTCAGGTGCAGGTCTCGCTGGGACAGGTCAACGACATGGCCGGGGCCTACTACATGACCGGGCCCGCTTCGCGGCTGACCGGTCTGCTGACCGCCAAGTCGCCCGACCAGTTCCTCGATCAGCTCACGACGCTGGAGCAGATCGCTCAGACGCAGCAGGCCGCGATCAAAGGTGTCGCCGCGCAGCGGGACGTCTACGACTCGCAGAAGACGCAGCTCGACACCTTGGTAGCCACGCTCGCCCAGCAGGACGCAGCGCTGGCTGCGCAGAAGACGTCGATTCAGGCCGAGATGGACCGCCTGCAGAAGCTGCGCATCCAGGCGTACGGGTCGTCGACGGTGGGCGGCAGTCTCCGGATCGGGGTGTGCCCGCCGGTGCTTCCGGGTGGAGCGCGCGCGGTCGCGGTCAAGAAGGCATGCTCGCTCATCGGCAAGCCCTACGTCTGGGCTGCCGACGGCCCGAACTCCTATGACTGCTCCGGCCTGACGAAGGCGGCGTGGGCGGCGGCCGGAAAGAGCCTGGAGCATTTCACCGGAGCGCAGTGGAACGAGTCGCATTACGTGTCGCGAAGTTCGCTCCAGCCTGGCGACCTAGTGTTCTTCTACTCCGATCATCATCACGTCGGGATCTACGTCGGCAACGGGCTCATGGTGCATGCCCCGCACAGCGGTGACTATGTGCGAATGGCGTACATATCGAATATGCCGATCAGCCCCAGCGGGACCCGTTCGGTCCTTTAACGGACAATTGTGCCGATTTTCGGCACAATTGTCGGGGTGAAGGGTCTCCGTCTCACGCTGGGCAGCGGAGTCGGCCTGCTGGCCGTCCTCCTCGCGACCGTCCCGGCTCCCGCCAGCCCGACCGCCGACGTACGCACCCCGGACCAGCGCCGGGCCGCCGGTGAACCGGTCACCCTCCGGTACGCCTTCGACGCCGGTCTGGCCGACCCGATCTGGGACGCCGACCGGACGCTGCGGTTGCATCCGGTCGGGGTGATGGGCGGCGCGCTGACCGCCAAGGCCCGGGCCGGGACGGTGGCCGTCGGGTATCCGTCGGTGTGCCAGGTTCAGGAGGCCGATTGCCCGCGCGTCGTCTTGGAGAGCGACCCTGCCGCGTGGCTGAATCCGGGGCAGGCCGATGTCTCGTGGGGCGCGCAGGTGCTCCTGGAATCACAGAACACCAGCGACGGCGAGAACGTCGTGCAGAAGGGCTTCTCGACCCAGGGTACGCAGTACAAACTGCAAGTGGATCACTTGGGCGGACTGCCGAGCTGCGTCGTCGCCGGGCTGGTTTTCGGGGTGAATCGCATCTATGTCGCGCAGTGGCGTCGCACGGTCGCCGACGGTGCCTGGCATCGCCTGGATTGCGTACGCCGAAGCACCGGACTGGCGTTGTTCGTGGACGGTGAATTGCGGGCGAGCACCGCTATTCCGGCACAGCTGTCCATTGTGAATGGTGATCCGCTCCGGTTGGGCGGTAAGGGGATCGGTCCCTGGAACGACCAGTTTCACGGCATTCTGGACGACGTCTACGTCACGGTCGGTTAGACCATTGACTACACATTGAAGTGCGTGCTAGTCCCGGGTTGCGGTTCGATAACGCGCGACTTTAGAGTCATCGAGGCGCAGGAAGTCGGTCGGCCATCCGGGGCGGCCCCTAGCGCCGCCGCCGAACCGCGACGACTGCCGCGGACCGGGGACCCAGGTAAGTGAAGGCCGCACGGCCTCAGGGGTGAATCCGCGTCAGCGGTAGCGCATCTTCCAGCGCGAACCCGGCAGCTAACCCGGTAGGCGGTGAGGGCGACCCGAACGCCCTCGGTGGAAGAGGAGACCCACCCAAGGTGGCCAGCCATCCCACCCGCAAGACACGTGCCCTGATCACTCTCGCGCTCTCCGTCGTCGCGACGATGGGAATGCTGCTCAGCAGTGAGGCCGTCCGAGCGGACCCGTCGGTCAGCGCGCTGGAGAAGCAGATCGACGACGCCTGGAACAAGCTCGAGCCCGTGCTGGAACAGCACAACGACACCAAAGAGAAGCTCACCGCCGAGCGCAAGCGGCTGGAAGGGCTGAAGAAGCAACTCGACCCGCTGGAGCTGGAACTGCACGTGGCCAGCGCCCGCGTCGGTGAGTTCGCGGCGTACCTCTACACCGGCGGTAGCACCACCGAGCTGAACGCCCTGCTCAGCGCCAAGTCGCCGACCGACGTCACCGACCAGCTCGTGATGCTCGACCAGTTCTCCCGCATTCAGCGCGACAAACTGGCCGACGTCATCGCCAAGCGCAACGACTTGACGGAGAAGCGCAAGCCGATCGACGACAAGATCGCCGCGCTCGCCGAGGCCGAGAAGACGCTCAACGACCAGGCCAAACAGCTCAACGGCCAGATCAAAACCTTGCAGACCCAGGTTCAGAAGTTGTACGCGACGACAGGCGGACTCGGTAGCCTGCGTCCGGCGCCGTGCCCTTCGACCTACCCGGGTGGCAAAGCCGCCACCGCCGCGAAGTACGCCTGCGCCCAGATCAGCAAGCCCTACGTGTGGGGTGCCGACGGTCCCGGCTCATTCGACTGCTCAGGTCTGACGATGGCGGCGTGGCGGGCGGCCGGCATCTCGCTGCCGCACAACGCCAAGTCGCAGTGGAACTCGGTGCAGCACGTGTCCCGAGCCAACCTCCGCATCGGAGACCTCGTCTTCTACTACTCCGACATCCACCATGTCGGCATGTTCGTCGGCAACGGCTGGATCGTGCACGCGTCCAGAGCCGGCGTACCGATCATGATGAGAAAGATCGACGCCGCACCGATCTACGGCTACGGCCGTCCGTACGGCTCCTGACTTTTCCGTAGGGGCCCGCTGTCCGGCGGGCCCCTACGGGACAGTCACCTAGCTCGCGCGACGGAGAGCCGGACCCGTCGCGACGGCGATGTCTCCGAGCCGCCGCCCGACGAGCATGATCTTCATGACTCGCCTCTCGTTCGCCCTCTTCGGACTGCTTCTCTCCGGGCTGCTGACCATCGTCGGTCACCTCGACGGCGACGGCCTGTCGCCGTGGGAGCACACCATCAGCGACTACGCCGCCGCCGATCGTGGCGGTGCGGTCGAAACCGCCATGGCGCTCGCCGCCCTTGCGACCCTGGGCCTGCTTCCGTCGCTCTATCGATCGCATCGGCTGGCCACGGTCTTGCTGAGCGTCTGGAGCGGCGCCCTGTTGGTCGCGACCGTCGTGCCCACCGATCCGGTCGGTGAAGCCCTCAGCGCAGCCGGCTACCTCCACCGGTACGCCTCCACCGTCGCGTTCGCCGCGCTGCTCGCCGCCGGGCTGCGCCTCGGCTTCCGTCGACTCACCGGCGTCGGAATGGCCGGCGGACTGGCCATGCTGGCCTCCACCTACCTGCTCCACCGGTACGCCATCGGCCTCACCGAGCGCGTCATGGCCGCCGCCGAACTCGGCATGCTGATCGTGCTGGCCGGGCGGCTCCTGCGCGCCGCCGTTCCGGCCCCCACTGCGGCACTCGCCCGACTGTGAGTTCCCACCAGATCAGGGTTATGGGTCGAATCTTGGCCCAAGATTCGACCCATAACCCTGATCTTCACCGAATGCGGGCTACATACGAAAGCCCAGGTTCGGGATCACGTCCCTGACCTGGGCTTTTCGTCTGGAGCGGGTGAAGGGAATCGAACCCTCACTGTCAGCTTGGGAAGCTGATGTTCTGCCATTGAACTACACCCGCAGGCGGCGCAACTCTATCAGGTCGTCCCCGGACACGCGCAATCCCGGCATCCGATGATCGGCTGATGCCGATGCCGCGATGATGATCCATCGCCAGCGACAGTCACGGCCGAGCGCACTATTCTCGACCGCGATCGATCCTCCGTAGCGTCCGAGAGACCCCCGATCCCGGGGCGCACTGTCGCGACACGACTACCGGCGTGTCGTGGGGAGGAGATGGCATGGCAGACGCAGGGCGTACGCCCAGGAAGCGTGCGGCTGGACTCGCGGTGGCCGCCGCGGCCGCCTTCGTGCTGAATGCTTCACCGGTCGCTGTGGGCGCGTTCGCCGCGTCTTCGGCGGCCTGTTACAACCCGGTCGCCACCGGGGCGGCCGACGCGAAGGCCAAGCCGGGCAGCGCGGCGAAGGCCGACCCGAACGAGCTGACCGCGGCGCAGACCGATGCCCGCGAGAAGGAGACCAACGCCCTGCTCAAGGGCAAGGGGAAGAAGCCGGGGGCGACCACGGCCGCCGCGACGATCACGATTCCCGTGATCGTGCATGTGATCAGCTCGGACGGTACTCGGGCGAACGGCAACATCCCCGACAACCTGATCACCGCTCAGCTGGACGTGCTCAACAAGTCGTACGCCGGCGTCTACGGCGGTTCGGCGACGGCCTTCCAGTTCCAGCTGGTGAAGGTCCACCGGGTGGTCAACTCGGCGTGGTACCCGATCGTCTACGGCTCGCAGGGCGAGAAGGACATGAAGGCGGCGCTGCGCGAGGGCGACGCCGGGACGCTCAACATCTACACCGGTCTGCTGAGCGACGATCTGCTCGGCTGGGCGACCTTCCCGACCCGGAAGCTGTCCACTTCAGACGGTGTGGTGATCCTGGCGGAGTCGGTCCCCGGTGGGACGGCGACCCCCTACAACGAGGGTGACACGGCGACGCACGAGATCGGCCACTGGCTGAACCTGTACCACACGTTCCAGGGTGGCTGCTCGAAGACCAACGACAAGGTCTCGGACACGCCGGCCGAGCAGTCGGCCGCGTTCGGTTGCCCGGTCGACCGGGACACGTGCTCGGCGTCGGGTGTCGACCCGATCCACAACTTCATGGACTACACCGACGACGCCTGCATGTACGAGTTCACCGCAGGCCAGGCCCAGCGGATGCTCGACGGCTGGACGGCGTACCGCGCCTGACGAGGAGCTCGCCGCGTCGGTGACTGCGAGGCCGACGCGGCGAGACAACGGGGGATTGGGTTCGGAGCCGGGGGGCGTCAGGCCGCGATCACATCCCGCAGCAAGGCGGGAACATGCCCGCGTCGCCAGCCACGGCGGCGCGGGCTTCGCCGTTCGGGTGGGGATTCGCGCCAGACCTGGGCGACCCCGGAGCGGGCCCGGCCGTCGCTGGTGGGGCCCATGGGGGAGTGCAGCATCGCGACCTCGACGTCGAGTTCGAACAGCCGCCAGTCGACGGAGTCGTCCGCGCCTGCGCGAGCGGCGATGCGGGCGATCACGTCCGGGTCCTCGACCGGACGGGCCGTCCCGGTCAGGTACGCCTCGACGTCGGTTTCCTCAGCCGGGAAGGCGTGCAGCGCGTATCGGCCGTCGCGTTCGAGGTCGCGGCGTTTCGGTGAGTCGATGAGGAAGCAGTAGGCACCCTCGGTGGTGATGAGCGGAGAAACGGGGTGCACCCGCGGGCCGCCGTCGGACCGGACCGTGGCGAGGTAGCCCAGTCCTGGGCCGTACTGGTGGAACAGCGCACGGATCTGCGCGGCGAGCCGGGGAGAGGCCGCGGCGAACTGCGTCCAGGAAGCCATACGACGATTCTATAGAACAGACGTACGAACACCTAGCCGAAACGCCGAGCCGACGCGCAAGTAGTACATAAGGGCTGGGTTAGAGTGCCAGGGTGCTGCTTTCCGACCGCGACCTCGTCTCCGAGCTGAAGAACGGCAACCTCGTGCTCGATCCCTTCGAGCCCGATCTCGTTCAGCCGTCGAGCATCGACGTGCGCCTCGACCGGCACTTCCGGGTCTTCAACAATCACCTCTACACGCACATCGATCCAGCCGTCCAGCAGGACGAGCTGACGGCGTGCGTCGAGGTGGACGACGACCAGCCCTTCGTGCTGCATCCCGGCGAGTTCGTCCTGGCCTCCACGCTCGAGGTGGTCACCCTGGGCGAGCAGCTCGCGGGCCGGCTCGAAGGCAAGTCGTCGCTCGGCCGGCTCGGCCTGCTCACCCACTCCACCGCCGGCTTCATCGACCCCGGCTTCTCCGGCCACGTCACGCTCGAACTCTCGAACGTGGCAAATCTGCCGATCAAGCTGTGGCCCGGCATGAAGATCGGCCAGCTCTGCCTCTTCCAGCTCTCGTCGCCGGCCGAACACCCCTACGGCTCGTCCGTCTACGGCTCGCGCTACCAGGGGCAGCGCGGCCCGACGCCGAGCCGTTCGTGGCAGAACTGGCGGACCTGGCCCACGCGCTGACTCACGCGCCGAACATCTCGCGGCAAGGATCCAGACCTTCAATCTCCACTGGTACGCGTGAATGCTGCGACCAGCGTTCGCGGGTGAGTCGCAGCCGACGGGAGATGGTGGGCGCGCCGCGTACGGCGTCGACCTGGATGCCGTCGGGCTGGTAGCCCAGCTTCTCCGAGACACGCAGCGACGAGTGGTTGTCGAGGAACGCAGCCGAGCAGGCGCTCAACGCGTCGAGGCCGTCGAAGGCGAGCGCGAGGACGGCGGTGCGCATCTGCGTACCGAGACCTTGGCCGTGGAACCGGCGGCCCAGCCACGACCAGCTGCGTACTTCCCGGGTGACTGCGAACTCCCGGGCACTCAAGATCTGGCGACCGACGGGTTCACCGTCGCGGAAGGCGACCAGGCCGAGACTCCAATCGCCCGGCCGCCATTGACCGAGTTCGGCGAGTGCACTCAGGATGACGTGCCGTCCGACGTCCGATTGCTGCGTCCACGGGTGCATGAACGGCATGACTCCCGGATCGTGCACACCTTCACCGGCGACGTCCCCCAGACGGGCGAGCTCCGGCAAGTCCGGCAGCCGCAGCTCAAGATCGGGCGTACGCACCCGTAAGCCGTACAACGGGAGGTGATCTACCAGCATCGGGTCATCCTTGAGGCTGACTCGTGCGCGGGCAACCGGATAATGACGCCCCCCTCCTCCGCCCGGTCAGAATGAGGTCGTCTGTCGGGTCAACCTCATCGTCGTAGCCGCCGCGATCCGGCATGCTAATTGCCGTACTCGAACGACTGCTGTGGTCGTCTCGCCGGCCACTTACCCCAGGCACCCGCGCCGGCGTCGGCGCGGCCGCCATCCTGCTCTTTTTCCTGGCCGTCCTGGAGTGGGCCGACGGCGACGAACCGCACTACATCGGCTTGATGGCGACGGCGCCCTTCTTGGCGGCCGCCTTCGCGCCGTGGCGATCGGTGCTGGTCGCGGGCGGTCTGGCCACCGGGCTCGGGACCGTCTTCGCCGTCATGGGCGGTGCGCGGGGGCAGACCACCCTTCTCAACGTCATCGGCATCGCCCTCGCGACCGGCCTCGCGGCCGCGGCCGCGGCGGTACGCCAGAAGCAGGCCGAGCGGATCGCCGAGCTGTCCCACCTCGCGATGATCGCCCAGCAGGCGGTGCTGCGTCCGTTGGGTCCCACCGTCGGCGGGCTGTCGATCGCGGGCCGATACATCTCCGCTACTGCAGCGGCCGACATCGGGGGCGACCTGTTCGAGGCGGTGGAGACGGCCTACGGCGTACGCATCATCGTCGGCGATGTCCGGGGCAAGGGCCTCGATGCCGTCCGCCTGGCGAGCATCGTGCTCGGCTCTTATCGGCACGTGGCGTACGACCGGGCCGATCTGCGGGCCATCGTGGCCGACCTCGATCGGGCAGTCGCCCGGAGCGTCGGCGAGGAGGACTTCGTCACCGCGGTGCTCGTCGAGGAACGCGGCGGGACGCTGACCGTCGTGAACTGCGGCCATCCCGCGCCTCTGCTGCTGCGGCGGGGCAACGTCATCCCGCTCGAACCGCCGTCACCCGCGCCGCCGCTGGGTTTCCTGCCCTCGGTCAAGGCTCGGGTGGAACGTTTGGAACCCGGCGACCGGCTGCTGATCTTCACCGACGGACTCGCCGAGGCTCGCCGGGACGGCCGGTTCTTCCCGATCGCGGAGCGCGCCTGGCGGCTGCTCGGCCACGGCACCGTCGGCGACGGACTTGCCTCGGTCGAGACCGCGCTGGTCGAGTGGGTGCACGGCCGGCTGGACGACGACATCGCGCTCGTCCTGCTCGAATACACCGGTCCACAGCCCGGCGGGCCCATGCCGAGTTGGGAGGTCGGAACTGCGCCGTCGACCCCGGCCCGGTCGGCTCCCCACGACGGCGGTTCACCACCGCGGACGCCCTTGCCCGGTCTGCCCCCCGATCGGCCCGACGCCGGTCCGATTCAGCCGAGCGGTCCGCGCTCTACGCGTACCGCTTAAGAGACGAGACGAGCCGCGCGCACCCGACGGGCCTCAGCCATCGTGAAGGCCGCAGGCAATGCGCTCGGCGCGCGGTGACGGCCGATGTAGCGCGCGGGCGTCCGGCTGTCGAAAAGCCGGGCGATGATCACCTTCATGGTCGGTTCCTCCCCTGTCGAGTCACTCTCAGGAACGAAAGCCCCCGAAGAAGGTGACGGGTGAGACGGCGTGTCGAGTTGCCCTGGTCCAGCGGAACCTACTCATTTTTCCGGCTTATGGGATGAAACAGACATCGTCTCCGAGAGTGCGCAGTGATTTCTTCGTGACCGGTTACCGCCGAGTAATGTTTGCGCGCTAGAGTCGAGGTTACTGATCGGTAACCGGCACACACCAAAGGGCTTGGGGAAGCGATGACGCACTACAAGAGCAACCTTCGGGACCTGGAGTTCAACCTCTTCGAGGTCTTCGAGACGCCGTTCGGGACCGGCCCCTACGCCGACGTCGACGCGGAGACCGCGCGGGGCGTGCTGGCCGAGGTCGACCGGCTGGCCCGCGTCGACCTCGCGGCGAGCTTCGCCGAGGCCGACCGCAATCCTCCGGTCTTCGACCCGGCGACGCACTCCGTGACCGTCCCGGACGCCTTCAAGAAGTCCTTCCAGGCGTTCATGGACTCCGAGTTCTGGCTGCTCGACCTGCCCTCGACGGTGGGCGGCACGCTCGCGCCGCGCAGCCTGTGGTGGACCATCGCCGAGATGGTGCTGGGCGCGAACCCGGCCGTCTGGATGTACTCGTCCGGCCCGTCCTTCGTGAACACCATCCTCTCGGAGGGCACGGACGAGCAGAAGAAGTGGGCGCAGATCTTCGTCGACCGCCGCTGGGGCTCGACGATGGTGCTCACCGAGCCGGACGCCGGTTCGGACGTCGGCGCCGGGCGCACGAAGGCGATCCCGCAGCCGGACGGCTCCTGGCACATCGAGGGCGTCAAGCGCTTCATCACCTCTGGTGATCAGGACATGACCGAGAACATCATCCACTACGTGCTCGCGCGGCCGGTCGACACGCCGGGAGCCGGCGGACCGGGGACCAAGGGCCTGTCGCTGTTCCTGGTGCCGAAGTTCCACTTCGACCCGGAATCGGGCGAGCTGGGCGAGCGCAATGGCGTCTACGCCACCAACGTCGAGCACAAGATGGGCCTGAAGGTCTCGGCCACCTGCGAGATGACCTTCGGCGGGCACGGCGTACCGGCCAAGGGCTGGCTGCTCGGCGAGGTGCACGAGGGCATCCGGCAGATGTTCCTCATCATCGAGAACGCCCGCATGATGGTCGGCACCAAGGCGATCAGCACCCTGTCGACCGGCTACCTCAACGCGCTCGAGTACGCCAAGGAGCGGGTCCAGGGCGGCGACCTCAAGTCGATGACCGACAAGACCGCCCCCCGCGTCACCATCACGCACCACCCCGACGTACGCCGGTCGCTGATGATGCAGAAGGCGTACGCCGAAGGGCTGCGCGCGCTCTACATCTACGCCGCGCAGTGGGCCGACAAGGCGCGCATCGCCGCCGCTGCCGGTGACACCGACGCCGCGAAGAAGGCGACGAAGATCAACGACCTGCTGCTGCCGCTCGTCAAGGGCGTCGGCTCGGAGAAGGCATTCGAGCTGCTCGGCTCGGAGTCGCTGCAGACCTTCGGCGGATCCGGCTTCCTCCAGGACTACCCGCTGGAGCAGTACGTCCGCGACTCGAAGATCGACTCCCTCTACGAGGGCACGACCGCGATCCAGAGCCTCGACCTGTTCTTCCGGAAGATCGTCCGGGACAACGGCAAGGCGATGCTCACGGTCGCGGCCGAGATCACCGAGTTCCTGTCGGACGACAACGAGAACAGCGAACTCAAGCAGGAGCGCGAAGCGCTGGGCAAGGCCGCCATGGAGTTCCAGCGCATGGTCGGCGTCCTGACCGGCTGGCTGGGCGAGGCGGCTGGCGGCGACCCCGACGCCGTCTACAAGGTCGGCCTGCACTCCCGCCGGCTGCTGTTGGCGCTCGGTGACCTGGTCATCGCGTGGCTGCTGCAGCGGCAGGCCACCGTCGCGCTGGCCGCGCTCAACGGCGAGGTCTCCGAGGCCGACCGGGCGTTCTACACCGGCAAGATCGCGGCGGCGAAGTTCTTCGCCTCCGAGGTGCTGCCCAAGCTCGGCGCGGACCGCCGCATCATCGAGGGTGCCTCGCTCGACCTGATGCAGCTCGACGAGGCCGCGTTCTAGGACCTCTCATGTGGACGGCGTCGGGCTGGAGGCTCGGCGCCGTCTGCCGTTCCGGTGAAGATTGCCACAACCTACGGTGTCGTAACCTACGGTGCCGTAACCTAGTGACGTGAGCATGACGGCTGACCTGAAGCAGAAGCTGAAGCCGATCGACATCGGCAAACCGCGGCTCCGCGGTTGGCTCCACGCGTACGCGTTCTTCATCGCACTCGCCTGCGGGGCGGTGCTCGTCACGCTGGCCGCCTTCCGGCCCGGCATCGCGCCGGTGGTCAGCGTCGCCGTCTACAGCGTCACCGTCTGCGGGCTCTTCGGGATCAGCGCGCTCTACCACCGTCGAGTGTGGAGCGAGCGTGGGTACCAGATCATGCGGCGGCTGGACCACGCCATGATCTTCATCTTCATCGCCGGGACGTACACGCCGTTCTGCGTACTGCTGCTGGACCAGGGCAAGGCGACCGTTCTGCTGCTCATCGTCTGGGCGGGCGCGATCGCGGGCGCAGCGGTGTCGTTGATCTGGCCGCATGCCCCCCGCTGGGTCTCCGCCCCGATGTACATCGCCCTCGGCTGGGTCGCCGTCGCCGTCCTGCCCGACATCCTGCACAACGGGGGAGTCGTCGCCCTCGTGCTGCTGCTGGTCGGTGGCCTGGCGTACACCGTCGGCGCGATCTTCTACGCGCTGCGCCGGCCGAACCCCTGGCCGACGATCTTCGGCCACCATGAGTTCTTCCACGCCTGCACCCTGCTCGCCGCCATCTGCCACCAGATCGCGGTGTACTTCGCCCTCTACGCCTGACTTCCTTCCCCGCTGCTTTCTGCGCGATCATGAACTTGTCGCCCTGATCGACCGGCGTGTCGTGTCCCCAGCGCCCTGATCGACTCCCTCAGCGGGTGATCAACTACTGAGACGGGCGTCGTCATGACGGCCGGGCCGGATTTCGCCCAGCCAAGGCCCTCGCCGCGGGAGGTCGATCACGGGCGCGGGGGATTGATCAGGGCGGCACAGACACGACACGCCGGTCGATCATGACCGAAGGTTCATGATCGCGCAGAAAGAACGGAGGCGCGGGGACGCCGTGGGTCGGCGGGGCTGCGGCGGATGGCGTGACGGCGGTGGGCTGCGAGCGTCGGTACGGTGGGCGAATGGATCTCAACGCGGACCTTGGTGAGGGCTTCGGACACTGGGCTCTCGGCGACGACGACGCCTTGTTAGCCGTCGTGACCAGTGCGAACGTGGCCTGCGGCTTCCACGCCGGCGACGCCGGGATCATGCGCCGGGTCTGTGCGGGCGCAGCCGAACGCGGCGTCACCATCGGGGCCCAGGTGGGGTACCGCGATCTGGCGGGGTTCGGCCGCCGGAAGATCGAGTACGAGCTTCCACAACTCCGGGACGAGCTCATCTACCAGGTCGGAGCGCTTCAGGCGTTGGCGGCCAGCGAGGGTGCCCCGGTCCGGTACGTGAAGCCGCACGGCGCGCTCTACCACGCGATCGAACATGTTCCGGCCGTCGTCGAAGCCACTCTCGCGGTGGGCTTGCCGTTGCTGTGCGCCCCGGAATCCGCTTTGTCGACAGAGGCCGCTGATTCCGGCGTACCAGTTGTGTTTGAGGGTTTCGCAGATCGCGCTTATCGCGCAGATGGCACGCTCCTGCCGCGCGGCAAGCCCGGCGCGGTGATCGGCGACATCGAGGAGGTCGTGGCCCGCGCTTTGCTCATGGCCGTGGACCAGCGGGTCATCGCGCTCGACGGCACGGTGGTCCCGCACAACGTCGACTCGATCTGCGTGCACGGTGACACGCCCGCGGCGGTCACTCTCGCTCATCGGGTACGCACAGCGCTGGAGTCCGCGGGGGTGGAGCTCCGTTCGGCGGTGTGACCGGGTCGTCTCGCCGCCCGAGGTCGGCATGCGGCAGGATTGTCGGATGCGAGTGAGGGCGCCGGAGTTGCGCGGTCGGGGCTGGTTGAACACGGGCGGCAAAGAGCTGAAGCTCGCCGACCTGCGGGGCAAGATCGTCGTCCTCGACTTCTGGACCTTCTGCTGCATCAACTGCCTGCACGTCCTGGACGAGCTGCGCCCGCTGGAGCAGAAGTACGCCGATGTGCTGACGATCATCGGGGTGCACTCGCCGAAGTTCGAGCACGAGAAGGATCCGGACGCGCTCGTGGCGGCCGTCGAGCGCTACGGCGTCGAGCACCCCGTGCTGGACGATCCGCAGCTCGAGATGTGGCAGCAGTACACGGCCAAGGCGTGGCCGACGCTCAGCGTCGTGGACCCCGAGGGTTACCTGGTCGCGAGCATGGCCGGCGAGGGGCACGCCGAGGGTCTCACCCGGCTGATCGAGCAGATCGTCGCCGAGCACGAGGCGAAGGGGACGCTGCACCGGGGCGAAGGTCCGTACGTGCCGCCGCTGCCCAGCAAGACGGCGTTGCGGTTCCCCGGCAAGGCCCTGGCGCTGCCCGGCGGCAGTGTGCTCGTCAGCGACTCCGCCCGGCATTCGCTCGTCGAACTCGAAGCCGACGGAGAAACGGTGCGACGCCGGATCGGCTCCGGTACGCGGGGCCGCGTCGACGGTGGGCCCGCCACGGCCGGCTTCTCCGAGCCGCAGGGGCTGTGCCTGCTCCCCGAGAAGGTCGCTGAGCAGGTCGGCTACGACGTCGTGGTCGCCGACACCGTCAACCACCTGCTCCGGGGCGTACGCCTCGAGACGGGGGAAGTGACCACGATCGCCGGCACGGGACGGCAGTGGCGCTCGACAGTGGACTTCCGTCCGCACGACGCGGTCAGCGTCGACCTGTCGTCCCCCTGGGACGTCGCCTGGTATGACGGTCGCATCGTGATCGCGATGGCGGGTATTCACCAGCTCTGGTGGTTCGACCCCATTCGGCGTACCGCCGGGGTGTATGCCGGAACCACCGTGGAAGCGTTGCGCGACGGAGACCTGGAGCAGGCGTGGCTGTCGCAGCCCTCGGGCCTGTCGGTCGCCGCGGACGGCAAGCGACTGTGGTTTGTGGACTCCGAGACGAGCGCGCTGCGGTATGTCGAGGGCAACCAACTGCACACCGCGGCGGGCCAAGGCCTGTTCGACTTCGGGCACGTCGACGGCCCGGCCGAGACCGCGCTGCTCCAGCACCCGCTCGGCGTCTGCGCGCTGCCCGACGGCTCGGTCCTGATCGCGGACACCTACAACGGCGCCATCCGCCGGTACGCCGACGGCCAGATCTCCACAGTGGAGAGTGGATTGGCCGAGCCCAGCGACGTGATCCTGACCGGCGACGGATCCGTCCTCGTGGTGGAATCGGCCGCCCACCGGCTGATCCGGCTCGCGCCGGGCGCGGTGGACTCCGTGGTCGACGGCGGTCGCCTCACCGTCGAGCGGCCAGCCACCCCGATCCGGTCCGGTGACGTCACACTGGAAATCCTGTTCACCCCGCCGCCCGGGCAGAAGCTCGACGAGACCTACGGGCCGTCCACTCGGCTGGAGGTGTCGGCCTCCCCGCCAGAACTGCTCCTGGCGGGCGCGGGCGTGACGACGTCGCTCGTTCGGCAGCTCGTCATCAATCCCGAGGTAGCGTCCGGCGTACTTCAGGTCGTGGCGCAGGCGGCCACCTGTGACGCCGACGTCGAACACGCCGCCTGCCACCTCGCTCGGCAGGACTGGGGCGTACCTGTGACTGTTGACGCCTCCGCTTCCGACCGGGTGGCGCTCGCTTTGCTCGCTCGCTGACCCGCTGTTCCTACGGCGCTGCACGCTGGGCCAGGCTTCGCGCTGGATCAGGGTTCTGGGTCGAATCTTGCAGGATGATTCGACCGCGAACCCCGATCCAGCGCTGATCTTCGGGCGCGTGATAGCTACGCGACGTCGAACGTGTAGTCGGTGTACGTGAGCCAATTGCCGTCGGCGTCGACCGCCCACACCGTCAGGACGTGGGATCCGGCCGAAGTCGGCGTCCAGGACACCTTGGCCGTGCCGTCCGCCCCAGCGGCGGTCGTCGCGTACTCGCCATAGTCGAACTGGTAGGTGTAGGCGGCAGTCCCCGGAAGTCGAGGTGCGAGGACGAACACAGCTTCCTCGCCCACTCCGTTGACGGTGCCGGTCACCTTCGGGCCGGTCAGCAACGAGAGAAAGACCTTGTACTCCGGGCTGACCCAGCCGTTTGCGCTGCGGCCGCGTACTGCGAGTTCGGCGATGTCGGATCCCTCGGCGATGATCGTGACCTCAGCGGTGCCGTCAGGCCCAGGCGTCACCGTCCACTGCCGATCATCCAGGCGGTAGGAGTACTCGACGATCGGCGAGATTCCGGGGTGCGGGGTGAACCGCACGGTCAACCGGCTGCCGTAGTCGACCTCGTAGACGCCGGAGGGGCTTTCCGCCCCGTCGACGGTCAGCCGGGGCGAGGTGTCGGCCACGAAGACGCGGTAGGTGGCCTGCGGTCCGACGTTACCGGCCGCATCGATGCTGCGTACGTAGAGGGTGTTGACGTTGCCGGGCGGGGACAGCATGACCGAGGCTGATCCGCCGGGCGCGTTCGCCCGCACGTAGCCGGGTAGGTCGAACGGGTCATGCCAGATCGGTGTACCACGGTCGTCGGTCGACACCACCGGCACGCCGAAGGAGCCGGTCCAGTTGTACTGGAAGCCGACGACATCGGTGTCTCCACCGGCGGACAACGTGAAGGCGCCCGGCGTACCGCCCGGTGCCCACTCCGACTCAGGGAAGGTTGGGCTGACGATCTGCGGCGCCGACGCCGGGTTCACCGCGTCGATGGTGATGGCACAGGTCGCCGACCACTCGGAGTAGTCCGAACCGTCGAAGACCCGCGTTTGCCAGTTGTAGGTCCGGCCCTGGGCGAACAGCGATGACGGCGCGAACACTCCCGACTGATACCCGTTGCGGGCGCGCTCGGTCAGAACCGTCCGTTGCTCGGGGTGGTCGGCGGGCCAGATCGCCCACTCGGCGGTGAGGTTGTACTCGTCGTGGCTGTCCGCGTCGGCGAACATGGCCGACAGCGTCATTCCGCTGCTAGGCAAGGGACTCGGCCGCGGTTCGCGTGAGCAGGGACGGTACGCCGTGAAGAGCTTGGTCGAGTCCACCGTAGGCGGAGTATTCGAGGCGACCGACAGCGCGATGCTGTTGCCACTGTTCAAAATCGACCGGCCGTAGGCGACGTCGCCTTCGACGTCGGCGCCCACCCGGATCTCCAGCGACACACTGCGCCGCCCGACGAGCACCGCGTTACGCACGAGTTCGGTGACCTCGGTCCCGATGATGCGTGGGCAGATGCCCTCCCCGACCCGGTCTGCGCCGAGCATGGCCACCTCGGTCGGCGGGTTCGCCCACGTCACCGGGCCGTTCGTGGTGGACCAGATCTCGACGGACCGCTTGGAACAGTCTGCGACCTTTCGCTCCTCGAAGTACACGTTCGCTGCAGAGACCTTCTTGCCGACGTACGCGGACAGGTCGAAGGTCACATAGGACCGAGAGATGTGGTGCTTGCCGTCGGCGTCCCGCCACGAACCGAGCGGTGCGGTACCGAGGTTGCGGTCGAGGACGTTCACTCCCGTCCCAGGATCCCGGGAATCGGTGTAGACCCAGGCGCTGAGCGGGGCACGATCGGTGTACGCGTGCGCGGCGGCGGGCGCAGCGGTGACCGCCGTCCAGCCCGTCACCGCCAGCGTGGTCGTGAGGACGGCAGCGGAAAGCCTTCGTCCGGCGGTCGGAATATTCACTTGGTCCTCCCCGTGCTCAGATCACGGATGTGTGATCTGAGCAGCATCGTAGGGGAGGCGCGCTCATCCTGACGCCCCGCAGAGAACACCGATCTGCTCAGGCGGCGACCGGCTGGGCCTTGTTCACCACTTCGGTCCGCGGCGCTTCGAGGCCATCCTGCTCCGGCGTGATCAGACGGCGAAGCGACAGCGCGAGAACCGAGGCGACGAGGCAGCCGCCGACGGTCAGCGCCACCCAGATGCCCGCATGTCCGCCCGCGATCAGCGGCGCGGCGGTCACCGGGCCGACGATGCCGCTGATGCTCCAGACCATGGAGCCCAATGCGTTGAACCGGCCACGCAGTTCGTCCGTGGCGAGCGCGTTGATCAGCGTCGGGTTCACCGGCGAGATGAGCGTCTCTCCGAAGGCGAAGACCGCGGCGCAGGCGATGACGGCGATGCTGGAGATCACCGCGTTGCGTCCGTCGACCACTCCGGCGATGCCGAGGATGAGCCAAGAGGCGCCCATGATCAGCCCGACGAGGGCGAGTACGCGAGTCCGGCTGCGTCCCTGGATGAGTCGGACCACGATGAGCTGCGCCAGCACGATGACCAGGGTGTTCGCCGTGAAAGCCAGGGCGACGACCCGCTCCTTGACGTGGGCGACGTCGATGGCGAAGGCGGTGAAGCCGACCTCGATCTGGGCGTACCCACTGATGGTCATGACGACGCTGAAGGCGAGCAGCCGCCGAAAGCCGGGGTGCGAGAAGACCTCCCGATAGCCGGCCTTGCGGGCGACCGGCTGATCCGAAGTGCTCGGCACGGCGAGCCGTTGGCCCACTCCGCGCATGAACAGCAGGTTCAGGAACGGAATCAGGTACGCGATCGCGTCGACCGAGTAGATCAGTTGGAACGTGCTCGGCCGCTCGATGTCCACGATGGCGCCTGCGATCACCGAGCCGACGCCGATGCCGAGGTTGAGCAGCGTGAAGTTGAGGCCGAACGTCTTCTGCCGTTCGTGCTCCTCGGTGACCGAGGAGAGGATGACGTTGAGGCCCGCCCAGATGATGCCGCCACCCAGGCCGATCAGCGTCGCGGCGGCGAAGGCCAGCGTGACGTTGTGCACCAGACCCATGCCGAAGACCCCGGCCGCCTCGACGAGCAGCATCGGGACGACGATCCGGCGCGCGCCGAACCGGTCGACCGCCCAGCCCCCTATCGGCCCGATGACCAGGGCGCAGACCGCGATCCACCCGATGACGAGGCCGGCGGTGAACGCCGAGATGTCCCGGACCTTCGTCAGGTAGATGAACATGAAGGGCAGCGTGAGGCCTCGGCCGATCGCCGAGAAGATCGTGGCCAGCAGGATGCGCCGGGCCTCGGCACGCTGAGGCAGCAGGTGGTGCAGCATGAAGCCATCCTCGCGGCCGGGTACGACACTCGGCCAGCGAGTTACCGTAAGGCGTGTCAGTGATCACACGCCTTACGGATGGCGGTCAGCTCAGCGGTTCCAGACAGTAGATGTCCGAACCCTGCGTCAACGCGTCGTTCTGGGGGTTCGGGCAGTCCTTCTGATCGGCGACCTTCTTCACGATCTTGAACGAGCCCGTTCCGGCGGAACCGCAGTCGACGACCGACGCCGAATTACCGCTCCGCTGTACGCACTGACCGACCGCCAGCGAGCTGTCGCTCCCACCGCCGAAGACCTTGTTCACCGCGAACAACACACCGAAGGCGACACCGATCAGCAGTACGCAGGCGGCGATGACCATGACGAGGACCTTCGCCGTGCCACCCTTGCTCGGGGCCGGCTCCGGTTCGGCGGTGAACTTGTCGAACCGGTTCTGTTCCGAGCCGGTCGGCTGCGTGGGCTGCTGCGGCGGTACGCCGGCCGGGCGTTGCTGCGGGATCGACGGCGGGGCGGCGGCCGGAGCCGGGTCACCCCACCCGCCGGTGGACTGCGTACCGGTCGGCTGGGTGGGCGGAGCCGAGGCGGCTTGCGGCGGCCCCATCAAGTCGCTGTACGCCGACATTCCAGCGCCGCGCCCAGCCGGGGCCGGGCTGACGGGCGGCTGCATCGGGGCCGGGGGCTGCTCGGGAGCAGACGGCTGAGTCGGCGTCGCCGCAGGTGCGGCCGAGCCGTACACACCCGGTTGTGCGGCAGCGCCACCGCCGTAGACCGTGGGCTGCGCCGGTGCGCCATAGACCCCGGGCTGGCCGGAAGTCTGCGGTACGCCGCCCACCTCAGCAGGCGAGACGCGGCCGACCGACACCGAAGCCCGGGCGGAGGCCTGGGCAGGCCGGCTCGGCGGACCGGCCTGGGCCGGGATCTGCGCAGAAGGCTGTTCGGGCTGCATCGTGGGCGTCCCGTATTGACCGGGAGCCGGGGAGCCGTAGGCCGCCGGGGCCGGTGCAGGCGGTGCCATGGGCACATTCGAAACCGGCCCCGGTTCCGCCGAGCTCATGGATTGCGACGCGGGTCCCGTTGCTTCCGGTGCCGGGGTGACCGGCTGCGAGGTCGTCGAACCGTAGACCCGGCCGGTGCCCCGCGACGGCGGAACGGCCTCAGCGGGTGGAGCGATCCGGCTGGCGACCGGGACGGCGGCCTTCGCGACCGTGCCCGCAGCGACCGGTGGGGTCGTCGGTGCGGGCCCGGGGTTCTCCGCGACGGGCGCAGGGGCACCGTACGCAGCCGCTGAGTCGCCATAGGACGGTTCGGGCTCGCTGAACGCCGGCGCGGACGCACCATAGCCGCCGCCGCTCGACGGAGTCGAGGCGGACGTGCCGTCGTACCCGCCGCCGCTGGACGGGGCGGCTGTGCCGTAAACGTCCGCACCGCTGGACGGGGTCGAGGCGAACGTGCCGTCGTACCCGCCGCCGCTGGACGGCATGGATGCGCCGTAAACGCCGCCGCCGCTCGAAGGGGTCGAGGCGGACGTGCCGTCGTACCCGCCGCCGCTGGACGGCGTGGACGCACCATAGACGCCACCGCCGCTGGACGGCGTGGAAGATCCGTAAACGCCGCCGCCGCTGGACGGGGCGGCTGTGCCGTAAACGTCCGCACCGCTGGACGGGGTCGAGGCGAACGTGCCGTCGTACCCGCCGCCGCTGGACGGCGTGGATGCACCATAGACGCCACCGCCGCTGGACGGCGGGGACGCACCATAGATGCCGCCACCGCCCGACGGGGCCGGCGATGGAGTAGACGCCGGGGCCGGAGCCGACGAGCCGTAAACGCCCCCGCTCGGCGAGATCGGCTCCTCGAACACCGAGGTGTAGGACCGCTCCTGATCGGGACCGGCTTCACCGCCGCCTTCGCCGCCGAACGGGGACCAGCCGGTCGAGTTCGCCTCGGGGATCTCGAACGCCCAGCTTCCGGTGCGGCCTTCCGGCGTACTGGAGGACGCCTGGGTGGGCGCGGCGGGCGGTGCGGCACGCGGCGGCTCCTCGACCGGTGGCGGGCCGCTCGGTGCGAAGGACTGCCAGGCCGGGGGCGACGACTGCGCCCAGGCCGGGGACTCCTCCGGGCGGGCGGCGGACCAGGCGTCGGGGGCGGGCTCGGCCGGGTTGGGCAACGGGACCACCGCGGGTGGCGGAACGTACACCGATTCGCCGGGTTGCGGCGCGAACGACGTGTGCTGCACCGGCGGCGGGTCGTACGAAGGAGCCGGTGGCTGGTACGACGAGACAGGCGGGTCGTACGAAGGAGCCGGTGGCTCGTACGCAGAAGCAGCCGGCGGCTCATAGGCGGACGCGGGGGCGTCGTGGGACGGCGTACTGGTGTCCGGCGGGAAGCCGCCGAACGCCGGCGCGGCGGAGGCTCCCGTGGGAGCGGCGTCGGCCGCCTCGTCCGCGCCGAACATCGGGAACGGCGAGGACGCCGCTTCGTTCCGCTGCCCCGGCGCGAAGTCCGGGAAGTCCTCGGCGTTCGGCGGTGTGCCGAACACGCCGTAGCGGTCCGACCCGGCGTCGCCTGCGCGGTCGGGGAACTCGGACGTCATTCGCGCGCCTCCTTCACGTACCGGTCGTACCGTACCGGTCCACAGCGCAGACGGGAACCCGGGCCTTGGGCCGACCTAGTCGCCCATGCCTGACGGTAAATCCGGACATACCAACAAAACCGCAGGTCAGCCGCGGGGTGTGACGGCCACCAGCAACTCTGGTCCCCGGCGGTCGACCGCGTCGCCTCCGATGGTCACCCCGAGCCAGACCGCACCCAGTCCGTACGCGAGCCCGACGGGCAGGGCGAGCCAAGTCCACAGCTTTCCGGTCAGGGCCGCCGCCAGGATCAGCGGCGAGCTGAGGGCCACCGAGCCGATCATCGCGACCAGCGCGAGCAGACTCTTGGCCAGACCGCCACCGGTGTTGACGGCGAACGGGTTCGACGTCTCGGGCAGGGCGTACGCACCGTAGACGCTGACGAGGACGCAGGCCGCGAGGCTGACCCCGTACGCACCCAGCAGCGTGCCGATCCGCGCCGGCACCTCCGACGGCTTCCCGGCGAGCACGGTCACCAGGATCGAGATGACCACGATCAGCGGGACGATGTAGACGGAGTAGCCGATGATGCGGCTGCGTACCTCCCGCCGCCCCGGTACGCCGGTGGCCAGGTGTAACGCGTACGCCGTCCCGTCGAAGCCGAACTGGTTGGCCATCGCGATCGCGCCCAGTACGCCCACGAACACCATCGTCGCGGTGTGGATCGCTGGATTGTCCGGCAAGGCTTGGAAGTCCGCGTCGTCGCCCACGAGACCGGCCGGGCTGCTGCCGAGGTTGACCAGGACCGGAAGGAAGACCCCCAGGACGGCGAAGGTGATCAGGTTCGCCCGGCGTCGGGTGTCCCGCCACCAATAGCGCGCCTCGCGTACGACCATCGTTCCTTCGGCGGTGGCCGGTATCCAGCGCAACCGGCCGAAGAGCCGGGCCACCGGTGCAGCCGATCCGGCCGCGCGCCGAGGGCCGGAGGCGTCGGTCGCGCCGAGCATCGCCCGCTCGATCGTCGCCGACCACCACCAGAGCAGCAGCGCTGTGGTCACCGCGCCGATTCCGATCTTGCCGATGGCCGCCAAATAGTCGCCGTGAGCTGCGGAGACCGACGCCGACCACGGTGCGGCCAGCGGCGTCCAGCCCAGGATGTCGGCGAAGCGTTCCAACCGGGAGAAGTCGGCGCGGGAGAGCGCGGAGATGCCGAAGATCTGCGCCGGCCCGAGTAAGGCGGCCAGCAGTGCGAGCCCGATCGCGGCGAGATCGCGTACCCGTCGAGATCCGAGGAGATTGGCGAACGCGCTGGTGACCGAGCGGGAGAGCGCGACGCACATGAGCAGCCCGACCACGACGCCGAGCGCGCTGACCAGGGCCGGAAGCACCCCGTAGCCGATCGCGGTGCCTACCACCAGGCCGGCGGTCGCGAGCAGGGTGGCGGCCACCGGTACGCCGATCAGCGCGGCCGTGAGCAGCCCGCCGATCAGCGTGCGCCGAGGGATCGGGAGCAGGGCGAACTTGGCCGGTGTGAGCGTCTCGTCCACCCCGAACCAGAGCAGCGGCCCGAACAGCCAGCCGAGCACCAGCAACGCCCCGGCAAAGGCTGGCACCAGCGCTGTGAGCTCGGGGTACGCCGGTTGCATCGAGGCGATCAGCGCCAGGCAGCCGCCACCACCGAACCACACGCCGAAGAACAGCGACAGCACGAACATGACGACCCGGGCCGGTTTGCCGCGAAAGCCGTTGCGTAGCACCCGGAGTTTGAGTCGCGCGAAGAGGCTCACAGCCATTGGAGTTCCTCGCCGGTCGCGATGCGTCCGCCGACCACCTCGACGAAGACGTCCTCCAGCTCGCGTCCGCCGGTGACCTGCTCCAGCGGGCCGACGGTGCGGATGCGGCCGTCCGCCATGATCGCGACGTGGCTGCACAGCCGCTCGACGACCTCCATGACGTGGCTGGAGAAGATCACCGTCCCGCCACCTTGGACATACCGCTGGAGGATGTCGCGGATCAACGACCCGCTCACCGGGTCGACCGCCTCGAACGGCTCGTCCAGCACCAGCAGGCGCGGCGCGTGCAGCAAGGCACAGGCCAACGCGATCTTCTTCTTCATGCCCGCGGAGTAGTCGATCACCAGCGTGCGGCCCGCGTCGGCCAGGGCCAGGACGTCCAGCAACTCCTTCGCGCGCTGGTCCACGACCGCGCGATCCATGCCGCGCAACATCCCCGTGTACGCGAGAAGCTCGGCCCCGTCCAGCCGGTCGAAGAGGCGTACGCCGTCGGGCATCACCCCGAGCAGAGCTTTGGCCCGGACGGGATCCACCCACACGTCGTGCCCGAGAACCTCAGCGGTGCCCTGGTCGGGACGCAGCAGTCCGACCGCCATGCTCAGCGTCGTCGTCTTACCCGCGCCGTTCGGGCCGAGCAGTCCGAAGAAGCTTCCCGTGGGAACGTCGAGATCGAGGCCGGCCACGGCGACCTTCTGATCGAACCGCTTGACGAGGCCGTGCAGGGCAAGTGCAGTCACGAGTTGAGCTTAAGGTCCGCCCGCTCCTTTACTCCCTGCCTCTTCTGTGCTGGATCAGGGATCACGGCCGAATCTATCCCCAAGATTCGACACAGATCCCTGATCAGGCGCTGAGCGGAGGCAGCGCCCGGCGCAGGCCGGGGATCAGAAGACGGCGCAGGGCGTCAGGAGACGGCGCGGAGCGCCTCCGGCGCGTGCAGTCGGAACATGATCTGCCGGATGTCGGCCGGCACCCGATGCTGGGTGGCCAGGGACACCGCGACCATTACGGCGAACGCGAGCGGCACCGTCCACGCCGCCGGCTGTGCGATGAGCTCGCCGAGCATCCCGGGCAAAACCGGGCCGAAGACGGTGACCAGCACCGACGCGGCCGCAGCTCCGCCACCGGCCAGTACGCCCGCCGCCGCGCCCAGATCGGTCAGCCCTCGCCACCACGTGCCGAGCACGAGGAGCGGGCAGAAGCTGGAAGCCGCCACGGCGAACGCCAGACCGACCACTTGCGACACGTTCAGCCCCGTGATGTTCAGGGCGAGCACCAGGGGAACCGTCCCACCGAGGACGGCGGCGACCCGGAAGGCGCGTACGGAACCGCGGCCGAACACGTCCGTGGCGAGCACCCCGGCGACTGCGGTGAGCAGCCCGGACGCGGTCGACAGGAACGCCGCGAAGGCCCCGGCCGCCACGAGCGCGCCGAGCAGTTGCCCCAGTACGCCGGCGCCCAAAGCCCGTTCCGGCAACAGCAGGACGACGGCGTCGTTGCGGCCGGAGGCGAGCTCGGGTGTCCAGATGCGCCCGAGGACTCCGTAGAGCGTGGGGAAGAGGTAGAACGCCCCGACCAGACCGAGCACCACGAGGGTCGTACGCCGAGCGGCCGAACCGTCGGGGTTGGTGTAGAAGCGTACGAGGACGTGGGGGAGGCCCATCGTGCCCAGAAACGTCGCGAGCATCAGTGAATAGGTGCTGAACAAACCTCGTTTGCCACCCTCGCTCGGGAGCAGCCATTCCAGCGGCGCGGGCACGTGCGGCTGCCCCGTCGAGCGCCAGTGCAGCACGAGGAAGATGGCGGGAACCGCGAGCGCGGTGAGCTTCAGCCAGTACTGGAAGGCCTGCACGAAGGTGATCGCGCGCATGCCGCCGAAGGCCACGTTCGCGGTGACCACGCTCGCGACCAGCACCGATCCCGCCCAATACGGCGAGCCTGTCACGGTCGCCAGGGTCAACCCGGCTCCCTGGAACTGCGGCACGAGATAGAGCCAGCCGATGAAGACGACGAAGCCGGTGGCCAGTTTGCGCAGTCGCCGCGAACCCAGTCTGAGCTGGCAGAAGTCGGGCAGCGTGAAGGCGCCCGAGCGGCGTAGCGGCGCGGCGACGAACAACAGCAGGGCCAGGTAGCCCGCCGCGAAACCGACCGGATACCAGAGCATGTCGACGCCGTACCGCAGGATCAGCCCCGCGACCCCGAGAAAGCTCGCCGCGCTGAGGTATTCCCCGCCGATCGCGGCCGCGTTCCACGTCGGGCTGATCACCCGCGAAGCCACCAGGAAATCGCTGGTGGTCCGGGCCAGCCGCAGGCCGTAGGCCCCGATCGCCAAGGTCGCGAGGGTCACCACGCCGATCGCGGGCAACAGGTAGGGGTTGCTCACCGCCGATCACCGCCGGCATCGCGGTGGAGCGCGGCGCTGAGTCGATGCTCGCGGCGTTGCAGCGCCGCGAAGTCAGTTTCATTGCGGTCCGCGAGGCGCACGAAGGCCACGCCCACGCCGATCAAGAAGGGGTACGCGAGAAAGCCCAGCAGAAGCCACGGTAACCGGAATCCGGCGATCCTGACTTCCCCGAAGCTCGGCGCCAGGCTGAACAGCAGCGGCAACGAGCCGAGCCCGACCAGCACCACGACGGCGAGCCGGAGGGCGAGCGCGAGCTGGGCCCGGACGAGTCCCCGGAGCAGGACGTCTTGGACGGCCGCCGGATCGGCCGGATCGCCACCGTGCCGCGGTGCGGCGATCTCGGCCAGCACCACCCGGGTCCGGACCGGAGTCGCCGGCTCAGTAGGCCGCTGAGCAGGCAACTCGGAACCGTCCGGGGGTGGCGGTGTCATGCCGGGAGTCTATCGACGAGGCCCGACACCGCCAGCCCCTCAGCGGCTGGTCTTCATCGGCGGTAGTCGTAGCCCCGACGGCCCTGGCAGGGGCCGAAGCCGTTCGGATACTTCTCGGCGAGGATGCGCCGAGCCTCCTCCCGGCCCCAGTTCCACTCGTACCAGTCGTCCTTGTCGTCCGTCAGTTCCTTGTCGATGTCGCCGAGGACGCAGTTGCGGGCGTTCTCGGGGAGGTTGACCAGGGCAGGCACGGCGTCGGCAGACAGCGAACCGAGGTACCAGAGGTCGATCTTCTCGCCCGCCTGGTACCGCTTGATGTTGTGCTCGGCGATGTAGTGCTCCGGGTTGAGCACGGCCGCGCCGAGGAGCATGACGACCCAGATTCCGAGGACGGCCCGGGACAGCCAGGGCGCCTTCATCTTCCAGCCGGCCAGGAGCACGAGCAGGAAGCTGATGCCGAGGAAGATTTCCAGCATCGCGACGGCGAAGCGCTCCCGAGTCATCCCGTAGGTGTCGACGTAGAGCTGCAGCCGGGTCAACGCCGAAACCACGATGACGATGCTCAGTACGCACAAAGTCCCGAGCAGCACCTGCAAAGTCAGCCGCTCGCGACGCTGCTCCTTGTGCCCCCAGCGGGCGGCAGCCGCCACGATCACGAGGGTGAGCAGCGAGACCACCACCAGCTGCCGGAAGCCGCCCACGGCGTACTTGGCATAGGTGACCTGCGAATGCTCCAGGATGTAGGTGTTGCCGCCGAACAACGCCGTGAACTGCACGGCGACGAAGCCGACGAAGAGCAGGGCGAGCCCGGCCAGCGGCAACGCGAGCAGGTCGCGGCCGAACAGCGGGCGGCCCGGGCTCTCCATGCCGCGCAGGTCCGGCGGGTTGCTGGCGAGGAACACGCCGCCTGCCGCGAGGAGCAGCCCGACGCCGAGCAGGAAGATCCGCAGAATCACGTTTCCGGCGTTCCAGTCCGGAATGATCTTGCCGATGCGCCCGAAGAAGGCGCCCAAGTAGTGGGCGAAGACCGCGTCGGCCGAGGCGAACAGCGCCCCGAAGATCAGCAGCAGGACGACCATGATGACGACCGAGAGCATGAGGTTTGCGTTCCGCTTGGACCGGGCGGTCGCTGCGGCGGCGTCACCGTCCTGCCCGGCCGCCCGCCGCCGCTCGGCCCGCCGGGCGGCGAGACCGGCCATGCTCTGCGCCACCCAGGGAATGCTGCGGAACCCGGCGATCGGCGCGGCTATCACGCCGAACAGCATGGCCCGGACCGACTTGCCGCCGGCGGCGGCCAGCGACGCACAGGCGAGCGCGCCGATGACGAAGTAGAAGGTGAGCAGCCCCGACGCCCGGATCGCGCTCATCGCCAGGAGCGCCAGCGCGGCCAGACCCCAGACGCCGCGCATGATCCGGTCGTTGCGGCTGACCTCGGCGTCGCTCCGCCAGGCGGCGTACCCGACGCCCAGGGCGGCGGCGAGACCGGCGATCGGCCAGCCGATGCCCGGCTTGCTCAGGGGCAGGGCCAGGGCGAAGCCCAGTCCGCCGAGCAGGATGCCCAGCAACGCCAACGCCGGAGCCGGCTTCTGCGGCCCCCGCCAGCGGGTCTGGGTGAAGCTCGGGGGCGGCGGACGGCGTACGACGCCGGGTTGGTTGGTCCAGTAGCCGGGTCCAGGGACCGGCGGGTAGCCGGGCTGTCCCGGTGGCGCCGGGTAACCAGGCTGACCCGGTTGCGGTGCGTAGCCGGGCGGCGGGGCCTGCGGCGGTACGGCGAACACCGGAGCGCCCTGCGGCGCGGGCGGCTGCGTCGTAACCGCCTGCGCGGCTGCCGGGGCCGCGGCCTGCGCGGGTCCGGCTTGCGCAGCGACAACCGGCGCGGCTTCCGGCTCGGTCGCCACTGCTGGCTCGGTCGGTACAGCAGACGCGGCTTCGGATACGACCGGCGCGGCGACCGCGGCCGCCTTCTCGGCCGGGGCGGCCTTCTTCACGGGAGTGGCCTTGCCGGCGGGCGCGGCCTTCTTGGCCGGGGTCGCCTTCTTCGCCGGAGTCGCCGCTGGATCGGGCCCCGCCCCCGGATCAGCCCCCGCGGCCGCCTTCTTCGCCGGCCGGGCGCGTTTCGCCGGCGGCGGGGCGGGCTCCGGCTCGGCCGGCCCGTCGGGCGTTCCCAAGCGGGCTTCCGGTCCGTCCGGAGTGGACGGTGTCGCCGCTTCGGGCGACAGGGGCTGATCGGGGGTTTCAGACATCCGGTTTCTCCTGTCAGACCAGTTGGGTCCGTCACGGCGGACTGGACTGTAACTGGAAGGAGGCTCAGGTGGGGGTCCCGCGTTGCCAGCCCTGCTTGGCGGCGCGGACGAGTCGATCTTTCAACTCACGGGTATGCCGCCGGCTTACCGGCAGCTCAGCGCCGTCGACGACGACGACATAACCGGTGTTGGTCAGCCGGAGTTCACCTATAAGTCTGATCTGGACCAGGTACGAACGGTGGATACGCACGAAACCCGCGTCAGCCCAGCGTTCGGCCAATGTCGCCAGTGGCACCCGGACCAGGTGAGACCCGTTCGAGGTATGCAGCCGGGCGTAGTCGCCCTGGGCTTCGACCCAGCGGACCGCCGAGCGGGGCAGCATCTTCGTGACCCCGGCCAGCTCGACGGGGATCGAGACGTCCTCGCCGGCCGGTGTCGGGGGTGCGATCGGGAGCACGAGCCGGGCGACGACTCGGCGTACGGACTCGGCGAGGCGGTCGGCCCGGATGGGTTTGCGGACGTAATCCACGACTCCGAGGTCGAAGGCGTCCACGGCTGCATCGTCGTACGCCGTCACGAACACCACGGCGGGGGGCCGGGCGAATCGGCGGAGCACCCGGGCCAGCTCCAACCCGTCGAGGCCGGGCATGCGGATGTCGAGGAACACCGCGTCGACCTCGTGATCACGCAGGATCCGGAGCGCGTCCGTGGCATCCGCAGCGGTATGCAGCCGGGCGACCCGAGGGTCGGCGCGCAGGAGATAAGCCAGCTCGTCGAGGGCGGGCGGCTCGTCGTCGACCGCCAGTACGCGCAAGAAAGCCGGAACGTCGGGCGAAGTCACGTGATCACCGTCCGGCGGCCGCTCATGCCGACACTCCGGGGTGGAACTTCGGAATCCGCAGGTTGACCTTCGTTCCCGCACCCAGCGCGGTCTCCACTATCAGCCCGAACCGATCTCCGAAGACCGACCGCAGCCGTTCGTCCACATTGGCCAGACCAACGTGCTGGCCGGCTTCGTCGTCCTCGGTCATCTGGTCACCGCCTCCGGGCCGTCGCGCCAAGACAGCCGGGTCCATCCCGACACCGTCGTCCTCCACCGTGATGTGGCACTCCGAGCCCGCGTCCTCGGCTTCGATCCGCAGATTACCCACCCCGGGTTTGCGGGACAGCCCGTGGCGCACGGCGTTTTCGACGAGTGGTTGCAGGCAGAGGAACGGCAACGTCACGGGCAGTACCTCGGGCGCGATGCGGAGGCGTACCTGGAGCCGGTCGCCGAATCGGGCGCGCTCGATGGTCAGGTAGCGGTCGATCGAGCGCAGTTCCTCGGCCAGCGTCGTGAACTCGCCGTGCGCCCGAAACGAGTAGCGGGTGAACTCGGCGAACTCTTCCAGCAAGTCCCGGGCCCGGTCGGGGTCGGTCCGCACGAAGGAGGCGATCGCGGTCAGCGCGTTGTAGATGAAATGCGGGCTGATCTGGGCGCGCAGCGCGCGTACCTCGGCTCGGGCGAGCCGGGCCCGTGAGCGGTCCAGCTCGGCTAGCGCCAGCTGGGCCGACACCCAGCGGCCGGTCTCCAGCGTCGCCTGCACCAATCCGGGCGCCGGGCGATCGGAGGTCACTGCGGTCAGCGCCGCCCGCGCGGTCACGCCGTCGCCGGTCAACGGCACGATGACCGCGCCACGCACGGGGCAGTCGATCCGTTCGCAGGGCAGCTCTTCCATCGTCAGCACACTGGTACGCCCCGAGCGGATGCCGGCGCTCGCCGCCGCCACGAGCTGCCCCGAATGGTGGCCGCCGAGGCCGTCCAACGCGAGTTGCGTACCGTCCTCGTAAAGCCCGAGACCGGCCGACCCGATCAGGGGACGGAGATGGCGTACCGCCCGGGTCGCCGAAGCCGGAGTGAGACCGGCCCGCAGTGGCTCCGCGGCCAGGCCCGCCGCGTGGAGGACTTCGTAGGTGGCCCGCTGGGCCGCGGTGGCGATGCGCGGACGGCGACGGAGCCGCACGACCGCGCCCACCGCGAGCGCCAAGGCCAGGACGAGCGCGAGCGCGGCGAGTGCGGTGGGCATGCCGGCCGCGGAGCTAGTACGCGCCCTTGCGCGCGAAGACCACGCCGACCGTCCGCCAGAGGATGGCGAGGTCGTAGGCGAGCGACCAGTTGTCCACGTAGTACAGGTCCAGCCGCACCGCCTCCTCCCAGGTCGTGTCGGAGCGACCGGAGACCTGCCAGAGCCCGGTCATGCCGGGACGCACGAGCAGGCGGCGGCGCGCCGGGCCTTCGAAGTCATCGTCGCCCGCAGGCAGCGGACGCGGCCCGACCAGCGACATCTCACCCAGCACGACGTTGATCAGCTGCGGCAGCTCGTCGAGCGAGGAGGCGCGTAGGAACCGCCCGATCGGCGTGACCCGCGGGTCGTCCTTCATCTTGAAGAGAAGTCCGTCGCTCTCGTTGAGGTCGACCAGGGTGGCCAGGCGCTCCTCGGCGTCGGTGTACATGGTCCGGAACTTCCAGACCCGGAAGGTGCGGCCCTCGTGACCGATCCGCTTCTGCCGGAAGAAGATCGGGCCGGGGTCGGTGATCTTGATGGCGAGCCCGATGATCGCGAAGATCGGCAGCAGCGCGATCAGGCCGAGGATGGCGCAGATCCGGTCCATCGCGTTCTTCGCCAGCAGCGAGACGCCGGACAGGGTCGGCTCCTCGACGTGCAGCAGCGGCAGGCCCTCGATCGGGCGGATGTGCACCCGGGGCCCGGCGATGTCGGTGATCTGCGGCGCGACGACCAGGTCGACGCCGGAGCCTTCGAGTTCCCAGGCCAACTCGCGGAGCTTGCCCGGCTCGGAGTTGGCCGAGCCGCAGATCGCGATGGTGTCCGCGCCGACCTCGTGCACCAGCCCGATGATGTTCCGGTTGGTGTAGACGGGGATGGGCACCTGGGCTCGGCGCGCCGCCGAGACGCCGTCGGTCAGGTGGATCGCGACCGGCTGCAGACCCGCAGCGGGGCTGCGATTGACGATCTTGTAGACGTAAAGCGTCTCCTGGAGCGTGCCGACCAGCAGCGTGCGGTGGTTGGCGTGGCGGATGCGCCGCCGGATGAAGTGCAGCGCCCGGCGGGCCAGCCCGCGCAGGATCAGCATGTAGATCAGCGCGCCGAGGACGGCGGTCAGCACGGACCACCGCGACAGCAGCACACGGAAACCGAAGGCGGCGACCGAGACGGTGGCCAGCACGGCGACTCCGGCCCGGACGACGCGTTTGAACTCGTCGGCCCCGATGCCGAGGCGGCGGCGGTCATACGCGCCATTGCCCCAGAGCAGAACGATCCAGCAGAGCGGCAGGGCGCCGTACGCGATCTCGTCGAAGAACGGCACGTTGAGACCGGTGCTCGCCCGGGTCTCCCACCAGGTGACGGCGGTGTAGCTGCCGAGCGTGGCGGCGACGTAGTCGAGGACGATCAGCACCAGGATGTAGGGCCGGTGCCACCGGGCCAGCCGGGGACGCGTACGCACCCAGACTGAGCGCGCGACGCCGTTGTACTTCTTCCGCGTTCCGTTGAGCGCGGCAGCCCGGCGTCCGGCGCTGGTTCTTGGCCCACCGTCGGTGGGCTGAGCTGGGGAATCTCCGGCAGGCGGAATCGTCGGAAGCTCTTGCGTCGGCTCCGACTCGGTGCGTCCCGCGACCTCTGGAGGTTTCTTGAGACTCGTCGTCACCTCACCCGGGTCCTCCCGTGCCACATTCGCCAGTCTTCCATTCCCGCCACCGAGACAGGGCTCACATATGGTCGGGAGGAAGCCCGAGTCACTATACCGACGTTTGGTGGGTACGGAAGAGGGCTGATCATGCAGTGACTCTGAGTTCCCCGCACGTCACCTCAAGAGTTTGGACAGCCTGCGGTCGGCGAGCGGCTTCCCGCCGGTCTGACAGGTCGGGCAGTACTGCAGGCTGGAATCGGCGAACGAGACTTCCCGGACGGTGTCTCCGCAGATCGGACAGGGCTGCCCGGTCCGCCCGTGTACGCGCAACCCGCCCTTCTTCTCGCCCTTCAGGGTGGCCGCCTGCTGCCCGACCGACCGGTTCATCGCGTCGGTGAGCGTGTCGATCATGGCGTCGTAAAGCGCCTTGATCTGAGCGTCGGTGAGCTTCCCGGTCAGCGCGAACGGCGACAACTTCGCGACGTGCAGGATCTCGTCCGAGTACGCGTTGCCGACTCCGGCGATGATCCGCTGGTTCCGGAGGACTCCCTTGATCTGCCCGGACTGGCGGCGTACGAGCTCCGCGAAGTCGTCCAGGCTGAGCCCGAGCGGCTCCGGCCCCAGCGACGCGACCTGGGGAATCGACTGCGGATCCCGGACCAGATAGACGGCCAGCTTCTTCTGCGTGCCCGCCTCGGTCAGGTCGAAGCCGGAACCGTCGTCCAGGCGTACGCGCAGCGCGATCGGGCCCTTGCCGGGCTTGAGCGGGGTGGCCGAGGTGAACGTCTCCCGATAATGCAGCCACCCGGCCCGGGCCAGGTGCGTCACCAGCATGAGGTCTTCACCGAGGTGGATCTCCAGGAACTTGCCGCGCCGGCCCGCGCCGGTGACCGTCCGGCCGACCGCAGCCGTCACCGGTGGATCGAACGTCTTCAGGGCGCTGATCGCCGAGACTTCGATCCTGCTCACGGTATGACCCACCGCACGCTCGCGCAGGAAGGCGGCGAGCGCTTCGACTTCGGGCAGCTCTGGCACCCGTCCAAGTTACCCCGGCCGATAAGGTTCTACAGGTGTCCGGGACCTGGAGACGAGGCTGGATCATCGCCGCCTTCGCTGTTGCGTTGGCGGCGCTGATGGCCCTGCATGCGTACGTCCCGAACGGAGTGCGCAACCTGGGCAGCCTGCTGGAGACCTTCCTGCCCTGGCTCGGGCTGCCCATCCCGATCCTGGCCGGGCTGGCGATCTACCGGCGCTCGGCCCCCGCCGGCATCGCCGTGCTGCTGCCGATCGTCGTCTGGCTCGGCCTGTTCGGCGAGATCGTCCTCCCGGCGAAGGGCGGCGGTTCTCACGACCTGCGTGTGGTCAGCAACAACGTGCTCGCCGCGAACGAAGATCCGGCCGCCACCAGCCGGGCGCTCATCGCCGCCGATCCCGACGTCATCGGGCTGCAGGAGATCCCCGCCGGGGCGGTCTCGGCGTACGAGGACGCACTGGCTTCGGCGTACCGGTATCACGTGGTCCGGGGGACCGTCGGCCTCTGGAGCCGCTATCCGATCGCCGATTCCAGCGCGGTCGATCTGCGGCTCGGCTGGGACCGGGCCCTCCGCGCCGAGGTACGCGCCCCGGCCGGAACGGTGGCGGTCTACGTCGCCCACATGCCCTCGGTCCGGGTCGACGTCGACCAGGGGTTCACCGCCGACCAGCGCGACGACAGCGCGGAAGCGCTCGGCGAGGCGCTCGCGGACGAGGAGATTCCGCGAGTGGTCCTGCTGGCCGACCTCAACGGCAGCGTCTACGACCGGGCGCTCTCGCCGATCACCGCCCAGCTCGAGTCCGCACAGGCCGCCGCGGGCAACGGCTTCGGCTTCAGCTGGCCCGCCGGTTTCCCGCTGGCGCGCATCGACCACGTCCTCATCCGGGGCGTGACCGCTGCCAACGCCTGGGTGCTGCCCGCCGACGGCAGCGATCATCGGCCGGTCGCGGCGGACCTTCGCCTGTCTTAGCCCCCGCTGCCGGCATGGAGCTTTGTCCCGGGGACTGCGCGTTATCCCGGGATAACGCGGCCTTCCGCGCTGGTGGTTTCAAGGGATCGTTGCAACACCTCTGATCTTGGAGGTGTTGCAACATGTCGAAGGGTGGACGTCCGCGGCGGCCCAGGTCG
>NZ_JABFVK010000012.1 GCF_013362815.1 Hamadaea sp. | reverse complement strand
CGCCAGGGCAGGATCTGGAAGGTCGACGGGTCCGGCTTGGCGATCATGTCGGACTCGTAGACCCGGGCGAAGCCCTCGATCGCCGAGCCGTCGAAGCCGATGCCCTCGTCGAAGGCCTGCTCCAGCTCGGCGGGGGCCACGGCAACCGACTTGAGGAAGCCCAGCACGTCCGTGAACCACAGGCGTACGAACCGGATGTCGCGCTCCTCCAACGTCCGGAGCACGAACTCCTGCTGCTTGTCCATCTTCCGCTTCCCCATCCTTGCTGGTCAGGCCGCCTGCCTCCGGTCCCGCGAGAGACGGTCGGGCACCTGAGCATCCCACCACAACACCATTTCATCCGTGTTGCGGACCATGATCGGCAGGCCGACGCCCGGTTGAACGCCTCACGTCCGACAGGTGTACTGTTCTGCGCCCATCTTGCCTGCTCGGACGCGCGGAAGTAATGCCGGGCGGGCCGCAACCTGCGAGGCCCGGGGCGTGAGCGGAACCCGATCTTCGGCCATTCCTGTGCCCGCCCTACGAGAGACCCGGTCCTCCCTATTACGATCAGCGGACCCGATCGGCCCCCTTTCCCCAGAAGGACACAACCCCATGGGCTCCGCCAAGAAGAAGGAATCCGCCGCACGGCAGGCGCGTATAGCCGAGATGCGGCGGGCCGAGCAGGCTCGCGAGCGCCGTAACCGGCTCCTCACGATCGGGGCGAGCGTGGCGGTCGTGGCCGCTCTCGTCGTCGGCGCCGTCGTGCTCGTGCAGTCGCAGGACGACGACAGCAGCACCGCGTCCGACTCGAAGAACCCGGGGCACTGGACCACGGGCAAGGACGGCGTGAAGACGTGGTCGGCGAAGCTGAGCCAGACGCATGTCACCAAGACGGTGAAGTACCCGATGACGCCCCCGGCCGGCGGTGACCACAACGCGGTCTGGCAGAACTGCAACGGCGACGTCTACACCAAGGCGCTCGACAACATGAACGCGGTGCACTCGCTGGAGCACGGCGCGGTCTGGGTGACGTACACCAGCAAGGCCAAGAAGTCCGACGTGGAGGCGCTCGCGGCGAAGGTGAAGGCGACGCCGTACACGCTGATGAGCCCGTACGAGGACCAGGCGGACCCGATCATGCTGACGGCGTGGGGCCACCAGCGGACGGTGACGAGCGCGAGCGACCCGAACGTGGCGAAGTTCTTCGAGAAGTACGTCCAGGGCGAGCAGACGCCGGAGAAGGGCGCGGTGTGCACGGGCGGTAAGGCGCAGTGAGGCAGGTCGGCTGGATCGCGGGGACCGCGGCGGCGGTGCTCGTCGCGGCCGGCGCGGTCACCTACGCGGTCGCCGACGGCGACGACGCCACGGCCACGCCCACCGCCGACTCCGCGGACGCGGGCTTCGCGCGGGACATGGCGGTGCACCACCAGCAGGCGGTGGAGATGTCGTTCATCGTGCGCGACCGCACCGAGAACGAGGACGTGCGCAGGCTCGCGTTCGACATCGCGCAGACGCAGGCCAACCAGCGCGGCATGCTGCTGGGCTGGCTGGATCTGTGGGAGCTGCCGAAGGTGTCGTCCGACCCGCCGATGACCTGGATGGACATGGGCGGCATGGCCGACGGCAAGGACGGCGCGCTGATGCCGGGCATGGCGACCAACACCGAGTTGAGGAAACTCCGGAAGCTCAGCGGCAAGCAGGCCGAGATCTTCTATCTGCAGCTGATGACCGAGCACCACAAGGGCGGCATCCACATGGCCGAGGGCTGTGTCGCGCGCTGCACGGTGAAGGTGGAGAAGGACATCGCTCAGGGCATGGTGAACGCCCAGGAGTCCGAGATCGACCTGATGACGGACATGCTCAAGGAGCGGGGCGCGAAACCGCGTTCATAGCGCGCGGCGGCTCGCCATAGAGGGTTTCCCCTCGGTCCTCATAGCGTGTTAACCCTCAAATGGCCTTGTCATTAGGTTAATTGGGCTCTTCTTGGGATTCGTATTCCCCTCGCATGAACGGTTCGTCGAAAGAGTGGCCCCCGGCGAGTGATCCACTCGCGACGAACCGCATACAGGGGGTTCCATGAGATCCAACCGCGCAAGAACGCGCGCCGGAGTGAGCATGGCAGCGACACTGCCGATGATCGCCGGCGCGCTCGCGCTCGGTATACCCGCGGCGCACGCCTCGGACTCCCCGGCCCGTGACACGCTGACCGGAACGAAGCCCGCGTGGGCCACGACCAAGGCCGACAAGGGTGCCACCGCCGACAGTTCGCGGGTCTCGGCCCGGGTCTATCTGGCGGGCAAGGACGCGGCCGGCCTCGCCGCGTACGCGAAGTCGGTGTCCGACCCGTCCTCGGCGTCGTACGGCAGGTACCTGAGCGCCGGTCAGGCGCAGTCCCGCTTCGGCGCGACGAAGGCCCAGGTCGCCGCCGTGAAGTCCTGGCTGACGTCGGCCGGCCTGAAGGTCACCGGCGTCTCGCAGCACTACGTCTCCGTCACCGGTGACGTGGCCGCCGCCGAGAAGGCGTTCGGCACCCAGCTGCACAACTACGCCAAGGGCAGCAAGACTTACCGCGCGCCCTCGAAGTCGGCGTCCGCGCCGGAGAGCCTGAACGGTGCCGTCCTGACCGTCACCGGCCTGGACAACGCCCCGCACAAGGCCGACCACGACGAGCAACTGCCGGGCCCCGGAGCCGTGTTCAAGAACTCCGGCCCGTTCTCGTCGTACTACGGCTCCAACATCGCGAGCACGCTGCCCGACGCGTACGGCACCAAGATCCCGTACGCCGTGCAGGGTTACACCGGCAAGCAGCTGCGTGCCGCCTACGGGGCGGGCAAGTACACGGGCAAGGGGGTGCGCGTCGCCATCACGGACGCGTTCGCCTCCCCGACCATCGCCTACGACGCGGCCACCTACGCGAAGAAGCACGGCGACGCGGCCTACACCACGGGCCAGTTGAAGCAGGTCCTGCCCAAGAACTACACCCACACCGGCGCCGACGAGTGCGACGCCTCCGGCTGGTACGGCGAGGAGACCCTCGACGTCGAGGCCGTGCACGCGGTCGCGCCGGACGCGCAGATCACGTACGTGGGCGCGGCGTCCTGCTACGACGACGATCTGCTGGACTCGCTCAGCAAGATCGTCGACAACCACCTCGCCGACATCGTCTCCAACTCCTGGGGCGACATCGAGGCCAACCAGACGCCGGACCTCGCGGCCGCCTACGACCAGGTCTTCCAGTT
>NZ_JABFVK010000082.1 GCF_013362815.1 Hamadaea sp. | reverse complement strand
GCATACATCGGTAGGCCGAGGTCACCGGTGGGATAGGCGATCCGCACGACGGTGGCGATGGTGAGGGCCGAGGCGGCGACCCCGAGAAGGGTCAGCGCCAGGGCGGCCGGGCGTACGCCGCCGCGCCGCGCGACCCGGCGATAGCCGGCGGCGGCCGTGGCCACCGTCAGCCAGGCCGCGACGCTGCCGGCGACACCGGTCCAGCCCGAGTTCATGCCTTGAGCGTCGGCGGGCCGCCGTCCCGCTGTCACGGGACGTTGTCCCGGGCGGATCAGGAATCTCGCGTCACCGGATGGGGGCGGTCACCCGCCCAGGCCCGCCTCGCGCGCCTTGATCACCGCACCCGACCGGTCGGTGACGTGCAATTTCGTGATCACGTTCGAGACGTGGTTGCGGACGGTCTTGCCGCTGACCCCGAGCCGCCGGGCGATCGCCGTGTTGTCCATGCCCCGGGCGAGCAACCCGAGTACTTCGTGCTCGCGCTCGGTGAGCTGGGGGAACGGGGACGCGGACGCCGCCTTGGCGAAGTGGCCGAGCAGTTTCGCCGCGATGCCCGCCCCGAATACGGCTTCGCCGCGAGCCACGGCGCGGACCGCCGCGACGATCTCCTCCGGACCGGAGCCTTTGAGCGCATACCCGTACGCCCCGGCGCGCAGCGCGGCCAGCACGTTCTCGTCGTCGTCATACATCGTCAGGATGAGCGCCCGGGTCGGCAGGCCCTGCGTGCGCATCGCCGCCGTGACGGTGAGCCCGTCGCCGTCGGGCATGTTGACGTCGAGGACGGCGACGTCGGGCTGATGGACGCCGGCCTGCTCCAGCGCCTCGGCGCCGCTCGCACAGACGGCGACGACGGTAAGGTCGTCCTCGGCGGCAAGTAGCGCGGCCAGCCCCGACACGAACATCGGATGGTCGTCGGCGACCAGCACCTGGATCATCCGGTTCTCCCGTCAGGCGGCGTCATGGCGGCGATCGGCAGACGAGCGTGCACCCGAGTGCCCACTCCGTCAACGCCTGAGCCTATCGACACCTCGCCGCCGACCTCGGCGGCGCGCTCACGCATCGCCCGAAGACCCACTCCGGCCGCCCGGGCGGGGTCGATGCCCTGGCCGTCGTCGGTGACGGTCACCTCGACGAACTCCGGTCGCAGCGTTATCTCGACCAGGCAACTCGTGGCGGCCGAATGGCGTACCACATTGGTCATGGCCTCGACCGCGATGCGGTAGGCCGCCGTCTCGACCGCGGCCGGCAACGGACCCGGCGCGTCGTCGCCGGACACCGCGATCGCGACCTCGCCCGCGAGCGTGGCGGCGCGGGAGCGGACC
Organism: Hamadaea sp.; assembly: GCF_013362815.1. Taxonomy (GTDB): domain Bacteria; phylum Actinomycetota; class Actinomycetes; order Mycobacteriales; family Micromonosporaceae; genus Hamadaea. The sequence continues at coordinate 45,692 of NZ_JABFVK010000082.1, read as the reverse complement.
GCGCCCACCAGGCCGAGTTCGTCGAGCGCGGGCGGGCGCAGGGCCTCGACCAGGCGGCGGACGTCGCCGAGGGACGCGGTGGCCTCGGTGGCGATCTCCCGCAGCGCGGCGTGCGCGGCCGAGTCGTCCGGCACGCCGCGGGCCGCGAGCCCGGCCTTGAGCCCGATGGCCGCGAGTGTCGGGCCGAGACCGTCGTGTAGATCGCGCCGGAGCCGCCGCCGTTCGTCCTCTCTGGACGCGACCACCTCGGCGCGGGACCGGACGAGGTCGTCGTGGAGGCGCACCGCCTGCACCGCCGGTCCGGCCTGCTGCGCCAGCGAACCGAGCAGCCGCAGGTCGACCGGGTCGAGCGGATCGTCGCGCCCGCGAGCGGAGACGCGCAACCGGCCCACGGTCTGGCCTTGGTAGTGCACCGGTTCGGTGTGCACCGGCTCGGCGTCGGGCGGCCGCCCGTGCTCGGCCCCGAGGGCGAACCCACCCGCGCCGTCCGCCAGATCGATGGCGGTGTACGGCACGCGCAACGAGCGAGCCACCGTCTCCACCAGCGCGGGCAGCACGTCGGCCGGAAGCAGGACCGCCTGCAGGCGTGCGCCGAGCCGGTCCAGCGCCCCGGCCGGGTCGTGGCGGTCGCCGTACATCATGCGGTCGACGGCACGCTGGGCGGCGCTCCGCAACGGGGCCAGCGCGAAGGCCGCGCCGGCCGCGGCCAGCGCCGCGGCCACCGGTCCCGACAGCCGCAAGAGGCTCGCGAGGAGGCCGACGGCGAGGGCGTACCCGGTGACGAGGACGGCGACGGTCGAGGCGTAGACGAGCGACCGGTTCGCCAGCCGTTCGATGTCGAACAGCCGGTGGCGGCGCAACGCCACCCCGACCCCGGCCACGAACGGCAGCCCGGACAGGCCCAGCGCGCCCCATGGCAGCGCCGCATGCCCGGTGAGCAGCTGCGGCAGGTGCCAGCCGAGGAGACCGACGACAGCGGTCACCGCGCCGCCGACGCCGAGCCAGCGCAGGCGGCCGCGCATGACGGCGTTCGTGTGGCGGTAGGTCATCACCCAGGAGACCGTCGTGATGATCAGCGTGGCGGCGGCGACCGCCGTCTCTCCAGTGTGGATCCAGGCGAGCGACCGTAGCGGATCGTCCCCGGTCAGCCCCACGTATGCGGTGAGAAGCAGCATCACCGCCAGGGGAGCGGCGTACGCGAGTCCGACCGTGCGGCGGGATGCCCACGGATGATCCCGGGTGAGGGTGAGCGTGAACGCGAGCAGCGCGCCCCAGGCGACCGAGTACGCACCGACGGCGTTGAGATGGAACAACCAGAACTGCGGACCGCCCGTGGCCAGCGACAGCACCGGTAGTCCGGCGACCACGACGGCTGTGCTGCCCAGCAGACCGGCTGACAGCACGAGCAACGGGCCGGTGGACGGTTCGTCCGGGCGGCGTACGTAGAGCGCGACGGCCAGTGCCGCAAGGGCCAGCACGAAGACCAGGTCACCCCACGCCTGGTGCACCAGGGGCCCGACCTCGGACCGGGCGACGGTGACTTGTTCGGTCCGGTCGCCGACGACGTAGGGCAGAGTCGCGCCCGGGTCGGGACGGTCCACCGCGCCGAGCTTCTCGGCCAGCACTTGCCCGTCGACCGCCACGACACGATCCCCGGTACGCAGCACGGTCCCATCGGGATCGGGCACTTCGACGACGACGCCGTCCGGACGCAGCGACGACCAGCCGAGCGGGACGATGGTGCCGTCACCAGGGGCGTCGAGCCGCACGGCGACTCCGACGACGCCCAGCACCGCCAGGACGATCGCCGCCACCGCCGGGGCTCTGCGCGACACGCTCTCATCATCGCTGATGCCCGGCTTTCCCGGGGTGCTGGCTTCGCGGGTTCTCGCATTCCCAGGGTGCGCGGTTTCGCGGGCTTCGCGGTCTCACGGGCCCGGTCTCGCGGGCCCGCGGTTTCGCTGGGTTCGCGGCTTCGGTGGGTTCGTGGGTTCGCGGTTCGCCGGGGAGTTGGGTGACCGGGGCGGGAAAAGCCGGTTTGTCCCGCGCCCCGGTCACACTGGGTCCGCGTCCCGCCTGTTTGCAGCAGCTGGCGGGAGCTCGATGGAGCCTGTCGGGGAGGACAGACGGACCGACCGCGTCCAGCGCACCTACCTGCACCGACGCTTTGTTCAGCCTAGAAGCGGCGAGCGCCGAAGATCAGCCGCGTGACAGGACTGTCATCTGCCTTCCGGCGACTGCGCCGGAACGTGCAGCGTGACGGTGGTGCCCGTCGCGGCGTCGTGGGACAGGCGTACCTGTCCGCCCCAGCCCTCCACCACCGTCCGGGCCATCACCAGGCCCAGGCTGGTGCCGGTGCCCGGCCCGCCCGGAGTCGGCCCCGGGCCGGCGTCGGTGACGGTGATCGTCCATCCGAGGTCGTCGGCGCGGCCGTCGACGGCGATGGGGTCGCCGGGGCGGGTGAACTTCACGGCGTTGTCCAGCAGGCAGTCGAGGACCGCCTCAAGCCGGTCGCGGTTGGCCAGGACCGTCCCGGGTGTGCACGCCCAGGACCAGGTCCGGCCGGCGGCCGGCGTCCACCGCCGCACGATCCGGGTCACCTCGGTCGGCAGGTCGAGCGCCTCGGGCACGTACGCGCCGTCGGCGTCGATCAGCGTCACCAGGCGCTGCGTGATCCGGGCCAGTTTGTCCAGCTCGGCCACGACCGTCTCGGAATCCTCCCGGGTGTCCGGATCGGTGTGCCGGTCGGCGACGAGCTCGGTGAAACCGCGCGCGACGGTGATCGGCGTACGCAGCTCGTGTGCGACCTGCCGCATCATGTGCTGCCGGGCCTCGGCGAGCTGCCGGTCCCGGTCGGCGGCGTCGGCCAGCGCCAGGAGGGCCAGATGGCGGCGGCGTACCAGGGCGGCGGTGACCGCGATCAAGGCGACGCTGAGCGGCACTTCGAGCGTTTCCAGCCACTCGATCTTTCCGCCCGCCGCGTGGCTGATCAGGATCCCGCCGGTCGCCGCGGCGGTCACGCCGACCATGACGGCCAGCTCGACCGGCCGCCAGCGGGTGAAGCCGTACAGCAGGGACAGGCCGATCCACATCAGGTGGAACGGGATCGTCGCCGTCGCGGGGAGCAGCCACATCGCGGTCGCGCAGACCGCCGCGCCGATCAGCCAGATCGCGCGCAGGGTCCAGCCCAGCCGGAACGACTCGGGCAGCTTGGGGCCGAACGGGCTCCCCGGAGCGCTCCGGAGATCGTCACGGAGTGGCGAAGCGATAGCCGACATGGCGTACGGTCTCGATCCGGTCGGGGTGATCCAGCTTGGCGCGCAGCCGGCGGACGGTCACGTCGACGACGTTGCTGCCGGGGTCGAAGGTCATGCCCCAGACGGCGTGCAGCAGCTCCGACCGGTCGCAGGCCCGCCCGCCGGACTCCATCAGGTGCCGCAGCAGCAGGAACTCCCGGTAGCTCAGCGCCGTCCAGTGGCCGTCGACGGCCACCCGGTGGAGGGCGAGATCGAGGCAGATCGGGCCGATCACGACGGAGTCGGCGGCCGGTCCCGGTGCCCGGTCGCGGAGCCGCGCGCGTACCCGGGCGAGCAGTTCGGCCAGCGCGAACGGCTTGCTGACGAAGTCGGCCGCCCCCGCCTCCAGACAGGCCACCCGGGTGCCGACCTCGGGCACCGCCGACAGCACGATGATCCGCTGATGGGGGCGTCGCCGGATCAGCTCGGCCAGCACCGCCGACCCGTGCAGCCCCGGGAGCATCAGATCGAGCAGGACCAGGTCGAAGTCCTCGCCGGTGGCGTACCGGAGACCCTCTTCACCGGTGCCGGCGCGCTCGACGACGTGGCCGTCCCGGCTCAGGGCACGCGCGATCAACCGCGCGACGCCGTCGTCGTCTTCGATGAGCAACAGGCGCGCGGTGCGGGCGGGAGCCGCCTCGAGGGGGGTGGCGATGGTCGTGACGATTCCTCATGATGGCACGCGGCTCCGGCAGGTCAAGACGGGCGTTCGGGCCGAGAGCCGCCGACCGGCGGTACGCATCGGCGAGGTTCGCTACTTAGGTGACCACTCAACGATCACGCCGGACGGTGATCGTCGCGTACCTCTTCGCATATCCGGCCGTTGAATCGGCGACATCGGCGAAACGTGACCGCTCCCAAATGTGGGATTTGCGGAGCTTTAGTGGCATTCACGCTAGCGTGGAGGGGAGAGACATCGTCCACGTGGCGAGTGTCCGATCGCGACACCGTGCAAACGGCTCCATACGGCCGACAGACGCCGCGACGGTGTGTCTCCACAATCAACTGACCCCAATACACACTGGGAGTTGTCATGGAGATCGAGTACCTCTGGAAGACGGTGTGGTCCGGCGGCGGCGGCTGCCCGGCGCTCTACCGGACCGACGGCGGTTATGTCGTGCAGGGGGTCAAGCTCGACGACGCCACCCGCGCCGCCCTGCGCGACCTGGCCGACGACGAGGATGCGGTGTACGTTCCGGCCGACGTCCTTGATCGGCTCCGCGAAGTCGTCTGACTACACGACGTCACCCGAAGCGGTGCCTTTACCGGTGGACGGGCAACGTCGGGACTTGGCGGCCTACCGTGAATCAGCGGCACCTCAGGGTCGCATTTTCGGGGGGCGGTACTGGGGACGGCTCTCGGGTGCCATGTCCGGCCAAGTTGACGAAGTAGACGATGACCACCCTCACCGAGCGGCAGCGGGAAACCGGGATGCTGGCGGAGGCGCTACGAGGCCTCCGCCGGCGTACCGGGCTGTCCGGTAAGGACTTCGCCGCCCAGCTGGGCTGGCACGCCTCCCGGGTGAGCCGGATCGAGCACGGCCGCCAGATTCCGACCGCCGCCGATCTGCGCGCCTGGTCTGCGCTGTGCCAGGTCAGCCGATCCGAATCCGCCGAGCTCACCGGGCTGCTGCGCCGGGTCGAAGCGGAGCACCGGGACTGGCGACGCCGGATGCGCCAGGGGCAGAGCTCCGTGCAGGCCGATTACAACCAGCTCGTCGAACGGTCGGCATCCGTACGCCATTTCGAGGTCGCCTGGGTGCCCGGGCTCGTGCAGACGGCCGCGTACGCGCGGCGGGTGTTCCGCGAGCAGGTGGTGTTGCACGGGCTCGACGTGCACGACGAGGAAGCTGCCGTCCAGACTCGGCTCGCCCGGGGACGGCAGCTCTACAACCCGGCCAAACGCTTCGAGTTCCTGCTCGCCGAGCCGGTGCTGCGGTGGCGTACCTGCCCGCCGGAGGTGCTCCGGGAACAGCTGGCCGCGATGCGGGAGATCATCGTGCTGCCGAACATCCGGTTCGGGGTGCTGCCGCTGGATCGCCCCATCGCGACGACGCCGCAGAACGGCTTCCAGATCTACGACTCCGTGACCGTCGTCGAGACGTTCAGCGGCGAGATCTTCTTCTCCGACGGCGCGACCGCCCTGTACGCGCGCACCCTGGACCGGCTCTGGGACGACGCCCTGGTGGGCTCGGAGCTCGACGCGCTGCTCTCGGCCTCCATCGCCTCGCTAGAGTGATCGTTCTAGCAGGCTTTCCTTAAGCCGGGCTCTTGGAGGAGGCACAGTGCCGATTCGGGCAGTACGCGGGGCGACCCAGCTGGACGTCGACGAGCGGGAGCACCTGCTGGACCGGGTCGCCGAGCTCGTCAAGGAGGTCCTGCACAGCAACGACCTCGACACCGAGGATCTGATCAGCGCGATCTTCACGGCCACGCCCGACATCCACTCCGAGTTCCCGGCGTACGCCGCGCGCCTGATGGGCATGTCGGACGTGCCGCTGATCTGCGCCCAGGAGCTCGACATCGCCGGGGCCATGCCGCGAGTGATCCGCCTGATGGCGCACGTCGAGACCGAGCTGCCCCGCGACGGGATCACCCACGTCTACCTGCACGGTGCAGCGGCGTTGCGGCGCGACCTCACGCACGTGCACGCCGTGCCGGACTGACCCGTCCCGCCCGCCTCATGATCAGCGGAAGTTTCGTGGGGTCATAGCCCCGCGGAACTTCCGCTGATCATGAACGCCGTCACGAAGGCCGGGTGATCCCGAGCGGCGGCCGCTTGGGGTGCACGCTGAAGTAGGTGAGCCCGTCTGGCCCCGCGACGACGGCCCGCTGCGAACCCCGGGGAAGCCAGACGAGCGCGCCGGGCGTCAGTTCGAGCGACTGCTCGCCGCTGTCGAGCCGGCCGCCACCGGCAAGCACGTGGATGAGCACGTCGAGGTCGGGCCCCTGGTGGGACGCGATCCGGTCGCCGGCCGGCAGGTGGATCACGTTCGCGTCGAGTTGACGCGGCTCCTCGGCGACCCGCCAGACCGCCCCGGCTGCCTTCGCGTCGGCCAGGATCTCCGTCAGGTCGCCGATCTGGCGAGGTCGGTCGGTCACGCCCTCCAGGCTAACGGGCGTCGCGCGCCGGCCGTCGGCACGATGATGTCGCGCCGGAGGCGCTCAGCCCGGTTCGGCCTCGTTGACCGGCGCTTTCTCGATCGGGAACAGGATCGGGCTGAGCAGGTAGCGCGCCCGTTCGGCGGTCGGCTCCTGGGCGAGCCGGGGCAGGATGGCGCGCCGCAGGTCTTCGATGAGCCCGTCCAGCTCGGCCGCGGTGAGCCAGACCGTGTGCTGGCGATAGCCGACCATGTCGGCTGCGGGGTCGGCGTCCGGGCGGTCCAGGTACGCCGTGAACTCCGCCATCAACGCAGCCATCGCGGCGGCGAAGGACTCGCGGTGGGCCTCGGGCAGCAACGATGACTCTGGCAAGGCGATCGACCAGGCCGACTGGACTTCGAGGCGGTCCACCACCTCATGGTCCCATACCCGGCCTATCCTCGGTCCCATGGCTGAGAGTCCCATGGCTGAGATCGGGCGCGGATCCGCCCGAGCCCGCTCCTAGTCCTGGTCGTTGAGGCCGAGCAGGGCGTCCGGCGTACGCGGAGCGACCGGCACCGGTTCGGGGGCCTTGGCGACCTGGGTCGGCACGATCGGCTGCTTGCCCCGGGACTGCTGCTTGCCGCTGGGCTGCGATTGCGGCTGGGATTGCGCCTGCGATGGCGGTAGGGCTTCCGCGCCGACGCCGAGAACCCGCAGCTGGCCCTGCATGAAGGTGACGAGGCGATCGCGGTAGTTTCGCTCGAACTGCTTCAGCCCGTCGATCTCCTGCTGCAACGCCGTGCTCTTGGCCTCCAGGCTGCCCACGATGTCCTCGTAGCGCTGCTGGCCGTCCCGGACGAGGTCGTCGGCCTGAGCCTGGGCGCTGTTGATGGTCTCCTCGGCGGCCAGCCGGGCGTCGGAGAGCGTCTTGTCCGCCTCCCGCTGCAGCGCGTCGGCGTGTGAACGGGCGTCCCGCCCGATCCGCTCGGCCTCACTCCGGGCGTCGCCGAGCGCCTTTTCGGCGTCCCGGTGCAGCACGTTGGCCCCCGCCCGGGCCTCGCCGAGGATGTCCTCGGCCTGGGCGTGCGCCTCGGCGCGAATCCGCTCCGCCTCGCGCTGGGCGTTGGCGAGGTGTTCGTCGGCGGTGCGGCGGGCGAGGACGAGCACCTGGAGGGCCTGCCTTTCGGCGTCGGAGTCGAAGGCCGCCGGGTCGGCCTCGGGACCGGCCGCGAGCGGCGCGGGGTGGCCGGAGCCGGGGATCGGCGGGAGGTCGTCGGCGGTGGCCGGGGGCGCGAACAGACCCTTGACGCGACCCTTCAGCCGGTTCTCGGTCATCGGTGCCCCTCTCCTCGGCAGCTGCGAACTGGATCATGGTACGGCCGGAGTCTCCTGGGCGCGGACCGGCCTGGGAAAGTATGGCGTGAAACCGGCGCTGGAGATAGCCCCGCGAAGGTTGCCCGGATACGCCCGAGTCGTCGGCCCGCCCGTCCGGGTGACACGTCAGCCTGGTGCGGTCGGCAGGCCGAGCTGCTCGATGGCGTCGTCGGCGAGTTCGTCGGGGGTTTCCGCGAGGTTCAGGACGACTCCGTGCTCGTCGGGCTGGAGGGGTTCGAGGGCGGCGTACTGGGACTCGAGGAGGCTGGCCGGCATGTAGTGTCCGGCGCGATGGGCCAGCCGGAGCTGGATGACCTGCATCGGCCCGTCGAGATGGACGAAGTCGAGCGACGGCGCGCCGCTGCGCAGGACGTCGCGATAGCTGCGGCGTAACGCGGAGCAGGCGAGGACCGTGGAGACGCCCAGCCGTTCCTGCTGGGCCAGCCACCATGCGAGGCGGTTGAGCCAGGGCCCGCGGTCGGCGTCGTTGAGCGGCACGCCCCGGCGCATCCGCTCGATGTTCTCCTCGGAATGGAAGTCGTCGGCGTCGGCGAAGAGGAAGCCGGTGCGCTCGGCGATCCGCCGGGCGACCGTCGACTTGCCGCAGCCGGAGACACCCATCACGACCACGTGCCGTACTGGGTTCGCCCGTGCGCTGTCCATCGTGACGAGCGTACCGCCGCCGTGGCAGACTCGCCGCATGATCGACGTGCGCCTGCGGGCGGTGCTCGAGGCGGACTTGCCCGTGTTCTACGAGTGGCGGCGAGATCCGGAGGCGGTGGAGCGGTCCAAGCTTCCGCCGAAGGATCGGGATGCCTTCCTCACCCAGTGGCGGACCGAGGTGCTGCCCAATTCCGAGGGGATCGTCCGCGCGATCACGGCCGACGGCGTACTGGCCGGCAACATCCTCTCGTTCCCGTTCAACGGCCGGCGCTGCATCGGCTATTGGCTGGATCGCGCCTTCTGGGGCCGGGGTGTCGGCACCGCCGCGTTGCGGCTCTTCCTCACCGAGGTCGACTCGGCCCGCCCGATCTACGCCGAGACCGACGAGGGCAACGCCGGCTCGCTGCGGATGCTGGAGAAATGCGGCTTCGCGCGGGTCGGCGTCGAGGTCGACGGGGACATCCGGTTCATCGTGCTACGGCTGGACGATTAGCCGGGCGGGCATGGTCGCGGTCCGCGGTTCGAGCGGTCCGGTCACCGACCCCAGGACGCTCGCGGTCCGCGCTCCCGTGCAGGTGGCGATCGATCCCGCGAGGCCGTGCGCGGTCAGCCAGCCGATCAGCGCGAACAGCAGCGCTTCCTTGCTTTCAGCTGGTACGCCCAGCGCGGCGGACGTCGTCAGCACGGCCGGTTGCGCCACCTCGGTGAGGCGCTCCATCAGATAGCCGTTGCGTACGCCGCCGCCGGAGACGACGACCGTCGCGAGCCCGTGTTCGGCGATCTCGGCCGCGATCGTCACGGCGGTGAGCTCGGTGACGGTGGCGAGGAGGTCGGTCGGGTCGGCCTCGACCGTCCCGAGGTACCCGGGATGGAACAGCTCCTTGCCGGTGGACTTCGGCGGGCGGCGCGCGTAGTACGGGTCCTGCAGCAGGTCGCCGAGCAGTCCCGGCAGCACCCGGCCGCTGCGGGCCAGCTCGCCGTCCTCGTCGTATGCCCGGCCGGTGGCCTGCCGGGCGACCGCGTCGATCAGCGCGTTGCCCGGTCCGGTGTCGTACGCGAGCCCACGGCCCGGAACGGTCAGGTTGGCGATGCCGCCGATGTTGAGCGCCCCGGCGTCCGGCCGGCCGCTGAGGAGCAAGTAGTCCAGGATCGCCACGAGTGGAGCGCCCTGCCCGCCGGCCGCCACGTCGCGGGCCCGGACGTCGGCGATCACGGGAAGCCCGGTGCGCTCGGCGATCCAGGCGGGCTGGCCCAGTTGCAGCGTTCCCCGAGTCTGTCCGTTGTCGACCCAGTGGTAGAGGGTCTGCCCGTGCGAGCACACGAGCTCCGGCCCGGTCTCGGCGTACGCGGCCGCAGCCTCGGCGAACTCCTGGCCGATCCACGTGTCGAGACGGCACACCGCGCCGAGGTCCACCTGATTCGGGGGCAGCGCGGCTTGGATCGCGGCCCGGGTGCGCTCGGTGTACGGCGACAAGCTCGTCGCCATCAGGCGTGCCGTGAGCGTGTCGCCGTCGGCCTCGAAGTCCACCAGGGCCGCGTCGATCCCGTCGTAGGACGTCCCGGAGCTGAGCCCGAGAACTCTCATCCGCGTACTGCTCCGGCGGTGAGGCCGCGGGCGAGGTTGCGCTGGACGAACATGAAGAAGATCGCGACCGGCGCGGCGATGATCGTGGCGCCCGCCATCAGCGGCCCGAACGAGGTGCCCTCGGTGGTGACGAAGTGCGACAGCCACAGCGGGAGGGTGTACTTCTCCGGGCTGCTGATCAGGAAGTAGGTAAGCAGGTACTCGTTCCAGGCCAGGATCATCGTGAAGATGGACGTCGCGACGAGACCGGGGACGATGAGCGGCAGGGTCACCCGGCGGAACGCCTGCACCTGTGAGCAGCCGTCGATCATCGCGGCCTCTTCGAGCTCGGGCGGTACGCCGAGGACGAAGCCGCGCAGCGCCCACACCGCGAACGGCAACGCGAACGCCAGGTACGCGATCACGAGGCCGGGCACCGCGTCGGTCAGCTGAAGCGCGCCGAGGGACGCGTCCTGGATCTCGGTGAGGGTCAGGAAGATCGGGATGACCAGGGCGATCGACGGCACCATCTTCATGATGAGGATCGACATGAGGAAGGTACGCCGCCCGAAGAACCGGAAGCGGGCGACCGCCACGGCGGCGGCGAACGCGACCGCCATCGCGAGGACGACGGTGAGCACGGTCGCGATGAGGCTGTTGACGGCCGCTTGCCAGAACGTGCTGTCGCCGAAGACCTCGGCGAAGTTGTGTCCGGTCGGGTGCAGCGGCACGAACTGCGGCGTCGCCGAGTACATGTCGCGGCCGGACTTGAACGCAGTGGACACCATCCAGTAGATCGGGAACGCCCACACCGCCGCGACCAGCAGGCCGAGCGCGGAGTACCCGATGCGGACCGCTCGCCTCATTCGGCTTCTCCCGTCTTGATCAGCTGCCGGATGTAGAAGACGCTCACCACGAGCAGAAGCAGCACCGTCACGACCGCGACCGCGGAGGCGTACCCGTATTCGTGACCCTGATAGGCCTGCATGTACGCGTAGATCGCCAGCGTCTGGTACTCGGGGGAGGGCGCGCCGTTGCGCAGGATGTAGATCTGGTTGAAGACGCTGAAGTCCCAGATGATCGACAGCGCGGTGACGATGACGAGCACCGGCCGGATCGACGGGAGGGTGATGCCGAAGAACACCTGACGGCCGCCCGCGCCGTCGAGCTTGGCCGCCTCGACCAGTTCCGCGGGCACCTGGGTGAGCGCGGCGTACGTGGTCACCGTGATGAACGGCACCGCGCCCCAGACCACGATGAGCGTCGCGACCGCGAGACCCTGCTTCGCGTCGGTGTACCAGTTGTGCTGACCCAACCCGAGAACGTAGTTGAGGACGCCGAAGTTCTGCTCGGTCATCCAGGCGAAGATCTGGGTCGAGACGAAGGTCGGCACCGCCCACGCCATGATCAGCGAGAACGTCATGATTCCGCGTACCCAGCCCGGCACGCGCTCCATGAGCAGGGCCAGCCCGACGCCGACGCTCATCGACAGGCCGACCATGACGGCGGTCAGGATGAGCGTGCGGACCACGACGGTCCAGAACACCGGGTCTTCGAGGATGCGGGTGTAGTTCTTCAGTCCCACGAACGGCGGCCCGGCGTCGCTGAAGATCTGGGCCACGCCCCACTGCTGGAATGACAGGACGATCACGCGGCCCAGCGGGAAGCCGATCACCGCCAGCGACACCGCGAGCGCGGGCAGGATGAGCAGGTAGGGCAGGCGCGGGCGGGGCCGGCGATTGCGGATGGCCCGCGGCGTCGGCGCCGGGAGCGACCGGGCGACCGCCGGTTCGTCGAGTGTGGACACTGCTCCTCCTGTCGAGCGGACGGCGGCGCCGACGGCAGCCCGGGTGGACGGCGGCACTCCGCCCACCCGGACCGTCGGCTCAGCTAGGCCCTAGGTCAGCTGGCGTTGAGGGTAGTCTCGATCGCCTTGTCCGCAGCGGCCGTGATGTCCTCGATGCTGCCCTTGTTCGTGGCGATGTCCACGAACATGTTCAGCACCGTCTTGTTCTTCTCGACCTGGGCCCAGTTCTTCGCGGCGGGCAGCGTCCACGTGCTGGCGAGGGTGTCCACGTACCCCTTCATCAGCGGGTCGCTGGTCTTGATGGTCGTCGTGTTGGCCATGAAGCCGCCGTCGACGAACATCTGCTGGGCGGCCGGCGAGGTGTACGCCTTGATCCAGGCCTTCGCCCAGTCCTTGTGCTTGCCCTTGGCCGGGACCGCGAGGTCGGAGCCGCCCATGAAGGCCGGCATCGCGCCGCCCGCCTTGGTCGGGCTCGGCATGACGAACGAGCCGATCTGGTCCTTGAGCTTGGCGTCGCCGTCCTTGCCGAAGACCTTCTTCATCTGGCCGCTGGTGTCGTAGAACATGGCGGCCTTGCCCGCGACCATGGTGCTGAACGCGGTGAGGTCGTTGATGGTGCGGTCACCGTGGTAACCGGCGTCCATCAGCGCCTTCCAGGTCTTCAGACCGGCCACCGACTCGGGGGAGGAGAAGGTGGCGTCCCACTTGCCATCCGAGCCCTGCTTGGCGACCTGGCCGCCGGCGTCGTAGATGAACGGCATGGCGCCGTACTGGTGCTGGCCGGGCAGGAAGAACGCCGAGAAGGTCGGGTCGGCCTTGTGCTTGTCGGACAGCTTCTGGACGGCCGTCATCAGGTCGGCCCAGGTCGCCGGCGGGGTGGTGACGCCCGCGTCGGCGAGGATGTCCTTGCGGTAGATCACCGCGCGGAGACCGCCGTAGTAGGGCACGCCGTACAACTTGTCCTGGTAGGTCGCCGAGTCCTGAAGCGCCTTGACCCAGGTGTCGGAGTTCGAGAACGAGCCCTTGTCGGCGGTGAGGTCGGCGAACGCCCCGTTGCCCATGTACAGGCCCATCTCGGTGGTGCCCAGTTCGATCACGTCGGGGGCGGTGCCGCCCTGCGCCGCGGCGTCGAACTTGGTGAGGTGGTCGGCCCACGCCTGGTACGCCACGGTCACCTTGACGTTCGGGTATTCCTTGTTGAACTCGGCGGTGGCGGTCTCGACCGCCTTCGGCCAGAGGGTCTGGGCGTCGACCTGGAGCCAGACGGTCAGGTCGCCCTTGGCGTCCTTGCCCCCGCCCGAGTCCTCCTTGCTGCCGCAAGCCGCTGCGGCGAACAATGTGGCTGCCGCCACCGCCGCTGCGATGATCCTTTTCTGCATTCCATCCTCCCTGGACAGGTGGCGGTTGCTGGATGCTCATCAGATGATCGGTGGAGATGACTGAACCGTGCTGGACCGCTACGCTGGCAGAAACCTCCGCCCCCGTCAATGTGGGTGAAGGAAATCGTCATTAACCAGTTACGAAGTGCGGGTTACAGGAGGTGGTGCGATGACGACGACACCGGTGCGGCCGGAGAACCTGGTGGCCGCGGTACGCGCGGTGCTGCCCTCGCTCACGCCGTCCGGCCGTCGTATCGCGGAGCTGATCCTGCACGACCCGGCGATGGTCGCCGGGCACACCATAACGGAGCTCAGCGCGGTTTCGGGAGTCAGCGAGGCGACGATCGTGCGTACGGCGCGATCGCTGGGCTTCGCCGGTTATCCGCCCCTGCGGCTGGCCCTGGCGGCGGCCGCGGCCCACACCGAGGACGGCGACCGCCTCGTCCCCGGCGACCTCGGCCCGGACGACCCGCTGTCCGACGTGATCACCAAGGTGACCCGGGCCGAGACGGAGGCGCTGTCCGACACGGGTAGGCAGCTCACTCCGGAGCAGCTCGCCCCGGTGGTCGACGCCATCGCCGCGGCGCGCCGGGTCGACGTGTACGGCGTCGCCGCCTCGGGCCTCGTCGCGGCGGACATGGCGCAGAAGCTGCTGCGTATCGGCATCGTCAGCCATGCGTTCTCCGACGCCCATCTGGCGCTGACGAGCTCGGCGTTGCTGCGTACGGGGGATGTGGCGGTCGCGGTGTCCACGTCGGGGGAGACGCCCGACGTCCTGGAGCCCATCCGGCGGGCGGCCGCGGCCGGGGCGTACACCGTGGCGATCACCAACAATCCCCGGTCTACCCTCGCCGCCACCGCCGCGTTGACCCTGGTCTCCGCCGGGCGGGAGACGGCGTTCCGCCCGGCGGCGCTGGCCAGCCGGATCAGCCAGTTGCTCGTGGTGGACTGCATCTTCGTCGGCGTCGCCCAGCGCACCTTCGAGACCTCGCAGCCGGCATTGCAGAACACCCGCGACGCCGTCGACCGGTTCGTCGCGGAGTCCCGAGCCCGGCGGCGTCGCTGAGCTGTGTCGCCGAACGTGACCCACTCGTTGCGTACGCCATCGATACTGGACAGTGCACAAGCGATCGGATCGGCAAGCGGCGAGACATCGGTGGGCGAAAGAGGGGAACCGGCATGGGCGACGACGATCGGCATGGACGCCGCTGGCGGCGCGGCGGCAGCGGGTGCGGCACAGGCGGTGGGTACTTCATCGGCTTCATCGGCGCGGCGGTGTACTACCTCCAGCAGGCGGACGGCTTCTGGTCGGGAGTCCTCGGCCTGCTCAAGGCGTTGGTGTGGCCGGCCTTCCTGGTGTACGAGGTGCTGAAGTTCGTGCACGCCTGATCTCTTCCGCAGTCCCAGGCGCCATCAAGGCGGCCCTGGGCAATCCGGCCCGGCGGCGTCGCCGGTGTCCTACCGTGGGAGGCATGGCAGCCAAGGCTTTGGTGAACTCGCTGACCCGGGCGCAGCAGGATCTGCTGCGCGAGACCGAGCGCGACAACCTCGCGCAGCTCGACGAGGACGGCCTGGTCGAGCTGCACACCCGCGTCCGCCGGGCCCGCGACAAGCATGTCGGCCTGTATCGGCGGGAGGCGGCCTCGAAGGTCGCCAGCGTGGGCGGCCGAGGCAAGGCGCACGCGAAGAACACCCGCAACCGGGAGACGGCCGAGGTGTTCGAGGACGCGCTTGCCCGAGTCAGCCGGGCGCTGGCCGCAGCTGCCCGCGCCAGCGCGAACGCCCTCCGCGCGGAACGGCTCGCGATGGCCCGCGCCGCCCGCCCGGCTGCTCCGGCCTCGACCGGTACGCGACGGCCACCGGCCAAACGCGGTACGCCGAGCCAGCGCAGCCGTCCCGCGCCCGACTCGCCCGCGCTGCGGAAACGGCACGCGTCGACCAAGGCGATGGGCGCGCGACGGCAGGCCAACCGCGACGCGCGTTAGTGCTTGGCAGCCGGTGATCCGCGCAGCAACGAGAGCGCGGAGACGATTGCCCACGTGCCTTCGAGGAGCAGGAAGCCCCAGGACCGCTGGTCGAGCGCGATCACGGCGAGCACCCCGGAGCCGGCGAGGTTGAGGATCAGGTAGGTCCGGGAGCGGAGGTCGAGCCGACCCGCCTGTGCGGCGGCGAAGGCGGCCAGGATCAGCAGGGATCCGGCAATTTCGATGAAATCGAGAAGAGTCATGGCGTCTGCGCGCCGTCTTCGCTGGGCCGGGTACGGCGGGCTCTCGTCCGGGGCGACGCGGGAAAGCGTACGCCGTGGTCAAGGATAGCTCACGGTCGCGGCGAGCAGACCATCCGAACGAAGCTCTCCTGCCACTGCAGCGCATATGGATCGCTTTCCCCGGTGAACCAGTATTCCGAGGGTGCGTCCGGACTCGGTTCAGACGGCGGCATGACGTACAAGGTCTGCGTACCCCAGGGGCGTTTCACTCGCACCGGCATCGGCCAGCTGCCGTGTGGGTAGTCGCGGCAGTCGGTGACGGCGTACTCCAGGTGCATGGTGATCATTTCGCCCGGCGGCACCGTCTCCGGCGACGCCCACGCGCTGAGCAGGCTCAACGACTCGTCACCCCGGCCGACCCCCTCGATCGTGATCGGCACGCGGCCGTCGTTGCGCACCTCGAACGTGGTGCTGAACCGCATCGGGTAAGGCATCGTCTCACTCGAGGAGTTGCCCACGAAGGTCAACGGTGCGGTGAAAGTCTGCCATCCGGCGACGGTCGTCGCGCCGGCGAGCGCCAAGACGGCAAGACCGACCACGAGCAGCCGGAACGTCCGCCGGCTCAGGCGTCCGGCGTCGCGATCGAGGGTGTGCCACACCTCGTCGGGGAGCGTCATGCTGTGCAATGTAGCAAGACATTGCTACATTGGGGAGGTGACTCCTTGGTGGATCATTCCGGCCTTCCTCGTCGCGCTGCCCGCCCTGGCGGCGGCCTACCACGCGTACGGGCCGATCAGCCGATCGCGGCTGACGGCGTTCGCGCGCTGGCATGAGCTACCCATCACGACGGCCAACGGCAATCAGGTGATCCGCTATCTCGCGGTGACTCGCCGATGGCGCAGTGCTGGGCTGATCACGGGGTGGGCGGTGGCCTTCGCCGTCGAGCTGCCCCAGGGCCGGGTCTCGTTCAATCCGTTGGTGCTGTTCGCGGGCTGGTTCGCCGGCGCGCTCGCCGCCGAGATCCACCTCGCCATCGTCGTGCACGGGCGACGGCGCACCGCTTCGCTTGTCCCGCGTACGCCGAAACGCTATGTGAGTGCGGTCGTGTGGGGGTTGCTGCCGGTCGGCGCGCTCGCCGGGATCGCCGTGCTGCCGGGAGCGGTCGCCGAAGGCACGCTCACCGCGGCGACGGTCAGCTGGACCGCACTGGCGCTGGCGATCGTGCTGGTGGTGGCCCTCGTACGCCGCAAGGTGCTCCTTCGGGCGCAGCCGGTCGAACCGGCCGACGTGATCCGGGCCGACGACGCCATCCGGAGCCGGTCGCTGCACGTGCTCAGCGGCGGCGGATTCGCGCTGGCGGCGTACTGCGCGCTCGCCGCGCTGGCCACCCGGGGGACCACCGAGGCGGGTGTCGCCGCCGTCGCCGGACTGGCCGTGCTGGCGGTCGGGATCACCGCCGCCCGCAGCCGCAGACCCGCCCCGCGTCCGGCCGCATGATCGTCGAGATCGACACCGGTGGCGCCGTCCCGGTGTACGAACAGATCCGCGCCCAGCTCGCGACGATGATCGAGACCGGGCTCCTCCCGGCTGGGCGGCAACTCCCACCGGTCCGGCAGCTCGCCGCCGATCTGGGGCTGGCCGTGAACACCGCCGCCCGGGCGTACCGGGAACTGGAGGCGGCCGGGCTTGTGACGAGCCGCGTACGCCACGGGACCGTCGTCGCCGACCGGTCGACGCTCAGCCGGACGCAGATAGCCGAGCGGCTCCGCGACGCCGCCGCCGAGTACGCCGCGATCGCGCAGCGGCTCGGCGTACCCGGGGAGCAGGCCCACGCCGCCGTGCTTCGGGCGCTTCAGGCGAGAGCGACGGGTACGCCCACTGCGTAGGCCTACGACAGGACGCCGTTGACCCAGTCGATGATCCCGTTGCCGATTTCCTTGACGAGGTTCGCCGACTCGCTGGGCCGGAGGACGACGAAACCGCAGCAGCACAACATGGGCAGGCCGACTACCACGACGGCGACGATCCAGCCCAGACCCGGCGAGCTGGTGGCGGCCTTCCACCGGTTCAGCAGCTCCAGGGCGTACTGCGGATCGCGGGCGGCCTCGGCGGCCAGCACCTCGGTCGTCGCCCGCTGCGCCTCGGGATCGGTCCACTCGGCCTCGAACCGGGCGAAGGCGTCGGCTCCGGCGGCCGACCGACGCAGCCGGTCGGCCACGACCCGGTGGAGCGTCGCCCGGGCGATCGCCTTGCGCTTGGCGGAGACCCGGCCCTGCATCCGGGTCTTCTCCCGGGCGAGGGTGTCGACGACGCGGGTGGCGAGAGTCGGTACGTCCACGGCGGCCTCCGAAGGGTGGTTGTGGACGCCGATGGTAGTGCTATCGGTCGATCTCTGCTGTCCCGCATGACCGTTTCGCCCGCCTGAGCATCGCACTAAGGAGCGACGGCGGGCTGCTCCATCCCGGTGCGCTCGATGTCGAACGTGGACGGACGACGCCGGGCCGTCACGGTGGCCACGCCGAGGACCACGAGCGCGCCGAAGCTCATCGCGGCCCCGGCCCACAGGGTGGCGGCGTACCCGAGACCGGCGGTGATCGTGAGGCCGCCCAGCCAGGCTCCGAGGGCGTTGCCCACGTTGAAGGCCGCGATGTTGGAGCCGGACGCGAGGGTGGGGGCCTGGCCTGCGTACTTCATGATGCGCATCTGCAGGCCCGGGGCGGTCGCGAAGCCGAAGGCCCCCATCAGGAACAGGGCGATGACCGTCAGGGTCTGGCTGCTGGCGGTCAGCGCGAAGACCGCCATCACCGTCGTGAGTCCCGCCAGGACGACCGCGAGCGTACGCGGGATGGAGCGGTCGGCGCCGCGGCCACCGAGGGAGTTGCCGGCGAACAGGCCCGCCCCGAACAGCACCAGCAGCCAGGGGACCGTGCCGGTGGCGAACCCGCTCACGGCTGTCAGGGTGTACGCGATGTAGGTGAACGCGCCGAACATGCCGCCGAATCCGAGCACCGTCATCAGTAGCGAGAACCACACCTGCGGTTCGGCGAAGGCGCGCAGCTCGCGCCGCAGTCCGCCGGACGGCTGGGCCAAGGACTGCGCGGGGACCAGCGTCGCGACGCCGATCAGGGCGGCGACGCCGATGCCGGTGATCGCCCAGAACGTGGCCCGCCAGCCGAGCTGCTGACCCAGGAAGGTGCCGAAGGGGACCCCGAGCACGTTGGCGGCGGTCAGGCCGGTGAACATCATCGCGATCGCACCCGCCCGGCGGGACGGCTCGACGAGACTCGCGGCGACGACCGAGCCGATGCCGAAGAACGCGCCGTGGCTGAGCGCGGCCAGCACCCGGCTCGCCATCATCACCTCGTAGGTTCCGGCGAGGGCCGACGTGAGATTGCCCGCGATGAAGAGTGCCATCAGGCCGATCAGCACCTGTTTGCGGCCGAGGCGGGTGACCGCGGCGGTGAGCCCGATCGCCCCGACCGCCACCGCCAGGGCGTACCCGGAGATCAGCCAGCCCGCGACCGATTCGGTCACCTGGAAGTCGGCGGCGACCTCCGGCAGCAGTCCCATGAGCACGAACTCGGTCAGGCCGATGCCGAACCCTCCGATGGCCAGTGCGAGCAGGCCCAATGGCATTTTCCGCGGCATGACCCGATAGTTGCACACGCCGTATATCCGCGCAAGCGTGCTCCTGCTCACTGGTACTATCGGGGCATGGGCATCGCCGATGACGCCGTAGAGATCCGCGCACAGGGCTGGCGCACGCTCGCCGCGCTGCACGGCCTGATCGACACCGCGCTGGAGAAGGCGTTGCAGGCCCGGCACGGCCTGTCGGTGGTGGAGTTCACGGTGCTGGACGCGCTGTCCCGGCAGGACGGCTGGCACATGCGCATGCAGCAGCTGGCCCGGGCGGCGGCCCTGTCGAGCAGCGCCACGACCCGCCTGGTGAACCGGCTGGAGGAGCGGGGGCTGCTCACCCGGGTGCTGTGCGCCGACGACCGCCGGGGCATCTACACCGAGCTCACGCCGACCGGGTCGACGGCGCTGGATCAGGCCCGGCCCACCCACGACGAGGTGCTGGCGGACGCGCTCGCCGAGGCCGGGCGCCTGCCCGAACTCGCGCCGTTGGTCGGCGCGCTGCATCGCCTGCCGGCTGCGCAGCCGGCCTAGCGGTCGCTCAGGCGGCGTTCTCGCCGTTCGTCTCGGGCTCGTGCACGAGCAGCACGATCTCCCCGGTCGCCGCCTTCTGGATCTTGTCGCCCGTCTCGACCTCGTAGACCAGGCCGAGCACCAGCTCGGTGAAGCCGCGCGGGCGCGGCCGATGACCGGTCAGCGTCGCCGACAGCCGTACGCGCGATCCGACCGGAACGGCGGCGCGCAGCTTCAGCTCGCGTAGTCCCTGGTTGACCATCATGTCGATGCCGTCGATCTCGAACACCTCACCGATCAGCGAGGGCGCGAGCGAGATCGTGAGGAAGCCGTGGGCGATCGTGCCGCCGTAGGGGCCGGTGGCCGCCCGTTCCGGGTCGACGTGGATCCACTGGTGGTCCCAGGTCGCGTCGGCGAACAGGTCGACCTGCTTCTGCGTGATCTCGTGCCAGGAGCTGGTGCCGAGCGGTTCGCCGAGCTGGGCGGCGAGGTCACGGACGTGAATCGTCTGGGTCATCGGCTACGGCTCCTCGGGTGCGCGGACCCCTGTGATCTTACGGCCCGCCGCGCCGGCTCAGCGCCGGGTGTACCAGAGCCGGGCGGTGACCGACGCCAGGACCACCGCGACCATGGCCGTGATGAGCGCGCCCACCAGCACGACAGCCAGGGGCATCAGGCACCAGGCGGCGGCGCAGACCACCAGCGGCCACCGCCCGGGCGGCAGCTCGCCCCGCGACAGCGCGACCGCCAGCCGGGGGCTGCCCAACTCCAGATTGCGTTCGATCTCGGCGAGCTGACGCCGCTCCTCGCTCGTGAGCACCGTGAACCACCTCCGGCCGGCCGTGTGCCCGCCCGCATACCCGGATCTCGGTGCGGGCTAACGCAATGCGGTCAGCCCGGCACACTCAGCCGGTCACCCGGAACACGAGCGGCTGCGGCGTCAGCTCGCCGTTCGGCGTACGCACAGCGACGGTTGCCGTGTGCGTACCGGGGGTCGCCGGCAACGGCCAGACCGGGTCCGCCCCGTCGACCACTTGGTGTCGACCGTCGTGGTGAACGGCGTACCCGATGGTGAACGGATGCCGGCTGAACAAGCGCGTGGCCGCCGCTCCAGCGCGGACGTCGATGCTGAGGCCGATCTCCGCGAGATCGGGGTAGACGTCCTGGGGCGACCCGGCGAGGAGCATGCTGGGGTGGAGTGTGTACTGGAAGTGCGGTACGAACGGCGGCCGGGCCCAGGTCGCGCCGGTGGTGCCGATCTGGTGGAAGTAGCTGAACCACCACGCGGTCACCGCCTGCGGCGCGGGACCGTCCGGCGTGCGCAGATCCGGCTGCCGCCCGTCGGCGAAAGCCTGCTGGAGTTCCAGTGTGGACATCGGCGTCGAGCCGAACGACCAGTACGCGCCGTTCTGCCCGTCGAGCAGCACCCACTTGCCGAAGTCGTCGATCCAGGCCTCGCTGACGACGTGACCCTTGGCCCATCCGGCGTGATAATTCGGCTGCCGCAGATCGAGCCGGCGGGCCGGAATCCCGGCCGCGTTGAGCGCGTGTGACAACACGGTGCTGTATTCGACGCAAGCGAACCGGAGACCGTCCTCGTCGACGTGGCGCAGGACGTCGACGGCGTCCGCCTGGGCTTCGACGTGATCGTTGGCGTGCTCCCACCGCTGCGCCACCCAGTGCAGCAACGTCACGGCGCGCTGCCACGAGGACCCCGTCAACTCCGGCAACAGCGCGCGCAGTTGTTCCTCGCGATCGGGGGTGGTGCGGAAGAGCTCCAGCGGCAGCTTCGGCGTCAGCGACGGCCACACGAGGATCTCCACCGGCGCGGGCGGCAGGTTCGCGGCGAGCCTCGCCTGCCACCGTGGCCAGTCCGGATCGTCGGCGAACGCCTGCTCGATCGCGCCGTCGAACAGCTCCGGCTGGAAGAAACCGCGATCGAGCGCCTCGGTGAAGAGCGTCCGCGCCTCGTCGCGGCGACCCAGCCGGGCGGCCGCGATCGCACACGACGGCGCCCACTGATGCGCCCAGAACTCGTCCTCGCGCAGCCTCGGCGCGAGTTCGATCAGCTCCGCGTGATCTCCGGCGCGGATCAGATCCTCAGCTTGTACGCGCAGCTGCCCCCCGTCGGTCATGTGCGTCATTGTGCCGCTCACGCCGGACGGGTGAGTCGGCGTACCCCCGGAGGGTGGCGGCGAGCGACTCCAGCCACAGCTGCCGCGCCCGCGCCGGATCGCCGAGGAATCCCTTGAGCTCCAGCGAGGCCAGACCGTGGACCAGGGCCCACAGGTGGCGGCCGACGTCGACCGGATCGTGGCCGCCGAGCCGGCCGGAGGCGGCGGCGCGGCGCAGCGTACGCAGAACGCGATCGAAGCTGCGGTAGTAGAGCGCCTGGGTGTCGTGGTCGAGGTCGACGCCTTCGCCGAGATAGATGCCGTACAGGTGCGGGCGTTCGAGGGCGGCGGCCCGGTAGGCGAGCACGAGCCCGGGGAGTTCGTCGACGGGGTCGTCCTCCTCGGGGACCGCCTCATGATGACGCCGCATGATCTCGGCCGCCTCGTGGGCGAGCGCGGTCAGCAGGCCGCTCTTGTCGCCGAACAGGCTGTAGACCGCCCGGGTGCTGGTCCCGGCCTCGTCGGCGACCCGCCGGACGCTGATCGCCGCCGGGCCCTCGCTGTGCAGCACGGCGGCCGCCGCGCTCAGCAATGCGTCGCGGGTCTGGTCGCCGTGTTCCCTGGGTCGTCCCACGCTCGACAGGATAGCGCAACGGTGTTACGTTACACCGTAACGAAACGGTGTTTCAAAAAATTGGGGGCGCTGTGAAGTACGACGTCGTGGTCGTGGGAACCCGGGTGGCCGGGGCTGCGATTGCGTTACTGCTGGCTCGGCAAGGCGTACGGGTGCTCGCAGTGGACCGGGCGCACCAGGGCAGTGACACGTTGTCCACCCACCAGATCCAGCTTCCGGGCGGCGCTCGGCTGAAGCAGTGGGGGCTGCTCGACCGGGTCGTGGCGACCGGCTGCCCGCCCGCGTCGTCGGTCCGGTTCGACAGCGGCTTCGGCGTCCTCTCCGGCGACTACCCGTCCCATGGCGGCGTCGGCGCGGTTTACAGCCCCCGGCGTACGCTGCTCGACGTCGTGCTGCAGGAGGCCGCGGCGGAGGCGGGAGCCGACGTGCGGGACGGCTTCGTGGTCGACGGCCTGCGTACCGGGCGGGATGGGCGGGTGACCGGTATTCGCGGCTCGTCCCGCGGTTCATCCCGTGGCGCGGCGTCACGTGGCTCGTCATCCCGTGGCGCGGTTGGCGGCTCATCGGGCGGTGGGGCGTCAGTCGGCGTGACCGAGGAGATCGAGGCCGACCTGGTGATCGGGGCGGACGGCAAGCACTCCACCGTCGCCCAGGCGGTCGGGGCGGCGACCTATCTGGACCGGGGTGCTACGGCGGCGGCGTGCTACACGTACTTCGCCGGGCTGCCGGTCAGCGGCGGCGAGGTCTACCTCCGTCCCGATCGCATGGTCGGGTTGTGGCCGACGAACGACGGGCTCACCATCGTCTTCCTCTCCGTCCCGGCCGCTCGGTTCGCGGCGATGCGGTCCGATCTGGACGCTGCGTACCGGCATCTCGTCGGCGAAGTGGCCGACCTCGGACCGCGGCTCGCCGCGGCGACCCAGGCCGAGCGGCTGCGCGCCACCCCGGATCTGCCGAACCGGTTCCGGCAGCCCTACGGGCCGGGCTGGGCGCTGGTCGGCGACGCCGGCGTCGTCATGGATCCGTGCACCGGGCTCGGCATCGGACATGCCCTGCACGACGCCGAACTGTTCGGCGACGCCGTCCTCTCCGGCGACTTCGCCCAAGCCCACCGCGTACGCGACGCGTACCGGAAGCCGGTGTTCGACATGACGACGCAGCTGGCGGCGTACCGTCCAGATCGGACCGGGGCAGTGGTGTTCCCCGCGTTGGCCGAGGATCCGCGCCTCGTCACGGAGTTCCTCGGCGTGCTGACCGGGATCACTCCGCCCGACCGGTTCTTCCGTCCCGGTCGGCTACGCCGCATCGTCGGCTGGCGCGGGCTCGGCCGGCTTGCGTTGGCCCGCCACGCCGCGCCGACCCGGGCCTAGTCAGGACAGGGTCAGCAGGTTCCGGGCCCGGACCGCCTTCAGCGCCAGCGTCCGGTAGCCGACCTCGTCGAACAGCACCGTGATCCGGTCTTCTTCCTCGCGCATGACGATGCCGGGGCCCCACTCGGCGTGGCGTACGCGAGACTGCACGGCGAAGCCGGTGTCCAGCCCGGCCTTGTCCTCGGCCGTCCCGGCGGCGCAGGTGTCGCAGTTGCCGCACAACTCGTCGAGCTCCTCGCCGAAGTACCCGAGGAGGAACTGCCGGCGGCAGTCTTCGGTTTCGGCGTACCCGCGCATCATCTCGACTCGGGTCAGCTCGATCGTGCGCATCTGTTCGGCTTCGGCGGCGGCTGCCTCGACGGCGGCGGCTGCCTCGATCTCGCCCCTCCACACGAGACCGTCCGGAGTGGTCAGCACCGCCGAGGCCGCTTGCAGAAGGTTGACCGAGCGCGTCACGCGGGAGCGACTGACGTCCAGCGCCTCGGCGACGTCGTCGAGCCGGATCGGCCCGCCCGCGTCCCGGACCGAGGTGGCGACCTGCTCGATGAGCGCGGAGTCGACCTTGCCGGAGGAGAAGAACCGGGGCAGCCGCAGGTCTTCGGGCCGGAAGTACAACACGGCGGTGGCCGCCTGACCGTCCCGGCCCGCCCGGCCGATCTGCTGGTAGTACGAGTCGAGCGACTCGGCCGGGGCGGCATGGATGACGAACCGCACGTCCGGCTTGTCGATGCCCATGCCGAAGGCGGAGGTGGCGACCACGATCGCCCGGTCGGAGTGCAGGAACGCGTCGTGGACCTCGGCCCGCTCGGCCGCGGACAGCCCCGCGTGGTACGCGTACGCCTCCTCACCGGCGTCGCGCAGCGCCTTGGCGTACTCCTCGGTCTCGCCGCGGGTCTGCACGTAGAGCAGGCCGGGCGGGTCGAGCGCGACGACGCGTTCCACGATCTCGCGGCGCTTCTCGCGCTCGGTGACCTCGCGGGAGACCTCGAGCCGGATGTTGGGCCGGTCGAAGCCCTTGACCAGCTCGACCGGGTCGCGCATGGCGAGCCGTTCGAGGATGTCCGCCCGAACGGGCGGGGACGCGGTCGCGGTCAGCGCGATCACGGTCGGGTGCCCGAGGCGCTCCACGACCTCGCCGAGCCGCAGGTAGTCGGGGCGGAAGTCGTGGCCCCACGAGGAGACGCAGTGCGCCTCGTCCACGACGAACAGCGACGGCTTGGCCTCCGCTAGCTCGGCGACGACCTCGTCCTTGGCCAGCTGTTCGGGCGCGAGGAACAGGAATTCGGCATTGCCAGTCTGGAGCGCCTCGAACGAGGCGTCGTTCGCGCGGTCCGACCGCGAGGAGTTCACCACGTGCGCCTCCGGGCCGCCGCGGCCGAGCAGACCCTTCACCTGGTCGCGCTGCAAGGCGATCAGCGGCGACACGACGATCGTCGGGCCGCCGACCAGCACCGCGGGCACCTGATAGATCGCCGACTTGCCAGACCCGGTCGGCGACACCACCAGCGTGTCCCGGCCCGCCACCACGTGCTCCATCGCCTCGGCCTGCGCGGGACGCAGGCTCTCCCAGCCGAAGGTGGTCCGGGCTACCTCGCTCAGTCGCTTCTGGGTCTCGCTGCTCATGCGCAGCATCCTTGCACGCGAAATCCAGTTGCCGGTCCGCGGTGCTCCCTGTTAGCTCATCTGGTACGCACAACGCAGCGACCACGCTGAAGTGGCTTGAGGTTGGGAGATCCGATGCGAGGACGTTCTCTGCTCCGTCCGATTTCCGTCAACGCAGAGGACTTCTCGCTTCGTGGCTACTCTCAATCTGGGAATTTTGGCGCATGTCGACGCCGGTAAGACGAGTCTGACCGAGCGGCTGTTGTGGTCGGCCGGTGTGATCGACGTGCTGGGCAGCGTCGACGCCGGCAGTACGCAGACCGACACCCTGGAGCTGGAACGGCGCCGGGGTATCACGATCAAGTCGGCGGTGGTGTCGTTCGAGGTGGACGGCACGACGGTGAACTTGATCGACACTCCGGGGCATCCGGATTTCATCGCCGAGGTCGAACGGGTCCTGGGTGTCCTGGACGGCGTCGTTTTGGTGGTGTCGGCGGTCGAGGGTGTGCAGGCGCAGACGCGGGTGCTGTTCCGCACGGTACGCCGGCTCGGGTTGCCGGTGGTGGTGTTCGTGAACAAGACCGACCGGGCCGGTGCGGATGTGGCGCGGGTGCTGGGGCAGATCCGGGTGAAGCTGAGCCCGGATCTGGTGGCGATGCCGCTGGACGACTCCGCGGTGGACGTGCTTTCTCGGTGGGACGACGACCTGCTCACGGCGTTCGTGGACGGCACGGCGACCGATGCCGCGGTCGAGGGGTCGGTGCGGCGGTTGTCGCGGGCCGGGCTGGTGCAGGCGGCGTACGCGGGGTCGGCGATCACCGGTGACGGGGTGGACGCCTTGCTGGCGGGGTTGCCGGGGTTGTTGCCGTCGCAGGTGCCGGCCACAGCTGGCCCGTTGTCGGGGGTCGTGTTCAAGGTCGAGCGAGGCCCGGCCGGGGAGAAGATCGCGTACACGCAGATCGTGACGGGGACCTTGCGCGTCCGCGACCGGATACCGATACGCGGAGCCGAGGCGAAAGTGACCGCCCTTCACGTGTTCGACGACGGCGTGACCGTCCCGCGGGCTGAGGTCGAAGCCGGGCGGATCGCGAAGGTCTGGGGCCTGACCGACGTACGCATCGGCGACACCTTCGGGGATTGCCGCGCGGCGACGGGTCACCTGTTCGCGCCGCCGACGCTGGAGACGGTCGTCGTGCCCGGCACGGGCGATCGAGCGGCCGTCCACACCGCGCTGAGCCAGCTCGCCGAGCAGGATCCGCTGATCAACCTGCGGCAGGACGACATCCGCGGCGAGCTGTACCTGTCGCTCTACGGTGAGGTGCAGAAGGAGGTCATCCAGAGCACTCTCGCCGAGCAGTACGGCGTAGCGGTCGAGTTCCGCGAGACCACGATGATCTGCGCCGAGCGAGTCACCGGCGTTGGCACGGCGGTCGAGCACATCTTCCACAACCCGTTCCTCGCCACGGTCGGGCTGCGCGTCGAACCCGGTACGCCGGGCAGCGGGATCACGTTCCGGCTGGACGTGCCGGTCGAGGCGATGCCGCTCTACGTCTACAAGGCGGTCGACGTCTTCCGCGACGCGCTGGAGCAGACCGTACGCGAGACGCTCCAGCAGGGGTTGCGCGGCTGGCCGGTCGACGACTGCGTCGTCACGCTGACCGACTGCGCGTACCAACCGCCGGGAACGAACGCGGGGGACTATCGCAAACTGCTGCCGCTCGTACTCATGGACGCGTTGCGAGAAGCGGGCACGGTCGTCTGCGAGCCGATCCACCGGCTGACCCTGGAAGGCCCGGCCGACTCGCTCAGCCCGGTGCTGCGCCTGCTCGCCCAGCACGGTGCGACGCCGTACGCCCCGGTTGCGGCCGGAACGGTGTTCGAGGTGACAGCGGACCTCCCAGCGGCCGAGGTGCACGCCGTCCAGCAGCGCCTGCCCGGATTGACCCGCGGCGAAGGCGTCGTCGAGGCGGAGTTCGACCACTACCGTCCCGTACGCGGTCCGGCGCCGGAGCGGGCGCGTACCGACCTGAATCCGTTGCACCGCAAGGAGTATCTGCTGCACGTCCTGCGGCGGGTGTGACCCTAATAGTTGCTGGCGTTGACCCGATTCGCCACGAGGCAGATGTACAGGACGAGCACGATGAGGCCGAGGACGATCGCGCCGATCGTCCAGTTCTTCGCGCGCGCCGCCCGCTCCTCGGCCAGGCCGTAGTCGCCGCGGCTGTTGGCGTCCATCGCCATCGCGGCGAACACGATGCCGACGATGCCCAGCGGCATGCAGCAGAACAGGGTGGCCGCGATGGACAGGCCGAGCCACAGTCCCGGCGAGGTGTCGGTGGTGCGGTACGAGGGGCTGCCGTAGGGATCGGTCATGCTCATTGTGTAGCAAAGCCGCGCCAATTCCGTTGTCCCGGGCATGACCGTGCGGCTGGTACCTTCGGCCGATGCGGACGGTTCGCGTCATCGCATTGAGCGTCGTGGCTTCGGCTCTGCTGACCTCGGGCCAGTTGTGGGTGGCCCGGGCGGCCGACATCGTGCGTCCGGCGCAGGACTACTCGGCCGGCAATGACAGCTGGCCGTTCCAGCAGTTCCTCCTCGCCTGGTACACCGCGAGCGCGGTCGCGGGCGCCGCCGGATGGGCTGTTCTCGCCGGGGGAGACGCCTCGCCGCCGAGTCGGCGGTGGATGATCCGGGTCGCCGCCGCGCTGAGCGCCGGAGCCGGCGGTGTCGTGGCGGCGCCGATGGCGTACGCCTGGTCCGCCGGAGCGGTGTCGGTCGCCGACACCGCTGCGGTCGGCGTACGCGCGGTCGTGGTCGGGCTGATCGCCGGCGTGGTGGCCGCGCTCGCGGTCTCGGCCGGGCCTGCGGCCCGCCGGGGGTACGCCGTCTGGATCGCCTGGACCTGGGCGACGGCGCTGCTGTGGACCTGGCGGGGCTGGAGCGCGACGCCGTTCGGGCTGCCGGCGACGGCGCAGAACCACACGGTGGCCGAGTGGCTGGCCTTGTTCGCGCCGTTGCTGGTCTTCGCCGGGATCGGGGTGTGGTGTGGTCTGCGTAAGGATCGCTCGCCGATCGCCGCCGGGCTCACCGCTCCGGTGCTGCTCTGTGCCGTCTCGACGATTCTCGTGCAGTTCAACGGCGGCACCGGCGATCACTACAACCCGTCGACCGAGGCGGTCGTCTGGTTTCTGCTCTCGGGCGTCGGCGGCGGCGTGACCGTTGCCATCTGGGCGGCGATCCGCTGGTGGCGCCTGATCTTTCCGGTTACAGCCGAGCGGCCCGACCGTTGAGATAGCGCTGCTGCTGGAGGTTGCGCGCTCGGTCGGCGGCGTCGCGATACGCCTGTCTGGCCTCCTCCGCCTGCCCGGCCTGCTCCAGCAGATGCGCGCGGACGGCGTACAAGCGGTGATCTTCGCGAAGGCGATCCTCGGCCGTGAGCGGTTCGAGCAGATCGAGCCCCGTCTGCGGGCCGTGCACCATCGCGGCGGCCACCGCGTGGTTCAGCGCGACGACCGGATTGCCGCCCAACCGCAGCAACACCTCGTAGAGGGCGAGGATCTGCGGCCAGTCCGTCTCCGCGGCGGTCGCCGCCTCGTCGTGCAGCGCGGCGATCGCGGCCTGCAGCTGGTAGGGGCCCACCGGCCCGCGCGGCAGCGTCTCGGTGATCAGGGCGACGCCCTCGGCGATCAGATCACGGTCCCACCGGCCGCGGTCCTGTTCGGCCATCGGCACCAAGGTTCCGTCCGAGCTGGTACGCGCAGCGCGGCGAGCGTCGGTGAGCACCATGAGCGCCAGGAGCCCGGCGACCTCGGGTTCGTCCGGCAGCAGCCGGTGCAGCATCCGGGTGAGCCGGATCGCCTCGGTGGTGAGCTCTACCCGGGTCAGTGCCTGACCGGCCGTCGTCGCGTACCCCTCGGTGAAGACGAGGTAGAGCGTGTGCAGCACGGCGGCGAGCCGCTGATCACGGTCGGCCGGCGAGGGCAGCGCGAACGGCTGGCCGCTGGTGGCGACGGTCTGCTTGGCGCGGGTGATCCGCCGGGTCATCGTGGCCTCGGGAACCATGAACGCCCGGGCGATCTCGGCGGTGGTGAGGCCGCCGACGGCCCGCAGCGTCAGCGCGATCTGCGAAGCGGGCGTGAGCGACGGATGGCAGCACAGGAACAGCAGGACGAGGGTGTCGTCTTCCTCGGGGCCGCCCGATTGCGTGTTCGTGCCCGCCGTCAGCAGCGCGTACCGCTCCTCGCGGGCGCGCCGCGCCTGCTCGCTGCGCAACAGGTCGGTCAGCTTGCGGCCGGCGACCGCGACGAGCCAGCTCCGGGGATTGTCCGGCAGCCCGTCGGCGGGCCAGCTCGTCGCCGCGGCCAGCAGCGCTTCCTGAACGGCGTCCTCGGCCAGGTCGAAGTGCCCGAACCGGCGGACGACCGCGCCGAGGACCTGCGGCGCGAGGTTGCGCAGCAGATCCTCGGGTACTTCGAACCCGGTCACAGTTCCAGTTCGTCGCGGCCGTCGGCGATCGGCCGGACGTCGGCGTACCCGTTGGCCCAGATGTCGCCCGGACTCGGGCAGGCCGAGAGCTTGGCGGCGATCTCGGTGGCCCGGTCGAAGCCGTCGCACTCGACGATCCACCAGCCCGCGAGCACCTCCTCGGTCTCCGCGTACGGGCCGTCGGTCACCACCGGGACCCCGTTCTCCAGCCCGCGTACGCGACGGGTGTGCACTGGGGCGACGAGCGCCTTGGTGTCGACGAGTTCGCCGGATTCGGCCAGCTCGCGGTTGAAGTTCTCCATGAACTGGTACATCGGCGCCCAGTCCTCCGGCGCGTAGTCGCCCTTGCCGCTCATCAGGTCGTAGTCGGCCTGCGAGCCGAACGTCAGGATCATGTACTTCATCGTGGTCTCCTTCTCCTGGACGATCCTTTCACCTGGGACGTCGGAGCCGCGGCAGGAGACCGGACACGCTGCGCGGACTAATTCGCCGTTCGCCCCACGGTTCGGCAGCGGCGCCGCGATCGTGTGCCCGGCCCGCCAGGCGACTGCGATGTTGCCGGTCGTCAGCTTTCCTTTCCCGCTTGTCTACCGAGCCTCACGAGCGAGGTGCTGATCTGGTGCGGCGTCACGATGGTCGAGCGAGGTACGCCGTCTTGGCGTCCGGCGAGAAACCGCACGCCCTGTAGAACGCGTGTGCAGCAGGCTTGCGCGAGCCCGTCATCAGCATTGCTTTGTAGCAGCCCACGTCCCATGCGGCTTGGAGCGTGTCAGCCATGATCCGCTTGCCCAGGCCTGTGCCCCGCAGCGTCTCGTCAACCACGACGTTCTCTATCACGGCGTACGGCGACGCGGCCCGAGTGAGGTTCGGGATCACATTCAGGTACGTCGTCGCGACGACCACCCCATCGATGTCGAGAACGAACAGATACATGGCCGCAGGTTATCGACACCGCCAGATCGTGAACGAATCGCAGGTGTCTCGCGCCGCCGCTGAGACTGCCCGTTGCCATCAAAGCGGGCAGCTCATTCGAAGTAAGACGAGCGCGGCAGGCCCAGCCTTGACGCCGGCCAGAGCCCATGAGCCGCCTCCCCGCTGGACGTTGTCTCGCGCAACTTATTCAGAAATCTGAATGTGGCATTGACGCGGGCGCGGTCCAGCCTTAAATATTCAGGAAAGTTTCCTAAAAATATTGAGGAGGGCTCATGCGCACCAGACGCCTGATGGGCGCGCTGCTCACCGCGGGAATCGTGGCGACCACGCTGCTCGCGGCCGCGCCCGCCGCGTACGCCGCAGCCGGGCTGACCGCCACCTTCTCGGCGGCGAACAACGGTTCCTGGTATCTCGACAAGTACGTCGTCGCCAATCCCACGGCGGCGGCGATCACCGGCTGGTCGCTGGAGTTCGATCTGCCGTCCGGAGCCACCCTGGGCAACGTCTACAACGGAGTCGCGAGCCAGTCCGGTTCGCACGTGACCATCGTCAACGCGCACTACAACGGGACGGTCGCCGCCGGGGCGACGACCGAGCCCTACAGCCCCTGGTGGATCGCGTACGGGTCGGGGGCGGCTCCGCTGAACTGCCGGATCAACGGCAACAAGTGCGACGGCAGCGCCGACCGCGCCCCCGGTACGCCCACTGGCCTGACCGTCACCGGGCGTACCACCAAGACGGCGTCGCTGTCCTGGACCGCCGCGGCCGCGACGGACTTCCCGATCGCGGGCTATGACGTGCTGTCGGGGACGACGGTCGTCGCTTCCAGCACCACCACCAGCGCGGTCGTGACCGGGCTGACCCCGAACACCGCCTATTCGCTCAGTGTCCGGGCGAAGGACACCCGGGGGAATCTGTCGGCGGCCAGTACGCCGGTGAGCGTGACGACGCTGAACCCGGCCGACGACACCACCGCGCCGACAGCGCCGAGCGGGCTGCGCTCGACCGCGAAGAGTTCGACGACGGTGAGCCTGGCCTGGACCGGCAGCACGGACGCCAGCGGGATCGCCGGGTACGACGTCTACACCGGGACCACCCTCCGGGCCAGCGTCACCGGCACGAGCGCCACCGTGTCCGGGCTGTCCCCGCTGACGGCGTACGCGTTCACGGTGAAGGCGCGCGACACCTACGACAACGTGTCGGCGGCGAGCAACTCCGTGAGCGTCACGACGGACGACGTGATCGGCTCCGGCCAGTACGCCAAGGTCGGCTACTTCGTCCAATGGGGCATCTATGGACGTCAGTACTTCGTCCGCAACCTCGACACCAGTGGCTCGGCGGCGAAGCTGACCCACATCAACTACGCGTTCGCCAACATCGACCCGGTGAACCTCACCTGCCTGCAGGGCGTCACCAAGGGCGTGACGAGCAACCCGCAGGATCCCGACCAGGGCACCGGCGCGGGTGACGCGGACGCCGACTACGGCCGCCCGATGTCGGCCGCGCAGTCGGTCGACGGGGTCGCCGACACCGGCTGGGAACCGTTGCGCGGCAACTTCAACCAGCTCAAGAAGCTCAAGTCGAAGTACCCGAACCTCAAGGTGCTCATCTCGATCGGCGGCTGGACATACTCCAAGTACTTCTCCGACGTCGCTGCGACCGCGGCGAGCCGGCAGAAGTTCGTCCAGTCCTGTCTGGACATCTACCTCAAGGGCAATCTGCCCGCGTACAACGGGGCAGGCGGCCCGGGCACCGCGGCCGGCATCTTCGACGGCATCGACCTGGACTGGGAGTGGCCCGGCGCGGAGGGCCACGCGGGCAATCACGTGAGCCCCGCGGACAAGGCGAACAACACGCTGCTGCTGGCGGAGTTCCGGCGGCAGATGGACGCGCTGACCGTGACCACCGGCAAGCGGTACCTGCTCACCGCCTTCACCCCGGCGGACCCGGCGAAGATCGCGGCGGGCTGGGACATCAGCCCGACCGGGGTGTTCAGCTCGCTGGACTTCGCCAACGTGCAGGGCTACGACTTCCACGGAGCCGGCTCGGACAACTCGTGGGAGCCGAACCGCACCGGCCACCAGGCCAACCTCTACCGCGACACACAGGACCCGTACGCCTTCGAGTTCAGCGTGAACCTGGCGATCCAGAGCTACCTCGACGCCGGGGTCAGCCCGCGCAAGCTCACCTTCGGCCTGCCGTTCTACGGCCGGGGCTGGCAGGGCGTGGCGGCCGGCGGGGTCAACGGCGAGTGGCAGTCGGCCACCGGGGCCGCTCCGGGCCAGTTCGCCGAGGAAGCCGGTACGCGCGGCTACTCGAACCTGATCGCGAGCGTGCCCGGCTGCACGGTCTACCACGACCCGCAGTCGATCTCGACGTACTGCTACACCGGGGCCAACGGGCAGTGGTGGTCGTTCGACGACACCTGGTCGATCGGGCAGAAGATGGCCTGGCTGAAGAGCAAGGGCCTGCTCGGCACGATGATCTGGGAGATGTCGGGCGACACCGCGTCCGGGACGCTGATCACGGCGGTGAGCTCCGGCCTCTGAGGCTTTCGGGCTGTCGCTTCTGGCGCCGGATCAGGGTTCCCGGTCGAATCTTGGCCAGGATACGACCGGGAACCCTGATCCGGCGCGAAGCGGGGAGCCGCCTACCCTGGTCGCATGATCAGTTTTGCGGACATCACCGCCGCCCGGCATCGCATCGAGGGCCGGATCCGGCGTACGCCGGTCTTCGAGGCGGCTCCCGACCTGGTCTTCAAGCTCGAATACCTCCAGCACACGGGTTCGTTCAAAGCCCGGGGAGCGCTCAACAACGTGCTCGCCGCCGCCGAACGAGGCGATCTCGGCCCGGCCGGGGTGATCGCGGCGTCGGGCGGCAACGCCGGGCTGGCCGTCGCGTGGGCCGCCGCCCAGGTCGGCGTGCCGGCCGAGATCCACGTTCCAGCCACTGCGCCGGCCGTCAAGGTCAAGCGGCTCCAGTCGCTCGGCGCGACGGTCGTGCAGACCGGCAGCGAATACAGCCACGCGCTGGCCGCCTCCACCGACCGCGCCGCGCAGACCGGCGCGTTCGTCTGTCATGCGTACGACCAGCGCGAGATGGTGGCCGGCGCGGGAACGATCGCGCTCGAACTGCTCGAGGACGCGGCCGCGCCGGTGGACACCGTGCTCGTGGCGGTCGGCGGGGGCGGGCTCGTCGGCGGCATCGCGGCCGCCCTCGCCGACACACCGCTACGCGTCGTCGCCGTCGAACCGGTCGCCGCGCCGACTCTGCATACGGCGCTCGATCGGGGTGGCCCGGTGGACGTCGAGGTCGGTGGGTACGCCGCCGACTCCCTCGGTGCGCGGCGCGCCGGTGCGATCGCGTACGCCGTCGCAGCGCACACCGGGCTGGTGAGCGTACTGGTCGAGGACGCGGCCATCCGGGACGCCCGGCAGCGGTTGTGGGACGAGTGGCGGATCGTCGCCGAGCCGGGCGCCGCCGCCGCGTACGCCGGGCTGACCGCTTATCGGCCCGCCGACGGCGAACGAGTGGCGGTCGTCGTGTGCGGGGCCAACACCGATCCCGGCGACCTCTGACCGAAAGCGCGGGCCGGCGGCCTTATCCGAAGACGCGGGCCCGGTCGAGGACGCAGACGGCCTCGGTCCGGTCCTCGACCGCGGCGTCACGTTCGTACCGGAAACCGGCCTTGAGTAGGGCCCGGATCGACGCTTCGTTGGTCTCGTCCGGTGAGGCGACCACGCGGGGCGCGGCCGGGGCCACGTCGCGGGCGTACGCCCAGATCGCCTGCGGGCCGATGCCGCGCCCGACGAGCCCGGGATCGCCGATGAGGTAGTCGATCGCGATCGCCTCGGAATCGGCGACTGCGGCGGCGTACGCCGGATAGTCGGCGGTGCGGTAATCCTGGAAGATCCCGGCCGGGACGCCGTCGACGAGCAGCACGTGTACGCGTACCGGGCTGTTGCCGTCGACGCGGGGTCCGTATTTGCGCTCGATGGAGTCGAGGTTCTCGGGCCGGTGCCGCCACCACCGGGCGACGTGCGGTTCGCCGAGCCAGCCGAGCAGGGTGGGGAAGTCCGTCCGCGCCAAGGGCCGGAAGGCGATCCGGGGCAGCGGTACGCCGGACCCGCGCCGGAAGTTGTCGGCGACCGACTCCGGCGCGAGCCGGGCCAGCGCGACCTCGCGAGGCAGCCACTCGAATCGGTCGTGCTCGGGATCCACCATGACGACGTCGGCGGCCGCATCGGCCTCGGCGGCGAACACGGCCCAGCCGCCGGACAGGTCGACCGGGCGTACGTCGAGACCTTCGAGGCCCGCCTCTTCGGCGAGTTCCCGGAGCGCGCCGGTGAGCACGGGTTCGCCGGGGTGCCGGGCGCCGGACGGTGAGGTCCACGCCCAGTCGCCCTCGTAGTCGGGGCCTTCGTGCATACGATGCAGCAGCAGGAACTCCGGCCCGTCCGGGGTGGACCGGCGCACCACCACGCCGGAGCCGCGCGGATTGTCCGGGGCGATCGGTAGCCCGTCCCAGGTGGTCTCGAGTTCCGGCTCTGGCGCGACATCCGTCTCTTCGGTCACCTGACGACCCTACCGGTCGGTGCATCTGTAGCGGGCCTCGCGCCGATACGATTCGATCATGGGGATCGACCCGGGCCTGAGCGGTGTGCCGGAGACCGCGTTGTGGACGCTCTATCACCGCGTACGCGAGGCCCGTCGGCCGGACACCGTGCTGCCCGACCCGATGGCGGTGCATCTGATCGAGCAGTTCGACTATCCGTTCGAGGCCCGGTTCGGCGCGGGCTTCCCGGTGCAGCCGCAGATCATGGCGTTGCGGGCGCGGACCTTCGACGACGAGGTGCGCCGGTTCCTCGGTGAGCACCCCGGCGGGCAGGTCGTCGCGCTGGGCGAGGGCCTGGAGACCACCTATTGGCGGGTCGGCGACCCGCAGGTGCGCTGGCTGACCGTGGACCTGCCGCCGATGGTCGAGCTGCGCCGGCGGCTGCTGCCGCAGGAGGACCGGCAGCACCTGTGGGCCGGTTCCGCGCTCGATCCGGCGTGGCTGGCCGAGGCCGATCCGGCGCGCGGCGTACTCGTCACGGCCCAAGGCCTGCTGATGTACCTGCAGCCCGCCGAGGCCGAAGGACTCATCGCCACCCTCGCCGAGCGGTTTCCCGGCGGTCGGATGATCTTCGACGCGATCACCCCGGCGATCGATCAGCAGGTCGTGCGGCACGTACGCGGCCGCAGCGCGTTCGAGCCGCCGCCGCTGCACTGGTTCGTCACCCCGCGGGATCTGCCCCGGTTGCGGGCGCTGTCGCCGGGGATCTCCAGCGTCCGTGAGGTTCAGCCCCGGGTCGGCCGGGGGCTGGCGGGCTGGCTCGCGCCGCGGCTGAAGAGCGTTCCCGGGCTGAGCCGCCGCCGTCCCATGATCATCGTCGTGGACTTCTAACGGAACTTGACCCTCACGTAACGGGAGGCGGCACTGTAGGTCGGTGGAGAGAGGGAAACCATGAGCTACACCGTGGGCAAGGTCGCCGAGCTGGCCGGAGTGACGGTACGCACGCTGCACCACTACGACGAGATCGGGCTGCTGACGCCGGGCGGCCGCACGAGTGCCGGGTATCGGCGCTACGACGACGCCGACCTGGACCGTCTGCAGCAGATCCTGCTCTACCGGGAGCTCGGGTTCACCCTGGAGGAGATCGCCGTCATCCTCGACGACCCGGACGCGGACGCGGACGAGCATCTGCGCCGGCAGCACCGGCTGCTGACCAGCCGGATCGCCCGGCTCCGGGAGATGGTGGCGGCGGTCGAATACGTCTTGGAGGCTAAGAAGGTGGGCATCGACCTCACTCCCGAGGAGAAGTTCGAAGTCTTCGGAGACTTCGACCCCGACCAGTACGCCGAGGAGGCCGAGCAGCGCTGGGGCGGCACCGACGCGTACGCCGAGTCGGCGCGCCGGACGAAGCGGTACACCAAGGAGGACTGGCAGCGAATCCAGCAGGAGTCGGCCGAGTTGCTGGAGCGCTTCGTCACCGCGTACGCCGCCGGCGTGCCGGCCGACAGCGCGGCGGCCATGGCGCTGGCGGAGGAGCACCGGCAGCAGATCACGAAGTTCTACTACGAGTGCACCTACGAGATCCACACCGGTCTCGCCGAGCTCTACCTGGCCGACGAGCGGTTCACCCGGAACTACGACCAGCACCGCCCCGGTCTGGCGCAGTACGTGCACGACGCGATCGTGGCGAACGCCATCACGCGAGCCTGACCCTTCCCGGGGCCTGGTTCACTCATGCCGGACGCATTGAGAAATTGACGCATTTGTTGCTAGCGTCGGCGGGGTAAACCACCACGAGGGGGTCGTGATGACCATGGCCGACCGGTCGCCTGTCTCGTTTCCGTTCGCCGAGCCGCCGTCGCTCTACCATCCGTCGCCCGAGCTGGGCGAGCTGCGCGAAGAGCAGCCGGTGGCGCCGATCGTCTTCCCCGACGGCGCCACCGCCTGGCTCGTCACCCGGCACTCCGACGTACGCCAGGTGCTCACCGATCCGCGGTTCTCCCGGGCGCAGGCCGTCGCGGGCAACGTCGAGTCGGGACTGGGCCGGTTGGCGAGCGAGTCCATCATCGGTTTGGACCCGCCCGAGCACACCCGGTTGCGGCGGCTCGTCGCCGGTGCGTTCACCGCCCGCCGGGTCGAGCAACTGCGGCCCCAAGTCGTGTCCATCGTCGACGACCTGCTACTCGCGCTGCGGAAGCTGCCCCAGCCCGCCGACCTGGTCGACAACTTCAGCCTGGCGTTGCCCGTACGCGTCATCTGTGAGTTGCTCGGCGTGCCCGAGTCCGACCAGTACCGGTTCCACGGCTGGTCCGACTCGGTGATGGGCGACCGCAGCCGCGATCCGGCCATCATCTCGGCGGCGTTCGAGAGTCTGCAGGGTTACCTGTCCGAATTGATCGCCGACAAGCGCAGGCATCCGGCCGACGACCTGATGACCGCCCTCATCAACGCCCGCGACAACAGCGATCGGCTGTCCGAGGCCGAACTGGTCAACCTCGGGGTGTCGCTGCTCATCGGCGGGCACGAGACGACGGCCAACCAGATCGTGATGATGCTGCTGACCCTGCGGGCACACCCGGAACAGTGGGCGGCGCTGCAGGCCGATCCGTCGCAGGTCCCGGCCGCGGTCGAAGAGTTGATGCGCTTCACGCAGCTCGGCGCGGGTGGCGGCGGCATCGCGCGGGTCACCACCGAGCCGGTGGAGTTGTCCGGCGTCACGATCCCGGCCGGTCAGGCCGTGCTGCCGGCGCTCGCCTCGGCCAACCGCGATCCGCGGGTCTTCGCCGACCCGGACAGCCTCGACCTCGACCGCGGCGATTCGCACGGCCACCTCGGGTTCGGCGCCGGCGTACACCACTGCCTGGGCGCGCAGCTGGCCCGGATGGAGCTGCAGGAGGCGCTGTCGGGAATCCTGCGCAACCTGCCGGGCTTCGAGATCGCGGTGGACGACGCCGACATCGCCTTCAAGCCGACGATGATCGTGCGCTCGGTCGCCACCCTGCCGGTCCGGTGGGACGCTTGATGTGGACCGTCACCGTGGACCGGTCGCAGTGCATCGGTTCGGCGATGTGCGTCGGGGTCGCTCGCGACCGGTTCAAGCTCGACGCGGATGACCGCTCGGTTCCCGTGACGTCGCCGATCGAGCCGGACGAGCGCGTACGGGACGCGGCGGCCAACTGCCCGATGGAGGCGATCGAGCTGCGCGACGCGGCGACCGGGGAGATCATCGACCCCTACGCCTGAGCGTCCCTCGGGTAGCCTGCGGCGGGTGATCGACTCTTACGCGCTGCCGCCCGGTCCGCCCGACGTCATGCCCGAAGGCATCGCGGCCCACGGCGACGCCTTCTACGTCTCCAGCTCGCGGCACGGCACCATCTATCGAGGACGGATCGGCACGCCCACGCTGGAGGTCTGGCAACCGGCCGGCGCCGACGGGCGTACCCACGCGCTCGGGCTCACCGGCGACCCGCTCGGCCGCCTGCTGGTGTGCGGCTGGGAGACCGGCCACATCTTCGCGTACGACACGGCCACCGGCACACTGTCCGCGCGGGTCACGGTCGAGGCCGAGGTCACGGGTCTCAACGACATCTGCATCCTCGACGGGTACGCCTATGTCAGCGACTCGAAACGGCCGGTGATCTGGCGGCTGGCCGTCGACGGCGAGGTGGGCCCGGCCGAGGAGTTCGTCGACCTCGGCCCGTTCGGCGCGCCCGACGCGGAGGACTGCTTCCTCAACGGCATCGTCCCCGGTCCGGCGCCCGGCACCCTGATCGTGTGCGATCAGGCGGAGGAGGTGCTGTGGCGGGTCGACACCGTCACCGCCACCGCCGAACGGGTGGATCTCGGGGGAGCGCACGTCGCCGGGGACGGCCTCGTCTGGGTCGATGACGTCCTGTACGCCTGCGACAACTCCGAGTCCGACGGCGTCATCAAGATGTGGCTGACCGCGCTGTCGTTGTCGGCCGACGGGCGTACGGGCAAGATCCTCGGGCGGTGGGAGCGCCCGGTGGCGGACACTCCGACGACGGCGGCGTACCTCGACGGGCGGCTGTTCGTGGTCAACTCGCAGCTGTTCGCCGAGCGCAGCGGTTATCCCGTCGGGCATCCGTTCACCGTCAGCGCGCTGACTCCAC
Organism: Hamadaea sp.; assembly: GCF_013362815.1. Taxonomy (GTDB): domain Bacteria; phylum Actinomycetota; class Actinomycetes; order Mycobacteriales; family Micromonosporaceae; genus Hamadaea. The sequence continues at coordinate 6,345 of NZ_JABFVK010000082.1, read as the reverse complement.
CGCATATCTGATGTCCTAGGACGCCCTACGGGAAGTGATCGGCTCGCCGATGGGAGACCGCGAAGGCGTCGCCTTCGGATGCGCCGCCGGGTGGTACGTCATCGACGTCTACGGGCTAGTGAAGCGTGCACCGCGTACCACCGGCGTCTGTCGTCATTTCTAGTGTCCTAGGACGTCCTACGCGGTGTGATGCTACGTAGACCTATTAACAGGAGCGCCTTCGGCGCACCGACTCAAAGGAGCCGCCCTTGTCGATCTTGAATTCGACGCATCGGTTCGTCGTGACCGAGGATGTGCTGGTCAAGCGGTACGCCTCGTGGGACCGGGGAGAGCACGTACGCGAGTGGACGGTGCTGTCCGAGGTGGCCCGGTCGGTTCCGGATCTGGTGCCGCGCCTGATCGAGTCGGGGGTGGACGACGATCCGCCGTGGCTGTCGATGACCGTCCTTCCCGGCGAGCCGATGTCCGGCCCGCTGGACGACGTACGCCTGGCGGCGCTGGAGGTGGCGTTGCGGCGTCTGTGGTCGGTGCCGGTGGGGTCGTTGCCGTTGCGGCGGTTCGATCCGGCGTACTGCTGTGAGGAGGTACGCCACCGGTTGGTAGGTGCTCCGCGGCCGGTGGGCATCGCCGGGGAAGCGTACGACGTGGCGCTCGGCCTGCGGCCGCTGCCGGCGTCACCGCCAGGCACTGCGCTGGTCGTCGGGCATGGGGATCCGAATCTGGCGAACTACTTGTGGGACGGCGTACGCGTCCGGGTGGTGGACTTCGAGGACGCCGGTTCGTCCGATGTCGCGTACGAGTTGGCGACTTTGGTGGAGCATCTGTCGGCGCGTGACGTGGACGCGGAGCTGTTCTGTGCGCGGTTCGTGGATTTGGGTGTCGACGGTGACCGGTTGCTGCTGGCGCGGATGTGGTGGGCCGCGTTCTGGCTGCATCTGCTGTTGCCGGGTGGGCCGGCGGCGCGGCGGAATCCGCCGGGGGCGTTGGAGGTTCAGGCGGCGAGGCTGCTCGCGTTGGCGGGGTGAGCGGCGGCCGTGTGATACCCCCGCGCCATGAGCACGATGTCTTCGAACAGCGGCGCAGACGATAGCCCCCTGGCGCTCGCTTCCGGTGTCGCGTACACGATCATGGGTGTCATGGGTTCGCGTTTCGTCGGCATCGGCGAGTTGGCTGAGTCGCCGTCGATGGCGGTGGTGGTCGACGTCATGCGGGCTTTCACGACGGCGGCTTGGGCGTTCGCGTTGGGTGCGGAGAAGGTTGTGCTGGCCGGGTCGCTGGAGGAGGCGCTGGCGCTCAAGGGCCGGCATGGCGACTGGTTGGCGTTGAAGGATGGTCCGCCTGCGCCGGGGTTCGATTGTGTGAACTCGCCGGGGCGGTTGCGGTCGGTGGATGTGGCTGGGCGGACGATCGTGCAGAAGACGACGGCGGGGACGGTCGGCGCGCTGGCGGTGAGGGATGCTTCGCTGGTGTTGTGCGCGAGTTTCGTGGTGGCCGGGGCGACGGCGGAGCGGGTGCGGGCGTACGGGGGTGACGGTGTCACGTTCGTGGTGACCGGCGAGGACGGTCGGGCGGAGGAGGATCTGGCGTGTGCGCAGTACATCGCCGGCCGGGCGGCCGGGGTCGCGACGGATGCCGCTGATTTCGTGCGCCGGGCGGCGCGGTCGCGGGCTGCGGCGGAGTTGTCGGAGGGCGTACGCCCCGGGGTGCATCCCGATGACGTCGCGATGTGTTTGGAGGTCGACCGGTTCGCGTTCGCGATGGTGGCTGCCGTCGAGGATGGGCTGATGGTGCTGAGGTCCACGGTGGGGGGCCGGGTGTGAAGAAGTACATCTTGTTCGATCATGACGGTGTGCTGGTGGACACCGAGTTGTGGTATTTCCGGGCGGCTGAGCGCGCGTTGGCCGAGGTCGGGGTGGCGCTGGACCGGGATCGGTATCTGCGGGACATGAGTCTGGGTCTGGGGTCGTGGGTGCAGGCGCGGGCGGCGGGGCTCGACGAGGAGACGATCGGCCGGCAGCGGGTGGCTAGGGACGTCTACTACCAGGAGTTTCTGCGTACGGAGGCGATCGAGATCGACGGTGTCGCCGAGGCGCTGGCCGAGTTGGCGCAGTATGCCCGGTTGGCGATCGTGACGACGTCGAAGCGGGTGGATTTCGAGCTGATTCATGCTGAGCGGCGGCTTCGGCAGTTCATGGAGTTCGTGCTGGTCCGGGAGGACTACACGCGGGCGAAGCCGCATCCGGAGCCGTATCTGGCGGGGTTGGAGCGGTTCGGGGCGGGCAGGGCGGAGACGCTGGTCGTGGAGGATTCGGCGCGGGGGTTGCGGTCGGCGGTGGCGGCGGGCATCGACTGCGTCGTGGTCGACAACGAGTTCACCCGGGGGCAGGACTTCTCGCAGGCGACTCATCGGATCGCCGCGCTCGGCGAGCTGGTCGGGATCGTGCGTTAGCGCAGTTCGCGGCGGATGACGAGTTTGAGGGCGGACCAGATTTCGTCGATCGCGGCGACTTTGACGTCGACGAGGCCGGTCGGCAGGGCGATGTCGCGTACGGCGTCTTCGGTGAGGTCGGTCGGGGCGGCGAGGCCTTTCTTCGCGGCGGCTTGTTTGGGCCAGCAGACCCAGAAGGCGGCGTCGGGGGCCATCGCTGTGCGTACCCGTGGAAGGGCGTGGCGGAGCTCGGACCGGGCGGTCGCGAACAGCAGGATGACGTCGAGGGGGCCGCGCAGGGTCGCGCGGGCGGTGACGCCCAGGTCGAGGGTGAGGTCCGTGGGCTGGTGGAGGACCGCGAGGCGGGTGGTCGCGGTGATGCCGAGCTTGCGCGGCAGGGGAGTGCCGGAGTAACCCGCCATGTGTCGCCTCCGGCTCACACGTTCAAGATCGATTTTCCGGTGGTACGCCGTCCTTCGAGCTCTTCATGGGCACGCCGGGCGTCGGCGAGCGGGTACCGCTGCGACACCTGGATCCGCAGCTGGCCGCCGGCGATCCAGCCGAACAGGTCGTGCGCCCGGCCGAGCAGTTCGTCGCGGTCGGCGATGTAGTGGCCCAGGGTCGGCCGGGTCACGAACAGCGAGCCGAGGCCGGACAGCCGCTGCAGGTCGAACGGCGGCACCGGGCCGCTGGCCGCGCCGAACAGGGCGATCATTGCCCGGGGGCGTACGCATTGCAGGTCGCCTTCGAAGGTGGACGCTCCCACGCCGTCGTAGACGACGTCGACGCCGCGGCCGCCGGTGAGTTCCTTGACCGCTTCCGGGAAGGAGACGTGGTCGTAGCGGATCACCTCGTCGGCTCCGGCTTCGCGGGCGAGCTTCTCCTTCTCCTCGGTGGACACTGTGCCGATGACCCGCCCGCCTTGCAGCTTGATCAGCTGGGTCAGGAGCAGTCCCATGCCTCCGGCGGCGGCGTGGACGAGCACCTGGTCGCCTTCGCGGACCGGGTACGTGGTGCGGGTCAGGTAGTGCGCGGTCAGGCCTTGCAGCATCGCGGCGGCGGCGAGGTCGAGGTCCACCCCGGTCGGCACGTGGACCAGCATCTTCTCCGGCACGACCGCCAGTTCGGCGTAGCTGCCCGGCACCGAGCACCAGGCGACCCGGTCGCCGGGGGCCACGTGGGTCACGCCGTCGCCGACCTCGGCGACGATCCCGGCTCCTTCCGAGCCGGGCACCAGCGGCAACGGCAGCGGATAGCGGCCTTCCCGGTGGTAGACGTCGATGAAGTTCACCCCGGACGCGGCGACCTTCACCAGCGCCTGCCCGGGGCCGGGCCGCGGGTCGGGGCGTTCGGCGTAGGTCAGGACCTCGGGACCGCCGGGGGCGTCGACGACAATCGCATGCATCCCCTCACCCTAGTGCGGGCCGGGCCGGGTGGCGCGCTCGTCAGGCCAGTCCGGGCAGGTACGGCGGCAGCGCGGCGCCCGGTGCGAGCCGCTGATATTGGGCCGAGTCGACGAACCGGGCCAGGACGTAGCCCGACGCCAGGGTGAACGCCCGGCCGGACAGGATCTCGTCGCCGGGCAGGAACACCTTGTGCACCCGGGTGGGTTCGGGCAGCTCACCGGCGGGGGAGATCTCGACGACCTGTGCCACGTCCTCCGGCGTCGCCCGGGTACGCCCGCAGAAGGCGACGGTCAGCACCGGGTGGCCGGGCGCGTACCCGGACCAGAACTGTTCGAGGTCGCCGTCGACGGGCACGTGGGCGACCTGTGCCGCGACGCGCACGCCCGCCGCGGCAGGACTTTCGCCGGGTTCGACGCGCGCGTGCGGCAGGCTCCACCGGTTGGGCCGGTCGGCTGCCTGGTCGTCGTGCAGGTGCACCAGGATGCGTCCTTGGCGGTCGACCAGCGCCACGAGCGCGATGCGGGCTGTCATAAGTCCAGTCTGCCTCGCCCGATCAACCCGTACCGCCCCACCGGTGAGGTCGGCTCAGCCCATCCAGTTCATTTTTGCCGGGTCGGGGCCGATGCGGCCGTCGGCGTGCAGCCCGTCGATCGCGGCCATGTCCGCGTCGGACAGTTCGAAGCCGAACACGTCGATGTTCTCGGCGATACGCGACGGGGTCACCGACTTCGGGATGACGATGTTTCCGAGCTGCAGGTGCCAGCGCAGCACGACTTGGGCCGGGGTACGCCCGTGCGCGTCGGCGATCTTGGCCAGCGCCGGGTCGTCGAGCAGTCCCTTGCCCTGGCCGAGCGGGCTCCACGCCTCGGTGGCGATGCCGTGCTCGGTGTGGAACGCGCGCAGGGCTGCCTGGGTGAACCGCGGGTGCAGCTCGACTTGATTGACCGCCGGGACGACGCCGCTGTCGTCGATGATCCGGGTCAGGTTGGCCTGGGTGAAGTTGGAGACGCCGATCGCGCGTACGCGTTTGGCCTCGTAGAGCTCGACCAGGGCGCGCCACGCCTCGGCGTACTTGTCCTGGCGGGGCACCGGCCAGTGGATGAGGTAGAGGTCCAGATAGTCCAGACCGAGTTTGGCCAGGCTCGTGTCGAACGCCCGCAGCACCTTGTCGTGGTCGTGTTCGTCGTTCCACAGCTTGGTGGTGACGAACAACTCGTCGCGGGCGATCCCGGACTCGGCGAGCGCCCGGCCGACGCCTTGCTCGTTGAAGTACAGCTTGGCGGTGTCGATGCTGCGGTATCCGGCGCGCAGCGCGGTGGCGACGGCGTCGTGCGCCTGGTCGTCGGGCACCTGCCAGACGCCGAAACCGAGCTGCGGCATGACGACGCCGTTGTTCAACGTGACTGTCTGCATGCTCCGATGATTTCACTTGCGAACGGCGGGCGGCCGGACAACGCTGCGGAGTGTGACGACCGTCCGCGCATACGACCCCGGAGATCCCGATGACGCCGCCGGGGTGGCCGCTCTCGTCTCGGAGATCTGGCAGCGGCCGGTGCCGGCCGACGAGATCGTCGAGCACGCCCGCACCGCTCCCGCCGGCCGGATCGCCGTGCAACTCGTGGCGCTGGCCGGCGACCGGGTCGTCGCGTACGCCAACGCGATCCGCGATCCGTCGAACCCGGAGGGGCTGTTCCAGGCCGACGTCGTGGTGACCGCCGCGCGTCGCCGGGACGGCCTCGGCTCCCGGCTGCTGGCGCAGGTGGAGCAGTTCGCGGCCGGCCACGGGGCGACCCGGATCGGCGGGGTCGTCCCCGGACCGGTCGAGGACGCCGGCACGGCTTTCGCGCTGCGTCACGGATACGTGGTGGTGCGCCGTGCGTACCAGTCGTTCTTGATGGTGGCCGACGCCGACCTGGACCTGCTCGCGATGCCGGATCCGCCGGGGGTCGGCGTGGTGTCGCTGGCCGCGCTGGGCGGCGGCGAGCAGGCCCGGCGGATGTTGTGGGAGGTGCACGAGCGGACCGTGCCGGACATGCCGGGCGCGCGTACGGCGTCGGCCCGGCCGTACGAGCAGTTCGAGAAGGCGGTGCTCAACCGGCGGGGCTTTCGCGCGGAAGGCGCGTTCCTCGCGCTGGCCGGCGGCGAGGCGGTCGGGCTGGCCCTTGTGACGTATCAGCCGGAGACGAATTCGCTCAACCACGCCTTCACCGGCGTGCTGCCGCAGTGGCGCGGCCGGGGCGTCGCGTCGGCGTTGAAACGCGCGACGATCCGGTACGCCCGCGACATCGGCGCGGACTTCCTGCGAGCGGGCAACGACTCGGCGAACGCGCCGATGCTGGCGGTCAACGAGCGCTACGGCTACCGGCGCCGCGGCGGTCACGTCCGGGTCGAGAGATCCCTGTCTCGCCGATCATGAACCTTCGGGCGTCTTCGAGGGTTTCCGTGGGTCCATGATCGTTTAGATGGGCAGGGATGTCAGCCGGCCGGGCAGGGTGGGTTGGTGATTGCCTA
>NZ_JABFVK010000029.1 GCF_013362815.1 Hamadaea sp. | reverse complement strand
GCGCCCGTCGCGCCCGTCGCGCCCGCCGCGGCCGCGCAAGATCCGCAGCAGATCAGGGTTCTGGGTCGAATCTTGGCCCAAGATTCGACCCAGAACCCTGATCCAGCGTCCAAGGAGCGGGAGCTCGTCGTCGTGGGGGCAGGCCCAGCCGGACTGACGGCCGCGCTGGCGGCGGCCGAGCACGGGGTCAACGTGCTGGTGGTGGACCGTGGAGCGAAGCCGGGTGGGCAGTACCTCCGTCAGTCCACAGTGCACGAGAACACCCCGCCGAAGCTCATCCAGCGCGCCGAACGGCACGAGAACATCCGGTTCCTGCTGGGCCACGAGATCTGGCGAGCCACCCCGGGCACGCTGGAGATCGCCGACGTCGACGGCCGAACCACCAGAGAATTGAAGCCGCGCGCGATCGTGCTGGCGACCGGGGCGTACGACCGGGTCGTGCCGTTCCCCGGCTGGGAGCTGCCGGGCGTCGTCACCGTCGGCGGCGCGCAGGCCCGACTCAAGGGGCTCGGCGTCAAGGTCGGGCAACGCGTACTGGTCACGGGAACCGGCCCGTTGCTGCTCTCGCTCGCGGTCTCGCTCGCCGAAGCCGGGGTCGACGTGGTCGCCGTCGCCGATCCGGTTCGGCCCCGAGCCTGGTCACGGCACTTTTCCACAGTGGTACGCGCACCGCGCAAGCTCTGGCAGGCGGTTGCGTACCGGGGTCGGCTCTGGCGTCACCGGGTGCCGGTCTGGTCGGGCTGGGAAGTGCGAGAGATCACTCCCGAGCGGGACGTCATGATCGCGAAACTGCGATGTGGCACAAAGGAACGTACGGCGGTCGTTGACGCGGTCGCCGTCGGCCACGGCTTCACCCCACAGGTGGAGCTGGCGAGCGCGTTGGGTTGCGCACTCCTCGTCGACCCGAGGGATGGCAGCCCGATCGCGCAGGTGGACGCCGACCTGCGGACCTCGCAGGCGGGCGTCTTCGCGGCGGGTGAGCTCGCCGGGGTGGGCGGCGCGGACTCCGCGTACGCCACCGGCACCCTGGCGGGTCTCGCCGCCGCACGCCACCTGGGGCGCCTCGACGAAACGGCGTACCAGGTGGCCTCGAAGCCCTGGCGCAGGCGGGCCGCCGCCGCGCGCCGTTTCGCCGACGCCCTGCACGAGGTGCACGGCTTCGCCCCCGGCTGGAGCACACGGGTCGCCGACGGCACCGTCTTGTGCCGCTGCGAGGGCGTCACCTTCGGCGAAGTGCGGGCCGCACAGGCGCTCGGCGCCGACGATCCCCGCGCCGTCAAACTGCTGACCCGCGCCGGGATGGGCCGCTGCCAAGGCCGGCTCTGCGGGCTGTCCAGCGCCGATGTGCTCGGCTGCGCCCCGCTCGCGTACGCGAATCGTCCGATCGCGACGCCGGTCCCGTTGCGCCTGCTCATGACGAACGACCCGCAAGACCAGTTGGAGGAATCACATGAATAAGCCGTGGAACGGGGTGCTGGTGGCGATCGCCACACCCTTCCGGGAGGACCTGTCGATCGACTTCGACCGGCTGCAGGAACACGTCGCCTGGCTCGGTGTGAACGGCTGCCACGGGATCGTGCCGAACGGGTCGCTGGGGGAGTACCAGACGCTCACCGACGACGAGCGGGCGCGCATCGTCACCGCCGTCGTGGAGGCCGTCCCGGACAACGTCACCGTGGTGCCCGGCGTGGGTGCGTACGGGGGTCATCAGGGTCGCCGGTGGGCCGAGCAGGCGGCGGAAGCGGGCGCCGACGCCGTCATGTCGCTGCCCCCCAACGCGTACGCCGCGTCCCCGGCCGAAGTAGTCGCGCATTACGAGCAGGTGGCGGCGGCGGGGTTGCCCGTTGTGGCGTACAACAACCCGTTCGACACCAAGGTCGACCTGGTTCCGGAGCTGCTCGCCGAACTGCACGGCAAGGGGCTGATCCAGGCGGTCAAGGAGTTCTCCGGCGACGTACGCCGAGTGCACCGCATCCACGAGCTGGCCCCCGGACTGGACGTGCTCGCCGGGGCGGACGACGTTCTCCTGGAACTCGTGTCACAGGGCGCGGTCGGCTGGATCGCCGGTTTCCCCAACGCCCTCCCCGAGCAGTCCGTACGCCTCTACAACCTCTGCATCGAGGGCAACCTGGCCGAGGCGTTGCCGTTGTACCGGCAGGTGCACGCGGCGTACCGGTGGGACTCCCGTCCGTTGTTCGTTCAGGCGATCAAGCTCGGCATGGAGCTGGCCGGGCGCTACGGCGGTCCCTGCCGTCCGCCGCGCCTGCCGCTCTCGCCGGAGCTGCACGCCCAGGTCACTGCCGACATGAAGAAAGCTCTCGGCAGTGCTGATGGCGCCGTCCCCCAGGGGGCCGGCGGTGTTTAGCAGCAAGGTCTTCCACGCAGTCGACTCGCATACGGAGGGCATGCCGACCCGCGTCATCACCGGCGGCGTCGGCGTCTTCCCCGGCGCGACCATGGCCGAACGTCGGCTGTTCGGCGTCAAAGAGCGCGACGACCTGCGGAAACTGCTCATGTGCGAGCCGCGTGGGCACTCCGCGATGTCGGGTGCGATCCTCCAGCCGCCGACCAGGCCCGACGCCGACTGGGGCGTCCTCTACATAGAGGTGTCCGGCTGGTTGCCCATGTGCGGCCACGGCACGATCGGCGTCGCGACGGTCCTGGTGGAGACGGGGATGGTCGAGGTGGTCGAGCCGGTCACCACCATCCGGCTCGACACGCCCGCCGGCCTGGTCGTGGCCCAGGTCGAGGTCCGCGACGGTCGCGCTGCCGGGGTCACCATCCGCAACGTCCCCTCCTTCTTGCATTCTCAAGATGTACGCCTAGAGGTGCCGGGGCTCGGGGAAGTAATCGTCGACATCGCCTTCGGCGGCAACTTCTACGCGTTGTTGCCCGCCGAACGGCTGGGTCTGCCGGTGACCCGGGAGAACATCCCGGCGCTGCTCGACCGGGGTCTGAAGATCATGGACGCCGTCATGGAACAGGCGCCCCCCACGCACCCCGTCGACCCCGCAATCGACGACTGTCGCCACGTCATCGCGTACCAGCTGGGAGAAGACGGCGCGGACGCCCGAGCCGCGACCCTCATCCACCCGGGCTGGGTGGACCGATCGCCGTGCGGGACCGGGACGAGCGCGCGGATGGCGCAGCTGTACGCCCGTGGCGAGCTGGCGCTGGATCGGCCGTTCGTGAACGAGTCGCCGCTGGGTACGCGATTCACCGGGCGGCTGGTGGAGGAGACCACGGTCGGCGACCGGACCGCGGTCGTGCCCACCGTGACCGGCCGGGCCTGGATCACGGGCACTGCGCAGTACCTCTTGGATCCGACCGATCCCTTCCCAGCAGGCTTCGAACTCTGACCGCGCGTTCGCGTTGATCATGAACCTAAGGTCCGGAAACGCCTTCGGCCCGGACCTTAGGTTCATGATCAACGCGGGGTGAGCAGCGGGCGCGGTACGACGGGAGGGTCGGCCGCGCCCGCTTCCTTTACCCTGAGTCGGCCGTCAATGGATGACGGCGCTATGGGGAGGGAGCCCTCGATGAATTCGATGGCGGACTGGATCGGTTTCACCATGGCGTTGCTCGGCGCGGTCCTCGTGCTCGCCGGCGCGACGCTGATCTTCCTGCACGCCCGGGGTCAGCTGCGCCCCGCCAACTCGGTCGGCACCGACACGACGGTCACCTCGGCCGCCGCGCCGGAGGCGACCGGCATGGGTTTCATCCGCCGGGTGTTCAAGGCCGTCCGCTCGTTGCCCGACGCCGACCACCTCATCGCCTGGGGCCTGGTCCTGTTGGTGCTCGGTGCGCTGGCGGCCGGTGCCATCAAGTTCGGTGTGGCGTTCGAGCTGGGCACATTCAACACGAACGTTATTCGGTGACGCGCTGCCCGCACCCGCTTGTGGGTGCGGGCCCGGCGCGTCCAGGCACCCCATGCGTCCTGGCGGCGTGCGGGGGACTATTCTGCGTCCGTGGTACGCCCCGCCGATGATCCGCTCACCCTCGCGGACGGCGGGACGCCCGAACAACACCAGCTGGTGAACAGCACAGGAGGCCGCTCGTGACAACCGTCGCACCGAAGCCGATCGAGACCAGGCAGTGGCCGGTCCGACCGAACGTCAAGGGCTCGGCGATCGCGCGGATCATTCGTACGACGGATGCGAAGCAGATCGGGATCATGTACCTGGTCACGGCGTTCGCGTTCTTCATGATCGGCGGCCTGATGGCGCTGCTCATGCGGACCGAGCTGGCCCGGCCGGGGCTGCAGTTCCTGTCCCCGGAGCAGTTCAACCAGCTGTTCACCATGCACGGCACGATCATGCTGCTGATGTTCGCGACGCCGATCGTCTTCGCGTTCGCGAACTTCATCGTGCCGATCCAGATCGGAGCGCCTGACGTCGCGTTCCCCCGGCTCAACGCGTTCGCGTACTGGCTCTACCTGTTCGGTAGCACGGTGGCGGTGCTGGGCTTCGTCACCCCGGGCGGCGCGGCCGACTTCGGCTGGTTCGCGTACGCGCCGCTGAACGACGCCGTGAACTCGCCCGGCCCCGGCGGCAACATGTGGATCGTCGGTCTGACCATCTCCGGTCTGGGCACGATCCTCGGCGCGGTCAACATGGTCACGACCATCCTGACCCTGCGCGCCCCCGGCATGACGATGTTCCGGATGTCCATCTTCACCTGGTCGATCCTCGTGACCTCGCTGCTCGTCCTGATGGTCTTCCCACTGCTCGCGGCGGCGCTGCTGGCGCTACTGGCCGATCGGCAACTTGGCGCGCACGTCTTCGACGCGGCCACCAACGGGCCCATGCTCTGGCAGCACTTGTTCTGGTTCTTCGGCCATCCCGAGGTGTACATCGTGGCGCTGCCGTTCTTCGGCATCATCAGCGAGGTCATCCCGGTCTTCAGCCGCAAGCCGCTGTTCGGCTACAAGGGCATGATCCTGGCCATGCTGGGCATCGCCGGTCTGTCGATGAGCGTGTGGGCCCACCACATGTTCGTCACCGGCCAGGTCCTGCTGCCCTTCTTCTCGTTCCTGAGCTTCATGATCGCGGTGCCGACCGGTATGAAGTTCTTCAACTGGATCGGCACGATGTGGCGCGGCCAGGTCACCTTCGAGTCGCCGATGCTGTTCGCCATCGGCTTCCTCACGACCTTCCTCTTCGGTGGTCTGTCGGGCGTACTGCTGGCCAGCCCGCCGGTCGACTTCCAGGTGTCCGACTCGTACTTCGTCGTCGCGCACTTCCACTACGTGCTCTTCGGCACGATCGTGTTCGCCGTGTACGCCGGGATCTACTTCTGGTTCCCGAAGATGTTCGGCCGGATGCTGGACGAGCGGCTCGGCAAGCTGCACTTCTGGCTGACTACGATCGGCTTCCACGGCACCTTCCTCGTGCAGCACTGGCTCGGCGCGGAGGGCTTCCCCCGCCGGTACGCCGACTACCTGCCGACGGACGGGTTCACCACGCTGAACACGATCTCCACCATCGGGGCGTACGTGCTCGGCATCTCCACGCTGCCGTTCCTCTACAACGTGTGGAAGTCCTACCGGGCGGGCGAACTGGTGACGGTCAACGACCCGTGGGGCCACGGCAACTCGCTGGAGTGGGCGACCTCGTCCCCGCCGCCGCTGCGTAACTTCGACACGATGCCGCGGATCCGCTCGGAGCGGCCGGCCTTCGACGCGAAGTTCCCGCATCTGGCGCTCAACACCACCGTGACAACCCCGAAGGCCCTGGAACCCCAAGACTGATCTCGTACGCAAAGAGCCCCGCTTCGGCGGGGCTCTTTGCGTACTGCAGACCAGTCCTGGGGTGCTGCAGATCACGGTTACGCATGCTTCCGTGCGCCGAGATGGCATGCGTAACCGTGATCTGCAGCTGAGGCAAAGCGCCGCGCACTCGGGAGAATGCGCGGCGCTTGTTGTGCCCCCGGGCCGCACTACCCGCCGCGCTCAGTGGCTAAACACGGGCTCCAGAACGGGCCGGGGACGGCGGTAGAGCGGCAGGCTCGCCGCGACGACGAGAATTCCGGCCGCACCGACAGCGGCGAAGGCCCAGCCGGGCCCGGCCATGTCGACGACGAAGCCCGCGAAGGGCGCGCCCAGGCTCACACCGGCCGTCATCGCCGAACCCTGGAGACCCATCGCCTCGCCGCGCGACGATGCGGGAACCAGGCGCGTGATCGCCTCATTACCGGCCGTGATCGACGGCGCGCAGAGCAGACCGGCCGGGATGAGCAGTACGCACAGCCACAGCCAGCTCGGCGACAGCCCGACCGGAATGGTGAGCAATCCCATGACGGCCACCAGTGCCAGCGGCGAGAACGGGCGGTGCAGCGCGCCGTAGATCAGCGCTCCGACCAGGGAGTACGCACACCACAAGGCGATGACGAGTCCGGTCGACGAGGTCGCCCCGGCTTCGCGGAGGATGCCGACGACGGCCATGTCGGTGCCGCTCAGGATCACGGTCATGCCGGTCGCGGTGGCGAGCACGGCGAGCACCGGCCCCCGCAACCACTGCCGACGCGGGATGCGTACCTGCTCCGCGGCCGCCTCTTCGGCGTCCGATCGCATCGGCGGGTTGAGCCAGTAGACCCCGATGGCCGCCAGCACCATCGCGGCGCCGAGGACGTACATCGTTAGCGTGCTCGACAGCGCGGTCGCCCCGGCCACCGCCACCGCCGGGCCGACCATGAACGACAGCTCCACGCCCATCGAGTCCAGGGCGAACGCCGGGCGGCGCTGGTCGTCCGGGACGAGCGCCGAGATCGACTGGCGGACCAGGCCGAAGATCGGGATGGCGAACAGACCGGCGAACGCGGCCGCGCCCAGGAGTCCGGCGTACCCGAGGCTCGGGGCGATCGACCAGATCACGAGCTGCGCCGAACCGGTGATCGCCATCACCCGCCGCACCCCGCCTCGGTCGAGCATCCGGCCCATCAGCGGCGACGAGACGGCGGCGGCGATGGTGTAGATCGTCGTCACCAGGCCCGCCTCGCCGTAGCTGTGGTGCAGCGTCAGCACGGTGTGCAGGGTGAACGAGATGCCGATCGCCGTCATCGGGATGCGCGCGATCAACCCGAGCAGCAGGATCGGGCGTACGCCGGGCAGGGCGAGGACGTGGCGGTAAGGTGCGAGACTCATAGCGCTCCTATCATGCCCGGGTGGTGTGACAAGTCCGCAAGCCGAATACGATGCCGAGCCATGACTGATTTCGGCGTACGCTCCTCCGTCTCCGACCTGCGCCGGGCGGCGCTGCGTCGGCCAACCACGACCGGCGACTTCGCCGGAGCCGGGTGGCGCCTCCCCGACCCGGACCTCCTCGTCCGGCAGCACGACGCGTACGCGCAGCTCCTGACCGATCTCGGGGTGCAGGTGGAACGGCTGCCGGCGGCGGACGGGCAGGTCGACGCGGTGTTCGCCTACGATCCCGCGTTCGTCATCGGCTCCGGAGTCGTGGAGTTCCGATCGGCCAAGCCGGCCCGGCAACGCGAGGGAGCGGAACTGGTCGCTGCGTTGGGCGTACCAGTGGTGGGAAAGCTGGAACCGGACGCGGTCATGGACGGTGGCGACGTGTGCTGGATCGCCCGCGACCTGGTCGTCGCGGGCCGGGGCTATCGCACGAACCAGCGGGCCCACGACCAGCTGCGCGCGTGGCTGGCGGCCGAAGGTCAGGAGCTGGTGACCGTGGATCTGCCGCATGACCGCGGACCGGCCCACGTGCTGCACCTCATGTCGGGCATCTCGCCGATCGCGGACGACCTGGCCGTCGTGTACCCGCCGATCATGCCGGTGCCGCTGCTGCAACTGCTGGCCGAGCGCGGGATCGAGACCATCGCGGTCGACGACGCCGAGTACGAGACGCTGGGCTGCAACATCCTCGCCGTCCGGCCGGGCGTCGTGGTGATCTTCGCCGGGAACCCGCGGACGACTTCGGAGTTGCGGGCGCGGGGCGTGGAGGTCCACGAGATCGACGCGAGCGAGCTGGCCAAGGGCGACGGCGGGCCGACCTGCCTCACGCGCCCACTGCTGCGCGCTTGATGATGCGATCATTGGCCTATGAGCCGTGCGCTGATCATCGTGGACGTGCAGAACGACTTCTGTGAAGGCGGTTCGCTGGCCGTCACCGGAGGTGCGCAGGTCGCCGCGGACGTCTCCGCGGCGCTCGCGACCGGCACCTGGGATCACGTGGTGGCCACCAAGGACTATCACGTCGATCCGGGCTCGCACTTCGAGGAATGGCCGGTGCACTGCGTCGCGGGGACCTCCGGCGCGGAGTTCCACCCCGAGCTGGACACGGATCGCATTGAAGCGGTGTTCCTCAAGGGACAGCAGGCGGCGGCGTACTCCGGATTCGAGGGAGTCGCCAACGGCATCGGGCTGGCCGCTTGGCTGCGGATGCGGGATGTGACCTCGGTGGATGTCGTCGGCATCGCCACCGACTACTGCGTACGCGCCACCGCTTTGGACGCTGCCGCTGCCGGCTTTTCCACTACCGTGCTGCTTTCGCTCACTGCGGCTGTCGCTGCTTCGTCGCGGGAGACTGCTCTGGCTGATTTGTCGGCTGCGGGCGTGGCTATTGCTTGATCAACGGAGTTTTCGTGGGGTCATAGCACCGCGAAAACTCCGCTGATCAAGGGATTACGCGGTGACGAAGGTGACCGGGATGGCCGGATCGCCGGCCGACAGCTTCAACCCCTCCCAGGGGATGGAGACGAGGTTCTGCCGTAGGTGCTCCCGAGCGTCCGCCAGCACCGGGGGGTCGACGAGCTTGCCGCCCACCACGTACGCCCGCTGCAACAACCGGTCGTTCGGCTGCGCCTCGGGAGCACCCTGGGAGCAGATGACCTCCTCGGTCGCCGTCCCGGTCGGCTTGTGGCGGCGTACGGCGGTTTTGCGGCCACCGACGGTCGCCTTGTTCTCCGACCGCTTCACGACCGGCCGACCGGCCACCTCGACCAGCTTGTACACCAGTCCGGCCGTGGGTGCTCCACTGCCGACGACCACTGCCGTGCCTGCTCCGTACGCGTCGACTGGTTCTGCGGCGAGGGCGGCGATGGCGTACTCGTCGAGGTCGCCGCTGACGATGATCTTCACGTCGGGCGCGCCCAGTTCGTCGAGCAGCTGCCGGGACTGAGCCGCCAGCACCGACAGATCGCCGGAGTCGATGCGGATCGCCCGCAGGGTCGGTCCGGCCACCGCGACCGCGTTCCGGATGCCCTGCGCGATGTCGTAGGTGTCGACCAGCAGCGTCGTCTCAGTGCCCAGCGCGGCGACCTGCGAGGCGAACGCCGTCGACTCGTCGTCGTGGAGCAACGTGAACGCGTGCGCGGCGGTGCCCGCCGTCGGTACGCCGTAGCGCAGGCCGGCTGCGAGGTTCGACGTCGACGCGAACCCCGCCAGGTACGCCGCTCGGGCGGACGCCACGGCCGCTTCTTCGTGCGTACGCCGGGAGCCCATCTCGATGATCGGACGACCCCGGGCGGCGGTCACCATCCGGGCGGCGGCGGCCGCGATGGCGCAGTCGTGGTTGAGCACGCTCAGGATCAGCGTCTCGAGGACCACGCACTCGGCGAAGGCGCCGCTGACCGTCAGGATCGGCGAGCCGGGGAAGAAGAGTTCGCCTTCGGCGTACCCGTCGATGTCGCCGGTGAACCGGTACGCCGCGAGCCAGTCGCCGGTGGCCTGGTCGACGATGCCCTGCCCGACGAGGTACGCGATCTCGTCCGGATCGAAGGTGAACTCGGAGATCATCTCCATGAGGCGGCCGATCCCGGCGACGACGCCGTAGCGGCGGCCGTTGGGCAGCCGGCGGCCGAACGCCTCGAAGACGCACGGCCGCTGGGCCGTCCCGTCCCGCAGCGCGGCGCTGACCATGGTGAGTTCGTACTGGTCGGTGAGGAGCCCGGGTGATCCACGCACGGTCACAGCGTACGGGCACACACCCGGTCCTCGCCGGGACGGTGAGATTCCGCGATCCCGTGGCAGGATGGGGTCATGACCACGCCCCAGATCCTGCCGGTGGAGCGGCCGGAGACTGCCGAAGAGCCGGAGCAAGCCCGGCCGTGGGTCACGATCGTCCACGACGATCCTGTCAATCTCATGACTTATGTCGTGTTTGTCTTTCAAAAGCTCTTCGGGTTCTCCCGCGAGACCGCGGAGACGCTGATGATGGACGTGCACACGAAGGGCAGGGCCATCGTGTCCAGTGGCGCGCGGGAGCGGATGGAATACGACGCCGCCCGGCTGCACAGCTACGGTCTCTGGGCGACGGTCGACAAGCAGTGAGCCTGTTCCGCCGGGAGGGCGAGGAATGCGTCGCCACGCTCTCGCTCGATGAGGTGCGCGTGCTGCGCCGGGTCGCGTCCGAGGTCGTGGGGCTGCTGACCGAGGGCTTCGACCATTCCGACCCCGTGGTCGTACGCCTGTTCCCCGCCGTCTATCCGGAGGATCCGGAGGAGGCGGCCGACTTCCGGCGCTTCACCGAGGGCGATCTCAAGACGAGCAAGATCGACCAGGCCGGCGCGGTTCTGGCGGCGCTGCCCGGTGAGGACGAGCTCGACCCGTCCGGCGCCGAGGTCCGGCTCGACGCGGAAGCCTCCGAGGCCTGGCTGCGCGCCATCAACGACGTACGCCTCGCGATGGGCGTACGCCTCGGGATCACCGACGAGACCGATCTCGACGAGGCGCTGACGGAGGAGATCGAACGGGACGTCCAATCCGCCCGGGCGTTCCAGCTGTCGGTGTACGCATACCTGGGGTATCTCCAGGAGTCGCTGCTCGACGCGATCATGAGGTAGCTCACGGTCCACCCGAAGGCCGTCGCCGGATACGCTTGTCCGCGTGCTGACCATCGACAAGGCGATCCTCGACGCGATCGTCGCCCATGCCCGCCGGGACCACCCGGACGAGGCCTGCGGCGTGGTCACCGGCCCGATCGGCGCGGACACCCCGACCCGGCACATCGCCATGGAGAACGTGGAACGCTCGCAGACGTTCTATCGGTTCGACCCGATGGAGCAGTTGCGAGTCTGGCGGGAGATGGACGACCTCGACGAGGAGCCGGTGGTCATCTACCACTCGCACACCGCGACGGAGGCGTATCCGTCCCGGACGGACGTCTCGTACGCCGGTGAGCCGGGTGCCCACTACCTGCTCGTCTCGACACGTGAGCCGGAGGTGACCGAGGTCCGGTCCTTCCGTATCCTGGACGGCGTGGTGACTGAGGAACCAGTGAAGCTGGTGGGTGGCGGCGACGAGCTCGCCGTGCAGTCCTACATGTTCGGCCAGACTCCGACGACGGTCGACTACGAGTGTCGCGGCTAGGGACCGCCTTCCTCGCCCGTCCCCGTTCGTACCCTTTCCAAGGAGTTTGAGAAAACCATGGCCGTCGAAGTTCGCATCCCCACGATCCTGCGCAGCTACACCGGCAACCAGAAGGCCGTCCAGGGCTCCGGCGACACCCTCGCCGAGCTGCTGTCCGACCTCGATGCCCGGCACACCGGCCTCAAGGGCCGCCTGATCACCGACGAGGGCGCGCTGCACCGCTTCGTCAACATCTACGTCAACGACGAGGACGTCCGGTTCCTCGGTTCGCTGGACGCCAAGGTCAGCGACGGCGACACCGTGACGATTCTGCCGGCCGTCGCCGGTGGCGCTCTCGGGCTGCTCGCCGCTGCGGCGTACCTCGGCCGCTGACGCTCCCTTTCGCGTTGATCATGAACCTAGGGTCCGTCTCGACGGTGTGTCGGCACCCCTAGGTTCATGATCGACAGCGGTGTCCCCGCGCAGGAGGTGCCCATGCGATACGACTCCATCCTCGATCTGGCCGGCAACACCCCGCTGGTCGGTCTGCCTCGCCTGTCGCCGAGCGAGGACGTGCGCATCTGGGCCAAGCTGGAGGACCGCAATCCGACCGGCAGCGTGAAAGACCGCGCCGCGTTCTACATGGTCCGCGCGGCCGAGGCGGACGGCACCCTGCGCCCGGGCGCGACGATCCTCGAACCCACTAGCGGCAACACCGGCATCGCTCTGGCCATGGTCGCCAAGCTGCGGGGTTATCGACTGGTATGCGTCATGCCGGAGAACGTGTCGGCGGAGCGCGTCCAACTGCTCCGCATGTACGGCGCGGAGATCATCTTCTCGCCGGCGGCGGGCGGCTCGAATCAGGCCGTCGTCACGGCGAAGCGGATCGCCGAGGAGCACCCCGACTGGGTCATGCTCTTCCAATACGGCAACGAGGCCAACGCTCGTGCCCACTACGAGACGACCGGTCCCGAGCTGCTGCGCGATCTGCCGACGATCACTCATTTCGTCGCCGGGCTGGGTACCACCGGGACGCTCATGGGCACCGGTCGCTACCTGCGGGAGAAGAACCCCGACATCCAGATCATCGCGGCTGAACCCCGTTACGGCGAGCTGGTCTACGGGCTCCGCAACATCGACGAGGGCTACGTTCCCGAGCTCTACGACGCCACCGTTCTCACCCGGCGGTTCTCCGTCGGCACCCAGGACGCCGTTCTGCGTACGCGTCAACTGGTCGAAGTGGAGGGTCTGTTCGTCGGCTTCTCCACCGGCGCGGTGTTCCACGCCGCCCTCGCGGTCGCCCATGCCGCCGCGAAGGCGGGGCAGAAGGCGGACGTCGCCTTCCTCGTCGCGGACGCGGGGTGGAAGTACTTGTCGACCGGTGCGTACACCGGGACGCTGGCCGACGCCGAGGAGGCGCTCGAAGGACAGCTCTGGGCCTAGCCCGAAAGCCAGCCGACGATCAGAGCTGGGTGATCACCAGCAGCAGGTTGCCGCCGAGCAGCAGCGACGCCGTCCCGAGCAGCTCCCACGGCAGCCACCGGTGATGCACGGTGGCGAAAGCGAGCCCGCCGCATACCGTCCCGGCAATGCCGACCGACATCACCGTGGGCATCAGCCAGTCCGGTCCGGGCTCGAAGACGATCGCCAGGAAGACGCGGACGGCGACGACTGCGCCGACGAGGACCAGCAGGGCCGCCCAGGCACTCATGCCGAGCATGCGCGTGCTCCCGGGGGCCGGATCGTCTTGTTCCGGTAGCCGCAAGGCGCGCATCGGGTTTCGGCGTACCCCTTGGGTTGCGACCGAAGCCGCGACGGGCAGCACGGGCAGCGAGCCCACACGTGCCCGGGTGAGTTCGGGGGCCGGGTTTTCGGTAAGGGTGTCGATGCGCGTCTCCACGACTGGCACAACGGCGCCGGGTGTGATGCGTAACGCGCCATGCGCGAGTTGTGCCTGGTCACGGTGTCACCTTGGCGACATGTTGGAGCAGACCTTACTTAAGGCTGGCGCGCGCGGCGTAGGCTCCGAGCCGTGACGGACACACCGATCGGGATCTTCGACTCGGGAGTCGGTGGCCTGACGGTAGCCCGAGCGATCCTGGACCAGTTGCCACACGAGCGCCTGCTCTATCTGGGGGACACGGCGCACGTGCCCTATGGTCCGAAGCCGCTGGCCGATATCCGCCGTTATGTCCTCGAATGCCTGGATGATCTGGTCGCCGCGGACGTCAAGATGCTCGTGATCGCCTGCAACTCGGCAGTGTCGGCGTGCCTGGCCGATGTCCGGGAACGCTACGACATCCCCGTGGTGGAGGTGATCCGCCCGGCCGTCCGCCGGGCGGTGGCAGCGACTCGCAACGGCCGGGTCGGCGTCATCGGGACCACCGCGACCATCACCAGCCGGGCCTATCAGGACGCCTTCGCCGCCGCACCGCACGTCACCGTCACCGCGGCCGCCTGCCCGCAGTTCGTCGACTTCGTCGAGCGCGGGATCACCTCGGGCCGGGCCCTGCTCGGGCTGGCCAGCGCATACCTCGAACCGTTGCAGCAGGCCGGCGTCGACACCCTCGTTCTGGGCTGCACCCACTATCCGCTCCTGTCCGGCATGCTGAGCCTCGTGATGGGCGAGCAGGTGACCCTGGTGTCCAGCGCCGAGGAGACGGCCAAAGACGTCTATCGCGTGCTGGTCGAAAACGACATGCTGCGTCCCGACGACGCCCCGCCTCCGCGCCACGAGCTGCGGGTCACCGGCGACGACGAACCCTTTCAGCGGCTCGCGCGGCGCTTCCTCGGCGACTTCCCGGCGGCCCTTCCGGATTCCACTCACGCGGGAGCGGAACGATGAGACTGACCGTGTTGGGCTGTGCGGGCAGCTTTCCCGGCCCCGAGTCGCCGTGCTCGGCGTACCTCGTGGAGGCCGACGGATTCCGGCTGCTCGTCGACTTCGGCTCCGGCTCGCTCTCCTCGCTCCAGCGGTACGCCGGGCTGAACTCGGTGGACGCGATCGTCCTGAGCCACCTCCATTGCGATCACATGATGGATGCCGCGCTGTACGTAGTGGTCCGCCGCTACGCTCCCGACGGCCCCTACCCGCCGCTGCCGGTGTACGCACCCGCGGGCGCGCCCGAGCGGCTGGCCGCGGCGTACAGCGCCGACGAGGGCCCGCTCGACGACGTCTACACCTTCTACAGCCTGCAGTCGGGCAGCTTCCCGATCGGCCCGTTCACGGTCACCGTGGACCGCGTCAACCACCCCATCGAGACCTACGGCGTACGCCTGGAGCACGACGGCCGGGTGTTGGCGTACTCCGGGGACACCGCGCCCTGTGACGCGTTGCTGCGGTTGGCCCAGGGCGCCGATCTGTTCCTGTGCGAGGCGAGCTACCTCGACGGCGCCGACAATCCGCCCGGCATTCACCTGACCGGCCGGGACGCCGGTGAAGTCGCCACCAAGGCGGGCGTACGCCGGCTCCTGCTCACGCATCTGGTGACCGCCTGGGGCAGCGAGGCGGAGACGTTCGAGGCGGCCGTCGCCGCATTCCAGGGACCGGTCGAGATCGCCCGTCCCGGGGCGCGATTCGACGTCTGATCCCCGCCGGACCACGCTGATCGCACGACAAGCCCGCGGCAGGCGGCAAATGGGTGAACTGTAGGGTTACGGGCATGACCCGACCCGATGGACGCGCGGCCGACGAGCTCCGTCCGGTGAAGTTGACCCGTGGCTGGAGCATGCACCCGGAGGGCTCGGTTCTCGTCGAGTTCGGCAACACCCGGGTGTTGTGCACGGCGAGCGTGACCGAAGGCGTCCCGCGTTGGCGGAAAGGCTCCGGCCTGGGCTGGGTGACCAGCGAATACGCCATGTTGCCCCGGGCGACGACGACCCGGTCCGACCGCGAGAGCGTCAAGGGCAAGATCGGCGGGCGTACGCACGAGATCTCCCGGCTGATCGGCCGGAGTCTGCGGGCCTGCATCGAGCTGAAGGCGCTGGGCGAGAACTCCATCGTCATCGACTGCGACGTCCTCCAGGCCGACGGCGGTACGCGTACCGCCGCGATCACGGGCTCCTACGTCGCCCTGTACGACGCGGTGACCTGGCTGGCCAAGAAGAATGCCTTGGCGAAGAAGCAGACGGTCGAGTCCACGTTGCACCGTTCGGTGGCGGCGGTCAGCGTCGGCGTCGTCAAGGGCGAGCCGCGGCTGGACCTGTGTTACGACGAGGACGTCAGCGCCGAGGTCGACATGAACATCGTCTGCACTGGCACCGGCGACTTCGTCGAGGTGCAGGGCACCGGTGAGGACGGCGTCTTCGACCGCAAGCAACTCAACCAGCTGCTCGACCTCGGCGTGGCCGGCTGTTCGCAGCTGGCCGACCTGCAGCGCGAAGTGCTGGGCCTGCCGTCGTTGTCGCCGGCCAGCCTGCTGGCGAAGTTCGGAGGGGACGTCCGTCGATGAGGCTGCTGCTCGCGACCCGCAACGTCAAGAAGCTCGACGAACTGCGCCGCATCCTCGCGACGTCGCCGTCCCTGGTCGGCGTCGAGCTGATCGGTCTCGACGACGTCCCCGAGTATCCGGAGGCGCCGGAGACCGGCTTGACGTTCGCCGAAAACGCGCTGCTCAAGGCGCGTGAAGGGGTCAAGTACACCGGTCTGCCCACCGTCGCCGACGACTCCGGCCTGGCCGTCGACGCGCTCAACGGCATGCCGGGCGTGTTCAGCGCCCGCTGGTCGGGGCGGTTCGGCAACGACTACCCGCACGGCAAGGACGTCGCCAACCTGGAACTGGTCCTCGACCAGACCCACGACGTCGCCGACGACAAGCGTGGTGCGGCCTTCGTCTGCGCCGCCGCGCTCGTCCTGCCGGGCGGTGACGGCAACCGGGAACACCTGGTCAGCGGCCAGATGCGCGGCCGTCTGCTGCGCGCGCCGCGCGGTCTCGGCGGCTTCGGCTACGACCCGATCTTCCAGGCCGAGGGCCACACGCGCTCGACCGCCGAGCTCACGGCCGAGGAGAAAGACGCGATCAGCCACCGGGGCCAGGCTTTCCGCGCGCTGGCCGCGGTGATCGCCAAGCAGCTCCAGCCCTGACGGGTACGCACAACGCTTCGTTTCCGCTGGATCAGGGATCTAGGTCGAATCTTGGCCCAAGATTCGACCTAGATCCCTGATCCAGCGCTGCCGGGGGAGTGGCGGGCGTACCAGCGGCGCATCGAGTTGCCCGCCCACATCACGATGAGCATGAAGCCGATGATGCCGATGGCGATGGCGAAGCAGGACTTGATCACGTGCGCCCAGCCGTCCGGACGGGGATCGACGAACGGGTACGGATACCAGTCCACGATGCCGCCCCTGATGAGCGCGTACACGAGCCACAGCATCGGGTAGATCAGCCACAGCCAGGCGCTCGGCAGCGTGACCTGGTTGCGGGGTGGCCGGATCAGCCAGTCGAGGAAGATGACGACCGGCGAGATCTGGTGCAGGACCGAGTTGACCCACGGCATGGTCGTGCCGACCTGCGCGGCGAGGTTGGACAGCAGTAGTGCGAAGACCACGCCGGTGGTGAAGAGGTAGGTCGTCGCCGCGCCTCGGATCGAGTCCCAGCGAGGACTGTCCAGCCGGGGCCGGATCGCCCCGACGCCGAGGACCGCTGCGCCGATGAGGTTGCTCTGGATCGTGAAGTAGCTGAAGAAGTTGCCGGTGTCGAGGATCCCGTTGGCGTTGCTGCGGCTCAGCTGGGCCACGATCGCGGCGATGATCGCGATCGCCATCAGGGCCCGATATGCCCGAACTATGTACTCCACGTCGGTGAGCCTCCCCGTTGATCATGGACTTTGGGGGTTCGACACGCCGTCGAAGCGGACCTTGGGTTCATGATCAACAGGGTCAGGGCGGGGGTCAGGCGAGCGGGCCGACCTCGGCCTCGATGGTCTCGAGCAGTGCGCGGCCGGAGATCGTCGCCCGAGCGGCGTCCAGCACTGGAGCGAGGAACACGTCCGGGCCTGGCGTACCGGCGAACGCGGTGACCGCCGCCAACGCGGCCCGGCCCGCCGGTGACGGGGTGAGCGGATCGCGAAGCTGGAGGCCGCGGCAGGCCGACAGCAGCTCGACGGCGAGCAACGAGGTGAGGTTGTCGAGCACGGTACGCAGCTTCTTCGTGGCCGACCATCCCATCGAGACGTGGTCTTCCTGCATACCGCTGGTGGGGATGGAGTCGACCGAGGCGGGGGCGGCGAGGCGGCGGTTCTCGGCGACGATGCCGGCCGCGGTGTACTGCGCGATCATCAGCCCCGAGTTGACGCCGGGGTCGGGGGTGAGGAACGCGGGCAGTTCGCGGGAGCGGGTGACGTCGAGCAGCCGGTCCACCCGTCGTTCGGAGATCGATCCGACTTCGCTGGCCGCGATGGCGAGATAGTCGGCGGCGAAGCCGAGTGGCGCGCCGTGGAAGTTGCCGGTCGACTCGACTCGCCCGTCGGGCAGTACGACGGGGTTGTCGGCCACGCTGACCAGTTCCCGGGCGGCGACCGTACGCGCGAACTCCAGAGTGTCGCGGGCGGCCCCGGCGACCTGCGGCGCACAGCGCATCGAGTACGCGTCCTGCACCGCGTGCACCAAGTCGTCGCGGTGCGAGTCCATGATCGCCGACTGCTGGAGCAGGCGGTAGATGTTGGCGGCGCTGATGCCCTGCCCCGGATGCGGGCGGATCTCGTGGATCGAGGGATGGAACGGCCGGTCGGTGCCGAGCATCGCCTCGATGGACAAGGCGGCCGTCACGTCGGCCATGGTGAGCAGGTGACCGAGGTCCTCGCAGGCCATCAGCAGCATGCCGAGCATGCCGTCGGTGCCGTTGATGAGGGCCAGGCCCTCCTTGGAGGACAGCTCGATCGGGGCCAGTCCGGCGGTGTGCAACGCGTCGGCTCCGGCGATGCGCGTACCGTCCTTGCCGAGCACCCAGCCCTCGCCGAGCAGCACCAACGCGCAGTGCGCCAGCGGGGCGAGGTCGCCCGAGGCACCCAGCGATCCGTGCTCGGGCACCCATGGCGTGATGTCGTGGTTGAGCAGGTTCATCAGAGCGTCGGCCACCAAGGGGCGTACGCCCGACCGCCCGAGCGCGAGCGACCGCACCCGGAGCAGCATCATCGCGCGGACGACCTCACGAGGCATGGGCGCGCCGATGCCGGCCGCGTGCGACCGGATGAGCGCATGCTGCAGCTCGGCCCGGCGTTCGGGGGCGATGAAGGTGTTGGCCAGCGCGCCGAAGCCGGTCGAGACTCCGTACACCGGGCGGCCGTCCCGTTCGATGCCGTCCACGATGGACCGGCTGGCCGTCATCGCCTCGACGGCGGCCGGGCTGATCACGACCTGGGCGCTGCCCCGGGCGACGGCCAGGACGCCGGCGGCGCTGACGCCGTCCGGTTCGATAGTGACGATCATCGAACCCACACTCCTTTGTGCAGTACTTTCCTTACGAGGGGGACACCCGGCCGGTAGGCCAGATGCACGGAACTCGGCGCGTCGAGCACCATGAGGTCGGCGTACGCACCGATGCCGAGATGGCCGACGTCCGATCGGCGCAGCGCTCGGGCTCCGCCCGCTGTCGCCGCCCAGATCGCCTCGGCGGGCGTCATCCGCATGTCGCGGACGGCCAGCGCGATGCAGAACGGCATGGACGAGGTGTACGAAGAACCCGGGTTGCAGTCGGTCGCCAGGGACACCGTGGCCCCGGCGTCGAGCAGCCGCCGAGCGTCCGGGTAGGGCGAGCGCGTGCTGAACTCCGCCCCCGGCAGCAGTGTCGCGACCGTCTGCGAGGAGGCCAGCGCGTCGACGTCGGAGTCGGACAGGTGAGTGCAATGATCCGCGCTGGCCGCGTCCAGTTCGACGGCCAGGCGTACGCCGCCGCCCTCGGTGAGCTGGTTGGCGTGGATGCGAGGTAGAAGTCCTTCGGCCATCCCGGCGGCGAGCACCGTCCGGGCCTCGTCCACGTCGAATGCTCCGCGCTCGCAGAACACGTCGACCCACTTCGCGTGGGGTGCGCAGGCGCGCAGCATCTCTCCGGCCACAAGCTCCACATAGGAGTCGCGCGGCACGTCCGGCGGCACCACGTGCGCGCCCAGGAAGGTCGTCTCGGTGGTGAACTCGGACGCCACCCGCAACGATCGCGATTCGTCAAGAACGCTGAGCCCGTAACCGCTCTTGATCTCGACCGTCGTGGTGCCCTGCCGCCGCATCTCGTCGACCAGGCGCTCCACATTAGACCGTAGGACGGCGTCGGAGGCGGCTCGCGTGGCCGCCATCGTGGTGCGAATGCCGCCGCCGGTATATGGCTCGCCGGCCATCCGCGCAGCGAACTCGGCCGCCCGATCCCCGGCGAAGACCAGGTGCGCGTGGCTGTCCACGAAGCCGGGCAGCACCGCCGCGCCCTGTGCGTCGAAGACCTCGTCGGCGGCGTGCGGGCTGCTCGCTGAGCCGACCCATTCGACCCGGTCGGTCACGATCATCGCCGCGTCCGTCAAAACGGAGTCGGAGTGCGTGGTCAGCTCGCCGATGTTGGTGATCAGAAGAGAGCGCACACGGCCTCCTGCAGTTCCCGGGCCACGTCGACGGACACGTGGCGGCCGTCGGCGACGACCACCCGGCCGTCGACGACGACGTGGGTGATGTCGGCCGCACCCGCCGCCATGAGCACACCGGCCGGATCGATCCCAGCCGTACGCACAGTGCCCAGGCTCACGGTGACGAGATCCGCCCGCGCCCCGACGGCCAGCCGTCCGGCCGACGGCCAGCCCAGCGAGGCATGCCCGGTCGCAGTCGCCGCGGTCAGCAGCTCCTCCTGGCTGAAATGGCCGCGCGCCTGGGCGGAGAGGCGTTCGTGCAGTTCGAGCGCGCGCGCCTCTTCCAGGAGGTCGATCACCGCGTGCGAATCGCTGCCGAGCGTGAGGCGTACCGCGCCGTCGGCGAGCGCGCGGGCCGGGCCGATGCCGTCGCCGAGGTCCCGCTCGGTCGTCGGGCAGAAACAGGCGTAGGTGTCGGCCATCAGGTCGATGTCGCCCTTGGTCAGGTGGGTCGCGTGCACCGACGTGAAGGTCTCCTGCAGGACGCCGTGGCGGTCCAGGAGCTCGGTCGGCGTACACCCGTGGGCGGCCCGGCACGCGGCGACCTCGTCCACCTGCTCGGCCACGTGCGCGTGGGTCGGCAGTCCGCCCGTCAGCTCGGCGAAATCGGTCATCACGTCGGCCGGCACGGCGCGTACCGAGTGCAACGCCGCGCCGATCATCGCGTGCGGTTGAGCGGTCAGCTCGTCGAACCGGTTCCACCAGCCGTCCATCGAACCGTCGCCGAAGCGCAGCTGCGGGCCCGCCAGCGGCTGACCGTCCACAGTGGCCTGCAAGTACACGGTGTCGAGCAACGTGATCCGAATGCCCGCGTCGGCCGCTGCGGCGACGAGCGCCTCACCCATCGCGTTCGGGTTCGCGTACGGCTTCCCGCCGGGCGCGTGGTGCAGGTAGTGGAACTCGCCCACGCAGGTCACGCCCGCGAGCGCCATCTCCGCGTACACGGCGCGGGCCAGCCGGTGGTAGCTGTCCGGGTCCAGCCGGTCCGCGACCTGATACATCTGCTCACGCCACGTCCAGAAACTGCCTTTGCCCATGTGGGTACGCCCTCGCAGCGCCCGATGAAAGGCATGTGAGTGGGCGTTGGCCAGGCCGGGTATGGTCAGACCGGTCAGCTTCGGAACATGATCCTCGACCCACCCGACGGGTTCGGCTCGCACGATCGTGCCGTCCTCGATCGCGATCAGCACGTCGCTCTGGATCCCGTCCGGCAGCCAGGCGTACTCGCAGAGGTAATGGCTCAGCAAGACAACTCCTCCAGCACGTCGGCGAGCGCGCGTACGCCCGCCTCGCAGTCGGCGTCGGAGGCGTATTCGGCGGGGGAGTGGGAGACGCCGGTCGGGTTGCGTACGAAGAGCATCGCCGTCGGCAGGTACGCACTCAGCACCCCGGCGTCGTGCCCGGCGCCGGTCGGCAACACGGGAACTCCGCCGAGGAGGGCCGCGATCCGGTCGCGTACCGCCACGTCGAACTGCGTCTCGCCACTGACCGACTCGGCGGTCAGGCTCACTCGCGTACCATCGCGGACTGCTCGTTCGGATGCGCGGCTGGAAACCGCCGCGACCAGCTCCTCCACATCGGACGTCGTGGCCGCCCGAGCATCGAGCCAGGCGCTGACGCGGGCCGGGATCGCGTTGGTGGCGTTGGGTTCCACGGCGACCCGGCCGATGGTTGCGTGACAGCCGCGCAGCCGGGCCTCCTTGTTCGCCGCGAGCACCGTGTACGCGAACGTCAGCATCGGATCGTGCCGGTCGGTCATCAGCGTGGTGCCGGCGTGGTTGGCCTCGCCGGAGAAGTCCAGCCGCCAGCGGCCGTGCGGCCAGATGGCGCTCGCGACGCCGACCGCGTGCGGGGTCTCGGCCAGCGCGCGGCCCTGCTCGACGTGCAGTTCGACGAAGCAGCCGAAGCGCGCGAGCAGGTCGGGCCGATGACCCTTGGGCGTCGTGCCCATGGCCTCGGCCAGCGTCACGCCGTCGCGGTCCCGGAGGGCAGCCGCGGCCTCGGCGTCGACCGCCCCGGTGAGCAGCCGGGAACCCAGGCAGGCGAGCCCGAACCGGGAGCCCTCCTCCTCGGCGAAGACCCCGACGACGATCGGCCTTTGTGGACGGACGCCGCGTGACCGGAGTTCGTCGACCGCGAGCAGCGCGCTGACCACCCCCAGCGGCCCGTCGTACGCCCCGCCGTGCGGCACCGAGTCGAAGTGACTGCCGGTCAGGACCGCGTTGTCTCCGGCTCCCCACCAGGCGAACAAGTTGCCGTTGCCGTCGTCTTCCAGGACCAGATCTCGTTGCGCTGCTTGGTCTTTGAACCATTCGCGCAGGTGCTTCTCCGGCTGCGTGAAGGCGTATCGCAGGTAGCCCAAGGACTCAGGGTCACGCCCGATCGGCGCGATCTCGTCCCAGAGCTCCCGGAAACCCATCACTGCTCCCGCATCGGCACGCGTACGTGCTTTTCCTCGGCGACCGTCTCGGCCAGGTCGTACCCGGCGTCGACGTGCCGAATGACGCCCATGCCGGGGTCGTTGGTCAGGACGCGCTCGATCTTCTGCCCGGCCAACGCCGTCCCGTCGGCGACGCAGACCTGCCCGGCGTGGATCGAGCGGCCGATGCCGACGCCGCCGCCGTGGTGGATGCTCACCCATGAGGCGCCGCTGGCCGTGTTGACCAGCGCGTTCAGCAGCGGCCAGTCGGCGATCGCGTCCGAGCCGTCCAGCATGGACTCGGTCTCCCGGTACGGCGAGGCGACGCTGCCGCAGTCGAGGTGGTCCCGGCCGATCACGATCGGAGCCTTGAGGGTG
Source organism: Hamadaea sp. (assembly GCF_013362815.1). Taxonomy (GTDB): domain Bacteria; phylum Actinomycetota; class Actinomycetes; order Mycobacteriales; family Micromonosporaceae; genus Hamadaea. Next base: position 24,358 of record NZ_JABFVK010000029.1, on the reverse strand, counting down.
CCGTCGGCGACCATCTCGTTGAACCGGACGCCGGCCTGGTCGCGCTCGCCGTACCCGAGCCAGCAGATGCGCGCCGGCAGACCCTGGAACGCCACCCGCTCGCCGGCCATGGTGATCCAGCGGCGCAGCGATTCGTTCTCGGGGAACAGATCCAGCACGGCCTTGTCGGTCGCCGCGATGTCGGCCGGGTCGCCGGACAGCGCCGCCCAGCGGAACGGGCCCTTGCCCTCGCAGAACAGCGGCCGGATGTACGCGGGCACGAACCCCGGGAAGGCGAAGGCGTTGGAGAACCCGCCGAGCTGCGCCTCACCCCGGATGGAGTTGCCGTAGTCGAAAACCTCGGCCCCGGCGTCGGAGAAGCCGACCATCGCCTCGACGTGCTTGGCCATGCTCCGGCGTGCCCGATCGGTGAACTCCTCAGGCTTCTTCGCCGCGTAATCCGGCCCGTCCGCGAGGTCGATGTCCTCTGGCAGGTACGCCAACGGGTCGTGCGCGCTGGTCTGGTCGGTGACGATGTCGATCTCGACTCCGCGGCGCAGCAGCTCGGGGAAGACGGTGGCGGCGTTGCCGACGACGCCGACGGACAGCGCCCGCTTCTCCCGCTTCGCCTTCGTCGCCCGCTCGATCGCGTCGTCGAGGTCGTCGGCGATCTCGTCCAGGTACCTCGTCTCGACCCTTCGCTGGAGGCGATGCCGGTCGACGTCCACGATGAGGCATACGCCGCCGTTCATGGTGACGGCGAGGGGCTGTGCGCCACCCATGCCGCCGCAGCCCGCGGTCAGCGTCAACGTGCCGCTGAGGGTCCCGTTGAACCGCTTTTCGGCCACGGCTGCGAACGTCTCGTAGGTGCCCTGGAGGATGCCCTGCGTACCGATGTAGATCCAGGAACCGGCCGTCATCTGGCCGTACATCGTCAAGCCGAGCTTCTCCAGGCGGCGGAACTCGGGCCAGGTCGCCCAGTCGCCGACGAGGTTGGAGTTCGCCAGCAGGACGCGGGGGGCCCATTCGTGCGTACGGAAGACGCCGACTGGACGGCCCGACTGGACGAGCATCGTCTCGTCGTCCTTGAGCGTGTCGAGCGTACGCACGAGGGCGTGGAAGCTCGACCAGTCCCGGGCGGCCTTGCCGGTGCCGCCGTAGACGACCAGGTCGGCCGGGTTCTCCGCGACCTCGGGGTCGAGGTTGTTCATCAGCATGCGCTTGGCGGCCTCCTGGCCCCAGCCCAGCGCCGTCCGCTGCGCACCCCGCGCCGCCCTGACAATCGGCGTCGTCACTGCGTTCCTCCGTCTCCCTCGCTGCTTTCTGCGCGATCATGAACTTGTGGTCGTGATCGACCGGTGTGTCGTATCCGCAGCGCCCTGATCGACTCCGCGGCGCAATGATCAATCCACGAAGACGCCCCGCCGGGCGGCGGTGGTCTCGAAGTCCTCCAGCCTTCGCTGGGTCTGCCCCGGGTCGGCGTCGGTCATCGCCTGCAATACCACCATCGTCAACACCATCGGGGCGGTATGCAGGTCGAACACCAGATCCGAGCCGACTGCGGCGGGCAACGTGAGGTCGGCGACCTCGCCGACCGGGCTCAGTTTCGAGTCGGTGATCACGACCGTGGTGAGCCCGAGTTCCCGGGCGAACCGCAGGGCCTCGACCGATTCGCGGGGATAGCGCGGCAGCACCACCGCGAGCAGGGCGCTCGCCCCGGCTTCCCGGGCCTGCTCCAGGCGGTCGGCGAGCATACTGCCGCCCTCGGTGAGCGGCCGGACGTCGGGGTGGATCTTCGCGGCGAAGTAGCCGAAGTAGCTCGCGATGGGCGCGGCGGCTCGCAGGCCGAGGACCGGCAGCGGGCGTGAGCCAGTCAAGATCTGGGCGGCCTGGGTGATCGGCGACGGGTCCAGCAGCTGGTCGGCCAGCCGAGTCAGGTTCGCGATCTCTCCGCGTACGGCGAGTTGGAGATCGTTGGCGGCCGGTTCGATCGCATCCGCGGATTCGGCGGTCAGCTCGCGCAGCCGTCGGCGCAGCGCCGGGTATCCGTCGTAGCCGAGCGCCATCGCGAATCGGGTCACCGACGGCTGGCTCACCTGGGCCAGCTCGGCGACCTCGGAGGCGGTCAGGTGAGCCGCGTGCGCGCCCTGGTCGACCAGCGATCGGGCGATGCGGCGCTGGGTCGGCGTCAGGCGTACGCCGTGCACGAGGTCCGCAACATTCACGGCCGGACTGTATGCATATTTTCATTCAGTACGCAAGCCGTACTGCGGGTTTTGCGAAATTTACTCCGCTTTGGTCGCCGAGTCCCTAGTCTGCGAGCATGGCGAAATTCGAGGTCTTCAAGGACGTACGCGGCGAGTACCGCTGGCGGCTGCGGTCGGCCAACGGCCAGATCTTCGCGATCGGCGGCGAGGGGTTCAAGCAGAAGTCGGGCGCGGAGAACGGCATCGCCGCCGTCAAGCGAGACGCCGTGGCCGCCGAGATCATCGATCTCAGCGACAGCCCGCTGACCACCTCGATCAGCTCCAAGATGGAGCCCGGGATGGCGAAGAAGAAGCTGCCGCCGCCCATGTAGTCTCCCGGGGTGGCAGACCTGAGCATGGCGGGCACCCTGGGCGAGCGGATGGGCATCGAACTGCTCGAGGCCAGTCCGCAGCGGATCGTGGCGACCATGCCGGTCGACGGCAACACCCAGCCGTTCGGGCTGCTGCACGGCGGGGCTTCGTGCGTACTGGCCGAGACGTTGGGCTCGATCGGGGCTACCCTGCACGCACACGAAGTCGGTCAGGCGTACGCAGTCGGCGTGGACATCAACGCCACCCACCACAAGGCGACCCGGGCCGGCACCGTGACCGGGGTGGCGACGCCCCTGCGGCTCGGCCGCAACGTCGCCACCTACGAGATCGTCATCACCGACGAGTCCGGCGAGCGCGTCTGCACCGCCCGCCTGACCTGCCTGCTCCGCGACCGCTGACCAGCCCAGCCGAGGCGGGATCGCTGACCGCGCCTCCAAGATCGGCGCAGGATCACGGTTCGCGGTCGAATCTTGGACCAAGATTCGACCTAGAACCCTGATCCAGCGCCCAATGGGCGAGTGGCGGGCCGACGCCGGAGGCGAAGGGCTACGCGGTGCTGACGGCGCTGATGGCGTGGGCCTTGCCGAGGTTCCCGCTCACGATCGTGAAGGTGTACTGCGTGCCACCGAGTGTCGGCGAGACGATCACCTGATCGCCGGACGTATGCGCGCTGTACGAGTCGAGTGCGGTCTGCGACTTCAGTTTGTCCGCCACGGAGGACGTCGCCAGCCGCGCCATCCGCTGCACGTTCTTGTGCTGCCAGGCATACATGAATGCGCTGACGTAGCTCTCGGCGCTAGAGGCGTAGGTCGTCCGTTCCAACAGCGCCTGGGTCGCCGCGGTCGGATGCCCGATCTGGGTGTTCGTCAGCGTGATCAGAACCTCGTCGCCGTGGGCGTTCCGGAAGACGCACTCGCTCGTCTCACCGCTCGCGGTGCAATCGATGTAGGTCCAGTCGGCGTTGGGATAGCCGTTGTCCTTGATCTGTTGCACCGTCGCCTGGTTGGCCAGCAGCTCCAGCCGGCTGCTGCTCTTGGTTCCCCACGCCGACAGCAGCGCTTGTGCGTACCCCTTGGCTGTGGTGGGGAAGGTGAAGCTCGAACCGCCGGTCTTCGACGAGCCTGGCGTGGGGGACGCGGACGACGCCGAGGGTGCCGCGGTCGGTGAGTCCGACGGGCCGACCGTGGTCGTGACCGACGGCGCCTGGCTGGACGGGGTGTCCTTGCCGGAGCAGGCGGTGAGCGTCAGTGCCGCGGTGAGGACGGCGGCGAGGCGGAGGGGGAGGCCCGTCATGGCGGTCAGGATAGGAGCCACCGCGACGACGACGATGGATCCGTCCGAAACCTGTCAGTCGACGGCCTGCCAGTAGGCCATGGCCACCGGCCCGATCGCCGAGCGCATCTGCTGCCGCACCTTCGGAGGCAGCTCTTCGAGCTGGTCGGCGAGCACCTTCGTCAGCGCGTCGTGGAACCCGGTGGCCGCCTCGCGGCCGGACGGGGTGAGTTCGACCTTGACCACGCGACGGTCACAGTTGTCGGCAGTACGCCGGACATAACCGCGCCGTTCGACCCGGTCAACCAACCCGGTCAGCGTGGACTTCTCGATGTGCAGGTGATCGATGAGCCCGGCCATGCCGAGCGGCTCGTCCATCAGGGCGCACATGAGCAGCGCCTGCTGCGAGGTCAGCTCGTGCGCGCGGCTGACGTCGGTGAAGACGTGCTGCACGGCCAGCGACAGCCGGATCAGCGCGCCCGCGAAGTCCTCATTATCACCGCTCACGGCGCAAGTCTATCCGCATGTAGTTCGTATCACCAACTATTGGAGTGGTTCGCATTACCAACTAATCTCGTTCGTACTACGTACAGTTTGTACTACGAACCAGGAGATCTCCCATGCGTCAGACCGTTGCTGTCGTCGGCGGTGGATACGGCGGCATCGAGGTGGCCCGAGGCCTCGACGAGTTCGCCGACGTCGTCCTGATCGAGCCTCGCCAGGACTTCCACCACAACGCGGCCGCCCTGCGCGCCGTCGTCCGCCCCGACTTCGCGCACCAGACCTTCATCCCCTACGACAAGCTGCTCGTGCACGGCCGCGTCGAACGGGACGCCGCTGCGCAGGTTTCGCCGGGCAGCGTACGGCTGGCTTCCGGGCGCGCCATCGACGCCGACTACATCGTGCTCGCCACCGGCGTACGGCATCCGTTCCCGGGCAAGCCGAGCCAGCTCGATACTCCTGAAGCGGTCGCGTCCTACGCGCAGTTGCAGGCTCAGCTCGCGGCGGCCGACCGCATCCTGCTCGCCGGGGCCGGTCCGATCGGGCTCGAACTGGCGGGCGAGATCAAGGCCGAATGGCCCGGCAAGGAGGTCGTCCTCGTCGATCCGGCGCCGTCGATCCTGCCCGAGCGGTCCGCCGAACTGCGGGCCGAGATCGAACGCCAGCTCGCGGAGCTAGGCGTCACGCTCGTGCTCGGCGCGGCGCTGCCTGCCTCGTTCGACGTCGCGCCCGGCACGCTCGCGCCCTTCACGGTCGAGCTGACCGACGGCCGCTCGCTGTCCGCGGATCTGTGGCTGCGGTGCTACGGGACCAACCCCGCAGCCGACTATCTCGCCGATTCGCTCCAGGCCGCGCGTCTTCCCAACGGACTGGTACGCGTGACGCAGAGCCTGCGTCTGCACGGTCAGGACCGGGTTTACGCCATCGGGGACATGACCGACGTCGCCGAGCCGAAGCAGGCGGTCGCCGCGATGGCGCACGCGGCCGTGGTCGTGGCGAACATCAAGGCCGACCTCGGACTGGGGGAGTCCACTGTGTACGAGCCGGCCGGGAGCAGCATCCTGATCCCGCTCGGCCCGTCGCACGGCGCGGGCGAGCATCCCGGCATGGGCGTGCTCGGCAGCGAGGTGACCGCGCAGTACAAGGGGGGCGATCTGCTTCTCGGGCACTACAACTCGGTCTTCAACCGCTAGCGGGGTTTGGCTTTTCGGCGCTGGCCTTTGGCGCTGGCCTTTTGGCGCTGGATCAGGGTTCCGGGTCGAATCTTGCGCAGAATACGACCCAGAACCCTGATCCGGCGCTATTCCGCTGGCCGCCCAAGCGTCAGGTACGCGAACCCGAACCCACCCCGGTACCCGTGCAGCCACCGTCGCCGGTGATCCTCGGCGGCAGCGCGTACCTCGGGCGCACGCGGATGCCGTGGCCGGCGTAGCAGCCACTCCTCGTCGTCGGCGAGATAGCGCGACTCGAAGTCGTCGAGCTCGGCTGGGGAGGCCGTCTCGGTGTAGAGCGGGAGGTAGCCGGTAGCGACCGCCAGGTCGACGAGCCGGGCGATGTCGGGCAGTTCGAAGAAGTCCGCCCACACCAGTTCCGGCCGGGGCGGCTGGAAACTCGGATCCCACAACCCGTCGCCGTAGAAGAGCCGGCCGCCGGGGCGTACGTGGCGCATCAACGAGGCGAGCGCCGCCGCGTTGCCGCCGAAGGCGTGGCTCGCGCCGACGCAGATCACCAGGTCGGCCTGCTGGTCGACGGCGGCACCGGCGGTGTTGGCGAAGACGGCCCGCTCCGACAGTCCGCGCTGCTCGGCGGCGGCACGTCCCCGGCCGAGCAGGTCGTCGTCGGTGTCGACGCCGAGCCCGGTCGCCTCCGGGGCCCGGTCGAGTACGCGCAACATCAGTTCGCCCCAGCCGCACCCGATGTCGAGGACGTCGGCCGGCCGGGCGTACGCGAGCCGCGCCGCGATCTCGTCCGCGTGGGTCTCCGAGAGCGGTGCGTTGAACGACATGTACTGGTAGCGGCCAGGACCGTCAAGATCACTCATCGCCCGCGACGGTAGCACTCGATCTTGTGTGGGCAGCGCTCAACCGCCGGGCGAGCAAGCCCACCTCGTCGATCAGTTCGGGTGGCGCCAGCACCGTGAAGTCGTGCCCGAGCAGGGCCACGTGCATGGCGATGACCGCGGGATTGTCGGCCCCGGTCACGAGCAGACAACTGTCGGCGTCGAGCGCCTCGACCACTCCGATGGTGGGTGGGAAGCGTTCGGCGACCACTGCGGCTGGGGCGTTGATGCGTACGCGGGCCTGATATCGATAGGGCGCCGTGGTCGTCGCAGCGGCGACGTAGGCCGCTGCGTCCGGCGGATCTTGGGGAAGGAAGCGGATTCCGGTGCTCCGCGGCTGATCGATGCGATCGGCGCGGAACGTGCGCCAGGCGTCCCGGTCGACATCACGCGCGACCAGATACCAGCGCCGGCCGGTATGCACGAGCCGATGCGGTTCGACCGTTCTCGTCGTCACCGAGCCGTCCCTGTCCCGATAGCCGAAGGTGAGCCGATGCGACGACTGGCACGCCTCGGCGATGACGGTCAGATCGCCTGGATCGACGGTCGGTGGCGAGCCCGTCAACGCAACCGTGGTCGACCGCAAAGCGGCTGCTCGCTGCCTCAGCCGGGCCGGAAGAATCCGCTCGATCTTCGCGAGCGCCCGAGTGGCGGTGTCGGCGATCCCGGTGACGGTGTGGCTGGTCGCGGTACTCAGACTCAGCACGACCGCGACCGCTTCGTCGTCGTCCAAGAGCAGCGGGGGCAACGTCGACCCAGCCGTCAACCGGTAGCCGCCCGCGACTCCCGGCGTCGCCACCACCGGATAACCGAGATCACGCAGCTTCGTCATGTCCCGGCGCAGCGTGCGTACCGTGACGTCGAGGCGCTCGGCCAACTCGGTCCCGGTCCAGGCCGGACGGCTGGGCAGAATCGTCAGCAGCCGCAGCAGCCGCGCGGAAGTTTCCAGCACTTGACGAGCGTCTCACACATCGCGGACCGAACCTGTCCGCAATTGGTTCTACCGTGGCTGCCATGACCATCGACTGGACGAACGAGCTGACCGACCAGCTGGACTGGCACTGGCAGAACCACGTCCGGCCCCGGCTGGAAGGGCTCACCGACGACGAGTATTTTTCGGAACCCGCCGCCGACTGCTGGACGATCCGCCGAGAGCCTGGCACCGGCCGGTACGCCATCGACTGGGCGTACCCGGAACCGAGCCCGCCGCCCGTCACGACGATCGCGTGGCGAGCCGCCCACCTCATCGTCGGCGTCTTCGGCGCACGAACCGCCGCCCACTTCGGCGGACCCGCCATCGACTACGACCGGCACGCGTACGCCGAAACGGCGGCCGATGCCCTCCGCCAACTCGACGACGCGTACGCGGCGTGGATCAAGGGCGTACGCAGCCTAGACGCGGCAAACTTGAGCCGGCCGTGCGGTCCGGCCGAAGGACCCTACGCGGCCCTCCCGATGGCCGCCCTGGTGCTGCACATCAATCGGGAAGCAATCCATCACGCAGCCGAAATCCTTCTGCTGCGCGACCTCTATCGGAATCGAGGCTGAGCTCATGGCGTACAACTTCCAAATCGTGGTCGACAGCGCGGACCCGCACCAGCAAGCGGACTGGTGGGCCGAGACGCTGGGCTGGGAGGTCGAGCCCTCGGACGAGGCGTTCATCCGCAGGATGATCGCCGCGGGCCACGCCACCGAAGCCGATACGCGCGAGTACAACGGACGCCTGGTCTGGGCCGTCGGCCAGGCCATCCGCCACCCGGACGGCCTGGAGCACGCGCCGCGCGTGCTGTTTCAGACGGCGCCGGAGGCCAAGACGGTGAAGAACCGCCTCCACCTGGACGTACGCGTCGGCGCCGAGAACCATCCGGAAGTCGTGGCGAAGCTGATCGCGCGTGGGGCGACGAAGCTGTGGGACGGGCAGCAGGGGCCGTCGACGTGGGTGACGATGGCCGACCCGGAGGGCAACGAGTTCTGCGTCGCCTGACCGCCGCATGGGCGGTCATGATCAGCGGAAGATTCGCGGTGCCATGACCCCGCATTTTCTCCGTTGATCTCCGATGGCCGATAGTCACGCCTGCTGCGGCGGGCCGAACGGGTCGCCGTCGCGGCTGGCTGCCTGGGTCGTCGGTGATGCGATGCGGCGCGGCCAGCTCCAGGCGGAGCGCAGGATGAAGGCCAGAAGTAGCACCTCTAGTCCGATGGAGAGGCCGTAGAAGTAGGAGTAGGACCACGGCTCGCCGGCGGCGTTGAACACCGAGACGGGGATGTAGAGCGCTGCCACGACGAGGTTGATGGTGCGGTTCACTCGGGCGGGCAGGGTCGCCGAGAGCAGGATCATGAGGATCGGGATGGCCACGAGCGTGAGCGCAGCGGCGACGAAGATCGGGCCGAGGTCGAACTCGTGGACGGTGCCGGCCCGGAGGTCGTCCACGAAGCCGGGCTTGTACAGGGCGAGGTAGTCCACGTAGATGTAGAGGAACATGAAGCTGGTCCACGCTGCAGCGAGCTTGACCTGCACGGGCATGCGCAGATCTTCCATCGTGCTTCGGGACGGCGGATTCTCTGGTGCGGTGTGGGATTGAGGCGTACTCATCACAATGCTCCTCGGCTTGCTCAAGTGGACGCTCCTACCTTCACTGCTGCCGACGGCGGCCACATCCGTCCCGGAGCCTGATCCGACCTGGTCATTGGCACAGCCCGCTTCTTAGACTTTCGACGGATACGCCGGACACGCGGGCTGCCTAGGCTGATCAAGATGGCGACCAACGCACTCCGCTCGTTGTGGGCCGAACCGCGACCTGCGAGTCCCCCGGACCGGAGGACGCGGGACTGGGCGCTGGTCGCGGTCCTGATCGGCTGGTCTGTTCTGGAAGCGGTGCTCCGCAAGGACATGGCGCCGCTCCCGCTGCTGGTCATCGCTGCGCTCGCAGTCGTCGTCCCCCTTCCCTGGCGACGTACGCACCCGCTCGTGGTGGTCGTGATCGCGTTCGGCATGGTGACGGTGGTCGACATCGCCCGAATTCTCACCGGATCGCCAGGCGTACTGCCCTCGAGTGTCTCGGCCACCCTGGTCATCGCCTACGCCCTGTTCCGGTGGGGCTCCGGCCGGGAAGCCGCTAGCGGACTCGGTGTCATCCTGCTCTGGCTGGCCATCACCTGCGTCGCCGAATCGAGCAGCCTGGCGGAGACGGTCGCGGGATACGTGTTCTTCCTGTTCGCCGCCGCGCTCGGTGCCGCGATCCGCTATCGCACGAAGATCCGCGTCCGCGACGTCGACGAAGCCAAGGCCCGCGAACGCGAGCTGCTCGCACGTGAACTCCACGACACCGTCGCCCACCACGTCTCGGGCATCGCCATCCAGGCCCAAGCAGGGCGTGCCATCGCAGCCTCCCACCCCGAGCGGGCCATCGAGGCCCTGGCCGTCATCGAGGACGCGGCGACCCGGACCCTTACCGAGCTGCGCGCCATCGTCGGCGTACTCCGCTCCACACAGGACACAGGGTTCGCGCCGCAACCCGGCGTGGCCGAGGTCGAACAGCTCGCCACCGACGGCCGGACGCGTCCGCGCGTCGAGGTGACGCTCTTCGGGGAACTCGAGGATCTCAGCCCCGCGGTCGGAGCCGCGATCTACCGCCTGGCCCAGGAGTCGATCACCAACGCTCGACGACATGCCCGCCACGCGACCCATGTCACCGTCTCCGTCACGGGCGACGCCGACGAGGTACGGCTGACCATCGACGACGACGGCTCCGCCGCCGGTGGCCGCGTCCCGGCTGGCTATGGCTTAGTGGGTATGCGAGAACGCGCCGCACTGCTCGGCGGCACCTTCCACGCAGGCCCCGCCGCCGAGCGGGGCTGGCGGGTAGAGGCGGTCCTGCCCCGAACTGGGACACCGCGATGAGCATCAGGGTCCTCATCGCCGACGACCAGCCCATCGTGCGCAGCGGGCTGACCATGCTGCTCGACGCCCAACCCGACATCGAAGTGGTCGCTGCGGCCGCCGACGGGCGCGAGGCCGTCCGCCTGGCGCTCCAGCTGCGTCCCGACGTCGGCCTGTTCGACATCCGGATGCCGCTGATGGACGGCATCGAAGCCACGAGACGCCTCGCCGGTGCCGACGTCACCGACCCGCTGCCGATCGTCATCATCACCACCTTCGACCTCGACGAGAACGTCTACGGAGCGCTCCAAGCCGGGGCCCGCGGGTTCCTGCTCAAGGACGCCGGACCCGCGCTGCTGACCCAGGCCATCCATGCCGCCGCCGATGGAGACGCACTGATCGCGCCTAGTGTGACCGTCCGACTGCTCGCAGCGTTCGCCCACGGGAAGACCTCACCATCGAGGCAGCCGATAGAGCCGCTCACCGCTCGCGAGGAGGAAGTCCTCGTGCCCGTAGCGCAAGGCCGCACCAACAATGAGATCGCCGGCGAGCTCTACATCACCCAAAGCACCGTCAAAGCCCACCTTGCCAGCCTCATGCGAAAGCTCGGCGCCCGAAACCGCGTCGAGGTCGCCATGTGGGCCCACGAGACCGGCCGCATTTGACGCCGGTCGGAGCAATCGCTAGTCATCGGGGATCGCTCGTGTTCTTGCGGCGAGCGTGCGGAGCGTTTGGGTGAATGCCGCCCGATGTTCGGTGGTCAGGTCGGCCATCATCTGATCCTCTCGCTGGTGCAGCTCGGCTTGCGCGGCGAGCGCCCGGTGCAGGCCGTCGGTGGTGAGATGCAGCCGGTTTGCCCGGCGGTCGTTGGGGTCAGCCGTACGGCCGAGCAGTCCTGCTCCCTCGAGTGCGTCAAGGTCGCGCGCGATCCGGTTCTTGTCGTGTCCGATCGCCTTGGCCAGCTCAAGCTGGTTCATACCGGGGCTGTCCCGCACGGTGATGAGGATGATGTATCCCCAATGACTCAGGCCGTGCACCCTGGCCACGTCGGTCTCCATCGCGAGGACGGCCTTCCAGACCGGTAGCAGGAGAGCGGCAAGATCAGTTCTCGGTATAGTATGCACGTGTAGATAATATACGCACGTAGACTAAGAGGAGTTGATAGATGTCAACCATCGATCTGCGGCCGGTCGAGGACGCCGACCACGACGAGATCTTCGAGATGATGCGCGATCCGGAAGCGGTGGAGATGGCAGCCTTCACCGCGCAAGATCCGAATGATCGGGCAGCATTCGAGGCGCATCTGCGCAAAATACGGGCCAACCCCGAGGTGATGTTTCGCGTGATCACCTGCGACGGCGCGTTGGTGGGCACGATCAGCAGCTTCGTCATGGAAGGCGACACCGAAATCACCTACTGGGTGGATCGCGCCCGGTGGGGACAGGGCGTGGCCAGCCGGGCTCTCAAGCTGTTCCTGCCTCAGGTGGCCGTCCGGCCGCTGTTCGCCCGCGCCGCCAGTGACAACGTGGGCTCATTGCGCGTACTGGAGATGGCCGGCTTCCGGGTGGTCGGCAGCGAAGTGTCGTACGCCAACGGGCGTGGAGGCCCTACCGAGGAAGCCATTCTCACATTGCCCGGCGGTCACGATCGCTAGCGGACGAAGACGAAGATTCCGAAGTCGCGGCGAGCCGCAGGCTCCTTGTGTCGACGTGCTACTGATGACGGGAGGCTGCTAGGTCCGGAGGGATTGGTATGTCGATGAGGGCGGTCGTGTACGACCGTTACGGGCTGCCGGATGTGCTGCGGATCGAGAACGTTCCCCGGCCGGCTCCGGGCGTCGGGCAGGTGCTCGTCAAGGTCGCGGCGACCTCGGTCAATCTCAGCGATTGGGAGACCCTACGAGGCTCGCCGCTGTATTCACGCATCGGCGGTCTGCGCTTTCCGGCACGCCGGATTCTCGGCTCGGACATCGCCGGTTGGGTCGACGCGGTCGGCCCAACCGTCTCTCGGTTCCGGCCAGGTGACGAGGTGTACGGCGACAACCTCATGCTCAAGGGCGGCTTCGCCGAGTACGCGATCGCCCCGGAATCGGCGCTGGCCCATAAGCCCTCGGCGTTGACGTTCACCGAGGCGTCGACGATTCCGCAAGCGGGCGTCATCGCGCGGCAGGGCGTCGACGGCACCACGGCTGGACAACGAGTCCTGATCAACGGTGCCGGTGGCGGCTCGGGTTCGTTCGCGATCCAGCTGGCCAAGCGACTCGGCGCTGAGGTGACCGGCGTCGACAACGCCGACAAGCTCGACTTCATGCGATCGGTCGGCGCGGACCGGGTGATCGACTACCGCGGCGAAGACTTCACCCGCAGCGGCCCCTACGATCTCATCCTCGACCTGGTCGCGCACCGGTCGGTGTTCGCATACCGGCGGGCATTGGCTCCCGGTGGCCGTTATCGATGCGTGGGCGGATCGGTACGTGCGCTGCTGCGCGTACTGACGATCGGCTCGGTGATGGGCCTGCTCACGCACCGCCGACTGGGCGTACTCGCTGTCAAGGAGGGGCCGACGCACTTCGAGCCGATTGCCGAGCTCTGCGTAGCCGGCGATCTTCGCATCCACGTCGACCGCACCTTCACCCTCGACGAGGTGCCCCAGGCGCTGGCCTGGGTGGGCGAGGGACACGCTCTCGGCAAGGTCGTCGTGAACGTCCACTGAGCAGACGGACGTCCGCGTGCCGCCGTTGCGTCGGATCTCGGCTAGCGGAGCGTTGCTATCGCTCCAGGAGGCGCTTCAGCGTGCCGAGGTTGTCCCGCATCCCGCGCTTGAAAAGCCGCTCAGCCAGCGGCGCGAGCAGGGAGGCTGGGCCGGAGAGCCCGGAGCCGCTGATCGTGCCTTCCAGGACGAGTCGCGTCGCGCCGGCCGTGGGCTGTACCCGATAGCGGTAGACGAATGGAGTCGGCCCGCTAAGCGACGTGAACGTGACCTCGTCACCGTCTGCGTAGCTGGTGATCGCCACATCGTTGACCGCAGCTCCGCCGGGTAAGTCCCGGTGCACCTCGTATCGGGTGCCGAGGCCGCCCGCTCCTTCGACGCGCTCGACACGCTTCACTGCGGAGTACCACTGCGGAGTCGTGGTGAAGTCGGCGACGAAGTCGAACACCCTGGCCGGTGGCGCGGCGACGTCGAGGCTCAGCTCGAAGGTCATGTGGCTGCCTTTCTGCTCACCCCGACATTGTCCCGTGTCGCGGCGACGCTGTGGCCGGAAACGGCGGCGACGTGGATCGGGCGGGGCGTTGGCAGAGCAGGACGCCGCCAGGCGATGGCGAGCGACCCGGCAAGGGTGGCCACGCTGAGGCTGGGCCACAGTACGCCTGGGCCGATCTCCAGTAGAGCGGTCAGGGCAGCCGGAGCGAAAGCCATGCCGAGTCCGGTGGAGAGCTGGAAGCGCACCAGTGCACGGCCCAGTTGTGCGGGCGGCGTACTCGCGATCACCAGGGCGGTTCCGCTTCCGGTGTAGAGGATCTCGCCCATCGTGTAGACGACGCCGACTGCGGCGACGGCGATCGCGCCCATCGTTTCGCCCCACCAGAAGCCCAGATAGGACAACGCCAGCACGAACCCCGAAGCGGCGAAGACCGTACTGCGGGCCCAGGTCGACAGCCGCTTGACGATGGGCACCTGGCAAAGGATCACGAGCACCGTGTTGCCCACGAAAAGCGCGGCCGGCCAGGCAGTGTCCGCCTGCATCCTGGTCACCAGGAGTGCCGGAAGCACCACCTCGAGCACACTGAAGCACATGGCGAAGGGCAGGTTGGCGACGAGCAGCCGGGCCATACCAGGTGCTTGGTGGAGGCTGGGATCGTGACGGATCTCCCCGGCGGTGACTCTCGTCGAGAGCGCTAGCAGCCCGGCGGCGAGGAAGGCCAGGGAAGTGACGATCAGGATCTCGTTCAGACGCCGTCCGCCCCCGGCCACGGCGATCGTCGCGAGGAGCGCACCCACGCCCATTCCCGCGTTGCGTACCGATCGCGTCATGGCGAGCGCGGCGTCCCGGTCGCGCCCCTGCTTGAGCGCCGCGATCACGGCCGCGTGCGCAGCTGGGAAGGCCTGACCGCCGACGCCCAGCAGCACTGACGCCACGGCGAAGGCGACGAATCCGCGTCCCGTCAACAGCGCCGTCACGCCGACGACGCGTACGAACAATGTCGCTGCGACCGCCATCGACCGCGCGCCGTGGTCGATCCAGCGTCCCAGGAACGGGAGTACGCCGAGTCCCGCCAGTAAGCCTGCCGACAACGCGATGCCCGCCTCGCCGACTCCCAACCCGAGCACCGTCACTCCGTACAGCAGCAGGAATGGGCGTAACATCCCGCCGCCCACCGAATCGACCATCAGGGCCACCAGATATCTCCGCACGCAGTCGACTCTCCGCACGTGGAGCCGGGGACGCCCGCGGGTTGACGGAGATCGTCAATCGACGGGCCGCCGCGTCGCGTACCGGAGCATCATTGGCGGCGTGGCCCTCTCGATCGACATCACCGGCGTCCCGCCGGAGCGCTTCGTCTTCGCGCCATCTCCGTTGGCGGAGCTGACGGCGATGCTGCACGCGCTCTCCGAACCGGCTCATCACCCGGCACTCCACGGCTGGATCGCGGCCACCTCCGCCTCGCTGAAGCCGGAGCTCAGCGAACGCTTGATCGAGGCGGACTTTCTCTGGCGGTCGTCGCGGGCCGACTTCTTCGTGCCCGGCAGGCCACGGGCCACGCTGGCCGAGGAGCTGGACGAGATCGATCGGCTCGACGACGAGACGTATGTGTTCGCGGCGCTGATCACCACTAGTTGCGGTTCGACGCCGTTGCACCGGCTGTTCTCCCGCGAGAAGGCACTCGAGCTGGCGTTGGCCCGTGGTCCGCGGCAGGCCGAGTTCGCCGAGCGCCTGCTCGCCGATCCGCCCCGGGTACGCGCTTGGGTACGTCGCCTGCTCGAGGACTCCGAGCAGGCGTTCTTCGCGGATTCCTGGGCGCGGGTGCAGCATCAGCTGGCGGCCGACTCCCGCCAGAAGGCGGATCTGCTCGCGCGCCATGGACTCCCGGCGATGCTCGACGCGATCTCCCCGTCGGTCTCACTACACGGCGACCGGATCGTCATCGACAAGCTTCAGGACGACGCGACCACTGCGTACAACAGCGGAATGACCTTCATCCCCACGGCCTTCGGGCGTCCCCACCTGCTGGTGGTGCATGCGCCCGGCTGGCGGCCGGTGATCCAGTACCCGGTGGCCGACGCGAGCCTGCCTCATCCCGTGCCGCTGGACCTCGTGCAGCAGCGGATCGACGCGCTTGCGCACCCCGTGCGGCGACGCCTCGCGCGCACCCTGGCCCGCGGCTCGCACACCACCGGCGAGCTCGCCGAAGCGTGGCAGCTGACGCCGCCCGAGGTTTCCCGGCACCTGGCCGTGCTCAAACAGGCCGGGTTGCTGACGACGAGCCGACGCGGCCGGTACGTGCTCTACCAGCTGGATCTCATGGTCTGCGCCAGGCTGGGCGCCGACTTCGTCGAGGCGATCCTTCGCTGAGCAGCTTGCGCGGATTCAATACCTAGAACTACGATGCATGACGCTTCTATGTATTGACGATCCGGGGAGCTGGTCGATGGCCGACGGTGGAATCGCAGTCGAGGGACTGACCAAGGTCTACAAGAACGTGCGCGCGGTCGACGACTTGTCGTTCGCCGTGAGCCCCGGCCGGGTCACCGGTTTCCTGGGGCCGAACGGCGCGGGGAAGACGACGACGCTGCGTATGGTGCTGAACCTGGTCCGGCCCACAGCGGGGTCGGCGACGATCGGCGGCCGGCGCTACGCCGACCTCGTCGATCCGATCCGCAAGGTCGGCGGGCTCCTGGAGGCGTCGGGCGCGCACCGGGGCCGCACCGGCCGCAATCACCTGCGCATGTTGTGCGACGCGGCGGGGATACCGATCAGCCGCGCCGACGACGTGCTCACGGCGGTCGGGCTGACACCGGCCGCGGATCGCAAGTTCAAGGGGTACTCGCTCGGCATGCGACAGCGACTGGGCATCGCCGCGGCGCTGCTCGGCGATCCGGACGTGCTCATCCTGGACGAGCCGGCGAACGGGCTGGACCCGGAAGGCATCCGCTGGATGCGGGACCTGCTCAGGTCGCTCGCGGACGAGGGCCGGACCGTTCTCGTGTCCAGCCATCTGCTCTCCGAAATGGAGCTCCTCGCCGACGACGTAGTGATCATCGCGGCGGGGAAGCTGGTCCGGCAGGGTCCGGTCGCCGAGGTCATCGATTCGGCGGGCGGTGCGCAGATGCTTGTGCGTACGCCGTCTCCGGAGGCGCTCATCGCGGAGCTCGGCTCGACGGTCACGGCTTCGCCGATCGACGGCGGCGCGCTCCGCATCGTCGGCGCGGACGGGCCAACGATCGGCGCTGCTGCCCTTCGGGTGGGTGCTGAGATCCACGAGCTGACCGTGGAGCGCCCCGACCTCGAGAACGTGTTCCTCCAGCTGACGGCCGGAAAGGCAGACATCCGATGACCGCGACCCTCCAACCGCCGCAGGCCGCGGACCGGCCGGTGATTCCGCACGTCGGCGTGCCGGGGCTCCGGCTCGTCCGCAGCGAGATCCGCAAGATCGCCACCACCAACGCGTGGTGGCTGTTCGGCATCGCCTCGACCGCGTTCACCGGGCTGGCGCTATGGATCAACATGGCCGAGGCCGCCGAGCACATCTCCCGGGCACGCGACACCGCTGCGGTGTTCCGACCGGGCCGCGGCCTGAGTGCGGCTGAGCTCGCCCAGGCCCAAGCCGAGTTCGCTCAGCTGCACGATCTGCATCTCCAGGCGACAACCGCGGCCGGGAACATCTTCACCAGCGGTCAGTTCTTCGGCCTGCTGTTGGTGATGCTGATGGGCGCCCTCGTCATCACGAACGAGTTCCAGTATCAGACTGCGACCGCCACGTTTCTGACGACCCCGCAGCGTACGCGGGTGGTGTTCGGCAAGCTGCTGGCAGTGCTCGGCCTCGGTCTCTTCTTCTGGCTCCTGTCGCGGGCGCTGTCCTTCGTGGCCGGCCTGATCTTCTTCCACAACATCGGGCTGACCAACTCGCTGACCGAATGGCCGGTGCAACGGGCGATCATCTTCAACCTGGTCGCGTACCTGCTCTGGGCACTGCTCGGCTTCGGGCTCGGTACGCTGATCCACAGCCAGATCGGGGTGGTCGTCACCGCGATGCTGATCTACCTCGGCGGCTTCATCGGCGGGATCGGCGTGTTCAACCTGATCCGGGCCTATCTCATCCACGGCGACTGGGTGCTGACCTCCGCCGTCGTCATGCCCTCCATCGCCTCGCAGGTCATGGTCTCGCCGGAGAAGCTGTACCCGGAGGCTGCGTCGTGGTGGGTCGGCGTACTGGTCCTGACCGGCTGGTCGGTCGTCGCCGGCGCCATCGGCATCGTGCTCAACCGCCGCCGCGACATCACCTGATCGGGAATTGGCACGGGCACGGCCGATGAGTTTTGTCGGTGGGTTCCGTCAGTCTTGGTATGGCAACGATTGTCAGCACGACCGCCGACCATGTTCTGACCGACAACTCTGATCGAGGTACCGTGCCTGTCCAGCAGCTTGAGTCACCTGTCATCCCCACGCCTTCCACGATCTCGGGTCGCACGCCTCCGGTGATTCGCCTGCTCGTGCTGGCGACGTTCGTCGTCATCCTCAACGAGACGATCATGATCAACGCGATCCCGAGGCTGATGACCGCGTTGAGCATCACCGAGCAGACCGCGCAATGGCTGTCGACCGCCTTCATGCTGACCATGGCGGCGGTCATCCCGATCACGGGCTGGTTCTTGCAGCGCGTGTCCACTCGCACCGCATACGCCACGGCTATGGGTCTGTTCCTCCTCGGCACTGCGCTGGCCATCGTCGCGCCGACCTTCGGCGTGCTCCTCGGCGCGCGCATCATTCAAGCTTCCGGCACAGCGGTGATGATGCCGCTGCTGATGACCACCCTCATGCACGTGGTGCCGGAGCAGGACCGCGGCAAGGTGATGGGCAACGTCACCCTGGCCATCTCGGTCGCGCCCGCCATGGGCCCGGCGATCGCGGGAGTGATCCTCAACTTCGGGTCCTGGCGCTTGCTCTTCGCCGTGGTGCTGCCCATCGCCGGGCTGATCACCTGGGGCGGGATGCGGCAGCTCAAGAACGTGGGCGAGCCGCAGGTCAGCACCATCGACTGGATGAGCGTCGCGCTCGCCGCGCTCGGGTTCGGCGGCCTGGTCTACGGGCTCAGCCGGTTTCAGGGTGGCAACGTCGGGCTGGCCACGGGCATCGTCGGTGCCGGTCTGGCCTGCATCGCCGTCTTCGTCTTCCGCCAGCTGTCGCTGCAGAAGACCGGTACGCCGTTGATGGATCTGCGTACGCTCAAGCACCGGACCTACACGGTCGGGCTGACCCTGATGTCGGTCGCCTTCATGGCGATGCTCGGCTCGATGATCCTGCTGCCGCTCTACCTGCAGAACGTACGCGAGCTCACCGCCCTGCAGACCGGGCTGCTCGTGATGCCCGGCGGTCTGGCGATGGGCCTGCTCGGGCCGACCGTGGGCCGCCTGTTCGACAAGTTCGGCGGCCGGGTCCTGGTCATCCCCGGCGCGATCGCGATCACCGCGTCACTCGCCGGATTCACCCAGGTCTCCATGACCATGCCCTACTGGCAGCTCCTCGGGCTGCACGCGTTGCTGATGGTGGGCCTCGCCGCCACCTTCACGCCGGTCTTCACCTTGGGCCTCGGCGCGGTTCCGCCGGCCCTTTACTCGCACGGCAGCTCGATCCTGGGCACTCTGCAGCAGGTCGCAGCGGCTTTCGGGACTGCGCTCGTGATCACGGTGATGAGCGCGCGAGCCGACTCGTTGAAGGCACAAGGCGTCGCGACGGTGGCCGCCAATCTGGACGGCATGCGGCTCGCGTTCATCATCGGCGTGGTGCTGTCCGTCGGCGTGATCATCACGGCGTTGCTGCTCCCGGCGCGGGCGGACAACAGCGCCCACGGGGCTCCCGGCGGCCATTGAGGGTTTGCCGACCGTCGGCACCAGGATCTCGCTGGTGCCGACGGTCAGCCGGTCAGCTGGTCACACAACATCCGTGATCAACAGGTCGTCCAGGTAGAGGCTGTCGTTCGGAGCACCCGAGGTGCTGTAGATCTCGAGGAGCGCGGTCGCCGTACCGGTAGGGGCGGTGACGTCGCTGGTCGCCTGCTGCCAACTCGTGCTCAATGCGGTGATCGGCACGAGGTCGGTCTGCAGCAGTGTCTGGCTCGCATCCAGCCACTTCACCCGCAGTGTCACACTCGCAACGGACCCGGCTCCCTGCTTGCCCCAGAAGCTGATGCGCTTGGCTCCGGCTCCGGTCGTGAAGCCCGGCCAATTGGCGAGCGACAGCGCCCAGCCCCAAGAATCCGTGACCGTGACGCAGAGACTGCCGGAGCCGGAGTGCGCCTCCTGCGTAACGGCGGCGACGTTCGCGGAGTACCAGGACTGCCACTGTCCGACGGTCGATCCGGCTCCCGCCGTGTCGGCGTCCAGGAGGTTCGGCGCGTTGCCGACGACGAAATCGTCCAAGTACAGGTAGTCACCGGCACTGCCCGCGCCGTGGAGCGCCACTAGTGCGTTAGCGGTTCCCACTGGGGCGTCGACGAGCGCCGAGGCCGACTGCCACGTAGTGGTCAGTACCGGCAGCACTACCTCGTCGGATCGCAACACTGCCGCGCTCGCGTCCAGCCACTTGACCGTCATCTTGGGCTGAAGGTTCGTCCCCGACCCGAGCTTGCCCCACAGGCTGATCTTCTTGATGCCCGGGGAGGACGCGAAACCAGGCCAGTTGCCGGTCTGCACACCCCAGCCGTTCGCTGCGGTCACGTCGACTCGCAAGCCGTAGCTGCCACTGTGCTTCGCATCGGCCGAACGCGACGCGGTTTCTGCGTACCAGTCCTGCCACTGGCCGATCGACCCTTCCAACGTCGCCGTGTCCGCGTCCAGGTCACTGGCCGAGGGATTCGAGGGCGTACCGCCCTGGTCACCGTCGAACGTGCTGCCCGCATCCTGATTGAACGGTGCGGTACGCCACGCGTTGAACGCGATCGTGTCGCCGTACGCCTTCGCGAATCGCCAGTTGCCGAAGTACTGGTTGTCGTGGAACGAGTTGTTGTTGGTGAACATCACGGCGTTCTGTACGCCGGCGACGGTGTACGGAGACCACAGCAAGTTGTCCGCACCGGTCGCCATCAGCGCCTGTACGCCGCAGTAGCTGCCGGCGCAGGGGACGACGGAGCTGTCGAAGCGGAACTCGTTGTTCCTGACCTCGATGTTCTTGGCGTGCCACCGGCAATCGGTCAGATATGGCTCGCTCGTGATGTTCGTGAAGCAGGGATGGGTGTTGTTGATCGGGTTCGCGTACGCGCTGTCGTGCGGCTCGGGGATGAGCGTCGGCGTGATGAACGGCGTGCAATACCCCGTGCTGGTGTTGCCGTTGGAATTGCAGAACCGGTTGGCGTTCTCGTAGATCGAGACACCGGAGAAGTTGTCCTGGATCAGGTTGTCGTAGATGCGGATGGCGGCAGCCCCGCTCACCGTGCTCGCCAGGCGCGCGTCGCCGCCCGACTCCGACAGGTAGATGGCCGGCCCGGGCGAGCCCAGGTTGTTGTTGCCGCTCACCCAGGCGTTACGCGTCAGGGTGTTGTTGCGCATC
Organism: Hamadaea sp.; assembly: GCF_013362815.1. Classification (GTDB taxonomy): domain Bacteria; phylum Actinomycetota; class Actinomycetes; order Mycobacteriales; family Micromonosporaceae; genus Hamadaea. The sequence goes on along the minus strand of NZ_JABFVK010000029.1, from coordinate 3,326 downwards.
GTGGCGTTGTAGCTGATCTCGTACCAGATGCCTTCACCGTCGTTGTGGTCGATGAAGTTGCCCTCGAACAGGAAGTCGATGTTGTTCGTGTCCGCCCAGAGGCCCGTGCTCTTGTTGTCGTGCACGTAGTTGTTGGTCACGGTCGCGCCGTTGACATCCCAGAATTTGCCGCCGCCCGTACAGCCGCAGCCGGAGATCCGGCTCTCCCAGTCGTCGGTGTTGTTGCCGGCGATCTCGTTGTGGTCCAAGACGATGTTCTTGATCGCCGAGTCACCCTCGATCGGCATCTTGAACATGCTGAAGCCGTACTGCCCGTTGTCCTTCAGACAGTTGTAGGACACGATGTCGCCGCTGCCGAGGAAGACGCCCGCTCCGTCGTTGTCGATCACGGTGTTGTACTGGATCACCCAGTTCGAACCGGAGTCGTGGTTGACGACGCCTTCGTTCTGGTTGTCCAAACCACGGCCGAAGTTCTTCACCGTCAAATACTTGATGGTCACGCCCGCAACGTCGCCGGTGAAGGCGTACAAGTTGATGTTCCGGCCGTCGAGGATCGCGCCGGGACCGCCGATGTAGCTGGTGCCGGGCTTGGCGCTGATCTGGCCGTAGAGATCGTCGGCGAGGGTGTGCGTTCCGGGCGCGAACCAGAACGTCGCGCCGGGCTGGTTGAAGTCGAAGGCGCTGTTGTCCCCGGCCGGGACGGTGATGGCGCCGGTCGGCGGAGCGGAAGGCCCGGTCAGGACGCCGGCGTTGCCGCAGATCGCGGCCGGTGGTGCGGTCGGCCAGGGCGGATCCGCGGCCGCGGGCCTGTCGGACAGGGTCAGGACCGCGCCCACGACGGACAGTGCCGTCAGTGCGGAGAAGACACGTGCTTTCAAGCTTCGGAACCTCCAGATCGGACGTCTGCTCGGCCTGGACCGCCGTTGACTACGCTCCTTATGGGCCGGTGCGGGCGTACTATACCGATCTTGAAGCGCACCGTCGATATCGGACGGTGTAGGCGTCCGCCGGGCCAGGGAAACCCGGTCGGCAAGCGACGAGACGGACTGGCACCGTGTGCCGGTGAGATCCACGCCCACGCTGTTTCTGACTGTCGACCTACCCGGCGCGGGTAACTCACCTATGCTCCGGTCCCGCCACCGCCGCCGAGCTTCGACAGCTAGGCGCATTGGGCGAGCGAACGCCGGCCGACGCTACCCCGATTCGACCGCACCTTCAGCTAGCTTCCGTCAGCTCGCCGTTCCATCGTGGCAAGCTCCTCCGCTGGGAAGGGTGTCTCCAAGCCCACCGTCCGGAGATCACGATAGAACCGGCCCATCGTGACGGCGACGTCGCGATTCCGCCCGACGATGCCGGCGGCAATCTCCGGCAGGTCCAGGCCACCGGCGTGCGCGCGAAGGTGGTCGTCGGCCTCTCCCCAGGGCACTCCAGCCAGATTGCTGATCAGCCAGTGGGTGAAATGGGTCGCCGAATGACCACGGTCATAGCCGGCATGCTCGCGAAGGAACGAGCGCTCAGCCGGCTCGAGATCGAACGTGTCGCTCATCGCCAGCCCGAAGTCCGCGAAGTACACGCGATCGCCATCGGTCAGCAGATTGAGGAAATGCGCGTCGAAGTGCGCCAGGCCGCGGGAACCCATGAACGCGATGCCCGCGTTGATCTCTCGCTCCACCATCTGGTACGCCACGGCGGCGGTCTGCCCTCCGACAGCCGTCTGCTCAGTCAGCCAGGAGTGCACCGAGTACGGAATGTGCTCCATGAACAGTGCCACGCTGGCGGAAGCCTGATCGATCGCAGTGAGCCGCCTGCGTACCGCCGTCGAACCGCCCCACCGCGCGACTATTCGTTCGTTGTCTTCCGGGTCCGGCGTCACCGGCGAACGCGGAAGCACTCGCCAGTGATACACGAGCGGGAAGCCGGCGAACTCGTCCGCCAATACCCAGCGCGTCGTCATGGTGTGCACCGCTACTTCGCGCCACACGCCGAAACCAGCCGAGCCGAGCCCATAGTGGTAGTACATCGGCAGGTCGAACAAATTCGCCGTGGATCCCACGTGCTCGGGCTGTCGCTCGAGATCTGTGAGCGGCACCTGCTTCACGAAGACCCGTACGCCATCGACGTCGACGGTCGCCGTAGCCCCGCCGATGCCGACAGCACCCGGGGTGGCTTCGCCGAGCATGGCCATGAGCTGCTGGTCGGATAGAGCGGCCAGCCGGCCGGAGACGACGTCATGACGTTCGAGCCGGAATGCACGGTTCATAGCAGGTGTGCCGTCTGGGCAATGTGGAGTACTCGTGATTCCTCCAGCGTAGTGATCGCACATGCGGGGACGCCCTTCTCCAGCAGGGACCTCGGAACGGCGTCATCCCCGAGAAGCGTACGCAGCATGTCGGAGGTGGCACCGCCGTGGCTCACTGCGACGACGGGGCCACGCGCCTCGGTAACAGACTGCAGGAACGCGATCATCCGGGCGGCGGTCCGATGCGACGAATCACCGGAGGACGGCACGAAATCGCGTACGCGCGTCGCCCGTTCCCATTCCGCGAGGAACTCCGCAAGCGGCTGCCGGCCGTCCCAGTTCATCCGCTCGGCCAGCCGCCGATCAGGGCGTACCTCGACGCCGACGGCTTCGGCGATGGGCTGAGCGGTCTGCATCGCGCGTATGAGCGGACTGCTGTAGACGGCGCAGACGTTGTGCTGCCGCAGCAGCTCGGCGGTCCGGATCGCCTGCTCGCGGCCGCGATCGGTCAGTGGCGGATCGCCCGGCTCGGACTGCTTTTCGGCGTGCTGGACGAGGTATACGACTGCCACCTCGGCAGCCTTTCGGATCGCGTGAACCCGCGCGACCGAATTCTGTTGCTACCGTTCGGGGGATGTCGCTGGACGTGCACAACGCGAGCCTCGCCAGACGGATACTGGCGCCGACCGGGTCGAACATCGTTCTCGCTTCATGCGCCGGATCGAGGCGACCTTCGTGAGCTGTTCGCGACGCATGGCGCCGAGCTGCTCGAATAGTGCGGAAGGGGGGACTCGAACCCCCACGCCCGAAGGCACCGGTACCTAAAACCGGGGCGTCTGCCAATTCCGCCACTCCCGCGCAACCACCGCAGTCTAGACGTACGCCGTCTCCCGGGTCACTGCGCCGCCCGCGCCGTCCCTCGACGGGGTGCTGATCATGCTTTCGCGGGAACGATCAGGGCCATCGGGACACGACACGCCGATTGATCATGCCCGATAGTGGCTCTTGTGCTGTATGTGTGGGTCAGGTTCGGCCGGGAAGGGTGATTTCGTATCCGCCGAGGTGGAGTCGGATCAGGGCGATGAGT